>NZ_JBQFMM010000001.1:0-758431 GCF_056531845.1 Ruegeria sp. K3 | reverse complement strand
CTTGATCCTGCGGACCCGGACTATGATGACAAGCTGAGTGCGCTTGAGGATGAGCTGCGCGATGCTGAAACCTACGAGGAGGCGCGCGACGATCTGCGCGCTGATCTGAGGGATCTGAAATACGAAACCCGCGACGCGTTGCAAGATGCGGAGGCTGCCTTTTATGACGCTTCGAAAGGGCGTACATTGACCAAAGCGACGCTGGGCGAGTTCCACGGCAATCTCGATCTGCCACAGCCAAACCACCGGCACAAGGACTGGGCAACGATCCAGCCGGTGCCTTACGATCCTGACGGCTACCGCTATTCGGACGATAAGAAGATCTATGATGAAACCGACTATCGACTGCGCTACGAAAAGCCATATTCCAATCGCAAGAAGGACCGCTACCGCTATTACCGCGACCCGCTTGTTGCAGCGATCACCGATCCCTATGGCTCGGACAAGCTGCGTAACCTGAATGCGTCTAAGGCAGCGGCCCCGGCGTTCCGCAATGCTTCACCCAACAGCAATGTCGGCAAAATCGCGACCTACCAGGCGGCGGCGGAAACCTATTACGACTTACGCGGTGACCTCTATGAGGCGCGCCGTGAACTGCGTGATCTGAACGAAGACTACGATGGCCGCAGCAGCGAAGACATCGCCGATGATATCGCCGCACTTGATCCTGCGGACCCGGACTATGATGACAAGCTGAGTGCGCTTGAGGATGAGCTGCGCGATGCTGAAACCTACGAGGAGGCGCGCGACGCTCTGCGCGCGGATGTGAGGGACCTGAGAGTTGATGCTCTGGTCGCAGAAAAGGAAGCTGAACGCGCATTTTTTGAGGCTTCGAAGGGCGAGGTCTTGACCAAGCAGTCCCTTGCCGAGTTTCATTCGAACCTGCACCTGCCCTCGCCAGGCAGGTAAGGCTGGATTGAGCCGCATAACTGATCGGACGTGAAGGGCGAGTTACCGCTTGCCTCCTCGGGGTGGGTCGCCCATATCTAACTCATGCTTCGCTTAACACCCATCCTGCTGGCCATAGCCTATGCCGTTGTGATGTACCGGATATCCGTCTGGCGCACGCATCGTGAGTTGGATGCGAAGTCCACCGAACTGGCCGATCCTGCGCTAAAACGCATGACGGACCGGCTGGCTGCAGCCTTGGAAATTGATCGGGTCCCAGTCTACATCTACGAGATCGATCCGGTGAACGGGCTGGCCGCGCCGGATGGGCGTATTTTCATCACGCGCGGTTTTTATCGCAAATTTGGCAACGGCGAAGTATCAGCAGAAGAAATGGCAAGCGTAATCGCGCATGAATTGGGCCATGTCGCCCTTGGCCACGCCCGGCGGCGGATGATTGATTTCTCGGGTCAAAACGCCCTGCGTGCTGCGCTGATGATGCTATTGAACCGCTTCATCCCGTTCATTGGAGCCTGGATTGCAAATATGCTGACTCATTTGCTGGCCTCCCGCCTGTCGCGAAGTGATGAATATGAGGCGGATGAATATGCGGCCGCGCTTTTGACAAAAGCCGGGATCGGGATTGGTCCACAGAAGTCTTTGTTCCACAAGCTTGAGGATCTGACACAGCAGCGCGCGGGCGTTGTGCCCGCTTGGTTAATGAGTCATCCAAAGACGGATGAGCGGATCGCAGCTCTGGAAGTACTTGAACAAAAGTGGGGCGTGGGAGTTTAGGATAGGAGCGAGGGGCCAGCCCCTCGCGCTCCCCGAGATATTTTTGGCCAGATGAATGGGATCCCGAATTAAGTACTCAGGGCTTTGCCAAGGCGCGGCAGGCGGGCTTTTTTCATTAAGCTGCGCAAGGTCCATTGAGCACCGGATAGCCGGTTGGCTTCAGCAAGGACCGCTTTGGAAACCTGCGTCATGCCTTCGGGGTCGGACAGCCAGAGTTCATGCAGCAGCCCGTCCGGATCGCGCCGCTCAAGCCCTTCGTCGGCCAAAATATTCTTGGGAAAGTCCTTGGCATTGACGGTGACAATGACATCTGCCGAGCTTGTGACCGCCGTTGCGAGAACGTGGATGTCGGCGGCATCCGGCAACCATAGGCGCTGTTCAACACCGAGGTTGGCGGGTTGCTCGGCATTTGGCCAATGGGCCTGAACCAGCGCGATTTCGGCGCGCGCCTGCGCCTCTCCCTCGGGGCCGAGTTTGCGGGCGGCACGGGCCCATTCTTCGAGGATACGTGCAGACCAGACGGGCGTGAAATAACCAAGCCTCGCTGCGCCCAACAGCATCTCTCGCATCACCGTGGGATAGATGACGCAGGTATCAAGAACCGCCTTCACAGACGGTAAAACACGGCTTTGAGGTAGCCGCTTTCTGCCAGCTGCGGCAGTTGTGGATGGTCCGGCCCGGCAAAGCCAGTTCGGATCAGTTGGGTCTGTCGTCCTGCCCGTCCGATCCCACGGGATGAGGCATCGCGGAAACGGCCCAGATCAGCGGCATGAGAACAGGAGCAGAGGCCAAGATACCCGCCCGGTTTGACCAGCGGAGCCGCCAGACGTGCGGTACGCTCATAGGCGCGCAAACCTGCATCCAACGCCTGTTTCGAAGGTGCAAAAGCCGGGGGATCACAGATGACGACGTCGAACAACGCGTCCTCTTCGCCGAGTTTGGTCAGTATATCAAAGGCGTCGCCTTGTCGGGTCTGGAAACGGGCAGAAAATCCTGAGGCTTCAGCGCCCTTCGCCGCCAGTTCGAGCGCCGCTGCCGAGCCGTCAACGGACAATGCCTGTGCTGCTCCGCCCGCCAACATGGCCAGACCAAAGCCTCCGACGTGGCTGAATACATCCAGCACCTGCGCCTCGGGGTGAACCAACTTGGCGGCAAACGCGTGATTGGGGCGTTGGTCATAGAACAGGCCGGTTTTCTGCCCACCAGTCAGGTCAGCCATGTAGGTTGCGCCATTCATTGGCACTGGCAGAGGCTCATAAGGCACAGTTCCACGCAAGGTCAGATTGGTGTCGTCCAACCCCTCGAGCACACGCGTGCGCCCCGAGGCGTTCTTCAGCACTGTGTCGACCCCGGTCACCTTGACCAGCGCGTCGGTCAGTGATTCAAGATGTGCCTCAGCCCAGGCTGCGTTGGGTTGGATCACGCAGGCGTCGCCGAACCGGTCGATGATCACCCCGGGAAACCCATCCGCCTCGGCATGGATCAGGCGGTAGTACGGCGCATCGAACAGTCGCTCGCGCATCTCAAGCGCGCGGCGCAGACGGGTTTCAAACCAGTCCGCATCCAACTGCGCGCCGATATCGCGATCAAGTACCCGGCACATGATCTTCGAGACCGGATTCACCGCGACCAGAGCGATTGGCGCGCGCTTCTCGTCTTCCAGCACAGCCAAGGACCCCGGCCCGATTTTGCGGGTCCGGCGGTCGGTGACGATGTCATTGGCATAGACCCAGGGAAACCCGTGGCGCAGGCCACGCGCATTGGCCTTGGGTTTCAAACGGATACGGGGGCGATCAGCTGTGGTTGTCATGGCGCCCTCATAATCGTGAATGCGCGTGGGTGAAAGCCCCGTTAACGGTTGCGCTTGCGCCAGCCGCCACGACGCTTGGGGGCTTGGGCCGCCTGCAAACCCTCGGTCAGGACCTGCGTCATCGGATGATCAGCAGCCTGTTCCGAATAGACTGTGTGCAGGTTGGTCAGGGCCTGATTTTGGTCAAGCTCTCCGGGCAGGCTCAGCGCCCAATCCAGAAAGATGCTGCGACACTCGGGCAAGGTGATGCCTTCAATGCGATACGCCTCGCGGATCAGGCCTTTGTGGTCATTCGGATCATCACTGCGTGCCATCTTCAACCCCTCCGACAACTGCGCCAATCAACGAGGCCGCAGTGCTGTAATTGTCTTGCAACGCGGATTGCAGCTGTTCGACCTGATCGAACCCGGTCGCCCGACACAGAAAGGCCGTACCGCCTTCACCGATCTTGTCGGCCTCGATCACCTTTCCCGACAGCAGACGCGCCGCACATTGCACCGACCAGCATAAATCGTAACAACCCTTCAGGGTTTGCGCCTGCGCGACATCCAGCAGCCCGACAGCGACCGCCCCGTCCAGACCCCAGTGTACATCGCGCTGGGGCAATCCGGCCAGCAATGCGCCCGTCTCTGCCATCAGCTCGATATCCATCATGCGGCCCGGCCCATTCTTTGCGTCCCAAACGCCCGCTGGTGCTTTGGCTGCGGCCAGTCTTTCGCGCATCGCGGCCACTTCTTTCAGCACCTTCTGGTGGTCGCGCGTTTGCGACAGGAATTCAGCGCGGAAGTTTTCGATATCCTCGGCTAAACCGGCTTCACCTGCGACCACATGGGCGCGAGTCAAAGCAAGGTGTTCCCACACCCAGGCCTCATTCTGCTGATAGTTAGTGAAGCTGGCCCAGCTTGTAGCCACCGGCCCCTGATTGCCCGACGGGCGCAGACGCATGTCGACCTCATAAAGCCGTCCCTGCGACATTGGCGCGCTGAGCGCCGTGATCAGAGCCTGGGTGAAACGAGCGTAGTATGTCCGCGTTGCCAGCGGGCGAGGGCCATCGGACATGTCCTGATCCTGAGGATCGTAGATGACAATCATGTCCAGATCGGATTGCGAGTTGATGCGCCCTGCCCCAAGTGACCCCATGCCCAAAACCGCGGCGCCGCGCCCGGGCGCCGGTCCATGCTTTTTGGAGAACTGGTCGACAACGCAGGGCAGAACCGCCGCAATCACGGCCTGCGCCAGTTCGGCATATTGCTGCCCGGCCTGCGCCCCATCGATCAGTCCGCGCAGATGATGCACACCGATGCGAAAGTGCCACTCCTTGCACCAGCGACGAGCGAAATCGAGCTGTGTTTCATAGTCGCTTTCCTCTGCCAAGGCCTGCGTCAAGTCCGACTGCAAGGTCGCCTGCCCGGGCCAATCGCTGAAGAAACTGCCACCAATCACCGCATCAAAAACCGAGGCGTTGCGCGACAGATGGGTGGCGAGCGCATGTGACGTTCCAACGATATCGACCAGCAGATCGATCAGATGCGGGTTCGCCTCGAACAGGGAAAACAGCTGCACTCCGGCGGGTAATCCCGCCAGAAAACCATCCAGTGCCAATAGCGCTTCGTCGGGTTTCGCAGTTTTTGCCAATCGCGCCAGAAGTTCCGGCCTGAGCCGCTCGAATATCCGTGCACCACGCTGCGATCGAAGCGCCGGATAAGTCGGCCAGCGGGCCAGCACACCCTTGTCAAACTCAACCTCCTGAAGCGGCACGGGTGCCGCGCCTGGTCCAGGGGCGAAGAACCCTTCGGTCAGTTCGTGCACTTCGGTCAGGCGGCGGGTCAGTTCGGCGGTCAATTCGGCGCTGCTGATCCCCATCAGGCACGCGACCCGTTCGAAACCGTCCTCTGAATTTGGCACCTTATGGGTCTGTGCGTCGTGCACCATCTGGATGCGATGCTCGACCTCGCGGTGGGCGCGGTAGTGGTCAGTCAGTTTCTCTGCGACGTCTTCGGGCACCCAGCCCTTCGACGCCAACGCCGCCAGACCGGGAACGGTACCCCGGACGCGAAGGTCGGGATCACGTCCGCCCGCGATCAATTGACGGGTCTGAGTAAAAAACTCGATCTCTCGAATACCGCCCTGCCCCAACTTCATATCGTGACCGGGAATCGAGAGGCTCCCGCCAGTTCCCTTGTTCTCGCGAATGCGCAAGCGCATGTCATGGGCGTCTTGAATGGCGGCAAAATCCAGATGCCGCCGCCAGACGAACGGGCGCAATGCATCAAGGAATCTCTGACCTGCCGCGATGTCCCCGGCGCAGGGGCGTGCCTTGATATAGGCCGCGCGTTCCCACGTGCGCCCAAGGCTTTCATAGTAGCGCTCAGCCGCTTCCATCGCCAGACACACGGGTGTGACTGCCGGGTCCGGGCGCAGTCGCAGATCGGTGCGGAATACATACCCATCCGCCGTCTTTTCGCTGAGCGTGGCACAGAAATTCCGCGTGGCGCGCACCATTCCCTGACGGGCTTCATAGAAATCATCGGGATCGAAACGGGTTTCGTCGAACAGCACGATCAGATCGATATCCGAGCTATAATTCAGCTCATATGCGCCCATTTTGCCCATCGCCAGAATGACCATACCAGCTGCGGTTTCGACATCATTCTCGGTCATACCCGGCAGCTTGCCGCGCCGGATCAGCGCAGCAATTTCGGCCTTCGCTGCCACATCTACGGCCAAAGCGCCAAAGTCAGTCAGCGCAGCAGTTACCTTTTCCAACGGCCACGCACCCGCCAGATCGGCCAGCGCCGTCAGCAAGGCCATGCGCCTCTTCGCTTGCCGCAAACCGGGTTTCAACTGATCCGACGGCAGCGCGCGCGCCGCGTCCATCACTTCCGACAATGCCTGCTCCGGTTGCTGCAACGCGTGTGGCAACCAGTTCCTTTCTTGGTCAATCAACCCTTTCAGGTAGGGGCTAGAGCCCGCAGTTCCCGCGATCAACTCCCCCTGCTCGGCAGTCAAATCGGGCAGCGCCGCGCGTGTTTCGTCACCCAGATCGGTATGAAAAGCGCGCGGCAAGCGGTTGATAACAAGAGGCTGGCTCATGACCGTTCCAGTGGCGTGTCCTGGCTGAAACTGTTGATCCAGACATCGTGACGCCGCTCCCATAGGGATGAGATCAGCATCGCCTCCCATTCCTGTGCTTCGGGGCGTAGATAATCTGCCCTGTATGAGAGCAAAACCACATCCGCCGACAAGACGCGCAACCTGGTATCGCTGAGTTCATATTGCGCCATCGTAGGCGCATCGGCGAACTGGCCAACATGATCGTCGCGGTTGGCAAAACCCGTTGGATACACGCCCAGAAAATCGGGGCTCAGAAGTGCCCGGTCGGCCTGTGCATTGCCTTCAACCAGCGCAGTCCATACCTGTTTTTCCAGCGAGAGGATCTGATCGAGTGACGGTGGGCTGGTGTTTTCAATATCTTCCATTTGCCTATGACTTGTGACGGCCGAAAATCAGATGCGGCCAGCGCACATGATCGGACAGAGTTGGCTTAGCCCTGTCCGATTGAACAGCAGAAAGGGCCTAATGTCCAAATCGTTATAGCCACTGATCCACTGGCGGCAAATCGAAAGTGAACGGATTTTCAATCCCCTGCCCGGCCAAATCCCACTCGTCATAGTGCTCGTCTTCACGAAGCTGCAAAAACACCGCCTCAAGCTGATCGTTCAAACTCACCAACTCGTCCCAGGCGTCACCCATATGAGCCTGAAACATCGCCAGTTGTTGGAACAGGCCATCTGGCAGAGGGCCAAATTCCACACTCCCCAGATTGCGAGCTGGGAAATACATATCCTCTTCAAACTCAAAAAAGCGCGACATTCCGTGGTTAAAGTCAATTTGGCCATCGAACGAGACCGCAGCAAATACTTCATAAAGACCGGTCTCATTCATTTCGAGCTCGAACGACACCTCAAAACTCAGCGCAAAATCAGAAATACCGTTTTGATGAAGCTTGCCTGCGATCTCGACGACCTCGTAATAGCCGAATGACGCCAGAACCAGATCGCCATTTGCATCGACCCCATGCACATCGAACATCTCCCCCTGTTCGCTGGCTATAGACAGATGCTGAAACTGTGCTGCTTGACCAATGTGAACGCCCTCAAATCCAAAGGCGGACCGGGCCTCGTAAGAAACAGGTATGGCCGTTCCATGCATGCTCATGGTTTCAAGCGCGACTTGCTGTGTATGGTACAGCTCCGAAATGAGCGTGGCGCTTCCGCGTGTCGCGATCTCGTGGTTCACCATCAAAAGACTGAACTCAACCTCGTGAGACCCAGCGCCCTGATACGCGCTGACCGTGCTGTCGATCATCCCGTCCCAAAACCCGCGCGGTTCGAAATCCGGCAGATCTTCTTTCCCTTCGAGATCATGGGGATCGAGGTTCAAAAAAGGCAAATCGACTTGATCAATCGATCTAGATACGCCGCCTTGCGAAGCTAGGCCTGGTTCGGTCGACAAGATGAAACTCTCCTCTGGCCCGAACGGCCAATGAGTTGTGTTCACAACATTCATTTCCGCGACCTCCCTTGATTGCTCCTCGGAAAACTATGTATGCAGCCATTGCGCAAACCCTATGGAAGGGTTTGATTATTAAGCGTTCTTAATGAAACGTTTAACCGATGGGCTGCGTCGCTCGGCCTGAAATACTGAGACGCAAATCCGCCTTACCCCGCTGATTGATCCACCCGGTCAGACGCTGGATTCGGAAAAATGTAAATCTTTTTCACATACCCCCTTGCAACCACCTATCCCCCCTCCCATCTTGGTAATGTGAAAAGCATTTACATCCTAGCTGGAGAGAGCACATGACCGCATTGTCCGACCACGCCGTTCCCCAAAATCCGGGATGGCTGCACCGAAGCGAAGCCTGGCTTGATAGCAAGGGCAAAGGCGCCTGGATCGCCGCAATGGTCCTTGGCTTTATCTTCTTCTGGCCCATCGGCCTGGCCTTTCTTGCCTATATGATCTGGAGCAAACGCATGTTCAGCAAATCCTGCAGCCGCCGTTCGTCGTGGAACAGCCACATGAGCGCCATGAAACCTTCGGGCAACAGCGCGTTCGACGCCTACAAGGCCGACACTCTGGCCCGGTTAGAGCGCGAACAGAAAGACTTTGAGGCGTTCCTGCACCGCCTGCGTGAAGCCAAGGACAAGGCCGAGTTCGACGAGTTCATGGATGAACGCGCCCGCGATAATCGTGATGACGAAAACGGCGAACAACCTGCCTAATCGTGGCTTGCCCTGTCCCGCCCATCGGGACAGGGTGTTTCTGCACAATACCCGGATTACAATCTATGCCTCATCTGCCTGACCCTGACAGCCAACCCGAATTCTACCAATCCGTAGCGACCAAGCGCTTTTTTGCCTGGCTGTTCGACATCGCCTTTATCTCATTGCTCTGTACAGTTGCGATTCTGCTGACCTTTGGCATGGGCTTCTTCATATTGGCGCTGATCTACGCAGTCATCAGCTTTGTCTATCGCGTTGTTACCATCGCCAACGGCTCGGCCACACTGGGGATGCGCTTCATGGGGATAGAGTTGCGTGACGCCTTTGGCGCCCGAATGGATACGGGGAAAGCCATTGCACATACGGCAGGGTATTTCGTCAGCATGGCGATCCCGGTACTACAGATCATTTCGGTCATCATGATGATGACCAGCGCCCGCTGTCAGGGCCTGACCGATGCCTTCCTCGGCACCGTGATGATCAACCAGCGCGCCTAAAAACACCTGAGTGAAACACTTGGCTGCGCCAAAAACCGTTGCTATCATCGGTTCCGAGGAAATGCGGGACCTTCATGCGACACACGCTGCCAATTGCGCCACAATTCTATGTGACGGCACCCCAGCCCTGCCCTTACCTTGAGGGCAGGATGGAGCGCAAACTGTTCACCGCCCTACAGGGGGAAGGTGCGGATCAATTGAACAATTGCCTTTCACAACAAGGATTTCGCCGCTCGCAGAATGTTCTGTATCGCCCGTCCTGCACCGACTGCGCCGCCTGTCTGTCTGCCCGTATCGATGTGTCAGCCTTTCAGCCAAGCAAAAGCCAAAGACGGGCCCACAAGCGCAATTCCTACTTGATCCGACGTGCAACATCGCCCTGGGCAACGGATGAACAGTTCGACCTGTTCCGTCGGTATCTGGACGCGCGCCATGCGGATGGCGGCATGGCCGATATGGATGTCTTCGAATTCGCCGCGATGATCGAGGAAACCCCGATCCGCAGCCGAGTCGTAGAATATGCCGATCCCGAAACCGGCGAGCTGATCGCCGTCAGTTTGACCGATGTACTGGATGACGGGCTGAGCATGGTTTACTCGTTCTACGATCCAGAGTTCCAGCAAAGCTCGCTGGGCACTTACATGATTCTCGACCATATCGAGCTCGCGCGCGAGGCTGGGTTGCCTTATATTTATCTGGGCTATTGGGTGCCCGGCAGCCCCAAGATGGGGTACAAGGCCAAATTCGCGGGCTTGCAGGTCTATATGCAGGGTGAATGGCAGCGAATTAAAAATCCCGAGCAGTGTGACCATACGGCCCACCACCCCCTATCGTCGGCCCCGATTGCCGAGCAGGTGGCCAACATCCAACTGCCTGACCGCCACCCCACCAAAGGTTAATCTATCATGCGTCAGAGCCTTCATGCGGTGACGCTGGTCGTCCCGGATTATGACGCAGCGATCGCGTTCTACACCAAAGTGCTGTGCTTTACTCTGACGCAGGATATTGATCTGGGCGATGGTAAACGCTGGGTGCGGATCACGCCTCCGGGCTCGGATGGTGCTTCGTTGTTGCTGGCCCAGGCTGTGGGCGCGGAACAGTTCGCATCGGTCGGCAATCAAACCGGTGGGCGCGTTGGCTTTTTCCTCGAAACAGATGATTTCTACCGCGATCACGCGGCGATGCTGGAAGCAGGCGTAGGATTTGAAGAGCGCCCGCGCCATGAACCCTATGGAATTGTCGCCGTCTGGCGGGATCCTTTCGGAAATCGTTGGGATTTGATCGAGTTTTCAGCACCTGCATCGACAAAATAAATACATTTTTTTCATCACGTTAAACTACCTTCCGCCATGCTGCGCCCAATTGTTAAGCAATCTTAATCGACCTTCCCCAGCCCGTGCGATTGAAAGTTGACGCAAGGTCACCAAATTAGCCGCACTTCTAAACGTCCAGCCCAAACCTGAAACCCGCAGCTCAATCAGACGCTGACCGGGCTGGATTTATTGTCGCTACGGCAGGCCTCCCACCCTGTCGCAGAGGTTCTGAAGGAGGGGGAAAATGACATATGCCGCACGCCGACTGGTTTCGGCCACGCTGACAACCCAGATCCTGGCCGCGCTCGCCTTGGGCTCGATCTTTGGTTTGGTCTTGAACTATCTCGATGTCGCTGCGCTCAACGCAACACTTGTGCAGGGTGTGCTGTCCATGTTTGGGCAAATGTTCCTTAATGCACTTCAGATGCTTGTTGTGCCGCTGGTTGCATTCTCACTGCTGTGCGGCGTTGTCGGCATTGGCGATGTCAAATTGCTGGGCCGTGTCGGAGGGCTGACCTTCGTCACCTATCTGGCCACCACGGCCTTGGCCGTGACAACTGCCTTGATCTTTGCGGGCCTCATTGGGCCGGGCACCGGATTCACGAGCCTGTATCTGGCCGGTGATAGCGTAAGCGTCGCCAACCCGCAGACCACTTGGGAAATACTGGCGAACATCATCCCAAAGAACCCGATCAACGCTCTGGCCAATGGTGAGATGCTGCAGATCATCTTCTACGTGATGGTCGTTGGTATTGCAGTGCTAATGATGGGCAGCCGCGCCAAGGCCTTTGTGGAAGGCTGCGAGTTCATGAATGAACTGGCGATGAAGATCGTCAATATCGTCATGGCCTTCGCCCCCATCGGCGTCTTCAGCCTGATTGCCAAAACCTTTGCGATGGAGGGCTTTGGCCTATTCGGACCGGTGATCGGCTATCTGACCACGATCAGCCTGACGCTGGTATTCCATCTGTGTGTCACGTTGATGGCGCTGCTGTATTTTACGACCGGGCTGAGCCCTCGGGCATTCCTGCGCAAGATGCGCTCGGCGCAGGTGTTTGCGTTCTCGACCTCAAGCTCGAACGCGACAATTCCGGCCAGCTTACAATGCGTGACTCAGAGAGTCGGCGTTGACCGTTCCGTGGCGTCGTTCGGTATTCCCCTAGGGGCGACGATCAACATGGATGGCACCGCAATCATGCATGGAGTGGCGACCGTTTTTCTGGCTAATGCCTATGGCATTGATCTGGGGCTAAGCGGTTATCTGACCGTGATTTCAATCTCGGTTCTGGCCTCAATCGGCACGGCAGGTGTGCCCGGTGTGGGGATAGTGATGCTGGCGATGGTTCTGAACCAGTTGGGTATGCCGCTGGAAGGCATCGGCATCATTCTGGCCGTCGACCGGATCCTCGATATGATGCGGACGGTTGTGAATGTCACTGGCGATGCGGTGGTGACCACCATTGTCGGGCAAAAGGTCGGCAAGCTGGACAAGGCCACGTTCGACAATCCCAATGCCGGACTTGTCGAGACCACAGACCTTGCAATCGATCATGCCACTGAAGCGGAGTTCGAAAGGCTGACACACCCACAGCCGAATTCCTGAAAAACAAACGGAGGCCCTAATGGGCCTCCGTATTCGTCAGTCTAAGCGACAGATCAGTTCGGGATCAGGTCAGGAACGATGGTTACAATCGACGGGAAGAACCACAGGATTGCGATGCCCACAACCTGAATGATCACGAACGGTATGATGCCGCGATAGATGTGGCCAGTGGTGACCTCTTTCGGCGCAACACCCCTGAGATAGAACAGCGCAAATCCGAACGGAGGCGTCAGGAACGAGGTCTGCAGGTTCACCGCCACCATGATGGTCACCCATTTCGGATCAAACGATCCGCCATAGATCACGGGGCCCACGATCGGGATCACGATGTAGATGATCTCAAGGAAATCCAGCACAAAGCCAAGAATGAACAGCACCAGCATCACGATCAGGAAGACCGTGAATTCATTATCAAAGCTGCGCAGGAACTGCTGGATATAGTGCTCTCCACCAAAGGAAATCACCACCAGGTTCAGCAGTTGCGATCCGATCAGGATGGTGAAGACCATCGACGTCACCTTCGCTGTCTCACGCACCACCGGTGTCAGAACCCCACTTGAGAACAGCACCCAGCAGCCGTAGATCAAGCCGAACAGCGCATAGAGGTAGGCCGAATAGGCGATGATGAACGCGATCCAGCTTTCAACCGAAACATTGCCCTGATTGATGCGCAGATCAAAGTTCACTCCCATCACCAGTGCGATGATCACTGCGAAGGTTGACCAGATGATCACTTTGCCCGACCGGTTCTGATCCTGAAGTTTCCGATAGGCCGCTAGCATGATCGCTCCACCCGCCCCCAGTGCCGCAGCCGGCGTAGGGTTGGTGACACCGCCAAGGATCGAACCCAACACCGCGATGATCAGCACCAGCGGTGGGAAGACCACACGGATCAGATCATTGGTCGCGCAACGGGCGGCAGCTTCTTTGCACCCATGCATTGCGAGCGCAAAAGGTATGGCGAGTATCAGGAACGTAGCCCCGGACGAAGTCGTTGGCGCGATCAGCAACACGTCGACCAACAGCATCAGCACCAGGCCAATCGCTCCGACGATCAGAGGCTGCGGCGCTTGCGACGGTGCGATTCCGCGACCCAGTACCAGTGTCAGACCCAGCAGTACCACAATCACGGCGACACCGTTGCCAATTGGCGCTGCAGCGGCGATCTTGGCCTCTTGCGCAGCAGCCAGTTCCTCTTCGCTCAGACGCTGGGCTTCGGACGAACCACCTGCTTCGTCAATCGCTTCCTGCTCGGCCACGGCCTGGTCCCAGGCTGATTGCCCATGCAGTTCGATCATCGAAGCCTTACACTCTTCGGACACGTTCGTGCGCAGCGAGGCGCCCTGCCCGATATCCGTAAATGCCGAGACTGAGATATTCTGGCTGCCAATCACTCCCGCGCTTCCCAAAAGCACCGCGCCAACAATCAGAGCAACCGGAGCACCCAGCAGCCAGGTCAGCCCTTCCGAGCGCGTGATGGTTTCACCCGAGCCTCCCGACAATTCAACAGCCGGGGCCTTTTCCGGGTTCAACAGCGCATATCCAAAGGCATAAAGCGCGTAGAGCAGCGCCAACATGATCCCAGGCAGCAGCGCCGCCTGGAACAGTGTACCCACCGAAACAACTGCAGGTTCGCCCAGATAGGTCAGCGCGTCGGTGCACCCGGCCTCAACCGCGCGTGTTTCCTGCGCGGTCGAATAGAGGTCACCAGCCAGTGTACCTAGCAGAACGATCACGATGGAGGGTGGAATGATCTGCCCCAACGTACCCGAGGCCGCGATCACACCTGTCGCCAATTCCGGCGAATAGTTGTTACGCAGCATGGTCGGCAGGGCCAACAGTCCCATGGTAACAACGGTCGCGCCGACGATTCCGGTCGAGGCAGCAAGGAACGCGCCCACGACCACAATCGAGACCGCAAGGCCACCGGGCAGCGGGCCAAAGACGCGCGCCATCGTGGTCAGCAGGTCGTTTGCAATTTTTGAACGCTCCAGCGTGATGCCCATCAGAACGAACATCAGCACCGCCAGCAGCGTCTCGATCGACTGCCCGGCCAGAACACGTTCGTTCATGCGGTTCACGATGAAGGAAACATTCCGGTCCAGCGCGGTTTCCCAGCCTTGTACAAAGACCGGCTCGGCGATCCTTGGCAAATCCGGGTATCGGAACACGGATATCACGTCAGGTTTGACGCCAGAATTCACCACGTCGCGGTAGGCTTGCGAGCCGGTGTCGATCGCCTGGTGGATCAACAGTCCGGCACTATCCAATGCAGCGATAATCCCGAACGAAATCACCCCGGCCCCACCGATGGCAAAGGCCACGGGGAAACCCGAAAGAATGCCTCCGAAGAGGCAGAAAAATACAATAATGAGGCCTATCTCGACGCCATCAAGTCCGAATAGCATTGTCTGGTTCTCCGTCCCTAATGCGCGCCTTCGTAGGCTTCTTCACCCTCGCCAAGGCTGTCCTTGTCGAGGTATTTTCCTTCACTTTCCGGCCCTTCCACGTATTCCAGATACGAGCGATACAGGAACGCAATCGCGTGCAGGAACACCATGGCGGCAAAGGCCACCAGCAGGATTTTGAACAGGAAGTAGGCGTTGAACCCGTTGGGACTAAACCCGATGGTTTCCACGTTCCAACGCAGCGCTCGGGACTTGGCCACAAGCCTATCCAGCGTGTCACTGGCCGAGGGTTTCGGCACGATCAGGTGCCGCCACATGAAGTACCATCCATACATCCAGGTCAGAACGGCCATGGGCATCATGAACAGAACCGCCCCGCACATATCAACGACGCGTTTGGCCTTGTGACTGATGCCCGCATAAATCAGGTCAACGCGCACATGGCCGCCCTGCACGAATGTGTAGGTGCAGCAAAGGCACACAACCATCGCGTTGTAGAGTTTAAGTTCTTCGGCGAACCAACTGATATCCATTTGAAAAGGGATACCCAGCCCAAAGGACATATCCGGCCGTGTGAACACCCGCTGCATGAATACGATAACGATCTGCTGAATTACCATCAGCAATCCCGCCCACGCAAAGAAGCGGCCAGTGGTATTGGCGAAGCCCTCGAGCCCGCGCACCATTCCCCACATGAAGTTCCGATAGTAAAGACCAATGGCCGTCAGCACCAGAAACAGCGCGAAGATCACGAAGAAGAACTCGACAGACCCGCCATAATAAACAAAGCGCATGATTGCTTCTTTGTTCGACCAGTCCAGCCAGAGCTGCGGATGCGTGATGGCGTATCCGAAATTATAGAAGGCTTCGGCAATGTTCTGAATGAACCAGACCAGTCCATTCCACAGGGCGCCGAAGAACGAGATACCGTTTTCGTCCTGCATGTTGTCCCCAGGTCGCATCGGTTGCACGTTTGGTTATGACGGCATGTCCGGGCCGCTTATGTGCAACAGGAAAGGCTCCCCCGCTGACGGGGGAACCGATTGCATTGAGCGGATTGCTTAGCCGCGTACGCGGTCACGCTGCGAGGTGTAGACACCCGACGACAGGTTGTTCCATGCCGACGATGCTGCCATCGACTCCATGGCGCTGTCGTGAATGCGCTTGAACAGCTCATCACCCATGTTTTCATCCAGAACTTCTTGGCTGGCTGCGCCAAACGCGTCCCAAACGCTGTCCGGGAATTCCATGACCTTGACACCACCGGCCTGCAGACGCTGCAGCGCTGCGCCGTTGTTGGCCAGGAATTGTGCCAGGTTCCACTGGTGGCACTCGGCAGCTGCGATCTCGATGATCTTCTGCTGCGCGGCGGACAGGCTGTCATAAACCTCGCGGTTGGTGGCCAGCGACAGACCCGCACCCGGCTCATGGAAGCCCGCAGTGTAGTAGGTTTTGGTGATTTCCTGGAAACCCGCTTTTTCATCAGCCCAGGGACCGATCCACTCGGTTCCGTCAATAGCACCGGACGACAGCGCCTGATACACTTCCGAACCCGGAATGTTCTGAACGGATGCGCCCAGTTTGCCCAGCGCCTTGCCGCCCAGACCCGGCATACGGAATTTCAGGCCGTTAAAGTCTTCGGGGCTGTTGATCTCTTTCGAGTACCAGCCACCTGCCTGCGCGCCAGTGTTACCGGCCAGGAAGGATTTCAGGCCGAAGATTTCGCCCAGTTCATCATGCAGCTCCATGCCGCCGGCATGGTAGTACCAGTTCACCAGTTCCTGCGCGGTCATGCCGAACGGAACAGCGGTGAAGAACGCATAGCCCGGGTGCTGACCCACAAAGTAGTAGTCTGCCGCGTGGTACATATCGGCCTGACCGGACGATACCGCGTCAAACACCTCAAACGCACCAACCAGTTCACCGGCGGCTTTGATTTCAACGTTCAGGTCGCCATCCGACATTGTGGTAATGCTGTCGGCGCAACGCTGCGCGCTGTCGAACACACCTGCGAGGCCACGGCCCCACGAGGTGACCATAGTCAGCGTGCGCTTGCCTTGCGCATAGGCGGGCGCTGCCAGCGTGGTGGCTGCAGCGGCCGAGCCGCCCAGTGCTGATGTTTTCAGAAACTTACGACGATCCATATGAGTGATCCTCCCCTTCATATTCATTCCCCGGGTGATGCCGGGTCGATCGTTTCTAGTGCGCGTTAGCCTAGTTCCACACACATGAATGTGAATACCTACTACTACGTAGCCAGTCGGGTTTTTCCACATTCAAAAGCACAAATCCGGTTGATTTTACCCGCTCGCGCCCAAATCACTGTGGCCGAGCACTGTGTTCTTCCAAATTTTTTGCAATTTGCCGGCAGCTTGCGTATCGATTCGAACATGGGAGGAATCCGGAACCTAATCTCGCTAACCTATGCGCAAAAACTGTCGCTGGTTGCCGCAATCCCGCTGATCGCAGCGGTTGCGGCCATTGCAATGGTGGTCGCTTATGAATCGCGCGCGACCGCCGAGAGTGAGATACAGGCCCTCGAGCGCCGCCTGATCGAAGCCAAAAAAGAAGAGCTGCGTAATTACGTGACCCAGGCGCGGAACGGGTTTGCCTATATTTACGGTCGCGCCTCCCCGGATGACGAAATCGCAAAAAACCTCGTGACCCAGATTCTGTCGGCGATGATTTACGGCAAGGACGGGTTCTTCTTTGTCTATGACTATGACGGCAACAACCTCGTCAGCCCGCGCCAGACTGAATTCATCAATCGCAACTGGGCCGATCTGACCGACAGCGATGGCACCCCGATTGTGGATGAGTTCATCACGCTCGCCCGACAGGGCGCGGGCTGGCACAGCTTTATGTGGCAAAAACCATCGACCGGTGAAGAGGCTCAGATGATCGCCTATGTTGTTGGCCTGCAGGACTGGCGCTGGGTGGTGGGCACGGGTGTGTTCATCGATGACATCGTCGCCACCGTCGCCAATGCCCGGGCTGAGGTTGAGGCGCGCGTGCAGCGCACATTCCTTTATATCGGAGGCATTGTTCTGGCCGCTGTTCTGATCGTCTTTGCCTCGGGCATGTTGCTGAACTTCCGCGAACGGCGGCTGGCTGATGCCAAGCTTAAAGAACTGACACAGCGGGTACTGGACGCTCAGGAAGAAGAGCGCGGGCGCGTCGCCCGCGAATTGCATGACGGCATCAGCCAGATTCTGGTTGGCGTACGCTATGCTCTGGACAACGCCCGACGACGTCTGATCCGCGGGAATGACGAGTCGGCGCAGGAACCATTGCAAACAGGTATCGACAATCTGGCAACCGCCATCACCGAGGTTCGCCGCATCAGCCGCGACCTGCGTCCGGGTGTTCTGGATGATCTGGGGCTTGGGCCAGCGCTCAAGGCTTTGACCGACGATTTCAGTGAACGCACGGGTATTGAAACCGATTTCTCAACCGTGGTGTTCCGAAACCGATTGGATCAAGACAGCAAGATTGCCCTCTACCGTATTGCGCAGGAAGCCCTGACCAATATCGAGCGCCACTCGGGAGCAACTCGTGTTACCATTGACCTGCGAGGTCATAAGAAAGGCGCCACGATGCGGATTACGGACAATGGTCGCGGGTTGCGGAACGAACCAGGCCATGTCAGCACCGGAATCGGGCTACGAAACATGCAGGAACGGATCGAACAGCTTGACGGCACTCTACGCATCCTCTCATCGCGCGGCGGGCGCAGCGGCACCGTGATTGAGGTCAGCTTGCCGCTCAGTCATATGCTGCCACCACAGGAAGACCCAACGCCAAAACGAAAGGCCGGTATCTGATGTCCGGCTCAATCATCCGGGTCCTTATTGTCGACGATCACCCCATGGTCGCCGAAGGCATTCAGTCTCTGCTGGAAAGCTATGATGAGATCGAAGTTGTCGGCACACTTTCCAACGGACAAGAAGCTGTCGATCGAGCAACCCACCTGCAGCCGGACGTGATCCTGATGGATCTCAATATGCCCGGCCTGAGCGGGTTGAACGCCACCGAGATCATTTTAGAGCGCCTGCCCAAAACCCGCGTTCTGATCCTGTCGATGCATGACAGTCCCGAATACATCTCAACCGCGCTCAGCCACGGCGCCAAAGGCTATATTCTCAAGGACGTTCCCACCGAAGAGATCAAGCAAGCCATCGATGCCGTGATGCGGGGCGAGCGGTATCTTTGCACCGGGGCCAGCGGCTCGCTGGAGCCCAAGGACGGCAACACGCGCGAGGCGCTGACCGGCCGGGAACAGACAATCCTGCTGGAATTGGCGCAGGGTAAATCCAACAAAGAGGTGGCACTGGCGCTGGACATTTCGGTGCGCACGGTTGAGACGCATCGCAAGAACATCAAGCGCAAACTTGGCATCTCCTCCACCGCCGGCTTGACCCGCTATGCCCTGGAGCATGGCGTCCTGCAGGGCACCAGCCCCGGGCTATGACCGCAGCGCGAAACGCGCTGCCCGGCCCAACCGAAGGAGATGTGCCAACGGCACATTGAAGTCGGGCGGGAGCACTACCCGCTGCCGCGTTCACTGATATCTTCACCAAAGAACACCAAAGTCCCGTCTTCATCGAGGACATGAAATTCGCGCTGCTGATAGGGCTGATCGAATGGCGGGCGCACCCGCCCTTCAGGCAGTTCCTCCAACCCGGGGCGCAGGATTTCGAACAGGCTGTCGATTCCTTTGACGTCAACATAGAACGACTGCTCATCCCCCAATGCGCGCCCATCCTGACGCGGTGGACATTCCAATAATCGGATCGCCACAGGATCACGGCGCAAAAAGGCATAATTGTCCTGCCTGAATGTGCAGGAAAACCCAAGCCGCCGAGTGTAGAACTCAATCTGCGCGTCCAAAGAAGAACAAAGGACAAATGGTGTAAGTTGTAATATCTGCATCAAAACAGCCCTCTTCCAACCTCGGGCCCGAGACTAGCACAAATCAGTCAAGCAGTTGATCACCCCGCAACCCTTCACGCTCATAATGATGCGGCAGCACACGGCCATAGAGTTGACGGGTCCGCTCCACCCCACCACACATGCCTTCGGTTTCGACAAACGAAAAGATACCAACATAGCGTTTCCGTTGTCCTTCAACCGGCGCTACCCGGTGCAAGGCATAGCGCCCCTTGAATATCTGCAGGTCGCCCGGTTGCAGTTCCAGTTGGTGTACGCCCCTCCTGCTGCCATCCAAAATCGCAGCGACGCCCTTGAAATTCTCGTCTTCACTGGTCCGCAGATTGGGTGCGTATTCGAATGCACCGCCCTCCTCGCCATTCTGGATTGCCAGCGTCACGGTGTAATTATTGGTGTCAAAATGCCACGGAAAGCCGCCTCCCTTCTCGACCACATTGATGATCACATCCGCCAACGGGTCATCATATCGGAAGAACCGATCCTCCGGCTCGTTCAAAGCCATGCGGATGAAAGGCATGAAACCTTCATACTCATAAATACGCCGCAGCGGGCTTGTGACAGGGAAGTTGTCAGCCGGAACAAAGGCGTTGGATCGGTCATAAAACCGTCGGATTGGATGACCGATCCCGTAACTGGGATCATCCTGCGTAAAATAGGCATTCGTGCGATTGAACGATCGATGGGCTTTGGGAGCGACGTGATCGGCCTCAGCGATCAGTTTCCCAAGGCCATCTTCGTGCACAAAGCCGGGGAGGACCGCGCATCCATCAACTTCCAGGTCCCGCCTCAGGTCCGCGATCAGCTGCCTGTACCCGTATGAATCAGGCCGATCGATCGGATAGCGCCCCAGATCCACAAGATCGTGCAGCATGTCTGACCTCCCGATTTAGCGCTGTTTTCACCAGCCTGCCTCAGCATCGGGCGCTGCTCTGGTCTGTTTCAGACATAGGCCTGACGCAATCAGACCACTGTTGATCGCCCGATCGCACGCCAATTTACGGCGAATTTTCGCGGATATTTCTCGACCTGCGTCATTTTGCGCAACAAAATATCAAATCCCACGATTCCAAACTTACAATATTTTTGTATTTGCCTGTTGACGCCCCTTCCCCTCAACCATAATGTCCCTGCACGCAAAGAAGGAGCCTCTGGCGATGAAAGCGCTAGTCGTAATCGTAGGAAACACGCGCATGGGCCGGTAACGGTAAACCATAATCGAACCCATGCGCCTCCGAAAATCTCGGGGGCTTTTTTTTGGCAACACGCAAGACACATGTCGCGAACGGAGCAAAGCAGATGACACGTGAGATGACCGGCGCAAAGATGGTGGTTCAGGCCCTCAAGGATCAGGGCGTGGACACGGTATTTGGATACCCCGGTGGCGCCGTCCTACCGATCTATGATGAGATCTTTCTGCAAAATGACATCCGTCACATTCTGGTACGGCATGAGCAAGGTGCGGTACATGCTGCCGAAGGCTATGCCCGCTCGACCGGCAAGCCGGGCGTTGCCTTGGTCACATCCGGTCCTGGCGCGACCAATGCCGTGACCGGCTTGACCGATGCGTTGTTGGATTCAATTCCGATCGTTGTTCTGACCGGTCAGGTTCCGACCTTCATGATTGGCTCTGACGCCTTTCAGGAAGCAGACACTGTGGGCATCACGCGCCCCTGCACCAAGCACAACTGGTTGGTGAAGGATACGGACTCGCTGGCGGCGACTATGCACGAAGCCTTCCATGTGGCCACATCGGGTCGCCCCGGCCCCGTGCTGGTCGATATTCCGAAGGACGTTCAGTTTGCCTCGGGAGAGTATACAACGCCGAAACCGTCAACTTCCCATTATCAGCCGGTATTGAAAGGCGATTTGGAAGAAATCACGGAACTTGTTGCAGCAATCGAGACCGCGAAGAAACCAGTCTTCTATACCGGTGGTGGCGTTATCAATTCTGGTCCAGCTGCCAGCCAGCTGCTGCGCGAACTGGTGGATGCAACCGGCTTTCCGATCACTTCGACTCTGATGGGGCTTGGGGCCTATCCGGCCTCGGGCGAAAACTGGATCGGCATGCTTGGGATGCATGGGCTCTACGAGGCCAACATGGCGATGCATGATTGCGATCTGATGATAAACATCGGCGCGCGATTTGATGACCGTATCACCGGCCGGATCGATGCGTTCTCGCCGAACTCAATCAAAGCCCATGTAGATATCGACCCTTCGTCGATCAACAAAGTTATCCGTGTCGACATCCCAATAGTTGGCGATGTTGCCCACGTGCTTGAGGATATTCTGAAAGTCTGGAAAGCACGCGGTCGCAAAACAGACGCTGCCAATATCAAGCAGTGGCAAGACCAGATTAACGAATGGCGCAACGTCAACTGCCTTGCCTTCACAAACAGCGAGAAGACCATCAAGCCGCAATACGCGCTGCAACGGCTTGAAGAGCTGACGAAGAAATATGACCGCTATGTCACGACCGAGGTTGGACAGCACCAGATGTGGGCGGCGCAATACCTGGGATTTGAAGACCCCAACCGCTGGATGACTTCGGGCGGGCTGGGCACTATGGGCTATGGTTTCCCCGCCTCGATCGGTGTGCAAATGGCACATCCCGATGCGCTGGTCATCAACGTGGCTGGTGAGGCCTCGTGGCTGATGAACATGCAGGAAATGGGCACGGCCGCGCAATACCGCCTGCCCGTGAAACAGTTCATTCTGAATAACGAGCGGCTTGGAATGGTACGACAATGGCAAGAACTGCTGCACGGCGAACGCTATTCGCATTCGTGGTCCGAGGCCCTGCCTGATTTCGTCAAGCTCGCTGAAGCCTTTGGTGCCAAGGGTATCCTGTGTTCCGACCCGGCCGATCTGGACGACGCGATCATGGAGATGATCAATTACGACGGTCCGGTCATCTTCGACTGCGTGGTCGAAAAGCACGAGAATTGCTTCCCGATGATCCCATCGGGCAAGGCCCACAATGAGATGCTGCTGGGCGAAGCCGAAACGCAGGGCGTGATCGATAGCAAGGGGTCGGTTCTGGTTTAACAAAATTCGACTAACTTTATCGGGCGCAGGATGGCGCCCGGCTCTCTCAAGATCATGAAAGGGACATGAATGTCTGCCCTGCAAATCAAAAAAGGTGCAACCCGCCATTCTGCATATAACCTACGCCCGACATTCTCGGACATGCAGGAACAACACACGATCGCGGTGCTGGTTGAAAACGAACCGGGGGTTCTGGCCCGCGTAATTGGTCTGTTCTCGGGTCGTGGCTATAATATTGAAAGTCTAACGGTTGCTGAGGTTGACCATACCGGGCATCTCAGCCGAATTACCATCGTCACCACCGGCACCCCGCAAGTGATCGAGCAGATCAAGGCGCAGCTTGGACGCATCGTGTCGGTCCGTGACGTGCATGATCTGACCGTCGAAGGTGCTTCGGTCGAGCGCGAGCTGGCGATCATAAAGGTTGTGGGTGAAGGCGATAAACGGGTCGAAGCCCTGCGACTGGCCGACATTTTCCGGGCCAATGTCGTCGATAGTACGCTGAATTCGTTCATCTTCGAGATCACCGGTGCACCGGACAAGATCGATGCCTTTGCCGATCTGATGCGCCCTCTTGGCTTGATTGAAATCGCCCGTACCGGAGTTGCAGCCCTGTTGCGCGGTGACTAAGCCCCATTTCCGCCCCGGGACTGAATTCATTCTCGGGGCGGCGGCCTGCTTGGCCATTGTGCCCTGCTAACCTCAAAAAGGCTTAATGCGTTCATCAAATATGAGCAACAGCATGAAAAAGATCATGCAAATAGGCTGAAAGCCTATTGATTTTGCTTATCATCAGACTAGCCTGTGACGCGTAGCGAGGCGCTTTGCAGCGCCCGTTGGGGTCAACTTTACGATTTCTGAATACTGCGCGGCCGCTGTGCCGCCGCAAACCTGTTTTTGCTGAAGATACAAACGGAAATCTGGGACAGAAGTGACCGACATCAATCGCAGCCCCGCAGAATTGCGCAGCATGTTCGGAGCCAACCTTAGGCAGCTCGCAAACAGTTATCGGTCGGTTTCAGAGCTTTGCCGCCAATTGGGTATCAATCGAACTCAGTTTAATCGCTATCTGTCAGGTGAAAGTTTTCCCAGGCCGGATGTGCTGGACCGGATGTGTCGATTCTTCGATATCGACGCGCGTATCCTGCTGAAACCTTTGGATGAAATAGAACCGGTCGCCGCTCATCCCGCATCAGAAATCATCGATCGATTTCTCGTCACCGGGTCAGAAAAAACTATGGCGACCGGATTTTATCACGCCGCTGAGGCCTCACCAAACCGACGCGAACCAACACTTCACCGGCTACTGTTTATGCGCCGCATTCGGCATTGCACCTTGCTGCGCAGCTATGAACCCTTGTCGCATATGCCGAAATGCTCCGCGCCCATGCGTGAGGTTCAGGGCATCGTTTCTCACATCGGCGGACAAGTCTGCGCATTGATGTCCCGGCCCGGCGCACAGGATTGCAGAATGATGGTTCTGAACCTTCCGCCTGAATGGGCACCTCAGGAATGGTCGGGTTATGTGTATCGGTTGGCCGGTGGCAGTGGATCCGATGTAAGACGGCTTACGCTGCATCACCTTGGGCATGATTTGTCCGCAGCACTGCAATCGGCACGAAAGGCGCACAATTCATCAGGGCCTGACTTAAACGGACAGATTTAAGAGGGTGTCGGCTGAGCAGCCCCGGACGGATCGTTGTCCAAGATCAAGCGATAAAGATGCCAGCTGGCATGCCCCAGCAAAGGCAGGACGATAAACAGACCCAGGAACCAAGGGATCATCGCCAAAAAAGTGATGATCGCGATGAAGGCCCCCCACGCCAGCATCACACCCATGTTCGCTTTGACATAGGCAAAGCTGGTGATCATCGCGGTCACAAAATCCAGCTCACGATCCAGCAGCATAGGAATCGACAGCACGGTGATCATGTACAGAATGATTGCAAATACGGCCCCGACCAGTGTGCCCAGTACCAACATGCTCAGCCCATTCGTGGTCAGGAACACCTCAAATGATGTTGAAATATTGGTCATCGTCGACAGCCCCATGAACAGGGCAAAGATCATGTGGCCCAGAAAGAACCAGAACAGAAAGATCACCACGATAATGGCGCAGATCGACGGCAGTTGCCTTCGGCTTTGCTGTATGACCACGCCGAAGATCGCACCGGGATTCAACGGCTCTCCCTGTTCCAGCCGGTGCGAGACCTCATATAATCCCACGGCAGCAAACGGCCCGATCAGGGGAAAGCCGATCGCGGCCAAAACCAGCCAGAACGACGTTCCCGTCTGCAGCGTGACCCACGCCATCAGCCACCCGGCCAGCACATAGAAGCCCGCAAACAGAAGCCCAAAAAGCGGCGCGCGGCGATAATCCTGCCACGCTCGACGCAGTGCCTCTTTCAGCATCGCGGTATCAACGGGTTTCAGCGTCGGCACACCAAAGGGTTTGTCCATTCTTGTTTTCTCCTCCCGGGCGGTTGTTCTACATGGCGGGTCGTTTCTGAGGCCAAAGCGTTGCAGAATGATATGCCGCCCCAATCGACAAGATCCGCGCATCTGCACCACGCGGACCGAACAGCTGCATTCCCATTGGCAGCCCTTGTGGTCCAAAACCGACAGGCGCACCCAGACAGGGCAACCCTAAAAGGCTAACGGGTGTCACGACCTGCATCCAGCGATGGTAGGTATCCATCCCCTGCCCCTTGATTTCGGTTGGGTACGGCGTTTCGAGCTCGAACGGCCAGACCTGCGCTGCGGGCAACACCAAGGCGTCATAGTCTTCGAAAAGCTCCACCGCCCGCTTGTGCCAGTCAGACCGGTTCACACTGGCCCGGTGCACATCCATCGCGCTGAGCGCCAGGCCGCGCTCCAACTCCCATTGCGCGGTGTCTTTGAGTGATGATTTCTTCTTGGCCAAAGGCTCCAACCCTGCGGCCACTGACCAGGAGCGCAGAGTAATCCAACTGTCCCAGATCAGGTCCGCGTCAAACGGGGGGGCAAGCGCCTTAACGCGCGCACCGCGTTCTTCGAAAACGTGCAACGCATCGCGGCATAGCGCGAGGATACCCTCTTCGCACGGAAACGCCCCACCCCAATCGCCCAACCAGCCTATGCGCAGCCCTGTCAGATCAGCCGCTTGAACGGGCAACACGCGCTCGACCTCTGTGCTTAAAGGCATCCTTGAATCAGGGCCGGATATGACGTCAAGCAATAGCCCGATGTCTTCGGGGCTGCGCGCCATAGGCCCCAGTGTTGAAAGCTGATGCAGATAACTGTCCCCCACTGGCTCAGACGGAACGCGCCCCCAACTTGGCCTGAACCCGTATACGTTGTTCCATGCGGCCGGGTTGCGCAGGCTGCCCATCATGTCCGAGCCGTCCGCCAGCGCCAGCATTCCCGTCGCCAACGCCACTGCTGCACCGCCCGACGAACCTCCACAGGTTTTCGTGGGATCATAAGGGTTGCGTGTTGCACCATAGACAGGATTGAATGTGTGCGAACCCAGTCCGAATTCCGGCGTGTTGGTCTTACCGATCAGAATTGCCCCAGCAGCCCTTAGCCGGGCGGCCAGTAGATCGTCAGTTTGCGGCACATGATCCTTGAACAATGGCGAACCCTGCGTCGAAGTGATCCCTGCCACATTTACCAGATCTTTCACCGCTATCGGCAACCCGTGCAGCGCGCCGCGAGATGACGCGGCATCCGCCGCCCGCGCCTCGGCCATCAAAGCGTCTTCATCCCGCAGCGCGACAATCGCGTTTACCTCACCGTTCACCTGGGCGATCCGATCCAGCGTCGCGCGCATCAGTTCTGCAGCTGAAAGCTGTCGGCGGGACAAGGCGTCAAGGATGTCCGTCGCGGATGCTCTGGTCAAATCCATGCGGGTTGGTCCTTTGGCTGCTCGTCATCAGCCTAGCGACGTGCTCGGACCATTTAAAGCCACTGTTTAAATGTATCTTTTTAGAATTTCGCGAAGAAGAGCGGCGCAAGAGCGCGCATCATCTGATACTGAGGTCGATCCGCACATTGCTATCGCGGCCCAGCACATTCTTCAGACCAAAGACGATCATCATCAGACTAAGCACCAGCCACAACCCGCCCCACATCATGGTGGTTCCGCCGAATTCTTCAGCCAGCATATATGCATCTGATCGCAATCCCGCGCGTCGGATCGTGTCATCGAAAATGTCAAACGGAACGTAGATCATGCTGGTCAGCCCGATGACCCGTAGAATCAGATCACACAGGTTGCGGTTCAGGAACCACGCGGTGGCCAGCATCACCGCTCCACAGCCCGCGCTGAACGCCATGGCAAACGGTTCCCGGATATACAGGAGCGCAACAATCAGCATGACTCCCCCAAAGAGACCAAGCGCAGCCTGATCGGCATTGGTGCGCAGGGCGATCATCAGCAGGCCCATCCCAAGCATCAAGGACCCAAGATATCCCGCTGACAGACTGACAAACCGATTGCCTCCTCGGCCAATAACCAGGCCACCTTGTTGTGGAGAGACCGAGAAACTTTCAACCGAACCACCGGTCAGGATAATGGCACCGGCATGCGAAAGCTCATGCAGGAACACAACCAGGATTTTCAAGGGAAGCACCAGCATCGTGTTCCAGAACACAAACACCAACGCGACAATTGCGATCAATTGCCAGTGGCCCTTGATCAGGTTCATAGCCGAGGTCAGGGACTGCCGCAATTAGCCCTCGCCCTGTGCCTCGGACCGGCTTTTGCCTGAGACATTCAGGGCCAGTGTCGCCGCCATGAAACCATCCAGATCGCCATCCAGCACACCCTTGGTGTCCGATGTCTCGTGATTGGTCCGCAAGTCTTTGACCATCTGATAGGGCTGCAGCACGTAAGACCGGATCTGGTTGCCCCAGCCCGCATCACCCTTTGCTTCGTGGGCGGCGTTGATCTCGGCGTTTCTGCGATCCAGCTCTTGCTGGTACAGCCGGGACTTGAGCGCCTTCATGGCAATATCTCGGTTCTGGTGTTGCGATTTCTCGGAACTGGTCACCACGATTCCGGTTGGAATATGCGTGATCCGAACGGCCGAGTCCGTCGTGTTCACGTGCTGACCGCCCGCGCCGGACGAGCGATAGGTGTCGACGCGGATATCGGCCGGGTTCACCTCAATCTCTATATTGTCATCCACCACAGGATAAACCCAGACCGAACTGAACGAGGTATGACGCTTGGCCGCCGAGTCGAACGGAGAGATACGCACCAGACGGTGCACGCCACTTTCCGATTTCAACCAGCCATAGGCGTTGTGGCCAGTTATCTTGTAGGCGGCGGACTTGATCCCCGCCTCTTCCCCCGCTGTCTCGGATTGCAGTTCGACCGTATAGCCTTTTTTCTCGGCCCAGCGGACATACATCCGCGCCAGCATCGAGGCCCAGTCGCAGCTTTCCGTACCGCCCGCGCCCGAGTTGATCTCAAGGAAGGTATCATTGCCGTCCGCTTCGCCATCAAGCAGCGCCTCAAGCTCTTTCTTTGCGGCCTTGGTCTGCAGCTTTTTGATCGCTTCTTCGGCGTCGGTCACGACCTCTTCGTCCTCTTCCATCTCGCCCAGTTCGATCAGCTCAATATTGTCGCTGAGATCGGTCTTGATAGATTCGTAGGTCTCGATGGCATCGACCAGCAACTGCCGCTCGCGCATCAATTTCTGCGCGTTCTCGGGATTGTCCCACAAGTTCGGATCTTCAACACGCGCGTTGAATTCCTCCAACCGGTGCGGCGCTGTTTCATAGTCCATGCGCTGCGCCAGCAGCTCCAGCGACTTTTCGATTTCCGCCACGATATTCTGGGTTTCGGCGCGCATGGTCAGGTCCCAACTTGCTCAATCAGGTGTGCGTGATAGCAAGAGGTGCGAGGCACCACAAGACGACTGAGCCGGGAAACTTGGGCGGATCAGTAAAGCCCGCCGCCCTGCAGATCGCCCTGGCTGGCATTGGGGCCAACCGTGATCGTATCCCCGGTTGAGGTGGTCACCTGACGGCCCGAACTTGCCTCTTCAAACAACGGCAGGTCAGATCCCATCGCGAAGCCACCGTCATAGACGCGATCGATAAAACCATCCACGCCATCACGGAAATACTCGGCGACCACATATTCTCCACTCGCGTCTTCTGGCAGGCGCGCGCCGCTGAAACGGTCAATCTTGATGAAATGGCCACCCGGAGGCACCTCGAACGGGCCACCGCCGTATTTCTCGACTGCTTTTTCCATAAAGCTTTGGAACACAGGACCGCACAAGGTGCCGCCGTAGGCTCCTCGGCCCATCGGGCGCGGGCGGTCATAACCGATGTAGCATCCGGCCACGATATTTGAGGTGAAACCGATGAACCACGCATCCTTGGATTCGTTCGTGGTGCCGGTCTTGCCCGCTGTGGGCACGGGCAGGTTCACAACACGTGATGCAGTGCCGCGATCAACCACGCCCTTCATCATCGACGTCAACTGGTAGGCGGTGATGGCATCCATGACCTGGCTGCGATCGGTGAGGATCGTCGGCGATTCATCAGGCTCAAGCCAGCTAGAGTTACAATCGACACACTGGCGATCGTCATGGCGATAGATGGTCTTGCCGAACCGGTCCTGAATACGGTCAACCAGTGTGGGTTCAACCCGCTCGCCACCATTGGCGAACATCGCATAGGCAGCGACCATTTTGTACAGCGTAGTCTCTTCAGACCCTAGCGAGTTCGCAAGGAACGCCCCCATCCGGTCATAAACGCCAAACCGCTCGGCATAGCCTGCGACCACGGGCATTGTGACTTCTTGCGCCAGACGGATGGTCATCAGGTTCCGCGACTGTTCGATCCCGGTACGCAAGGGCGTTGGACCGTAAAACTTGTTCGTCGAGTTCTTGGGTCGCCACAGTCCCTGCGGTGTATTCACTTCAATCGGCGCATCCACAACGATCGTTGCGGGGCTGTATCCGCTGTCTAGCGCCGCTGCATAAACGAACGGTTTGAAGCTCGACCCGGGTTGGCGCTGTGCCTGAGTGGCGCGGTTAAACACGGTATCCTGATACGAGAACCCGCCCTGCATCGCCAGAACACGGCCCGAATTCACGTCCATCGCGACAAAGCCGCCCTGCACTTCTGGCACCTGACGGGCAGACCACTGCCCCTCTTCGCCAGCCATTACCAGAATGACATCGCCGCGTTCGAAATTGTCCTGGAAATTGCCCTGCATCCACTTGATGTCTTCGCGCGGGACGGTGCCATCTGCTGGGCCATCTTCGATACCAACGGTCAGGGATTGGTCGGCCACGTTCAGAACAACGGCAGGATACCACTGCGTCGGCAGCACCACGTCGCGGGGGATTTCCATGATCGCCAGCGCCTCGCGCCACTGTGCTTCATCCGCCAGCTTCTCCTCGGCGATGACCTCGCCTGTGCCGCGCCACCGCCCACGAGAGCGGTCGTATTTCTGCAGCGCCGTACGCAGGGCTTTCGCCGCTTCGACCTGCATTTCCTCATCCACCGAGGCGCGTACGGTGAAACCGCCAGTGAAAAACTCACCCTCGCCAAAATCCTCGCTCAACTGGCGACGGATTTCGTCGGTGAAATAGTCACGCGGCGGCAGTGCAGTGCGGAAGCTCTCAAAATCGCCGTTCTGAACCGAACGCAAAGGCATCTCGACTTCGGTCTCATAGGTGGCCTGATCGATATAGCCGTTCTGTTGCATCTCGCGCAGCACATAGTTGCGGCGGTTCAGCAAACGTTCTTTCTGCCGCACAGGATGGTAGTCCGATGGTGCCTTGGGCATCGCCGCCAGCATCGCGGCCTCATGCGGGGCCAGTTCCTGCAGAGTTTTGTTGAAATAGGTCTGCGCAGCAGCGGTCACACCATAAGAGTTCTGACCCAGAAAGATCTCGTTCATATACAGCTCGAGGATCTGTTCCTTGTCCAAGGTATCCTCAAGCCGGGTGGCGAGGATAATTTCCTTGATCTTGCGCTCGGCCCGGCGGTCGCCGGACAGCAGGAAGTTCTTCATCACCTGCTGTGTAATCGTTGATGCACCACGTACGGTTTCGCCCTTGGTGCGCACGGCCTCGACCCCGGCAGCAATGATACCCCGCGGGTCATAGCCCTGATGGGTATAGAAATTCTTGTCTTCCGCCGAGATAAACGCTTGTTTTACCAGATCGGGAATTTCCTCGGACGGCGTGAACAGGCGGCGCTCCTGTGCAAATTCGTCGATCAGCTGGCCCTCACCCGAGTAAATCCGGCTGATCGTCGGTGGTTTGTATTGCGCCAATGACTCGTGGCTGGGCAGGTCTCGGCCATACATCCAGAACACCGCGCCAACGACCAGCGCGGCCATAAAAATACCTAAGGTCACGAGACTGAAAATTGCCCCGAAGAACGAAAGAATGAACCGGATCACGTTACTGCCTTTTACTCGCGATGACGCCTATATAGTGTCGCCCCCGCGCAGGGTCAAAACACGAAAGGCTACAATGGCTGTTTTGCGCCGCTGCGTCATTGTCCGATCAGAGATCGCTTCACCAGATCGTCCCGACGCCAGTTCTCAAGCCCCTGCACAAGCCCATGCGCCATGGATGCGCGCCAGTTCGGATCAGAGATGTTCTTGAAATCGCGCGGGCTGGACAAAAAACCCAACTCAACCAGAACCGATGGGATATCTGCTGCCTTCAACACCGAAAACGACGAAGAACGTAGCGGACGACGATTCATCGGGCCTCCCTGCTGCGTCATTCCATCCACCAGCGAGCGCGCCAGTGCGCTACTGCGTGGCACGGTCTCTTGCCGAGCCAGATCCAGCAACACATCAGCGACCTGATCGTCCGCACCGCTGAGATCAATGCCTGCGATCAAATCACTCCGGTCATGCCGTTCGGCCAGCTTTTGACTGGCAACGTCTGAAGCTTCCTCTGAAAGAGTGTAGACGACCGACCCATGCGCCAGCCCTTCGGAAAGCGAATCCGCGTGCAGTGAGATAAACACGTCGGCCCCGGCCTGATGTGCCAGCGAGATACGGCGTTCGAGCGAGACGAATTGATCGTCAACACGCGTCATCACCACTTCGAAACCGCCGGTTCGCAGCAGCGCCTCTCGCAGCTCACGCGCGAAGGTCAGCATCAGTGTTTTCTCATTGGTATCAGCGAATTCTGCCCCGGGATCAATGCCGCCATGCCCGGGATCCAGCATGACCCGTACCGCCCGCACGCCGTCGCGCCGCGGCAGTGCCGGTGTCACTGCGGGTTCCGGCAAATCCCAGCCGGGCTGACGGGGGGCACCTGCGCTGGCTGCAAAACTGTCAAAATCAGTGCCTTTTAGGTGCAGCGATAGTTGAGCAGTGCCCGTCGCCTGATCAAACCGCAGATCAGCTGTTTCCACCGCCAGCGGAGCGCCCAGCTCCAACACCAGACGCGACCAACCGGGCACGTATGCCCCGAATTGAACACCGCTGATCCGGCTGGTTTGTAGGAAGGTCTCGCGGTTCAGGCCAGACCAGTCGACCTCTTGGAAATCCAGAACCACGCGGTATGGATCGCGCAGCGTGAACACGCGGTATGGCACGCCTTGAGTCAGCCCAAGTTCGACCCTTACGCCGGTATTACCATCATCGACGATGCCGCTCTGGTCCGGAAGGACGCGTGCGAGCGCGCTGAAGTCCTGCGCGACCGCGACACCGTTCAACGCCCAGATCAGGGCGATTGCGTAGAAAATCCTGCTCATGGCCTCAAGTTATCCCGAGATCGTTTGAGGCAGAGCCTATCGCATGACGCCGCCTTTGTGAACGCTTTAGGCCGATTGCGGGATCGCACCCCGCTTGGCCATAAAACGTTGCAGCCGATCCAGCCCATCCTGAATGTCTTCGGTCGATCGCGCATAGGAAAATCGCAGCGTCGTGTGCCCGCGCACTGGGTCGAAATCCAGCCCCGGCGTCACGGCAACCCCGGCTTTGTCGAGAATCTCGGCTGCAAATGCCCGGCTGTCATCGGTCAAGTCTGAGACATCCGCGTAAACATAAAACGCCCCATCCGGCGGTGCGATATTGGTAAAACCGGCCTTGGGCAACCCGTCCAGCATCAACAGACGATTGCGGCGGTATACATCCAGATTTGCCTGCAATTCGTCGTTACAATCCATAGCTGCCAATGCGGCCACCTGACTGGCGTGAGGCGCGCAGATGAACATGTTCTGGGCAATCCGCTCAACCACCCGTACCTGATCCTCGGGCACAACCATCCAGCCAACGCGCCAGCCGGTCATCGAAAAATATTTGGAGAATGAGTTTATCACATAGCACTCATCCGTCAGCTCGAGCGCAGTGACGGCTTTGGCCTCGTATTCCAGCCCGTGATAAATCTCGTCACTGATGAACGATGCACCCTGCGCGTGCGCCGCATCGATCAGCGCCTGCATCGCCGCATGATCCAGCATTGTCCCAGTCGGGTTGGCAGGCGAGGCAACCATCAATCCCTGCAAATCAAGCCCCGTGAAATCGGCGGGCACCGGCTGCAGCCGGTTTTCCGGTGCTGTCGGCAAGTCTACCGGCACCAAACCCAATGCTTTCAGGATTTGCCTATATGAGGGATATCCCGGGGCACCAATCCCCACCCGATCACCGCTGTCGAACAGAGCGGTAAAGGCGAGCAAAAACCCGCCCGATGATCCCGGTGTGATGACCACCCGTTCTGGATTGAGATCAACGCCATACCATTCACCATACATCTGCGCGATCCGCTGACGAAGAGCGGGCAAACCCAAAGCCACCGTATACCCAAGCGGCCCTTGTTCCATGGCCTTCGCCAATGCTTCGGTTGCCCCTTTGGGTGCGCCGGTCCCCGGTTGACCTACTTCCATGTGAACGACATGCCGCCCGGCTTCTTCCGCCTTGCGCGCGGCCTCCATCACGTCCATCACGATGAAGGGATCGACCCCGGAACGGGTTGAGTTTCTCATGGCCATCTCCCATGTTGCAGCCATGGCTTTTGAACGCTTATCCCGGCTGGCGTCAATCCCGGCCGTGTTGCTGCTGGCAGTGACATGGTCGATCAGCGCCATGCAGGCCAGCGCGCAAAGCCTTATCCGCGATCCCGACATTGAACACGGGCTGCAAGAGCTTGCCTTTCCGATCCTGCGGGCCGCTGGCCTGAACACCAACCGGGTGCGCGTACTGATCGTCAATGATGGTACGTTCAATGCCTTCGTGATCGATTACAACACGATCTATATCAACTATGGCTTGATCCTGAGCGTCGATACGCCCGAGATGCTGCAAGCGGTGATCGCACACGAGGCCGCGCACATCGCCAACGGCCACTTGGCCAGACGCTCAGAGAACCTGCGCGCGGCACAACGTAACGCGCAGCTTGGGACACTTTTAGCGCTTGCAGCCGCAGCCGCAGGTGGCGGAGAAGCTGCTGCAGGAATTGCAGCGGGCACACAAGCCTCGGCGCTGCGCAGCTTTCTGGGCCATACGCGGGCCGAAGAAGCCTCGGCGGATCGAAGTGCTGCCAGCTATTTGCGTTGGGCGGGAGTATCTCCGCGCGGGATGGTCAACCTGCACCGTAAGTTCGCGGGGCAAGAGCTGTTGAACCCCGTCAATCAAGACCCCTACATGCGCTCACACCCTACCAGCCGCGAACGTTTGCGCGCGGCCGAGGCCTTTCTGAACGAATTCGGCGACAAGGCAGAGCAAAACGCAAATGCCGATTACTGGTTCGCGCGGATCAAAGGTAAGTTGTCAGCCTTTCTTCGATCCCCGACCTGGACCATGCGTCGCGCGGGCGAAGAAAAAGATCGTGACATACGCCTGATGCGCGAGGCATCGGCCCATCATCAAAATCGCGATCTCGCCCGTGCCCGCGCCGCAATCGATGGTGCGCTGGAGATTCGCCCTGACGATCCGTTTTTTTATGAATTGAAGGGCCAGATTCTATTGGAGAACCGGCGCGTGCGCGAAGCTGTGGATGCCTACGGTGCAGCCGTTGATATGGCGCCCAACAATGCCCTGATCCTCGCCGGTTACGGACGTGCTTTGCTGGCGGATGGCAAGACGAAGAAAGCCCTGCAAGTGCTTGAAAAGGCGCGCGCACGCGACTATCGCAATGCCCGGCTGATGCAGGATCTGGGTTCTGCCTATTCGCAGGTGGGCAACAACGGAATGGCGTCTGCGGTGACTGCAGAACGCTATGCGCTGCAGGGCCGACTTGATGATGCGGGCATACATGCTAAACGGGCTGTTGCACAGCTCCCCGAAGGCTCTCCGGGTTGGCAAAGGGCACAGGATGTGTTGATTGCCTCGGAGCGCGCAAAGAAGAAGAAAAAGAGGAAACGGAAATGATCCTGAGACATGCTGCACCGGCCCTATTGGGTCTTTCCCTGATCACTGGTCCTGCGCAGGCGCTGGAATTGAACGCGATGAGCGACGCCGAGAAGGCCGAGTTTGGCGCACAGGTGCGCGAATACCTTCTGGAAAACCCCGAAGTGATCCTCGAGGCGATCAACATCCTTGAGGAACGCAATGCCGTTGCCGAGGCTCAGGCTGACAAGGAGCTTGTCGCGGCCAACGCTGACGAGCTTTTTAATGACGGTTACAGCTGGGTCGGTGGCAATTCGGACGGCGATATTACTCTGGTCGAGTTCATGGACTACCGTTGCGGTTACTGTCGACGCGCCGTGCCCGAAGTGGCCACCCTGCTGGCCGAGGACGGCAATATCCGTCTTGTGATTAAGGAATTGCCGATCCTGGGCGATGCCTCTGTAGCGTCATCCCGCTTTGCCATCGCAACAAAACAGGTGGCCGGAGACGATGCCTATAAGCAGGTCCATGACGCTCTGCTGGAATTCAGCGGCGAGCCCTCCGAGGTGACCCTGCGCCGGATTTCAGATGGGCTGGGTCTGGACAGCGACGCGATCATCGCGGCAATGAACAGCGATGAGGTCACCGAAGAAATCGCAAAAACCCGCGATCTGGCGCAAAAGCTGCGGATTTCAGGCACACCGTCCTTTGTTCTGGGCACCGAAATGATGCGCGGGTACCTGCCCGCAGACCAAATGCTCCAGATCGCAAATGGTGTTCGGGCAGAACAGGGTTAAGTCATCACTGTGGGTTTCCAGCATGGATCGACGGAACCTCTTACTCACTGGAGGCGCGCTGAGTTTTATGGGCCTGTCTAAGCAAGCCCTCGCTCAGCGCACCTCAAACTTCTTTGTACCGGCGGAAGAAGCGCCCCACGAACGCACATTTATGCAATGGCCGGTCAGCCGCAAAGTTTACCGTGACCAGATCTTTCTGGATATGGTGCAACAAACCATCGCGGAAATCGCGAACGCCATTTCCTCCTTTGAACCCGTGACAATGCTTGCGGCGGCAAAGCACCATGCGGATGCGCGTCAAAAACTATCCTCATCAGTCGAGCTCTGGGATGTTCCAACCGAAGATTTGTGGTGCCGCGACGCGGGTCCAATCTTCGTGATCGACAATCGAGGCGGGATTGCGGTCACTCATATCCAGTTCAACGGCTGGGGTCGGAAACAGGTGCACAAACACGATGCGCGGATCGCTGCCAAGGTTGCCGACCATCTCGGTCTGCCCCTGCTTCCGACCGGCTTGAAAGGCGAGGCCGGCGGTGTAGAACAAGACGGTCATGGGTTGTTCATGGCCCATGAAAGCTCATGGGTGAATGAGAACCGCAATCCAGACCTGTCACGCAATGAAATTGAATCTCGATTACTGGCTGCATATGGGGCCGACCGCATGGTCTGGTCCGATGGGGTCTGGGGCGAGGATATCACCGATTACCACATCGACAGTCTGGCGCGCTTCACCGGCCCTGGGCGCGTTTTGATCAACCTGCCAGACGAGCCGGATATGGATGATCCGTTTCATGTCGCGGCCCTTGATACTCATGACCGTCTCGTCGCCGAAGGATTGCAGGTTGAGGTGATCCCTGAACCCAATAGGCGCCGAGTTAACGATCCCGAATTCGTGGCGTCTTATGCGAATTACTATGTTTGTAATGGCGGCATCGTGATGGCCCAGTTCGGAGACCGCGAAACCGATGAGATTGCACAGATGGCCCTAGCTCGTCACTACCCCGGGCGCGAGATCATTGCATTGAATGTCGACGTATTGGGCGAGCTGGGCGGCGGCATTCACTGCGCAACACAGCAAATGCCTGTTGCATAGGCCTTGTTACTCAGCAGCTTCAGCTGCCGCATCCAGCTCTGCTGCCTTCTTTTCGACCTCTTCAACGATGTGATCAATCATCTGGTCGTTTGACATCTTGTGGCTGGCTTTGCCTGCCAGATAGACCATGCCCGAGCCTGCCCCGCCACCGGTGAAACCGACATCGGTCATCAGCGCCTCACCCGGACCGTTCACGACACAGCCGATGATCGACAGGCTCATGGGTGTCTTGATGTGTTCCAAGCGATGCTCCAACGCCTCAACCGTTTTGATTACGTCAAAACCCTGTCGCGCGCAGGAGGGGCATGAGATGATGTTCACGCCGCGATGGCGCAGGCCCAGAGATTTCAGGATCTCATAGCCGACCTTGACCTCTTCCACCGGATCAGCAGACAGGCTGACGCGGATCGTGTCGCCAATGCCCATCCACAGCAGATTGCCCAGACCGATGGCCGATTTGATGGTGCCGCTGACCAGCCCTCCGGCCTCGGTGATGCCCAGATGGATGGGCGCATCCGTCGCCTCGGCAATGCCCTGATAAGCCGCGGCTGACAGGAATACGTCGCTGGCCTTCACACTGATCTTGAAATTGTGAAAGTCGTTGTCTTCGAGAATACGGATATGCTCCAACCCGCTCTCGACCATCGCTTCGGGGCACGGCTCGCCGTATTTCTCAAGCAGGTGCTTTTCCAGGCTCCCTGCGTTCACCCCGATCCGGATCGAGCAATTGTGGTCTCGCGCGGCTTTGATGACCTCTTTCACCCGTTTTTCATCGCCGATATTGCCCGGATTGATCCGCAGACAGGCCGCACCGGCCTCGGCGGATTCGATTCCGCGACGGTAGTGGAAATGAATATCAGCCACGATAGGAACAGGGCTTTCGCGCACGATCTCTTTCAGCGCTTTTGACGAGGCCTCATCCGGGACCGAGACCCGCACGATATCCGCCCCCGCCTCTGCTGCCGCCTGCACCTGTGCCACGGTCGCAGCCACATCGGTGGTCAGCGTGTTGGTCATGGTCTGCACGGCAATCGGTGCGTCACCTCCGACGGGCACATTGCCAACCATGATCTGGCGGGATTTGCGGCGATAGATATTGCGCCAAGGGCGCACGTGATTGAGCGACATGAGGATCGATCCGGATCAGCCTGAATTGACCCTTAGATAGTTCGCCATCCCTTGGGGAGCAATGCCAAGATCACTCGGCGGGCGCTTCTGCCGCCTCGGTCTGCAACTCGGCCACCAGTTGCTTGAGTGCGCTGTTCTGATCGGCCTCAAGATCGGCAACTGCGAAGGTTTCTGCAACGGCATCCTTTGACAGAACAACACCTTTGGCCACCGTACCCGGCGCGCCCACAGGACCAAAGTGTTCGCCATTCATCGAGAAATAGACCGACCCCGCGGCTCCTGCTCGCAGTTGCGGGGGTTCCTCGGTGAGCGGCACTTCAAACGTGCTGCCCTGCTCAACGGTGCCCAGAGTTCCTTCGAAAATCACGCTGCCATCGGCTGCAGTGACACGCATCCAAGCAGGGTTCACGGCCACGATCTTCAGCGTCGTATCCAGCTTTTCAACCACTTGAGGCAAGGCCGGGCGTTCAACCGTATGAACTTCGGTCACTTTGATTTGCGGAGGTTCAGGCGCGCGGAACGTTCCGACATTGCGCGGATCAAGGGTGGAAATCGGCGCATCGCGCGCCACCAGCACCGGCACATCAAGTGCCTGCGGACGATACAGACGATCCAGCGCTTCAGAGCTTGGCACCTCGGCGCTGGCCAGTTCCGTTGCCTCGGGCCGGGCCTGCGCGGCATCCAGCGGGTCAAGGTCTGTAAGCACGACGGGGGCCTGCTCAACCGGGCTGACCTGCACCTGCTGAATGCGGTTCAGAACCGACCAGCCCCCATAACCGATGCCGCCAATGACGGCCAACAGCACCAGCGTCGATCCAATAGCACGCGGTTCAATCTGGCTGACTACGGATTCGCGGCCCGGAATATAAGGCGTATTGGGCGAGACAAACGGATCACGTCCCATCGGCCCGCGTGAGGGCAAACCACCTTGCGCCTTTTTGACCACCGACGCCTCGGCCGACATGCCATGCGCAACCTCGAAACCGCTTTCCTGACAGAAGGTCGCAAAAGTCTCATCGGGGTTCATGCCCAGATAGCGGGCATATGAACGCACATACCCGGCGATGAAGCCGGGTGTGTCAAAGGCATCGGGATCTGCATTTTCGATGGCGGCGATGTAGTTGGCTTTGATTCGCAGTTCACGCTGCACATCCAGAAGCGACTTGCCCATCGTTGCACGTTCGCCGCGCATGACATCGCCAAGCCGTACCTCATAGTCATCAAAACCCTTGGGTCTGACGTCCATGTCTTCTTCGGAATCGCGCTGTGATCTGCGCCCAATCATTCCTGCTGCCCCATCTTTGCCTGTCGCGTGTTACGCGCAAACGTCGAATCGCCCCTATAACGATTCGTCCGCTTCTTTTGTTAGCGTAAGCTTAACACGCAGCAAACTCGTTGCACACTTTAGCGTGAGGTTATCCAGCAAGTTCGGCGCGATTTAGCGCACAATGTGACCAAAGTTCGTCCATCGCCTGCACCAGACGGTTCATTTCGTCGGGTCCATGCACCGGAGATGGCGTAAACCGCAGACGTTCGGTGCCGCGCGGAACGGTCGGGAAATTGATTGGCTGCACATAGATACCATAGTCATCCAGCAGCATATCGCTCAACTTCTTGGTGTGGACGGGGTTGCCAACGATCACCGGCACAATGTGGCTGCCGTGATCAATCAGAGGCATGCCAAGTCCTTTCAGCCTCAGCTTAAGAATGCTGGCCTGGGTCTGGTGCTGCTCGCGCAGTTCAGGCGCGCGCTTGAGATAGGCCACCGAGGCTGCCGCCCCTGCCGCAACCGCAGGTGGCAGCGAGGTAGTAAAGATAAAGCCCGGCGCATAGGACCGGATGGCGTCACACATCTTGGCACTCGCCGCGATGTAGCCGCCCATGACACCGTAGGCTTTGGCAAGCGTTCCGTTGATGATGTCAATGCGATGCGCCAACCGATCACGCTCGGTTACACCCCCGCCGCGGGGGCCGTACATGCCAACTGCGTGAACCTCATCAATATAGGTCAAAGCACCGAATTCATCGGCCAGATCGCAAATCTCTTCAATGGGTCCGAAATCGCCATCCATCGAATAGACCGACTCAAACGCGATCAGCTTGGGGGCTGCAGGGTCATCAGCCTCAAGCAACTCACGCAGATGTGCCACGTCATTGTGGCGGAAGATGCGTTTGGCACCCCCGTTGCGGCGCACGCCTTCGATCATCGACGCATGGTTCAGTGCATCGGAATATATAATCAGGCCGGGGAACAGTTTTGGCAGAGTGCTGAGTGTCGCGTCATTGGCGATATAGGCACTGGTGAATAGCAGTGCGGCTTCTTTGCCGTGCAAGTCCGCCAATTCAGCTTCCAGCCGTTTGTGATAGACTGTCGTGCCTGAAATGTTGCGCGTTCCGCCCGAGCCTGCGCCTGCGGCCTCCACCGCCTCGTGCATGGCCTCCAGAACAACAGGATTCTGACCCATGCCCAAATAATCATTGCCACACCACACGGTGATGTTCTGCTGCGAACCATCGGGACAAGTCCGTACCGCATGCGGAAAATGACCGTTCCGGCGTTCAATATCGATAAAGGTCCGATAACGTCCTTCGTCATGCAGCCTGGCAATCGCTGTATCGAGCTGAGCAGTATAGTCCAACGGACCCTCCTTGGATGCCCGGTTATTATAGCCCCGGGCGACTTTTTTCGCCACTTCACAAGCCGGGCTGGAAGTATGGCGTCGCGTTCATCTGTCCAACTGGCCTACAGCCGAACAGCCGAACCCAACTTTGATTTGCATCAAATAACGCCAAACGCCTAAACCGACAAGCAAAGTTACGACCACAAGACGCGAGGAAACGCCGCAGGCCTTTCCCCCAGATCCAGCACAGAAACCTGCTGGACGGTACCGCCCATGCTGATAGGCTCTGCCCAATTTCAAGACCTTCCCAGGAGACCCCTATGTCGCTTGACGCTGTACTGAGCCGGATCGACGCCGATCTGACCACCTCCATCGACCGCCTGATGGAGTTTCTGCGCATTCCCTCCATCTCGACTGACCCGGCCTTCAAAGACCAAGTCGACCAGGCTGCCGATTGGCTGGTGGCGGATCTGAAAAGTATCGGTATTGCAGCCGAAAAGCGCGAAACTCCGGGACATCCCATGGTCGTTGGCCATGTCGGTGAGGACAGCGGTGGGCCGCATGTTCTGTTCTATGGACACTATGATGTGCAACCTGTCGATCCGCTGGAGCTGTGGACACGCGATCCTTTCGATCCGGCTTTGGAAGACACTCCACACGGACAGGTGATACGCGGGCGCGGCGCTTCTGACGACAAAGGCCAACTAATGACCTTCGTCGAGGCCTGCCGCGCCTGGAAAGCAGTGCATGGCACCCTGCCCTGCCGCATCACGTTTTTCTTCGAAGGTGAGGAAGAATCCGGGTCGCCCTCACTCGTGCCATTTCTCAAAGCAAACAAATCCGAGCTTCAGGCGGATCTCGCGCTGGTCTGTGATACTTCGATGGTGTCGCGGGGGGTGCCTTCGATAGCGTCGCAATTGCGCGGCATGCTCAAGGATGAATTCACAATCATCGGTCCCCGCATCGACCTGCATTCGGGCCACTATGGCGGGCCGGGTCTGAACCCGCTGCGGGAACTGTCGCGCATCGTCGCATCCTTCTATGATGAAGAAACCGGCCGCGTCGCAGTCGAAGGTTTTTACGAAGGCGTACACGAAGTCCCGGCCGAGCAATTGCGCCAATGGGAGAATTGCGGGTTCGATGAAGCGGAATACCTGAATTCGGTTGGCTATACCGAGCCGCACGGTGAAACAGGCTATTCCACGCTGGAACAACAATGGGCGCGACCCACGCTTGAAGTGAATGGCCTTTGGGGAGGTTACAACGGCGCGGGCTCCAAAACCGTTATCCCGTCCGAGGCACATTGCAAGATCACCTGCCGCCTGGTCGGCGACATGGACCCGGACGCGCTCCGCAAAAGGATCCGCAAACATGTCGAAGAGCGCCTGTCTACGGATGCTAAAGTGGTCTGGGACAGTGATCTCGAAGGCTCGCCTGCTTCGGTGATGAACCTTAGCCGCCCAGAATTCGAAGCGGCCCGCGGAGCACTTTCGGACGAGTGGAATCGCGAGGCCGTTTTCACCGGGATGGGCGGATCAATCCCGGTGGTTGGATATTTCAATACAGTGTTGGGGCTGGATTCGATGCTGGTTGGGTATGCCAACGACGATGATGCCATCCACTCGCCGAACGAGAAATACGACGTCAAAAGCTTCCACAAAGGCATCCGCTCGTGGGCCCGTATATTGGAAGCAATAAATAAATGAGGATCCTTTGCGAGGCTCTGCCTCGCGCTCCGAGGTATTTTCGGCCAGATGAAGTACGGATCCCCTGCTTCATCTGGCTATAAATATCTCGGGGGAGTCGCGGCTTGCCGCGGCGGGGGACAGAGCCCCCTGTCCTTACATGTGGATCACGCGTCCATAGGCATCCAGCACGCTTTCATGCATCATTTCAGACAGCGTCGGATGCGGGAAGACGGTGTTCATCAGGTCTTCTTCAGTGGTTTCCAACTGGCGACCGACCACATAGCCCTGAATAAGCTCTGTGACTTCGGCACCGATCATGTGTGCACCTAGCAGTTCCCCAGTCTTGGCATCGAAGACGGTCTTGATCAGTCCCTCGGGCTCACCAAGCGCGATGGCCTTGCCGTTGCCGATGAACGGGAAGCGTCCGACCTTGATCTCATAGCCCAGCTCTTTGGCCTTGGCTTCGCTATACCCAACCGAAGCGACCTGAGGCTGGCAATAGGTGCAGCCCGCGATGCTTTCAGGCTTCACCCGATGTGCGTGTTTGCCCGCGATCAGCTCAGCTACCATCACGCCTTCGTGGCTGGCTTTGTGTGCCAGCCAGGGCGCCCCGGCGATATCACCTATAGCGTAAAGCCCGTCTACCCCAGTGCGGCAGTATTCATCGGTGACCACGTGCGTGCGGTCGATCTTCACACCCAAGGCTTCAAGCCCGAGGTTTTCCACATTGCCGACGATGCCCACGGCCGAGATCACCGTATCAAAATCGTGTTTCTCAACCTTGCCTTTCACCTCGATATGCGCAGTCACCTTGCCCTTGGCGCGGTCCAATTGTTTAACCATCGCCTTTTCCATGATGGTCATGCCCTGCTTGGTGAAAGCTTTCTTGGCAAATGCACTGATCTCGGCATCTTCTACAGGCAGCACTCGATCCATCACCTCGACCACGGTCGTGTCCGCGCCCAACGTGTTATAGAAGCTGGCGAATTCGATCCCGATCGCACCCGAGCCGATGACCAGCAGTTTCTTGGGCATCCGCGGCGGTTGCAGCGCGTGTTTGTACGTCCAGACCAGATCGCCATCCGCTTCAAGGCCCGGCAGTTCGCGCGCCCGGGCACCGGTGGCCAGAACGATATTCTTCGCGGTTAGGTCTTCCGTGCCTTTGTCTGTTTTGACGCTGACCTTGCCCTTGGCGGGGATCGATGCCTCGCCCATGACAACAGCGACTTTGTTCTTTTTCAGCAGATGACCTATACCGCCGGACAACTGCGCGGCAACACCGCGCGAGCGCTTCACAACCGCATCCAGATCGTAGCCGACCTTGTCTGCTTTCAAGCCAAAATCCTTGGCACGCTCCATCAGGTGAAACACTTCCGATGACCGCAGTAGTGCCTTTGTCGGGATACAACCCCAGTTCAGGCAGATACCACCCAGATGCTCGCGCTCGACAACAGCGGTCTTCAGGCCCAGTTGCGCCGCGCGAATAGCGGCTACATAGCCACCGGGGCCAGCCCCGATTACGATCAGATCATAAGATTGTGCAGCCATGTTTCCCTCTCGGCACAGGTCAGTTCAAAAACTAGTTTACCGTTAAACTATTTTTTACAACGCATCAACATCAGAGCCCGCGACATATGTGACGCGGGGTCAAATCAGGTATTTGGAGCTGAATTCAGCCTATACCCACGTTACCGCAAAGGCTAGAACTGACGAATATGCACTTCCAGTTTTTGACCTTCCCGATTTTCGAAAGGCGTATCATGGCTAAAACGCTCAAAGATTTACTGCTCGCTCTTTTGAACGCGACATTGATATTGTTGGCTTTATGCCTGTTTTTGGGGTGGAAACTTGCGCAGTCTGTCGATCAGATCCGGGTCGGGTTTGCTGAGAACCTGCAGGTCGTGGCGCCGCTACGAGATCAGGCGCAGGGAATTCGTGGGGAACTGGCCGCGTTGCGCAGCGATCTTGCAACCCTTGGCAGTCAGGGCACGCAACTCGATGCGGTTACGCGCCAACAGTTGAATGCGGCATTGCGACGTTTGGGTGATCTGGAGGGGAAGCTGGAAGACACTCAGGCCCGATTGGCGGGCCTGGTCGAAGAACCAGAAGACTTGATCGACTATGCCATCACGACATCCGCCGACACTGTCACCGACCGCCTTCTGATCCTAAAAGGCTGTGAGCCCGCGACCTAGGTCGCGGCCTGCAACTCACGCACAGTCGAACCATATCCGCCATTACTGACATATGCGGCTTCGTGTTCAGTGGTCGCGCGTTCCAGCGCATCGTTTCGATACGGGAAACGACCGAACTTGCGGATCACCTCACGATGAGCGCGCGCATGAAGCAGATTGCTCTCGCCGCCTTCCGGCATCCGTTCGATCATAAGGCGCACACAGCGCTCCTGATCGCACAGATTTTCCGAATGCATCATCGGCAAATAAAAGAACTGCCGCGCCGGTTCGTCGATCTTAAGATCCCAGCCTTTGTCGACCGCGCATTTCGCTGCAGCCAGTGCTGCCCGATCCGATGCAAAGGCCTGTTTGCTTCCTCGGAACATGTTGCGAGGCAACTGATCCATAAGAATAATATAGGCCAGCGAACCGCTAGGATAGGTCAGCCAAAGCGAGAATTTACCCTCACACGCGGCTTCCCATGTTGAAAGAAATTTATCCCGGATCCGCGCATCCAGCGCTTCATCCTGCAGGTACCACCCCTCGGGGCCAACCTCATCTAACCAAAAACTCAATACTTCTTCAGGACCTACCATTGCCCTAGACTCCGTAATTGCCCTCCCCAGGACGTAACGTCATTAAAATCACTTTTACAGATTTGTGACAGTAACATATTGCAACACAAAAGTCACATTTCCGGCGCTCAGGCGGGTTCTTGCGTATCCTGCTCGTCCTGGGCTGCCTCAATGGCGACCTCTTGCGCAACTTCCAGGGCAACGGGCGAAGATGTCGGGTAGATCGGGGCAATCGATCCGGTTTCATCCACGGGTTTGTAGACGCGCTGGGTCATACGATAGGCCGCATAGGCGGCCATGATGAACATCAGCGCCGCGATGAACAGGAAAAAGCCTTGTGGGCCGAGCACGCCAGCCCCCATTAGCCAACCGGTGATAATTGGACCTGCGATTGCGCCCAAGCCGTTAATAAAAACCAGACCGCCCGAAGCCGCCGACATATCGTCATACTCCAAGTAGTCATTGGTATACGCGATCAACAGAGAATAGAGCGGGCTTGTCATGCCGCCGATGATAAAGGCAGCTACGAGAAGCATGGTGAAAGTGACGCCCAGTATCATGCCTATCACGGCGCCTACCCCACCAACAGCGGCCACCAGCATGATCAGCAGACGGCGGTCCATTCTGTCGGACATCCAGCCCAACGGATATTGCAGGACTACGGCGCCGATATAAAACACCGCGACGAAGGTCGAAATCTCGACCAGACTCAACCCCACCTGAGCGCCATAAACGGCGCTCATCCCGAATTGCGCTGAGAATATCCCGCCCAACAAGAACATGCCGACACAGCCCAGTGGCGATGTTTCCATCAGTTGGCGTAATGTCATCGGTTTGGTGGTATCGAACGCCGGTGTTGGAGAGATGGACAGCAGAATAGGCGCAAATGAGATCGAAACCAGAATAGAAGCGATGACAAAGGTCTCATATCCCGCCGGGTCACCGACCAGCAGCAATGCCTGAGCACTCACGACCCCCGTCATCTGCACCATCATATAAAGCGACAGCGCCTGTCCCCGATTCTCGTTGTTGGCCGCGTTGTTCAGCCAGCTTTCCGCCGTCACGTACACGCCCGAGAAACAGAATCCGATAATCACACGGCCCAGCGACCATGCAATCGGATCCGTGAGCATCGGATACATGATCATGACGGCTGAGATAAAGGAAGCCAGCGCTGCGAATACGCGCACGTGACCAACTCGCCGGATCATCTCGGGGGCCAAACGCGAACCACCTAGGAAGCCAAGGAAATAGGCCGACATAACAAAAGACATCTCGAGGGTCGAAAAGCCCTCGATTTCGCCGCGCACACCCAGCAACGTGCCCTGCAGGCCGTTGCCGACCATCAGCAATCCCATTCCCAAAAGAAGCGCCCAAGCGCTGGAAAGAACCTGAAGCATTCTGTCTATCCAAAATTGCCGGTGTGTTTTGTCCGCTTTGCCGTCAATGACGAAGCACGTCGCGCTTGTCTACGACATTGTAAGGGCGCAGATGGCCAAGATACGACTATGGTATAAGCAGAGATCCGTCGCCGTATGAGAAAAAGCGATATTCTTCTGCGATAGCGTGGTCATAGACCGACTTGACCCGATCCTGCCCAATCAACGCCGAAACCAGCATCAGCAATGTGGATTTCGGCAGGTGGAAGTTGGTCATCAGCGCATCAGTGACGTGAAATTCAAAACCTGGGTATATGAAGATATCGGTCTCGCCTTCCCACGGCGCGATCCGGCCGCGTCGTGCTGCGCTTTCGATCAGTCGAAGGGCAGTTGTGCCCACCGGGATAACGCGCCCGCCCGCTTCTTTGGTCGCCGCAATCTCGGCAGCGGCCTGCGCGCTGACCCGTCCCCATTCGGCGTGCATCTTGTGGGTGGTCACGTCTTCCACTTTGACCGGCAGAAATGTGCCTGCCCCCACATGCAGTGTGACATGCGTGAACTCGACACCGCGCTCCGATAGCGCCTGCAAAAGCGCATCATCAAAATGCAAGGACGCGGTTGGGGCCGCTACGGCTCCGGAGTTTCGCGCCCACACAGTTTGGTAGTCGGTCTTGTCTTGTTCATCCGCCGCACGTTTCGCTGCGATGTAGGGAGGCAACGGCATCGCGCCGGCCTGCTCCAACGCTTGATCGAAATCCTCTCCGGTCAGGTTAAAGCGCAGATAGGCTTGGCCATCGGCAACTCGGTCCAGGGTTGCGCTCAGATCGTCTGAGAATACGATCTCTTCGCCCGGTTTGATCTTCTTAAGCGGCTTGATCAGCGCGGCCCAACAACCATCAGATTGCGGGTCCAGCAATGTCGCCTCAATCGCGGCAGATACCTGCCCTTGCGCGCTGTCACGGTGGCGGCGACCGCTGAGGCGAGCGGGAATGACGCGGGTGTCGTTCAGCACCAGACGGTCCCCGGGCTGCAATATGTCCGGCAGATCGAACACGCGCCGGTCCTGAACAGCATCACCCTGCGCAAGCAGCAGTCGCGCGGACGAGCGCGGGCTGGCGGGACGCGTGGCGATCAGGTGTTCGGGCAGGTGGAAGTCAAAGTCGCTGAGTTTCATGGCCGCGCCATACATCGGCCCGACAGATTCGGCCACAGCTCAGATCAGCGATCCTCACCACGTGTCTGGAAGGCGGGATTGGGTTCGCCAGATCGATCCGGTGTGGCATTCGGGCCATCCGAGACCGTTGGCGCAGGCTCGCGCAACAGGTTGCGCAGAAACAGAGGTGCGAGACCAGACAGAGGATTGACCGAAACTTGCGGGTCGGACAGCGGTCCGGACAAAGTGTAGTTGAAGGCAAAGATACCTTCCCCCTTTTTGGTCAGAACGCTGCCAATTGCATTGACCAGATAGATCGGTGAAATCGCGCCGCGCAGGTTCAGCATCCCGGCTACAGTGTCGACCGTACCATCAAAGGACAGCCCCATTGATGGCCCCACGGCACTACCGCTCAGCACTTTCACCTCGGTCGGAGTGATACGCATTTTGCTGTCGATGGCCGCGAAGAAAATACCTTGCCCCGCCATTTCATCCAGCAACCCCACCAGACTGATCGCGTTCAATATCGCTGCCATGGCCGGGGCGTCCGTGATCCGCGTATTTTTGATTTTCAGGTCGACGTCATAGTTTCCAGGCTCTGCGATCGGATCCAGCTGCAATTGCATTGTTCCACCGCGTGCCTGCGTCAGAACCCCTGCTGATCGCAGAACTGCCCCTGCATCGTCCGAGGTTAGACCAACCGCAGATCGGGACGCGCGCGGGGTGACCTGACCGCGGATCGCTGCACCGCCATTGACTTGCGACGCAAAGCTGCCGGTCAGTCCGCCAGTGGTTTGAAACGAGCCAGTCAACCCGGTCAACGCAACGGATTCAGTGACTTGTAGTCGGTCCAGCTTCACATCCAGCTTTGGCCCGGGCCCGGCAGCACCACCGCTGCTACCTCCCTCACCGATGGTGGATTTTCCCAGATCAAGCACGCCGCCCAACACACGGATATCTGGCAGCGCGGCACCACGCCCAATCAATTCCGCCGGAACTGCAAGCCAGTCGCCCAGTTCGAACGTGCTGAACCGTACCCTTTCGAACCCGCCATCCCGGAACGAGATCGCTGCAGTTGTCCGTAGACCAGCAGCGTTGATCCGAAGGGAATCGACACTTAGCTGAGCGCCCAGCGTGGCCTCGGCAGTCAGAGAGCCGCCAGTGCTGGCTGATTTGCGCCATCCAAGCTCAGGGATCGCCAGCGCGACACCAACCAGATCGGATTGTGCGGACAAGCGCGGGGGCTCACCCGCACCAAGACTCAGGCTGAAATCGGCGATCCCCTCTCCGGTCAACATGCCGCGCGGCAGTCTGGCATTGATTTGTTCCATCAGACGCGGGGAGAATTCGATTTGACCTGTCAGTTCGCTTTGCTGCGGGGTTTCGCCTCCGATCGGCTGCCGCCAAAGCGCTTCAACCGGTACGACGCCAAACAGCCCCTCGCCCTGGATGGCCACTTGCGTCTGGTCGCCGCTCAGGTCCAATCGGTCTGCGCTGACTTCAAATCCGGGTACCAGCTTGCTGCTGTCCAAATTCGACAACTCGCCAACAAAATGGAACCTGGTATCTTCCAGCTTCAGGCCCTTAATCAACGGCAAGGAAAGCGTTCCACTCAGACTGACCTGACCGTCGGCCAGATCCACCGGCAGATTGGCCTTGGTCAGCATTTGCAGCGGCGGCCGGTCCAGCAATGACATGGCTGCGGTTACACTGCCGCTGGCCTTAATCCGCGCAATGGCCGGGGTGGTTTTTTTGATGCCGGTATCGGGGATGATGAACGAGGTGCCCGAGGCATCAACGGTACCTCCTTCATCCGCGATCACAATCCCCTTTTGCGCCGAGACGGTAAAGCGCCGGTTGAGCAGGCTGGCCTGCCCCTGCGCGTCTTGGATAGTTGGCAACGTCTTGGCGAACCGAATCTCGGTCTCGTCGAATTCGAAATCCGCATAGATGTCCGGCTTTTCGCCGGGCCGTAGACGCAGGGCGAAATCCAGATCGGACATTTCTCCGTGATAGAGGTTGTCGGTGACCCAAAGGCGCGGTTTCGGGGCAAGTCGTTCGGGCCAGTAGTTCAACAGCTGATCAGAGCTCATCCGATCAATCTGCGCGTCAATGGCTGCGACCCAGCCGTCGGTCAAACCAGCCAGAGACCCGCTGAGCCGTGCGCGATGTGCACCGTCTTCAACCGTCATCTGCCCCAGCTGTATACGGAACGGCGCAAGTTTCATCTGGAAATCAACATCGGCCCGCGTCAGATTCAGTGCTTCGGGGAACAGATTGGCCGGGTTGATCTCAATCCCGCTGAGGCGGAACTGCCCCGACATACTGTCCAACCCGCCAGCTTTGACCCCATGTAGAAAGGCCTTGCCATCTGCCTGCACAGTACCCCAGGCAGACTGGATCGAGACTTCGTTGAAATCCAGCGCCTGTTGTTTCGGGTCGTAGGTAAAATACGTTCGCGCCGCGTCGAATTTGATCGGTGTTGTTTCAGGCGTGGGCTGCACGGCGCCTGCACCCAGATTCAACGTGGCAAAGACCGGCCCCAGCGCGCCCTCAGTATCAATGCCACCCCTCAAAGCACCTGAGATCGGTGTGCGAAGTACCTGCATCCATGCCAGCGCCGGGCTGTGGCCTGCGATATCCTCGGCGGGAAGATCGGTGATCGAGATGCCGAACTGCGCAGCCGGACTGCCCAGCAAACTGGTATAGTTGGCCTCGATCGTGCTGACATAATCGCGACCGGCCAGCACCGAGAAATTGGTGGCCAGACGAACCTCACCCGCGCTGCGGTTGGCCTGAATACGCCCGCCGTCCAGCACCCAGGACCGGCCCAACCGCAGGTCCTGATAGTCCAGCGTAATTGCATCCAGTTCGACCGAGGTCAGGGCTGACAAAATAGGCGCCTGGAACACCTCGTCCGATGATTCAATCAGCTGCGCCAGGTTCCGGGCCTGACCGACCGGCGCACTTCCGGCACCGACCGTCAGCGACAGCGCTCCATCGACACCCCGTGTCAGTGCAATCTGCGCGCCTTGCAATATGATCCGCTTCGGGCGCACATGCCCGCGCAACAGCGGGCGCATCGACAGGCTGGCCCGCAGGTCGGACACTTCGGCAATCTGCCGTCCGTCCGCATCGCTGATACGAACATCGGTCAGTCGCAATCGCGGACGCCAGCCTTCATGAATGATGAAACTGACATCGCCGAACCGAACTTTGACGCCACCCAATGTCTGATCAAGGCGCGCCTCGACCCGGTCGCGCAACCAATCCGGCGCGTGCATGCGCTGGCCGACAACCATAAAGCCGGTGACCAGTGCCAGAAATCCAAGGATGAAGACACCGCGCAATGTCCACAGCCCTGCGGTTCGACGCCGCGACCGACGGCGGGGTTTCTTATCCGCCTTCGTGTCATCCTGCTGTTCTTGCTGGACCAATTTGCGTCTCACGCCTTTCAACCTGTCAACGGAGCCCTATGATAAGCGGCAACCGTTAATTTCTCAGCCGGAGTTTGAATATGCCCGAAGTCTCAGACATCGCACCCGACTTTACACTGCCTCGCGACGGCGGCGGCGAGGTGACCCTGTCGGAACAGCGTGGCCGCGCGGTCGTTCTGTTTTTCTATCCCCGCGATGATACGCCGGGCTGCACCAAGGAATCCATCGGTTTCTCGGAACAACTACAAGCCTTTGCGGATGCGGGTGCTAACGTTTTCGGCATCTCGCGCGATACCGTGGCAAAGCATGACAAATTTGTCGCCAAGCACGGCCTTACGACGCCGCTTTTGTCCGATGAGGGTCAGAGCGTGTGCGAAGATTATGGCGTCTGGGTCGAAAAGAACATGTATGGGCGCAAATCCATGGGGATCGAACGCTCGACCTTTCTGATTGATGCGGATGGAAAAATCGCCCGCGTCTGGCGCAAGGTGAAAGTGCCGGGTCATGTGGACGAAGTGTTGGAGGCCGCACGCGCGCTCTAGCCCTCTCGACCCGCGCGGGCATCAAGGGTATGACCCGCGCGGAGTGAAGCGTAAGGGGGCAAGCGTGTCAAAAACACTGACCGAAATGGCGACCGAGGTTTTGACCACATCAGTCGGTCGCGAGAAAACCGCCCTGTCCAAACGATACGCCGTTGCCTGGTTCGCAGCCCGGCAAGGCGACGCGCCCAAGATCGAAGTGGGCACCGCAAAGCCACCGCTATACCCTGCGCGACCTGAAAAGCCCGAACTGTTGTCGCCTCGTGATGTACCGCGCCGAAGGGCGGGGTCCGAGGCCGGCCGCATCGCACTGTTGCACGCTGTCGCTCATATAGAGTTGAACGCCGTGGATCTGCATTGGGATATCATTGCCCGGTTTGGCCATGTGCCCATGCCCATCGGCTTCTATGACGATTGGGTGAAATGCGCCGAAGAAGAATCGCGCCATTTTGAGATGGTCTGCGACTGCCTCGAACAGATGGGCAGCCACTATGGCGCCCTGCCCGCCCATGCAGGCATGTGGCGCGCCGCCGAGGACACCGCACAGGATCTTATGGGTCGTCTTGCCGTCGTCCCAATGGTGCTTGAGGCACGTGGGTTGGACGTGACCCCCGGAATGATCGACATCTTCCGCAAGGCCAAGGCTGACGACGCAGTCGCTGCACTGGAAGTGATTTATGCCGAGGAAGTTGGTCACGTCGCCTATGGCTCGAAATGGTTCCACTTCTTGTGCGGGCGCGAGAATGCCGACCCCAAGGATGTATTCCACGCCCTCGTCCGCCGCTACTTCCACGGCGCGCTGAAACCACCATTTAACGAAGAGAAACGGGCCGAGGCCGGACTGCCGCCAGATTTCTATTGGCCCCTGACCGAAGACCTGCCACCACCCGGAGTTGTGTCGGACTGACAGCAAATGCTCGCTATCGGCAAGTTCTCGCCGATCACGTGCGGTAATTCTCCGTTCATAGCTCTTGATTGGTTAACAAACTTGCCCGAATGCCTCGACCGCTTTATGCAATCGCGTCAAGGAGCGGCTACTCACTCACGACCGGCTCCGAGATATGGGGACAATTGAGGTAGGACGCGTGCGGACACGTCTGGCAATTAAACTACACTCACTGCTCGAGCGGCACTTTCCAGAGCGCCGTGTTTTTCTGAAATCTGACAACGACACGCGGTTCATCCGACTGAGTTCTGAAACTCAGATCGCTGCAGTCGCCGGTGTGTCGGTGATGGTCGCCTGGACCGCGATTGCCACGTCAGTTCTGTTGATGGACAGCATCGGATCGGGCAATTTCCGAGAACAGGCCAAGCGCGATCAGGCTACGTATCAAGAACGTCTGAACATCCTGTCGGAAGAGCGCGATGCGCGTGCGGCCGAAGCGCTGGCTGCACATGATAGGTTTAACGCAGCTCTGGAACAGATTTCGGTCATGCAGTCCGAATTGCTGGAATCCGAAAACCGCCGGCGCGAGCTGGAGACCGGCATCGAGGTGATCCAAACCACGCTGCGTGCCACTATGAAGCAACGCGAAGACGCGCGGACCAAACTGGCCGAACTGCAACCCAGCACTGATGCGGACGCGGCTTATGCGATGGCATCGGCAAACCCGGAACAGATGGCATTTATGACCGATGCCCTAGCCCGGACCGCGGCGCAGCGCGACCAGATCGCCGCCGATGCGCAAGGCGCGTTGGACCAGCGTGACGAGCTCGAGCTTGAAATCCGCCTGATGCAGGAGCGCAGCGACGAGATTTTCCGCCAGTTGGAAGAGGCGATGCTGATCTCAGTCGAACCTCTCGACAAGATGTTCCGCAGCGCGGGCATGCCAACAGATCGTATCCTCGACGAAGTTCGGCGCGGATATAGCGGTATGGGCGGTCCGCTGACCCCTTTATCCTTCAGCACCCGCGGTGAGGAACTGAGCCCCGACCAGATCCGCGCCAATATCCTGCTGGAACAGATGGACCAGCTGAACCTCTATCGCATCGCTGCGGAAAAGGCCCCCTTCGCCAGCCCGGTGCGTGCAGCGGTTCGTTTCACCAGCGGCTACGGTACGCGGCGCGACCCAAAGACCGGCGGTCGCCGCATGCATAATGGCGCTGATTTCGCCGGCCCCTCGGGCACCGATATCTTCGCGACTGCTGATGGTGTTGTCACTCATGCAGGCTGGCAATCGGGTTTCGGACGGCTGGTAAAGATCAAGCACGCCTTTGGGATTGAGACACTTTACGCTCATAACACCAAGGTACGCGTAAAGGTTGGTCAAAGGGTCTCGCGCGGGGATCATATTGCTGATATGGGTAGCACCGGACGGTCGACCGGCACACACCTGCACTACGAGGTCCGTGTGAACGGAAAACCTGTTAACCCAATGACTTACATCAAGGCTGCGAGAAATGTTTTCTAAGAGCAAAATCAACGAACCCGGATCGAAAGAGACTGAGGCAGCAAAACCAGCCGCTCCGGCCACTCCGGCAACACCTGCACCGGCTGAAACAAAGGCCAGCACCCCTCCCAAGCCCAAGCCACCCGCATCGGTGCTGTCCTCGGATTTGCACATCACCGGTAACATCAAGACCTCGGGCGATATCCAGGTGGAGGGCACCGTCGAAGGAGACATCCGCGCCCATCTGCTGACCATCGGCGAGACGGCCACCATCAAGGGCGAAGTCACTGCAGATGACGTAGTGGTCAACGGCCGTATCGTGGGCCGCGTCCGTGGCCTGAAGGTCCGCCTGACTTCGACCGCCCGCGTCGAAGGTGACATCATCCACAAGACCATCGCCATTGAAAGCGGCGCGCATTTCGAAGGTTCGGTGCAGCGTCAGGACGACCCGCTGAACCCGGGCCGCAGCGGCAAATCGGGTGCCAACCCGGCGGCGGAAGTGAAGCAGTAAACACTTATCGGCAAGACCAATCAGCAACGCCGCAGGATACCCTGCGGCGTTTGTTTTGTTTTGGGGTGTTCGTCTAAATCTAACAATGACCTCAATGCGGGACGTAGCGGCCTTACACCGCGCAAGTGCCGCAATGCGCTTGGTTGATCAGGAGGGCTTGGTCTGCGTTGCCCCCGCTACTCGTACTGCACGATCACCGAAAGAAAATCATCATCGCTTGTTACTACTGTGTGGTGGCCTTTGCCGTGTTTGTCTTCCATATGCCAGACGTCACCCGGACCAATATCTCTGAATTCCCCGTCGCTCGCGGTCACGCGCACTGAGCCAGAAAGACAAATGAGCTTTTGAGCGACAGGTGTGGGATGAATTGGCTCATCCCAACCCTTCTTGAGTCTCAAGAACATGGTTTGCTTGACAGCTTCTGGCTTTGAAATCTCGATTGCTTTCGCAGGTGGTGCAAAGCTTTGCTCTTCAAGTTCGACTTCGATGTCTTTCCAATGGCTTTCGCCTTGAGCATCCGAATACAGCTTTTTGAACTTCACTTTGATACCCCCGCCACATCGTAAGCCCACAACCGATACCGGACATTGGGGCGCAAAGGAGAAAAACGCAAGTTGGGCCGAGTGTGTCGTTCTCAATCGCCAACACACCGGAATAAGCATATTCCCTAACAGCCCCCCTATCTGACGTGTCTTGAAGGAAAATTCCCCGCATTCTCACAGTTTCACAAAAAGCGTTTTTTGAATTAACCTTAAAGTCATTGATTTCAGGAGGGCTTTTCATGTCATCAAAACTCATGGCCGAATTCTTCGGTACATTCTGGCTGGTACTGGGTGGCTGCGGCAGCGCGGTGCTGGCTGCAGGTGTGGCCGATGTGGGTATCGGCTGGCTGGGCGTTTCGTTCGCTTTCGGCCTGACGGTGCTGACCATGGCCTACGCGGTCGGTCATATCTCGGGCGGGCATTTCAACCCGGCGGTCAGCCTTGGGCTAATGATCGGCGGGCGGTTCGATGCCAAGGATCTAATCCCCTACTGGATCGCGCAGGTGATCGGAGCGATCGCCGCAGCAGCCGTGCTCTATCTGATCGTCAGCGGAGCACCGGGCTTTGAAGGCGTCGGGGGGTTTGCCTCAAACGGGTATGGCGAGGCGTCACCCGAAGGCTATTCGATGATGTCAGCGTTGGTGATCGAAATCGTCATGACGGCGTTCTTCATCGTGATCATTCTCGGTGCGACCTCCAGCGGCGCGCCTGCCGGGTTCGCCCCGATCGCGATTGGTTTGGGGCTGACGCTGATCCACCTGATCTCGATTCCGGTGACCAACACCTCTGTGAATCCTGCCCGGTCAACCGGCGTGGCGTTGTTTGCCGATGGTCCGGCACTGGCGCAGCTATGGCTGTTCTGGGTGGCACCTTTGATCGGCGGCGCGATTGGCGCGCTGATCTGGCGGGCGATGTCGGACGACGATTGACCCGGCCGCATCAAGAACCCCCGGCCCGCAGAAGCGCGCCGGGGTTTTCTTTTATTCGGTCACAGTGACCTTTTTCATCGCATCCGGTTGTCCGATCACTGCGCCATTAGGGCCATCGCCCCGCTTGATCGCATCGACCACGTCCATCCCTTCTGTCACCTGACCGACAACCGTGTACTGACCATTCAGGAACGGGCCGGGCTCGAACATAATGAAGAATTGCGAGTTCGCGCTGTCTGGGTCCTGCGCCCGCGCCATACCCACGACGCCCCGGTCATAATTGAAATCCGAGAATTCAGCAGGCAGATCAGGGCGATCCGATCCACCCGTACCCGCACGACGCATGTCGCCACCGACACGGCCAAACTCAACATCGCCGGTCTGCGCCATGAACCCATCGATCACACGATGGAACACAACCCCATCGTACTGACCAGCAGCGGCCAGAGCGGTGATCTGCTCCACATGCTTGGGCGCAATATCTTCGAACAGGTCGACGGTGACGGTGCCATTGGCCCCCTCGCCCTCGATCTCGATCTCAAGCCCGGTTGCCAGCGCAGGGCTGGCCAGCAAGGTAAAAACTGCGGCCAGCTTATGCATCAGCAGCCACCTTAACGCTGATCATGCGGTCGGGGCTCGCTGGCGGCTCACCACGCACAATCGCGTCTACATGCTCCATCCCGTCGATGACGCGGCCATACACGGTGTACTGGCCGTTTAGGAAATGGTTGTCCTTGAAGTTGATGAAGAACTGCGAGTTTGCCGAATCCGGGTTGGCCGAGCGTGCCGCACCCAACGTGCCGCGATCATGAGGCAGTTTCGAAAACTCGGCAGGTACGTTCGGCAGCGACGATCCACCGGTGCCCGCCATACGAATGTTGAACCCGTCTTCCATGTCGCCATGCTGCACATCGCCGGTTTGCGCCATGAACCCGTCGATCACACGGTGGAAGGCGACGTTGTCATACTCACCACCACGGGCCAGCTCTTTCATACGGGCCGAATGCTGAGGGGCCACATCAGGCAGCAATTCGATGACGACATTGCCGTCTTTCAGCTCAATGATGATCGTGTTTTCGGGGTCTTTGATCTCGGCCATCTGGCCCTCCTGTCTTTGAAACTTGCGCAAATACCTATGACGCGGGCGCGCGAATGCCAAGTGACGCATTGACCTGAACGCAAAATGCAGGAAAAGAACCGCTGAAACTGGGTGCAATGGGCAAGGATGAGCGCGATGGGCTGGAAATCTCTGGACGATATGGATCTTGGCGGTAAGCGGGTTCTGGTACGCGTGGATATCAACGTACCGGTCGCGGATGGCGTGGTGACCGACGACACCCGCATTCAACGGATCGTGCCAACCGTGCGCGATATCCTCGCCGCAGGCGGTAAACCCATCTTGCTGGCCCATTTCGGACGCCCCGGTGGTCAGCATGTACCCGAGCTGTCATTGAAGCAGCTTGTGCCAGCACTTGAATCCGCTTTCGGGGTTCCCGTGCGCTTTGCAGATGATTGCGTAGGCTATGAGGCTGAAACCGCAGCCTCCGCCCTGACGGAAGGTGAGGTTCTGCTGCTGGAAAACACCCGCTTCCATGCCGAGGAGACCAAGAACAGCGTCCCACTTGCCCAAGGCATGGCAAAGCTGGGCGACATCTATTGCAACGATGCCTTCTCGGCCGCGCACCGCGCCCACAGCTCGACTGAGGCGCTGGCCCGTCTGCTGCCCGCCTGTGCCGGACGCCTGATGCAGCAGGAACTGAGCGCGCTTGAAGCCGCCCTGGGCGCACCCAAGCGGCCTGTCACAGCGGTTGTCGGGGGCGCCAAAGTGTCGACCAAGCTGGACCTGCTGGGCAACCTGATCGAGAAGGTTGACTATCTGGTCATCGGTGGCGGGATGGCGAATACATTCCTACTGGCGCAGGGGATCGATGTCGGCAAATCACTGGCCGAGCACGCCATGACCGATACCGCCGCCGAAATCCTCGGCAAGGCCGAAGCCGCTGGCTGCACGATCGTCCTGCCGCGCGACATCGTCGTGGCCGAAGTGTTCGAGGCCAACGCGCCGCATCAGGTGCTGCCCGCTGATCAGTGCCCTTCTGACTCGATGATCCTAGACGCCGGTCCCGAAAGCGTATCAGCCGTGTCCGAAGTGCTGGAAAAAAGCCAGACCCTGATTTGGAACGGCCCACTGGGGGCGTTTGAGCTGACACCGTTCGATGCCGCAACCAATGCGGCGGCGCTGAAGGCCGCAGCACTAACCCGCGATGGCAAGCTGACCTCGGTCGCGGGCGGGGGTGACACGGTGGCCGCACTGAACGCCTCGGGCGCGGCAACGGATTTCTCATATATCTCTACTGCTGGTGGTGCCTTCCTTGAATGGATGGAAGGCAAGACCTTGCCGGGTGTGGCTGCGCTGGAACTATAAGCGCTCAAACCTCAGGTCTCAGCTTTTTCTACTCAGGGGATTCACAACCCGAATCACCTGTGACATAGTGCGTCGAGACATCCAAAAAGGGTGCGTTTCTGAGGCAGTATTTCACACGGCGGTTAACACAGTGTCCCGTTCCAATCGGCCCGGTTTAGGGGCTTTCATTTTCTTCTCAATCGCCTTCATGCTGGGGGTGTATTTCACCTTTGCCGCCGTTCAAGGGGATTACGGTCTGTTTCGCCGAGTCGAGATTGCCGCCGAACGCGATGTTTTGTCTCGCGATCTGGCGCGGCTGAACGCCGAGATCGAGCGGATGGAGAACCTGACCCGCCGACTGTCAGACACCTATCTGGATCTCGATCTGCTGGATCAACAGGCCCGCTCAGTGCTCGGCATGATCCGCGCGGATGAGATCGTCATCCGCTGACGAAATTTTTGACTAAGAATCTCTGTACCTTAACGCCCGGAAGATAAGCTGTGGCAGGCCGCAACTCGCGTATCCTGCCCTCGCGTAACATTAGTACTCGCCAGAACGTGTGAAATGCTCTATGAGATAGTTTAACGCTAAACTATCTTGCCGAAAGGGGGAGATCGCCACTATGGCTGCGCGAAAAACCACAAAGAAACCAAATGTTTCTGCGGAAGAACTGACCACATATTACCGCGAGATGCTGCTGATCCGCCGATTCGAGGAAAAGGCAGGTCAACTCTACGGCATGGGTCTGATCGGGGGTTTCTGCCACCTCTACATCGGTCAGGAAGCGGTTGTTGTCGGCCTTGAGGCCGCGGCCAAAGAAGGCGACAAGCGCATCACGTCCTATCGCGATCACGGCCACATGCTGGCCTGTGGAATGGACCCGGGCGGCGTAATGGCCGAATTGACCGGTCGCGAAGGCGGGCTGTCCAAAGGCAAAGGCGGCTCGATGCACATGTTCTCGAAAGAGAAGAATTTCTATGGCGGCCATGGCATCGTCGGCGCACAGGTTCCGCTGGGTGCGGGTTTGGCCTTTGCTGACAAGTACAAAGAAAACGGCGGCGTCACCTTCACCTATTTCGGTGACGGCGCGGCCAACCAGGGTCAGGTCTACGAGACCTTCAATATGGCTGCTCTTTGGGAACTGCCGGTGGTATTCGTGATCGAGAACAACCAGTATGCCATGGGCACCGCGCAAGCACGCTCGACCTCTTCGGCCGACATCTACCACCGCGGTCAAGCCTTCGGAATACCGGGTGAAATGGTGAACGGCATGGATGTGCTGGCCGTCAAAGCCGCAGGTGAAAAAGCGGTCGCCCACTGCCGTGCGGGCAAAGGTCCCTACATCCTCGAGGTGAAAACCTACCGCTATCGCGGCCACTCGATGTCTGACCCGGCCAAGTACCGTACACGCGAAGAGGTTCAGAAGGTCCGCGAACAAAGCGACCCGATCGAGCACGTGCGCGAGCTGCTGCTGACCGGCAAACACGCGACCGAGGATGACCTGAAGGCGATCGACAAAGAGATCAAAGAGGTCGTCAATCAGGCCGCCGAATTCTCGAAAGAAAGCCCCGAGCCGTCGCTGGACGAGCTCTGGACTGATATCTACGCCTGAGAGGACGAATAAGACATGGCAACCGAAATTCTCATGCCCGCCCTTTCGCCCACGATGGAAGAGGGCACATTGGCCAAGTGGCTGGTCAAGGAAGGCGACACCGTATCCTCGGGCGACATCATGGCCGAGATCGAAACCGACAAGGCTACGATGGAGTTCGAAGCCGTCGATGAAGGCATCGTCGGTAAGATTCTGATCAGCGAGGGCACCGAAGGGGTCAAAGTAAACACCCCTATCGCGATCCTGGTCGAAGATGGTGAAGACGCCTCCGCCCTGCCCGTGGCTGCGCCCGCAGCCGCAGCGGAGGCCGAAGCCGCCCCTGCGGCGGTTGAGGCCCCCGCTCCTGCCGCAGCAGCCCCCGCTGCTCCGGTTGTGGACCTGTCGCCCGATTGGCCTGCCGACGCCGAGATGGCGCAGCAAACCGTCCGCGAAGCCTTGCGCGACGCGATGGCCGAAGAAATGCGCGGCGACGAAGATGTCTATCTGATGGGCGAAGAAGTCGCTGAATATCAGGGCGCCTATAAAATCTCTCAAGGCCTGCTCGATGAATTCGGTGCCAAACGTGTCATCGACACCCCGATCACTGAACACGGCTTCACAGGCATCGCCGTCGGCTCGGCCTTTGGCGGGCTGAAACCGATTGTCGAGTTCATGACCTTCAACTTCGCCATGCAGGCCATTGATCAGATCATCAACTCTGCCGCCAAAACGCTTTATATGTCTGGCGGTCAGATGGGCTGTCCGATTGTATTCCGTGGCCCTAACGGTGCCGCTGCCCGCGTGGCCGCGCAACACTCGCAGGACTACGCCGCATGGTACATGCAGGTGCCAGGTCTCAAAGTGGTGATGCCCTATTCCGCAGCCGATGCCAAAGGTTTGCTGAAATCGGCCATCCGCGACCCGAACCCCGTGGTCTTCCTGGAAAACGAAATCCTCTACGGCCGGTCCTTCGACGTGCCGCAAGTGGATGACCTGACCATCCCGCTGGGCAAGGCCCGCATCTGGCGCGAAGGCTCGGATGTGACCATCGTCAGCTTTGGCATCGGCATGCAATATGCGCTGGAAGCCGCAGACAAACTGGCCGAAGACGGCATCAGCGCCGAAGTGATCGACCTGCGTACTATCCGCCCGATGGACACCGGTGCGATCATCAACTCGGTGATGAAAACCAACCGTCTTGTGACTGTCGAAGAAGGCTGGCCGCAAGGTTCCGTCGGTAGCTACATCAGCTCGGTGGTCATGCAGGAAGCGTTCGATTATCTCGACGCCCCGGTCATCACCCTCACCGGCAAAGATGTTCCGATGCCATATGCGGCGAACCTCGAAAAGCTGGCGCTGATCACCACCGATGAGGTGATCGCTGCGGTGAAACAGGTGACCTACCGGTAATGGAGATCAGGGGCCGCGATCCAGCAACCGAATGCTACCGTGTCGAGATTGACATCGACAACCGCATCGTGCGGGCGCTTGTACCCGAGCGACTGGCGGCGGATATGCGGTTGATCGGCGCGCGCCCCTCACACCAGACCGCCTATGTCTGGATGGCGGAGAACAAAGACAAAATCGAGGCTGCGATTGCGACACTCGCACGCGGCACCGGGCGCCCCAAGGCGCCCTTTGACCAAATTACTCTGATTGAGGAGCGCTGAAATGCCCACCGAAATCCTGATGCCCGCCCTGTCCCCGACGATGGAGGAAGGCACACTTGCAAAATGGCTCGTCAAGGAAGGCGACACCGTCTCCTCGGGCGATCTGCTGGCCGAAATTGAAACCGACAAGGCAACAATGGAGTTCGAGGCCGTTGACGAAGGCACCGTCGGCAAGATCCTTATTCCTGAGGGAACCGAAGGCGTTAAAGTCAACACCGCCATCGCAGTCCTGCTGGAAGATGGAGAAAGCGCTGATGATATCGGTGCAACGCCAACCGCTGCTCCCGCGGCTGCGCCAGCTGCCGCAGCGGGCAACGAGGCTGCCGCACCAGCGGCACCCGAGGCGCCCGCCCCTGCCCCAGCGGCACCGGCCAAAGCGGATGGCGGTCGTATTTTTGCCTCCCCCCTTGCTCGTCGGATTGCCGCGCAAAAGGGTCTAGATCTGGCTCAAATCTCAGGTTCTGGCCCGCATGGCCGTATCGTCAAAGCCGATGTGGAAAGCGCCACAGCCGCACCTGCAGCGGCACCTGCGCCTGCTGCAGCAGCCGCCCAAACCGCCGCCGCTCCCGCAGGTCCATCGGCGGACGCCGTGGCCAAGATGTACGAAGGCCGCGAATACGAAGAGATCAAACTCGATGGCATGCGCAAGACCATCGCCGCGCGTCTGTCTGAGGCCAAACAGACCATCCCGCATTTCTACCTGCGTCGCGACATTAAGCTGGATGCGCTACTCAAGTTCCGCAGCCAGTTGAACAAGCAACTCGAAGGCCGGGGTGTGAAGCTCAGCGTCAACGACTTTATCATCAAAGCCGTCGCCAACGCACTACAGCAGGTTCCCGAATGCAACGCCGTCTGGGCGGGCGACCGGGTTCTGCAACTGAAACCTTCGGATGTGGCTGTTGCCGTCGCCATCGAGGGCGGTCTGTTCACTCCGGTCCTGCAAGATGCCGACACCAAATCGCTGTCGGCGCTGTCGACTGAGATGAAAGACCTCGCCGGACGCGCCCGCGAGCGAAAGCTGGCCCCGCACGAGTACCAAGGCGGTACTTTCGCGGTCTCAAACCTCGGAATGTTCGGTATCGACAATTTCGATGCCATCGTGAACCCGCCGCATGCAGGTATCCTCGCAGTTGGTACCGGCCTCAAGAAACCCATCGTGGGCGATGACGGAGAACTGACGGTCGCAACCGTCATGTCCGTCACCATGTCGGTCGATCACCGGGTCATCGACGGCGCGCTTGGCGCTCAGCTACTGCAAGCCATCGTCGGCAATCTGGAAAATCCGATGGTCATGTTGGCCTAAGCCCGGAAGATCATGCACAAAAAAAAGGCCGCCTCGAACCCCGAGGCGGCCTTTTTCGTCTATTCACTCCGAATTACTGGTCTTTCCCCAGCATATGATCCATCGAGATTGACGGCTGATCGCACCCGGCCTCGCCCACGATCTTGGCGGGAATGCCAGCGACCGTCGTGCACGGTGGCACTTCCTGCAGCACCACTGATCCGGCTGCGATACGGCTGCAATGGCCAACCTCAATATTGCCCAGAACCTTAGCACCCGCGCCGATCAGCACGCCGTCACCAATGGTTGGATGGCGCTGTTCTTCTTCCTTGCCGGTTCCGCCCAGCGTCACCGAATGCAACATCGAAACATTGTCCCCGACCACAGCGGTTTCACCGATCACGATAGAATGGGCATGGTCGATCATGATGCCTTTACCGATGCGGGCAGCTGGATGGATATCAATGCCGAATATCTCGGAAGATCGCATCTGGAAGAAATACGCCAGATCATGGCGCCCCTTGTTCCAAAGCCAGTGGGCTACGCGATAAGCCTGCATCGCCTGATACCCCTTGAAATAAAGGATCGGTTGCAGCAGGCGGTGGCAGGCCGGATCGCGTTCATAAACGGCCATCAGGTCCGCGCGCGCGGCTTCAATCAACGCTTTGTCGTCAGCATAGGCCTCATCCACGATCTCACGCAGTACCATCATCGACATCTCATTCGAGCATAGCTTGGCCGAGATGCGATAGGACAATGCCCTCTCAAGACTGCGGTGATGCAAGATACAGGCGTGTACCAACCCGCCCATCAGCGGCTCTTTCTCGACGGCTGCATGGGCTTCCGAGGTGATGCGGTCCCAAACCGGGTCCACAGGTGTCACTTGGCTGCGCGTTTCGAACATGGCTTTTCATCCTTTGCTGCGCTTAGAATAGCCATCTAGTCGTAAAATTACCAAACGCAAACCCTTGATATGCACTACAACAAAAAATGAACTCAGCCGATCTGGACCATTTTCGGAAGCTTATTCACCAGCGCCTTCGCGATCTGGCCGCGCAATCCGCCGCCGGTCAGGATGCGCAATCAGTTGTGGAGCTGGATCAACAGGCAGTGGGTCGGCTCAGCCGGATGGATGCGTTGCAAAATCAAGCAATGGCCAAGGCGCAACAGGCCCGGCGCGACACCGAAACGCATCGGCTTCGGGCCGCTCTAAACCGGATGGACGAAGACGATTTCGGCTATTGCGAAGATTGCGGCGAGGAAATAGCGCACGGAAGGCTAGAGCTGGACCTTGCCGCCTCAAAATGTGTCAGTTGCGCATCTGGCTGATTTGAAACCGGATCAGTTTGCGCAGAACCATCTCGAAACATTGGCAATATTGCAGATCGTCGAAATTTGGTTCGTCTGCCAAGGGCCGGCAGCACGCGGCTGCCATCAACGAGCCATTTCCATAAACAGGATGCAAGCGCCCAGTTCTGGCGACATGTCGATCCGCCAGTTCGGCCTCAGCAATCAGGAGGGTGCTTATCCTATCGCGGTCGGTTCGCGGCGCGGCCAGCAAAGCCCGCGCCGCCGCGCTGAGATCTCCGTGCAGGACTGGCCGCACGGCTAGCCGACCGAAAGGCGCGCAAACGCCCCGGGTCCGTAGGTAGCCGAAACCTGCGCGACTGCGACATCGTAGGGTCCGGCCAGCCCGTCATCGGCTTTCATCGCGGCAGAATACTGCCAAACCGGATCACTGGTGACAGTTTCGCGCAACAAAGCACCCTCAGTGAAGACGCGGATAAGATAGGATTCGCTTTCTTCGCCCAGAGGCACATCCAATGCGCTCCAGTCATCGCCATCAATCCGGGTGCGGCGCACCCACGAGATCTTGTCCCCGGTAGCCGACGCAGACGCCCGCAAATGCGCTGGCGCATAAGGCCTCAGCCCATTGCCATCGAACGCTTCAACCAGATGCACATATGCCGGGTCCTCGTAGCCGCGCGTTGCAGGGCCGATACGGTAATGCTTGGCCACGCGGCGTTCGGTGCGCAGCAATCCAGTCTGATAAACACGTTCATCCAGTAGGACAAAGGTAGACGCTTCAGGCCATACATCCGGCATCAGGGCATCCGTACCCAACTGACCACGCAAGCGGCCTGACAAATTGTAAACGCCAGTCTCCTGCAAGACCGCATCCGAGAACTGAAACACTTCCCAATTGCCCGGTGTTCCGTCACCGATGGCAGCCAGATTGGCACCACTCAGCAACGCCGAGCGTGGACGCGACTCCAAAACGCCATCGATCAGGTTGACACGCAACGCGGCCCCTTCGTCCCAGATCCCAGCGCCTGCGCGTCGCAGGGGTGTTTCGGTGAAGCCAATCACCGCCTGCCCCGCGATCACTTGATGCAAGGTATAGTCCTCATCCTGTGCAGCCGAATAGACAGCCACGTTACCGGGCCAGGGCTCGGCCGATATCGCCAGATACGGCGCATGGGGCGCTTCGGATCCAGTGATCAGCGGCAGATCCATGAACACCGGCAGAACTGGCACCGGAGCAATGAATGGCTTGGCTGCCGCTACATCATCCAAAACATCGGACGGGGTATAAACTCCGGGTTCAATCCGCACCGCATCCGCCAATTGCATCTCGGCCTGTTCCAGCCGGTCGATCCGATATAGCGTTCCGTCCCCGCCATCCGGCAAACGCACCACATCGCCGGCCCCGACATGCAGCAGCGAGGGCGGCAGAGCAAATCGCACAGTGTCGCGCGAGATGCGGGATTCGCTTAGCCAGCGCTCGACCGTCTGACGCCCTTCGGCGCGAGTCATCGACAAGGGCATTTCGTTGACGGCGACCGAATGGGTTCTGTCATCAGGCAAGACGGCCTCTTCCGCGACAACATCATGGTCCGCATCCGACTGGACGAACCGCAGACGCACACGCCCGGTCATCTCGGCCTCAGCCTCGCGGCGATTTTCCACTGGCCCGTCGATATCCGCGCTGATGGCGATCTGCTCGGGGTCGATGTCAACGGCCCGACGCCCGTCGCGGGTTCTAAACTTCAGCACCCCGTCCCGCTCGATCGCGTCGAACCCATAGCGCAGCATCAGTGGCTGCAAGGCCTGCCGAGCGTTCATTACGTCCTCAACCGCGTAACCACGTACCACGCCGTAGAGCTCGGACACATCAATCGCCGTCACCCCTGCCTCATGGCAGATTTCTGTCACGACCGAGGCCAGAGTCCGCGACCCGGACCGCCCGTTCAGCCAATGCCCACGTGCATAATTATCGCCGTCCGACCACTGCGTCCGCAGGTTCGGGAAAGTCGGGAACGGACGCGCATCCCAAGCCCAGACAAAGGCGTTCGACAGGTCCACCATCGGGCCGTCATAGATATCTGAAACCGGGTTGATCTCAGCATCACCCCAATAGCCAAGGACGGCCCGAAGGTACTGAACCATGATAAAATCGTCCCGTACCCCGTTGGAATACTGCGGCAAATTTGATTCAGACGACTTTGGGTCCAAAAATTTGTTCGGCTGGTTCGTGCCCTTGTCGATCGCCGCGCAGCCCAGTTCGGTGAACCAGATTGGCTTGGACCCCGGAACCCAACCCGTGGGTTTTTTCTGCCGCACGCCCCCGATCCGCTCATGATGTCGGTTTGCCCACCAGTTGCGCAGGTCCTTGTACCGCCAGACCCACGGCTCGCCATGATCGTCATCAGTGATCGGGCTTCGGATCTGCGCTTCAGCTTCCTCCGGTGAGGCATAGTACCAATCATACCCCTCGCCGCCTTCGATATTGCCGCGCAGATAGTCCAGATCGTAGATCGACCCATTCGACACCTCAGCGTCCAGATGCGAGGCCCTATCCCGCCAGTCGGACAGCGGCATATAGTTGTCGATGCCGACAAAATCTATGTTCTCATCGGCCCAAAGCGGGTCGAGGTGGAAATACCGGTCTCCGGTGCCGTCTTGCGGCTGATACCCGAAATACTCGGTCCAGTCTGCGGCATAGCCGACCTTAGTTTCCGGCCCCAATATCGCGCGCACTTCCGCGGCCAGAGACCGCAGCTCCGCAACTGCAGCGAAGCCAGACGCGCCGCGGATTTGCGTTAGCCCGCGCATCTCGGACCCGATGCAGAAGGACTCCACGCCGCCCGCCGCCTTGCAAAGGGCCGCATAGTGCAGAATGAACCGCCGTAATCCCCATTCGCTAGGGCCGCGATAGGTCACTTTGCTGCCGCTGGTCGAGAAATGTGACGCGCGCGCCGTACCAAAGAACGCCGCCACCTGCGCATCCGCATCGGCAGTTTGATCCGGCGAGCCTGGCCGCCCCGGAGCAACATCCAAAGTGATCCGCCCACGCCAAGGCAAATATGGCTGATCCGGCGCATCGGACCACGGATCAGGCAGGCCGTTGCCCTCTGATTGCTCCATCAAAATAAACGGATAAAACATAACCCGTTTGCCCGAGTTCTTCAGGTGCCGGATCGCCTGCACTACGGCCGCATCAGCCGGTGTGCCGCCATAAACCGGACGCCCATCCTGCCATTTCACCTGCCCCGCCGCAGTTCGGGACAGACCTGAAACACTCCAGGGCATGTTTGCGCCCTCGATATTCTTGCGTTCAACCTTGGGGCGGATCTGGCATTCTCCGCAGCGCAAATCATCGCCGAACCACGACACGATCAACGAAGCCGCCTCGCAGCCCGGCAATTCCTGGCCGAGCGCCCGGGTCGAGGTCACCAGATCGGACTTGCCCGATGGTGAATTGACATTCGCCGCCCAACAGCGCCCCCGGCCCTTGGTGTAATTAACCTGAGATGAAGCCAGCGCGTATTCACCCGTACCCGGCATTAAGGCCACCCCTTTGATGATCCGTGACAGCGCGTCCGCCGCATCCGGCATCTCTTCTTGTTCCTGCCGCACCACCTCGAACGAGAATTGCGGCACGCGGTTGCCAAAGGGGCCCAGCGCCAGATCTTCGATCACCACATAAGCCGTGCCGCGATAAGCGGGCACCGTGCCTGCCCCTTCGACCGCTTCAATGAGCGGGTCGGGCAATTGCTCGTGATCGCCGCGATATATCCGCATGTTCAGCGTTCGGCGCTCGACCTCTTCACCATCGGCCCAGACGCGCGTGATATCCGCGACCTGTCCCGCGCCCACCGCAATCGCCAAAGACACCGAATAGCTGTAGCTATGCGTGGTTGTTGTTGTCGTCACTTCAACGGGCTTGGGTTTCCCCTTGCCTCCACCGCCACCGCCTGATGTTTGCGTCGTCGTCGAGGTCGATCGGGTTTCCAGAAAGTCCGAAGCCCAGATGACCTGTCCTCCAACTCGCATCCGGCCGTAGACCGTCGCGACGGTCGCACCCTCACCGGTTTCGGTGAGACGGAAACGATCCAGACGCCCGGTCTCGACCACCTCGCTACCGCCACCCATTACGGATTGGCTGGCCATCAGCCGGTTGTCGATCACCCGCCCAAGCGTCGCCCCAACCGCGCGGCCAATCACCGCCGTGGACAGACCCGCAACCGAGCCCCCGATCGAACCACCTATTGCCGCACCTGCAGCAGACAGAACTATTGTGGCCATCAGAAATCCTCCAGCGGGAATTCGAAACAAGCGACCACGCGGCGACGCCAAGGCTCGCTCAGCGTGTTTTCAACAACACCATGCCCGGTATAGGCGTGGATGAATCGCATCGGGTCTTGGGCGCTGACGATGCCCAGATGCTTTGCCACTGCCGCATCCCGCATCCGAAACAGCAATACATCCCCCGGGGCCAAATCATCGGGCGATTTCTCGACTAGATGGCGACGGGCTGTGGCCCACATGCGTTCCTCACCCTGCGGCTCGGACCAATCCATGCTGTAGACCGGCACCGCCTCAGGCTCATGCCCCATCACCGCGCGCCAAACGCCCCGCAGCAAGCCCAGACAATCAGCGCCTGCACCCCGAACAGAGGCCTGATGAACATAAGGTGTGCCCAGCCATCCGCGCGCTTCGTCCACGATATCTTGTTTTGTCCGCATCACCGCCTGCTTCCCCCTTTGTGTTGACTACTGCGCTTGGGTACGGCCATGACCCAATCCTCGTGCGGCAGGTCAGGGAAGCCCTGAAAATTCAGCATGTTGTTGAACTTCAGTTGGCAAGTGGTCATGCGCTTGTCACACCCGGCGATCAGCTGGACCCGGTCCCCAACCGCCAGCCCGCCGCCAATCGCCGACCAAAGCGTGACATCGCGGCCATCTCTGACCTGTTCATCCAGCTTGATCGAGGCCCACAGGCCCTGCGCAGCCCCGCCCAGCACATCCAGCCTGCCGCGTTCAAACCAACCCGCATCAGAACTCTCCGCGCCCTGCAAACGCAAAGCCGCGCCGTCCAGCGCGACAATTTCAGCCTCAGCGCGATAACCCGACGTCTCCAGGGCAAAGCGGCACGCCTTATCCCCCAACACTGCCGTACAGGGCTTCTGATAAATCCGCCCTAAAGGCCGGTTCAGCAGATCGGTCAACCCGCGCAATTCCGCATGAAACGCCCCGCCAGCGCGACGCAACTCACCAATCGAACCACGAAACTGCAGCATCCGCTGCTCAGGATCGGCCCAATTGACCAGCCAGGCCCGCACCTCGGCCCCATCAAAGCGCCCCGCCTCGATATCCTCTTCCCGGACCGAGGCATCAGACAGCGCGCCCATCGCCTCGGTATTATCGATCGACAGGCCGGTTGCCTGCTCGATCGCCGCAGCGGTCAGACCGGTGCTGGCTTTGAACACCAGCCCGTCAAAGCGCAACTCCATATCGTGATCCGTGAAACCATAGACCTGTGCGTCGCTGCGCGTGATCGCCCAGCAACGACAGGTGGTGGTCAGCCCGCTTTGCAAATGCGCCTGCAGCGCCTGCTTGTCCCCGCTCATCAGACCCGCACCTCGACCACCGGTACGTTCGGGACGTCACCGGCCTGAAAGCTGGCCACGCTGGTCTGGATCTTGTCGGTGTCGAACCGTACCGGAACGTCGAACTCAAACCCGGCCGTAATCTCGACCTGCTCAGGCGGCGGGGCCGAGAACATCACGCGTCCGGTCGCCAGATCGACTTCAAAGTCCACGCCTTCGCGTTGCGCGTCCTGATCCAGCCCCAGCGTCACGGTCCCCAGTACCGGCTTCAAAATCGGCCTTACATAACTGAATCCACCCGAGCTGTAGCTCTTGATCAGCTGAAAATCGGTCGTCTCGCCATCCCCGCGCGCAATCACCTGATCGCCCTTGTCGACTTCAGCCGTTGCTGCGCCCGACTTGAAATCCGACCAATCCTTCCAGCGGAATCCAAACATCTGGCCCTGCCGCGCCTCAAAAAACGAGATCAGCGTCTCGACATCGTCCAGCGACCGCATCCCCAGACCCGCATCATAGCGCCTGCGCGAATGCGCCCAGGGCGTGTTGCGTTCTTCGAACCCGTTGGCCAGCGTCACGATATCCGTGCGCCGTTCCGGCCCACCGACCGAGCCAAAGCTCAGGCTGGCGGGAAATCTCACCTCGTGGAAATTCATCGCCTGCTCCCCTTATCTGTTGCGATTGCCGCGGCCCAATGCGCGGCTCATCTGCGCCGCGATCTGGCCTTGAGAGCGGCGGAACCCCTGCACATCCGGTGTTGAGATATTCATCACCACGTTGACCGCTCGCGCGCCGCCCTGTGACCGCACACCCAGCTTGCCATCGGCCCCGCGCGCCAGTGGCATGATCGCCTCGGGACCCGCCTCACCCATCAACCCGGTGCCGCCTCGCATCGGGAACATGGTTGGACTGCTAACGACCCCACCATTGGCAAACGGCATCACACGGCCCTGAGAAAAACTGCCTCCGTCCGCGAAGGGCAGAATCCCCTGAACCAACCCACCAACCCCGTTGGCCAGCATGCCGCCAAAATGATCCGTCACAGGTTTGATCGCCGCCGAATACGCCGTGCGGATCATCGAGTTCTTCAGCACATCCAGCGCGCCTGAAAGGTTCATTCCGTCCAGCACCACGCCATCAAACGCCTTGCGCAACCCGCCGGACATGCCACGCTCGAGCGTGGCCACATCCTTGCCGGTCTCTTCAAACGCGGCCTTGATCCGCCGCATCTGGCCATCAAATGCCGAGGCCATGGTCGCCGCATCGCCCAGCGCATCACCCAGCGCCTCTCCCCGCTCCTGCAGGTCGTCAAAACCATCACGATCCGTCAATACGCTCTCCTTGTGTCTTGTCCGGATAGGCCGCCAGCAGCGCATCCAGCCCTGCCCGGTTCATCGCGGGCATCCCAGCGCCCTGCCCCAGCATCAGCCGCAGCTCAGCCGGGGTCAGACGCCAGAACTGATCCGGCGTCAGGCGAAGGCCGAGGAACCCGGCCCGCATCAGTACGGCCCAGTCGAACCCGCTCACTCGGGCACCATGAAGGCCCGCGCCAGCAACTCGGCTGCCGCCTTGGCCCCCGCCATCGGCCCGCCCGCAATCTCGGCATGCAGCAGATCATCGCGGGTCACCTGAGACCCGCCGCCGCGCAGCCCGGCAACAAGCAACGCCAGCACATCGCCGCTGGAATACGCGCCACCCTCGAACCGCTGCACCAGCTCGACCAGAGACCCGGCCTGCAGCTCTTGTTCCAATTCCGCCAAAGCACCCAATGTCAGCTTGAGCACCCGCTGCTCCCCATCGATTGTCAGCGCCACCTCGCCCGTCCACGGATTGGCCATCAGAGCGCCGTAAAGCTCAGCGCACCGGCGCTTGCCATGCTCATCTCATAGGTCGCCTCACCGTTATGCGAGCCCGCATATTCGATGCTGCTGACCTGAAACGGGCCTTCGACTATGCCAAAATCAGGGATGATCACCTGAAACCCAGGCGTCTCGCCATCAAAGAACAGCTGACGCGCCCGCTCATCAGTACCTTCATCCTTGAACACGCCCGAGCCCGAGATCGAGGCCGATTTGACCCCCGCCCCCGACAGCAGCTCACGCCACCCGCCCTGGCTTTCCAGGCTGGTGACATCCACGCTTTCCGCATTGAAACTGATCCGCGTGGCGCGCAGGCCCGCGATGGTTTCAAACAGGCCGGTGCCGTTCATATCCACTTTGACCAACAGGTCTTTTCCGTTCTGGGCAGCCATATGCTCTCTCCGTTATTTGCTTAGTCGTCTTCCACGCGGGCGCGGAATCTCAGGTCGATCTGGCGGATCGCGCCGCCGGTTCCCGTACGCCGGGCACTGGCGCGTTCGAACCACAGCCCCACCAGATGGCCCCGGTCCAAAGACAGCGCCGCGCCTTCCAGCACGTCACACACCGCGCCTGCCAGCGTCTTGGCCGCGCCAAAGCCCGCCGCTTCGGACACCACCGAGACCATGAACCGATGCACCGCACCCGAACCGGATCGGTCCGACGCCTCGCGCACCTCCTCCGGCCCCAAGGTCACATAGGTCTGCGGCAACACCCCCGAAGGCACGGCGTCATAGATCGCACCGCCCGACAGCGTGCTGACCTGCGCGTCGCCCGAAAGCTGTTGAAACACCGCCGCCTGCAAAGCGGCTGCAACGCCATAGCTCATGCCGCCACCTCTTCATCTGCGAAACAGGTCAGGTACTGGCCGCGCGGGTCACGCTCGGCCACGGCGCGGATGACGAACCGGCGCGCGCCTTCGCGAAAGCGCTGATCTGGCGCGGGCCGCATTGATGATCCCTCGGGCGCGCCTCGGACCACGATCCGATACCCGACCCGCGACACCGACGCGCCACCGATCGCGCGTTCCGCCCCGCTGCGCGCCGTCACCTCGGCCCAAAGCGCACCCAGCGCGGCCCAGGTCTCGGTATATCCCCCCGCACCATCGGCGCTGCGCACCGGAGCCTCCAGCACCAGCTTGCGGTTCAGTCGCGGCGCGCTCATTGCGTCACCCCTGCGCCGAAACGCACCGTGCGATAGCGCTGGATCAGGCTGGTCACGCCAAACGGCATGCACCCTGCGCCCAGCGCCGTCTCATCGCGATATTCGTAGTAATGCGCCGCCAGCAGCAGCACCGCCTGCCCCAGATCAGCGGGCAGCCCGCCCCAATCCGTGGCCATCCCGACAGTGAAGGCAATCTTCACCGAGCCGCCGGTCTGCACCCTTGGCAAACAAGCGCCAACCGGACGCAACCGAGGGCGCTGCATGTCGCGCTCCAAACGGTAAGCTTCGGCATCCACAACCGTGTCGGTCCCCGCCGCATCCGTCAGCGTGATCGCAGTAACCGAGACCACCGGGGCCACCGGCAGCACTTCACCTGCTGGATCGCGCCAACCGTTCAGGCTCCACGAGAAATCCCGTTCGATCAGCACCTTACCGGTGCGCGCCTCAATCGCCGCAATGGCCGCACGCAGAAAGCCATTCAACACCTCGTCCTGCACATTGCCCTCGGCAAACCCCGTGCCCAACCGCAGATGCGCCTTGAACTGATCCACCGGCAGCGCCGCATCCGCGATGGCGGTTTCTTCGATCAACATCATCCATTCACTCCGCAATCTCGGACCCCTCCGGGGCCGTATCCTTGGAAAATGACGGGCACGCGCCGCCCCACGTTGCTCGGACGGAGGGGAGCAGCTAGACAACGCGGGGGATCTCACCCCGGCCCGCGCCCGCCGCCCGAGGGGCCTTGCAGCCCCCCGGATCCGCCACCGCTTAGGCGATGCCGAATTTCAGCAGTTTGATTGCAGCAAAATCGCTCACATCACCGCCCACGCGCTTGGTCGCGTAGAACAGGACATGCGGCTTGGCGCTGAACGGATCGCGCAGCACGCGCAGATCGGGACGTTCGGCTATGGTGTAGCCCGACTGGAAGTCACCGAAGGCAATCGAATAGCTGTCGGTCGCCGCATCCGGCATGTCCTCGGCAATCAGCACCGGATAGCCCATCAGACGCGCAGGCTCACCAGCGGCTAGGCCATCCGACCAAAGGAAGCGGCCATCGCTGTCCTTCAGCTTGCGGATCAGACCCGCGGTTTTCGAGTTCATCACGAAAGTGCCGTTCACCCGGTACTGCGCGCCCAGCGCATAGACCACGTCCACAATCGCATCCGCATCGACGCCACCATCAATGCCCGACGCGACATAACCCAGGCTATCCCAGCCCCAGCTGCCGTTTTCCATCGTACGATGGGTCAGGATACCCTTTGGCTTGTCCACACCATCACCATTGATGAACGCCGCCGCCTCGGCCCGTGCAAACTTGTCGGCGATGCGACCGGCCAGCCAGCCTTCGACGTCAAACGCACTGTCATCCAACAGACGCTGCGACGCTTTGGGCAGCGCGCTCAGCTCGTGCAGCGGGATCGAGATACGGTCAATCGACGGCGTACCAGTTTCCGCTGTGGCGGAGTTTTCATCAGCCCAGCCCGCACCCACATCCGTGTGGTCAATCAGAACGTCAAATGAGTTCGCCTCGACATTTATCACTGACACAATCGAACGGATCGAAGCGGTCGAATTCAGTACCGATTTGATCGCCTCAGCGGTCTGCGGATCAACCAGAAATCCGCCATCACTGTTCACCGCCGTCGACAAAGATTTCGATTCCATCTCCAGCCCGCGCAGCCCGTCATCCTCGCCCGAACGCACATAGGCGACAAAGGCCTTCTGATGCGGTGCGCCGTCCTCGATCGAGGCCGCAAGATGCGGGCGCGCCGCGATGGTTGATTTACGATCCAGCATGGTCAGTCGCTCTTCTGTCTGTTGCAGTTTGGTTTTAACTTCAGCCTTCAGGCCCTTGAATTCATTCACGAAGCCAGCCATCGCCTGCTTCACCTCCTGAACCAGGGGTTCACCCTCTCCGGTCAAGGCCGGAGTCTCGGTCTTGCTCATCAGCACTTCCTTTTTCGGGGTGGATTTGAGGCGCGCTAGGTCCGCGCCAGCTCCTGCCGAGCGTCGTTGAACACCTCGGCAATACTGCGCCAGGTGTTCTCGGCCTCAGGGTCCGTCCCCTTCGCCGCCACCCGCGCACTGGGCAGCATCGGGAAGGTCACCAAAGACACCTCCCACAGCTCCAGTTCGGTCAGGACCCGCTGGCCCTTGTCATTTTTAACAGCCCGCTTGGTGCGATAACCAATCGACAGGCCATCGATCGCGCCCGCCCGGATCAACTCCGCCGCCTCGCGGCCCTTCTGCGTGCTCTCCAGCAAGCGCCCTTTGACCCACAGGCCAGTGTCGTCCTCGCGCACCTCGTCCCAGACGCCGATGGGCTGTGCCGGATCGTGCTGCCACAGCATCTTGACCCGCTGACCGGCCTTAGCGAGCCCGTCCAGCGAGCCGCGATACGCCCCGCGCTGCACCACATCACTGCCCTGATCAACCTGCCCAAACAGGCTGGCATAACCCTCGATCACCGCATCGTCGGACACCGACAAACCATCGCCAAAACGCGCGAATTTATGCTCCAACTCCATGAACTTCTCCATGTAACATACTGAACTTATGGCGTTACCACTAAGATAGACTGAAAGGCTTGCGCAAGGATCACGGCGGCCACGCCATAGACCGTCAGCCACAACCGCTTCTCCAGCCGCTCCATCATCTCTTCGATCTGATCCAGACGCCTGCACAGGTGCGCATGCTGGATCTCGGATACCCGCTCATGCGCCGCCAGGCGCAGACCCGGCGCGCAGTCGAACGGAGGATACCCCTCAGACATCCGCACGCTCAGGTAGCCCCAGCAACGCCCGCTTTTCAGCATCCGTCAGGAAATCGGCCCCATTGACCCGCGCCCATTGCGCATCGCGTTCCGCCGACAACGCAGGCACCTGATCCAGATCGGGTTTCAGCACCAGCTCTTCGCCGGTAAAGCCCACCAGCCATTCCGAAACCGCCGCCGCCACCCGCGTCACCAGGGGCAGCACGGTCAGGCGATAAAACGCCCGGTTGGCCTCCTGATAGTTCGAATAGGTCGCATCGCCTTGTATCCCCAACAACATTGGCGGGACCCCAAAGGCCAACGCGATCTCGCGGGCGGCGGCTTCCTTGGTCTTTTGAAACTCCATATCGGACGGTGAGAACCCCATCGGCTTCCAATCCAGCCCCCCTTCCAGAACCATCGGACGGCCCGCATTCCGCGCCCCGCGATAATTCTGCTCGATCTCATCGGACAGGCGGCGGAACTGATCCTCGGCCATTACTCCGTGGCCATCGCCTTTCCACACCAGCGCCCCCGAAGGCCGCGCCGCATTATCCAACAACGATTTCGACCACCGGGACGCGCTGTTATGCACATCAATCGCCATCGCCGCCGCCTGCATCGGCGAGAACCCATAGTGATCATCCTGCGGGTGGAACGACTTGATATGACAGATATTTTCCGCCGCAAACCGATGCGTCTTACCGCCCACTGCGTAATCATACGCCTTTGGCCACCCATCCGCCCCCGGCACCACGCTCATACGGTCGGATCGCAGCACATGCAGTTCAACCGGCAGGCCCTCATCGGCCTGCACGGCCTCGACATAAGCATTGCCCGACAGCAGCAATTGCCCAAACAAGGCCTCCATCAACTCCGCCCGCCCCTGCGCCGCATTCGGACGACGCATCAGCGACAGGATCGGATGAACATCAAACCGTTGCGCTAGATCCTGCAACACCAAAGGCAACGCCGCCGCCGCCTCGGCAATCAACTTGACCGAGCGAAACCCCACCGGATTCCCCGAAAACCCCGTCCGCGTCAGCGACACCGCATCCCGAGGGCTCCACGCCACGCGCCCACCCGTCTGCCACGCCACAACCGGCCCCGGCGCGCTCGCCTTCACCTCGGGCGCCTCGCCAGCCGATCCACGACGCAAGAAATCGAATACCATCTGTGCTCCTTTCTGCCGCCGCTCTGCTCGGCTTGTTGAAAGGAGTTATGACGGAAAGAAGTTTAAGCCCCGGGAATGATGCGTACGGGGGGTGGGCAACGGACAGAAATGATCATTAATCTCGTCTACTAGAGCCAATTACTTTAGCCAGCATTTCCCTCCAACGGCTCGCCTCAAACCCGCCGATGTTTCCAAACTTGAAGTACCAAACACCCGCGGCAAAACACCGATAAGCATCCTCCATTTCGGCGTCAGTACTATCATGAACTGAAACGACCAAATTTTGTGTACGAGAGCCGTCTTGCACCAACAGTTTGAAGCCTTGAACATAACAAACGTCAGTATTGGTAGGCAGATTAACTACTGCATCAACCAATTCTCTAGGAAACTGCTCGAGGGCTTTGATAGAAACTCAATCATTCTCAATAAAACCGCGTCCGGAAGCAAAGAAAAAGCTAAGTTCAGCATCCTGGGCGTTAGGCTCAGATCCTACTTTTTCTTGATTGTCCAAAATCTGAACCGCAGTGGCGATGGAGTGAATACCAGCCTGATCACCGCTGTCCTCAACCCGCAAAACGAATGTGAATTTCCCGTAAGGGCTGCCCAGAAGTTGCGCCGATGCCAAGACGGGAAATACGGCGATGCACGTCAGAAGATAGCCCAGAATCCTATTGCTACTCATTTGACTTTACTCGCATTCAGCCCAATTCCGAGGCAGGTAAACGCTGCCGACAAAGATATGCAAGTCGGGACTAACAGTAACAGAACGCAGAAGAAGCATTATCTCTTACAAAGCCCTTACCCGAGGACGCCGATGCGCCCCTGCTGGCCCCACCACCAACTCATGCAGCGCCCTGACCGGCGCGTCGACCCGATCAGGCCAATCCTGTCCCTGAATCCATCATGGCCAATTGTAAGGCTTAGCGGCTTGCTGGACACTTAACTTAAATCCTTTGCAATCACCGCCAAGTTCTTGTGATTTCATGCCACGGCAATTGTCTGCGTTTCACATGCCCCCACGTGTGCTTCAAATTGAAGAGGCCACCCGATGACTGAAAACGAACCTGCACCGTCCGGACACTCCGATACGAACAATAACTGGACCAAGGAACCTACTGCTGCCGACAAACACGTCTACGAGGTGTTTGCCTCCAACGTAGTCGTTCTTGTGCAGCTGCTTGATGACTACAAAACAATGATGTCGCCGGATGTCCACGCAAGGCTGTTTTCTTCGCTGCTGACGTTGTCCCGGTTGCTCGGCGAATACGAGGACAGTTGGAATCAAGAATACCCAACGCCCTGAACCTGAATGCGCCCAGCTAAAGATCAGCCCTTTAGGAGAAATATGATTGTTTGTAGAGCACCCCTCAGAGTGCTCACAAACTCCGCACCCTCGGCCTTCTAAACGCCCCCGCAGGCCCCACAACTAACTCATGGAGCGCCCAGACCAGCGCGTCGACCCGGTCGGGTGAGCCCTGCCCTTCGAACCCGCGCGCGGTCATCTGGCACATCTGCTCCTCCAGCGAGTCCAACCCGGCCACATGGGCCACACGCCCCTGATCGTACAGCGCCGCTACAGGCTCGGCCCGCGCGACCTTGCCGCGTGACGCCCGCACCGCGCGATAAGGCACCAGAGGGTCCACCTGCCGCACGACCTCTTCCACCAGTTGCCCGCCCTGATTGACCTCGGCCACCAGCCGTTCGGCCCCGAACTCATCCATCGCGTCAATCGCCGCCTGCGCCCAGCCCGCCGGGCCAACGCCCTGCACCGTCCGGTCAGCCAGTACATAGGCCCGCCAGTCCTCGGGCGGCCCCTGTAGCTGAGCACCAACGACCACGATCCCGCAGGCATCCGCATCCGACCCCGTCGTCACCGCCGGGTCCAGCGCCACGACAACCCGGTCCAATGCGGGCACCTGCGCACAGCGCGCCGCCTCCAGCATCGAGCCGGTCCACAGCGCCCCTTCGGCATCCGACAGCAACACACCGTCCAACTCCTGCCGCCCCAGCCGCGTACCTGCATAACGCGCGCGCACCTCGTCCAAGAAGGACTCTGCCAGATTGGCCCGGTTCGCCTCGGTCGGCGCATGGGTCTGCACGGTCGACGGCGACGCCAGCAAATTCTTCAAAACCTTCACATTGCGCGGCGTCGTCGTCACACAGACCCGAGGCCGATCCCCCAAACGCAGTGCAAATTGCAACATATCCCAGGTCTCTCCAGCCTTCTTCCACTTGGCCAGCTCATCCACCCAGGCCGCATCGAATTGCGGCCCGCGCAACCCCTCGGGATCATGTGCCGAAAACGCCTGCGCCTCGGCCCCGTTAGGCCAAACCAGCTTGCGTTCGGACGCCTTCCAAACAGGCCGCCGATCCGGCGGTGAACACTGCAAGATCCCACTATCACCAAAGATCATCACATCGCGCACCTGATCGAAGGTCTCACCGACCAGAGCCACGCGACTGGCCTCACCCTTCTCCAACGGCAAAGACCCCTCGACCACCGACCGCACCCATTCGGCCCCCGCCCGCGTCTTACCGGCCCCACGCCCGCCCATGATCACCCATGACCGCCAGTCCCCCTCAGGCGGCAACTGATGCGGCAGCGCCCAGAACTCGAACAGGAAAGGGAGGGCACACAGCCCCCCCTCCCCGATCTCACTCAGAAATCTGTCCTGCACCGCAGCAGGCGCGGAGGCGAGCCAGCCTGCACCCGATCTCAGATCGTGCCCGATCAAGGTCGAGCGCATAGCCCCCTTGGGCAATTCCGGCTTGTCTGTGATGTTGTTCGACAAAGCTTGTCTCCACTTTCTGGCAACTGCGGATCAGCCCCTCTAGCTGACCCAGTTGCTTGCCTGTTCCGGCAAGGTCTGCATCCTCCCCGGCACCGATCTGTTTTCGCAGTTCTTCCGCTGCTTGGCGCAGATCGCGAATGGATCGCTCAAGCGACTGCAACAAATCAGCCGTCTGAGAAATCCGCTCTTCCGGGGTAATCAAAGTCATGTTTGCCTGTGACCTCATGCGTGAGTTTTTCCGCACGAGAGAAACGAAAAACGACCGCCGGGTCGCCCCGGGGCCGTTGCCCACCTCTTCTAGCATGACATAATTCATACCAAGAAAAGCGCGCAAAGTCAATGCGTTACGCAACGCGGACGCAACACCCGGCGTCCGATCCGTTAACGATCAGCCCCGCATGACCTCAAGAAACGCAGCGCTTACGATCAAAGCCGCACCCAATGCTTCTCTCATCCCAAACGGCTCGCCCGAGAAGACCGCCGCCGAGATCAGGCCCACCACAACTTCGCTCATCAGCAGTAGACCAACGCGTGCCGGGGTCAGCTTGGTTGCGGGCCAAATCGTCAGAAAAAACATCGGCAAGGTGTACAGGACCGACAGCAACGCGACCGGGCCGATTCGTATAACCATCTCGCCGACTGCCTCTGATGACGCCAAACCGCCGCCGAATGGAAGGCTCAGCAGAGACAAAACCAAAGCGCCTGAAATAAAGGCAAAAACCTGCCCCGGAACAGAGATACCGGACGTCCGATAAAGCCCCAGCGATCCCATCGCCCAAGTGATCCCCGAGATCAGGGCCAGCCAGTCTCCAGTATTGCGCGGCCAGGGAAACCCCTGTTCTCCGCCAAGCACGATGAACATGCCACCCAGACCGCAGAGTAAGCCCAGCACGCGCGCCGGGCCAAGACGCTCACCCAGAAACACCATTCCAAGGATCGTTCCCCAGACCGGTGTCAGATAGAACAGCAGGATTGACCGGACGACATCTGTGTAAACCAGACTGATGGTAAACAAGCTGAACGCAGCACCGGTGAACATCCCGCTGAAGATCAGCCCGCGCCAATCTTTCAAAAGCGCTTGCCGTTCGCGCATCAGGAAAGGCGTCAGTACGATCAACGCCGAGGTGTACATCACAATACCCGGCCATGGGCCATCCAGTCCTTGGTCGACAAAGTAGCGAACCGGAATCCAGTACAGCCCCCACATCATCCCGCCGATGACAAGGGCGACGCTGGCGGTCCTCAAATCCGCTCCGTGTAAAGCTCTGAATGTCATGACCCGACTCATAAAACCTTCCGAACCGTATCTGGCAAACGCGCAACCCGCGCAAGCTTATGGCCGACACGGCGCTTGACAATCGCGACCGCAAGGCGCATGTGCCCCTCAAACAGCGCTACCGCGTGAGCACGTGGGCGACACCGCCCCCAACAGCGCCCGATTCACCCATAGTTCCCCATCACGCAGGGTTCTTGACGCGACAACCAGATGCTGCAGGGAACGCCTGCACGTCCTGAGGTTTCGCACAACCCCTGCCGGTCGCGGATGCGGCCCATCACGACTTGCCCGTGGACCTTTGCCTCGGGCTGTAAAGGATAGATATTTGTTCGACTTCGATATGCTGGGCCTTGCGCCCGCTCTAAATGATGCGCTCAAACGCGCCAACTTCACTCAACCGACCCCGATCCAGAACCAGGCGATCCCGCTGGCCCTGAATGGTCACGATATCCTTGGCCTCGCCCAGACCGGTACAGGTAAGACATTGGCCTTTGGCCTGCCGCTGATCGACCATCTGCTGGCCCAGCCCGGCAAGCCCGATCCCAAAACCGCCAAAGCGCTGATCCTCGCGCCCACCCGCGAGTTGGTCAACCAGATCGCCGACAGCCTTCGCAACTTGACCAAGAAAACCAAGATCCGCGTCGCGACCGTGGTTGGTGGTCAGTCGATCAACAAGCAGATCATGTTTCTGGCGCGCGGCACCGACATTCTTGTCGCCACCCCCGGTCGCCTGATCGACCTGATGGATCGCGGTGCGGTTAATCTGGGTTCAGTCAAGCACCTTGTGCTGGACGAGGCTGACCAGATGCTCGATATGGGCTTCATCCATGCCCTGCGTCGGATCGCGCCGGAACTGGGCACGCCGCGCCAAACCATGCTGTTCTCAGCCACCATGCCGAAGCAAATGGAAGAGCTCAGCCGCGCTTACCTGACCAACCCGCAACGGGTGCAGGTCTCGCCCCCCGGCAAAGCAGCCGACAAGATCACGCAGTCGATCCACTTTGTTGAAAAGCCTGCAAAACCCGCCAAACTGCGCGAGATCCTCTCGGCTGACATGGACGCGCTGACGTTGGTCTTCTCCCGCACCAAACACGGGGCCGAAAAGCTGATGAAGGGGCTGGTCGCGGATGGGTTCAACGCTGCTTCCATCCACGGCAACAAAAGCCAGGGCCAGCGCGACCGCGCCATCAAGGCCTTCCGCGCGGGTGAGGTGAACGTCCTCGTCGCTACCGACGTCGCCGCGCGCGGCATCGATATTCCGGGCGTAGCTTATGTGATCAACTACGACCTGCCCGAGGTACCGGACAACTATGTCCACCGCATCGGCCGCACCGCTCGTGCAGGCCGCGAGGGCGAAGCCATTGCCTTCTGCTCGGCGGAAGAGGTCGACCTGCTGCGTCAGATTCAGAAGCTGATGAAGATCGAAATCCCGGTCGCCAGCGGTGAGATGCCTGAAGCAATCTCACCAAAGAAAATCCCGCGCCGCCCAAGCAACCGCCGTCGCGGCCCGAAACCTCAGCACTCTGGTGCGCCCAAACCGGGCGGTCAGAAACGCCGCCGACCGCGTCGCGCGAAAGCGGCCTGAATAAGAAACGGCCCGGTCGATTGACCGGGCCGTTGCTTTATCGGGGTCAGAGCTTCGTGTTGTACAAGTCGGACAAAGTGCCGTTTCAAACCTGTACAACACGGACGATTGAATCAGTTCCCGGAATTCCGCTCAGCCTCGATCTCACGCCACTTTGCGACGTTGCGATTGTGCTCTTGCAGGGTCTCGGCAAAGGCATGACCACCGGTTCCGTCCGCAACAAAGAAGATGAAATCCGTGTTGTCAGGTGCCACCGCAGCCTCAAGGCTCGCAAGACCCGGATTGGCAATCGGGGTGGGTGGCAGCCCTTCGATGACATAGGTGTTCCAAGGCGTCGCACGGCGCAGTTCGCTTTGCCGCAAACCGCGACCCAAAGTACCCTGCCCTTTGGTTACACCATAGATCACCGTCGGGTCTGTCTGCAGCCTCATACCTTGGTTCAGACGGTTAACGAAAACGCTGGCTACCTGGCCACGCTCTTCCGGCTGACCTGTTTCTTTTTCGATGATCGAAGCCAAAATCAGCATCTCTTCGGGGCTGCTCAGAGGTAAACCATCCTGACGCCCCTCCCACGCTGCGTTGATTCTAAGCTGCTGTTTTTCCTGCATTTCAGCAAGAATTGCATTCCGATCTTCACCGGGTCTGACCTCATAACTGTCAGGGGCCAACATCCCTTCAGCTGGCAATTCGGCAACTTCGCCGGTTAGCAAATCCATCGCCTTCAGCGACTCGACAATCTGCCAACTGGTGACGCCTTCAGCTAACGAGATGCGATAACGCGTATCCGCCTCACCGCGTTTTTCTGCATAAACTTCCGGGGCGTCCTCTTCGCCGATCACAAAGGAAGCCACCTCATCAAAATCCAGAGTCGCCGGGTTCAGTTCCCGCACGCGGGTCTGCATACGGGTCACACCAATGCGGTATTCGATCTCGGTCCCGCAAGTGCTGGCGCCGCTATGAGTTATGTCGTCGACGATTTGCTCCATCGACGCTCCTTCGCGAACCAGAAAGCTACCCGCTTTCAGATGCTGAGATTTGTCTGTGTAATCAGCAGCTAAGCGGAAAATCAACCCGCTGCTGATCGCACCTTGATCCTCGAGGTCACGGCTGACCCGTGTCATGTTGGAGCCTGGCTTTACCTGCAGGCAGATCGCGGTTTCCAGCGGTCCTTCGGACTTGTATTGCGACTGCCCCCACAGGACGACACCGCCCATCAGGAACAGCCCAACGATCAGTATTGTCAACGCGTTCGAAGCGAGCGCTCGCCACATTTAGTTGACCTTTCCGAAGATCACACTTGCATTGGTGCCGCCGAAGCCGAACGAATTTGACAAGGCCACGTTGATCTCACGCTCGCGCTTGGCATTCGGGGCCAAATCGATCGGAGTTTCGACTGCTGGATTGTCCAGATTGATCGTCGGTGGCGCAACCTGATCGCGGATCGCAAGGATTGAGAAAATCGCCTCAATCGCGCCAGCGGCGCCCAGCAGGTGACCAGTGGCCGATTTGGTCGAAGTCATCGTCGCGTTGCTGGCGTGATCCCCCAGCAGGCGTTCTACCGCGCCCAGCTCAATCGTATCCGCCATGGTCGAGGTCCCATGCGCGTTAATGTAATCCAGATCCTTCGGCTCAAGCCCCGCACTACGCAGCGCTGCTTTCATCGAGCGTTCGGCCCCGTCGCCATCCTCGGACGGCGCGGTTATGTGATAAGCGTCACCCGACATCCCATAGCCCAGAACCTCGGCATAAATCTTGGCGCCACGCGCTTTGGCGTGTTCGTAATCCTCAAGAACTACAATGCCTGCACCTTCGCCCATGACGAAACCGTCGCGGTCGATGTCATAGGGGCGGCTCGCTTTCTTCGGATCATCGGCGTATTTGGTCGACAGCGCCTTGCAGGCGTTGAAGCCGGCGATACCGATTTCGCAAATACAGCCCTCGCCGCCGCCTGCGATCATCACGTCTGCATCCCCGGCGCGGATGATGCGGCTGGCATCACCGATCGCATGGGCACCGGTCGAGCAAGCAGTCACGACCGAGTGGTTCGGCCCTTTGAACCCATGACGGATCGAAACCTGCCCCGAGGCCAGATTGATCAGCGCGCCCGGGATAAAGAACGGAGAAACCCTGCGCGGACCTTTGTCGCGGATCAGGTTGGCCGTGTTGGCAATTGATCCCAGCCCACCGATACCGGACCCAATCAGAACGCCCGTGCGCAGGCGGTCTTCTTCGTCTTCGGGCAGCCAATTGGCATCCTTGCAAGCCATCTCGGCTGCAGCGATGGAATATAGGATGAAATCTTCAATCTTGCGCTGTTCTTTCGGCGGCATCCAATCGTCAGGATTAAACGTCCCGTTGGTGCCATCTCCGCGCGGCACTTCGCAGGCATAGGTCGTGGTGACCCCGCTTGCCTCGGCATCAAACTGCGTGATTGGTCCTGCGCCGGATTCTCCATCCAGCAGCCGTGACCATGTTTCCTCGACCCCACTGGCCAAAGGAGTGACCAATCCAAGACCGGTTACAACGACTCTGCGCATGAAGTGCCTCTTGCCTGCTTCCTGTTATGAGAACCGCTCATACCCCGGCCCGGGGTGCGGGGGCAAGAGCAACGGCATATTCTGAACCGGCATCCTTGTGCCGTAACCTGTTCAAATCCTCTGTCAATTGAGTTGAACGATGCCTGAAAGGCAAAAACCCGCCCTTCCTTCAACGGGAAAGGCGGGTCGTCTGGTACTGAAGTTTACTGGAACTCGGCGACTGGCTCGTGTGCCGATTGGGCGACCTCCAATGCTTCGGACAGATCGACGGACTTGCGGAACAGTGCCCGGCCTACGATCGCACCCGAAATATTCGAGATATAGGCGAGACGAGAGATATCGTCGCTGGTACGCACGACACCGCTGGCTATGATCGGCGTGCGTGATTTTTCGGCCAATCCTGAAATCAGACCCAGCTGCGCCTCGACGTCTTCCATATCGCTATCGATATCGGTCACCAGAATGGCTGCAAGCGGCGTATCCGCGAAAGCTTCGATGAAGGCTTCCGGGGTAAACGCACTTTGGCTGCGCCAACCTTCGGTCATCACTTGCCCTTGCCAAACATCGACCGCCAACACGATCTGATCGGGATAAAGCTTGGCCAATTCCTTAACCAACTGCGGGTCCCAGGCCGCAAGTGTGCCAATCACGATTCGGCCAGCCCCTTTGTTGATCCAATGTTCAACATGCTCGCGGGTCCGCATCCCCCCTGCCAACTGCACTGACATTTCAGAGGAGCGAATGATTTCTTCGATCAGTTCGGAATTGGTATCCCGGCCTTCGATCGCATCAAAATCCGTAAGCTGCATCCATTCCGCTCCAGCCGCAGACCAGCCGCGCGCGGTCTCGACCGGATCGACATGCCAGATCATCGCTTCATCCAGACGCCCCTTGTCCAGCGTAACGCACCGACCGTTCTGCAACTCCATCGTGGGGTAAATCATCATGATTCATATCCTCCGCTGAATCATTCCGTAATTCCACGATAGCATAGAGTCTCAGTTTGCCGCTTTATTTCACAAGATCGGCAAAGCTCGTCCATTTTGCGGCATCGCACTGCCCAATGCGTTTCACACCCGTGTCGGAGGTCCGTCACGGCGAAACAGATGAACGGGGGTGTCGCGGTATTCAGCTTCGCGCAACAGCTTGTAGCCCAGCTTTTCAGCCAATCGCTGTGAGGCTGCATGGTCCGCGTCGATCAGCGCAACCAACGGGCCCGGAATGATCCGGTCGAACCAGTCGTGCGCCGCCTGCGCGGCCTCACACCCGTATCCTTGCCCCTGCATGTCCGGGGCCAGAACCCAGCCGGCTTCGGGAAAACCATCAAAATCATCGCCCAGGGACCGGTTGCCATAAAAGAACCCGGCTTGCCCGATCAGAGTACGATTCGACTGCAGCATCACACCCCATTGACCGAACCCGGTCATCTGCCAATGTCCAGCGTTGCGCAGGAAAGAATCCCACGCCTCGCCGCGCGTTTTCGGGGTGCCTCCAATATGGCGTACAACCTCGGGGTCGCGCCAGATTTCGGCGAACCGGTTGAAATCTTCGGGGCGCATTGCACACAAGGTCAGACGCGCCGTGTTGATCATCGGGGTGGATCTTATCATGCCCTTGCCCGCTCAGAAACTTGCCTCAGGTGTCAGAGTGCGGAGCCTCAACGCCTCAAAGCAAGCGCGAAATGTGGCAGAGCATAAAAAAACGGCGCTTCCGTTGCCCGGAAGCGCCGTTTTTGTCTCAGTCAGGTCAGCTTAGGAAGCTTCGCTGATGAATTTGACCGCGTCGCCAAAGGTCTGGATGGTCTCGGCTGCGTCGTCCGGAATCTCGATGCCGAACTCTTCTTCGAACGCCATTACCAGCTCAACGGTGTCCAGGCTGTCTGCGCCCAGATCGTCGATGAACGAGGCGTTTTCGGCAACCTTGTCCTCTTCAACACCCAGGTGCTCAACAACGATCTTCTTTACGCGATCTGCGACGTCGCTCATGTCTATTCCTCATTTCAATTTCAGGGCTGTCCGCCCGGTTCTGCCCTTGCCCGTTCGGGGTGGACTTGTTTTGCCCTTTCCGGGCGGTTTGGGTCCCGGGTCCCCGGGAAATCAGAGAACCGGCCCTTGGACCGGTTCCTGCGCATATGCGCCGCCTATAGCACAGACAACGCACAAGGCAAACGCTTTCGCGCCCACCCTGAATTGCGATTACAACATGGCCATACCGCCATTCACATGCAAGGTGCTTCCGGTAACATAACCTGCTTCAGGGCTTGCCAGATACAGCACAGCGGCTGCGATTTCCTGCGGATCACCCATACGACCGGCCGGAACCTTGAGCAGCAGACCCTTCTTTTGCTCATCCGTCAGCTTCTCGGTCATCGCGGTGGTGATAAAGCCCGGCGCAACCGCATTAACGGTAATGCCACGGGTCGCAACCTCATGCGCCAGCGCCTTGGAAAAGCCGATCATGCCGGCCTTGGAGGCAGCATAGTTCGCCTGCCCTGGGTTTCCGATCGCAGCCACAACGGACGAGACATTGACGATCCGACCCCAGCGCGCCTTCATCATGCCCCTGATCACGCCTTTGCACAGCTTCATCGTTGCGGTCATGTTCACGTCGATCACGCTCTGCCATTCTTCATCCGACATGCGCATGAACAGGTTATCGCGTGTGATGCCTGCGTTGTTCACCAGAATATCAACCGAGCCCATCGCCTCAGCCGCTTGTTTCGGCAGGGCCTCGACGGCTTCGGGATCGCTCAGGTTACACGGCAAGACATGCGCACGATCGCCAAGGCTGTCGGCCAGAGCTTGCAGAGGCTCCACGCGCGTTCCGGAAAGGCCAACAGTTGCACCAGCGTCGTAAAGCGCGCGGGCGATATCACCGCCAATACCACCCGAAGCACCGGTGATTAGCGCATTCTTACCTGTCAAATCAAACATCTATGTTTCCTCTCTGGCCGCCGAATCCGGCGGCTGTCCCTTGTTCATGCGCCGGGGTTAACGGCTTTTTGTACATCTTCAGGCGTCCCGACCGCTGTGCACGCCAATGCTCGATCGATCTTGCGGATCATGCCCGACAAAGCTTTGCCCGCGCCGATCTCCCACGCTTCGGTCACACCCTGCGCGACCATGTACTGTACGCTCTCTCGCCACCGAACCGAGCCGGTGACCTGTTCCACCAGCAACTGACGGATCATATCTGGATCAGCCACAGCTTCGGCGCGAACATTCGCAACCAAAGGCACGGCAGGCGCTTTGATTTCAACCGAGGCCAAAGCCTCTGCCATTACATCTGCCGCAGGCTGCATCAGCGCACAGTGAAATGGAGCACTTACCGGCAACATAATTGCACGCTTGGCACCTTTTTCCTTGGCGATCTCGGCTGCGCGCTCAACAGCGGCTTTTGAACCAGAAACGACTACCTGGGTTGGGTCATTGTCATTGGCAGCCTGACAGACCTCATCTTGCGCGGCCTCTTCCGCAACGGCGCGCACCGCTTCAAGATCGAGCCCCAGAATGGCGGCCATTGCGCCCTCGCCCACCGGCACTGCACTTTGCATCGCCTGCCCGCGCGTCCGCAGCAGGCGGGCAGTATCGGCAACCGTCAAGGCTCCGGCCGCAGCCAGCGCCGAGTATTCACCCAGCGAGTGACCCGCCACATAAGATGCCATTGAAATCGAAACGCCTTCGGCCTCAAGTGCGCGCATTGCGGCCATCGAGGTTGCCATCAGCGCGGGCTGTGCATTCTGAGTCAGGGTCAGCTCTGCGATATCGCCGTCCCAGATCAGATCGCTCAGTTTTTCGCCCAAGGCCTCATCGACCTCATCGAAAACGGCGCGGGCGGCTGGATATGCCTCAGCCAAGGCCTTGCCCATTCCGATGGTCTGGGCGCCCTGCCCGGGGAAAACAAACGCGCGTGTCATTGGTGCCTCTTGCGTGACGTCAGATTTCGGCGGGGTTTAAACTGACAATCGGCGCGGCACAAGCATTGCCTGCGTTCTGCATCAGGACACCTTTACTGTGCATTTCTCTGTCTTGTGTCCACACGGCATCCATTTAACTTACCCTCAATTCAGAAACTCGGAGAGCCAATCGATGCCCCTTACCAACACCCGGTCCAGCTATGGTGGTGTAACCAAAGCATTTCACTGGCTGACCGCGCTACTGATCCTGACGGCTCTGCCGCTGGGCTGGTTCGCGAACCAATTGGCCCATGCGATTTACGATCCGAGCATTCCCACGACCGAGGATGACATCGCCCGCGCCGCCCAGCTGTTTTCACTGCACAAAACCATTGGTGTTACCGTGTTCTTCGTCGCACTGGCCCGAATCCTTTGGGCTGTTACCCAGACGAAGCCGGGCTTGCTGAACGCTGAAAACAAACCCGAGGCCTTCGCCGCCGAAACTGTGCACTGGCTGCTGTACGGCTCGCTTGTACTGGCTCCACTCAGCGGCTGGATCCACCACGCCGCCACCGACGGCTTCGCGCCGATCCTATGGCCCCTTGGTCAGAACCTGCCGCTTATTCCGAAGTCAGCTTTCCTTGCCGACATCAGCGCCAGCCTGCATTGGCTTTTCGTCTGGGCCCTGGGTGTGGCACTCGTGCTGCACATAGCGGGCGCGCTGAAACACCATGTCGTGGACAAAGACAGCACCCTGCGCCGTATGCTGCCCGGCCAATCGGACGCGCCGGAACCCCCGGCACAGCACCATTCCATTGTTCCCGCCTTCGCCGCCTTGGCAATCTGGGGCGCGGTGCTGGTTGGAGGTTGGTCCAACGGTGTCTTTGACGACCAGTCCAAAGCATCCGAAGACACGGCCGAACTTGCGCAAGTTCAATCGGAATGGGAGGTCGAAGACGGATCCCTGTCGATTACTATCTCGCAACTGGGCAGTCCCGTAAGCGGCGAGTTTGCAGACTGGACTGCAGCGATAGCGTTTGAGGATCCCGCCGAGCCGGGGTTGGCCGGTTCCGTCGATGTAACGATTGCCATTGGTTCACTCAGCATCGGCACAGTCACCGACCAAGCGATGGGTGCGGATTTTTTTGACAGTGCGCAGTTTCCTACGGCTCAATTTAAGGCCGACCTGTTCAAAACGGATGCGGGTTATGAGGCGCGAGGACCTCTGACAATCCGGGACAAATCTATCGATGTCGTCCTGCCATTTACGCTGGAACTGGCCGACGATGCAGCGACGATGTCGGGGAATCTGGAACTCAACCGAATGGATTTCGACGTTGGAACATCGCAACCCACCGAAGATTCGTTGGGGTTCACGGTTATCGTTGCAGTTGAATTGACGGCAGAACGCGACGACAAATGAAAAACCGCCGGGGCGCATAACCCCGACGGTTTCTTTTTTTGGGATCATGAAGGGATTAGTCGGCCTTCTGCGCCTCGATCGAAATATTGACCTCGACCTCGTCACCCACGAATGGAGCGAATTGGCCCAAATCAAAATCGCTGCGCACCAGCGTTGTGGTGGCGTCAAATCCGGCCCATGGCTTGCCCGCCATCGGGTGCTCACCCACCTGGTTAAGCTTGGCATCCAGAACCACGGATTTGGTGACACCATTCATGGTCAGATCACCGGTGATGTTGGCTGTGTTTTCGCCAGTGACCTCAATACCAGTTGAAGTGAAGGTCACCAGATCACCTTCGGCTGCGCCAAAGAAATCTTCGGTCATGAAGTGATCTTCGCGCGGTTTCCAACCGGTGATCATCTCAACGACCGGCATCGAAACAGTCACGCTCGATGCTGCCGGGTCTTCCTGATCAAACATGATTTCGCCCTCAAAGCCCGAAAACATGCCCGTGGTGGTCGAAAAGCCAAGGTGGTTATAGCTGAAGATGACCTGGCTGTGGCTGGGGTCCAGAACGTATTTCTCGGCGCTGGCAAACGCCGAGGTCGCTGATACGGCCAAAGCAGCAGCAAGAAGGGTGGATTTCATGACAATCTCCGCAAATTTGTGAATGCAAACCGAATGGGTTGCTCGATAACAAAAATGTGCTGCCCAAGGGCAGCACACAAGTTTTTTTGATTCACAACTTCTGTTCCTTTTTGAACAGAATAAAAGTCAGGCGAAAATTGTTACGTTTTGGCTGAGTTGACCTTTGAGCGCTGAGCCAACATCCGCCGATTCCAGTGGCAGCTTCATCAGCAGGCTTCCGTCTACATCGTACAGTTCGACCTGGTCGTCAGCGAAACGCGCGCCACCCAGCGAGTCGTAGCTGCGGCGCAATACCGTTTGCGGCCGACCGTTTTCGTTTTTCTGAAGAATGCGAACCTCGCGGCGGATTGGGTCAAAGTAGGCGTCTGGGCGCGCATCCATCACCTCGATGGTCAGCAGGCTGACGCCAACAATCAAGAACATCAGCGAAGCGACTAACTTGATAGGCCAAACCTCGGCCCCCATAACCGAACCCGGCATCAACCACATCGAAAAGGCCGACACAATCAGAAAGACACCAACGGCACGCAGAAGAAACATCCGAGCCCGCCAATTCGGCGCAAACGTAATCAGCACGGGGACGGATTTATCAAATACCGCGGCAGGTGCCGATTGTTCAAAAGTGTTTGTGTTCATGACGGCCATTGTCTTGCCCTGTCTATGTTTTCCAATCTACCGGGTTCTCCCGGCTTCATGAACAACCTCGGGGCGAAAAGCGTCAGGAATTGGGCGCACCAGTGGAAATAGGGCGACTTCACAAAGGCATATGTGGCAGGGCTTGCCCCGCCCGCTCAAACGTGTATACGGGGCCATCCTTCGCAGGAGTTATGAATCGCGCAGCCTCTCGTGGCAGGGTCGCGAAGGACCATATGGCCCCGCCTTTGAAATGCGCCTTGATATAAACAGGAGTGCACATGCCACTGTATGAGCATGTAATGATCGCGCGTCAGGATTTGTCCAACGCGCAGGCAGAAAGCCTTGTCGAACATTTCGGCACCGTTCTGGCGGACAACGGCGGCAACGTCGTCGAAAGCGAGTACTGGGGCGTCAAGACGATGGCTTACAAGATCAACAAAAACCGCAAAGGCCACTATGCCTTTCTGAAGACCGACGCCCCCTCGGGCGCGGTTCAGGAAATGGAACGCCTGATGCGGCTGCATGACGACGTTATGCGCGTTCTGACAATCAAGGTCGACGAGCATGCCGAGGGCCCTTCGGTCCAGATGCAGAAGCGCGATGAGCGCGAAGGCCGCCGCGAGCGCCGCTGATCAACGCCTGACGAAAGGACATAAACCATGGCCGCAAAACCATTTTTCCGCCGCCGCAAGGTCTGCCCGTTCTCGGGTGAGAACGCGCCGAAAATCGACTACAAAGACACTCGTCTGCTGCAGCGCTACATCTCTGAGCGTGGCAAGATCGTACCTTCGCGCATCACCGCCGTTTCGGCGAAAAAGCAGCGTGAACTGGCCCGTGCTATCAAGCGCGCCCGCTTCCTCGCCCTGCTGCCCTACGCCGTGAAGTAAGGAGAGACTGACATGCAAGTTATCCTTCTGGAACGCGTTGCGAAACTGGGTCAGATGGGCGACGTCGTTGACGTCAAGCCCGGCTACGCCCGCAACTTCCTGCTGCCCCAAGGCAAAGCGCTGAGCGCATCGAACGCCAACATCGCGTCGTTCGAAGCCCAGAAAGCGCAGCTTGAGGCACGCAACCTGGAAACTAAGAAAGAAGCTGAAGCGCTGGCTGAAAAGCTGGACGGTCAGCAGTTCATCGTGATTCGCTCGGCATCGGATGCCGGCGCTCTGTACGGTTCGGTCACCCCGCGTGACGCCGCAGACGCTGCAACCGAAGCTGGTTTCACCGTCGACAAGAAACAGATTGCCCTGATCGCTCCGATCAAGGAACTGGGTCTGCACTCGGTCGCAGTCAACCTGCACCCCGAGGTAGAAGTCGAGATCAAGATGAACGTCGCACGTTCGGAAGAAGAAGCCGAACTGCAGGCATCGGGCAAATCGATCCAGGAACTGGCTGCTGAAGAAGAAGCCGCTGCCGAATTCGAGATCGCCGAGCTGTTCGACGACATAGGCTCTGCCGCTTCGGAAGACGAAGATCTGGTTGCCGAAGAAGCTCCGGTCGAAGAAGACGAAGCAAAAGCCTGATCTGACTGCATATCCAATATCAAAGGGCCGCGCTTTTACGCGGCCCTTTTTCTTTTTGTTACATCGCAAGCAAAATTCGGCCCGATTGTTCGCCTGGCCTTGCAGACCGGCGAGGGTTTCATATCATCGCCATTCGCAATCAGGAGTATTTTGATGACCCCCCTCCTTCGTCGCCGCGTCTTAACCTTGTTGCTTATGGCACCGCTTGCAGCTTGTGGCAGTCCTGGCAGCTCGGGTTCCGGCGATACGTTCGATCCCCCCCTCTACCCCAATGAAACACCCGAGCTTCGCGCCTCGATCAATAAATGGGCTGACCACTACGAGCTCCCGCGGGAGTTGGTGCACAAGCTGGCGATCCGTGAAAGCACACATCGGCCGTGGGCGGTGAACCGCCCCTATTATGGGCTTCTGCAAATCCTCCCGGCCACTGCGCGATCAATGGGTTACACTGGAAATGCCAAAGGCCTGCTGGACGCCGATACCAATCTGGAGTTTGCCGGAAAATACCTGCGAGGCGCGTGGCTTTTGTCTGATGGAGATCAACAACGTGCCATCTTTCTTTATGCCAAAGGATATTGGCCCGAAGCAAAGGCCAGGGGCATGCTCGTCGAGACGGGTCTGGTTTCTGCCACAGAATAGGCATGTTTAATTCGCATTTCGATTGTAATGCACATACATAACCTTCGAAATGCCACGGCGAATCCCATGACCTACTGCACAACTCTGACGTTAAATCTTTTAAAGGTGCGTAATTGTGTGCCCGAAAGGCACATTTACCTATAAAAGGCAGACATTTCCCACATCTTCTTGTCTTGACAAGCGAAATGTGGTGTCTTGCTTGACGTCAGGGAAGACAGTATCATTTTCCTGGCCAAGGGGATCCGCCCGCTCACTCGGGTCTAACTGGTCGTTACCGTATGGATATTGTTGATCTCAGCACTCTTCCCGAACAGGATACTCGGTATGACGAGTTCCTGCGTCAGGTCTGTGACAAATATGAAATGGACCACGCAGCCTATGCGGGTATGAATCCTGCTGCAGGTACGATTCACGGCCATGTGACCTATGGGGACGACTGGAAAACCCACTATCAAGAGCAAGGCCTGCACCTGATCGATCCGACGCTGCACATGAGCCAGCGCAGTATCGCTCCGGTCGACTGGAGCCGTCTGGAACGCGGTAAAGATTTCCAGCGCGTTTTTCGCGATGCACATGATTTTGGCATTCCAGATCAAGGCATTACGATTCCGGTTCGCGGGCCGTACGGAGATATCGGCTTGCTTAGCGCAGTGCGCGAGTGCAGCCGGGATGAGTGGAAGAAACTGGTGCCCAACGTGATAAGTGACCTGCAATCATTGGCCGTACACATCCATGACAATGTCATGACATCAGATACGATCAGCCGAATGCTGTACCACCCGACCCTCTCCAGCCGAGAATTGGAGATTTTGCAATGGGCCGCAGCGGGTAAATCGCAACAAGATATCGGCGATATCCTGTCGATTTCGCACCGCACGGTTGAGGTGCACTTGCGCTCTTCACGCGAAAAGCTTAATGCACTGACGACTCCGCAGGCTGTCGGTCGGGCCATCGGAATCGGCTTAATCTACCCAGGATAAAGCCAAATTTTGCCGAAAATGGGCTAAAAAAAGCCAATATTACGGGAAACCCCCAATAGATTCGCTGTGGAAACCGGGTAACGTTTTATCCACAGACAGATCACTCGAAGGGGGTTAACATGATTTTGGTAGTTGATGGGCTGAACAGACATCTGTTCACCGAAGTTCTTGACGATATGTTCGAACTGCGCGCTCGGGTTTTTGGTGGACGACTTGGATGGGACGTCCACATCGAAGACGGCAAAGAAATCGATCAGTTCGATCACCTGGATCCTGCATACGTAATTGGTCTCGACGATGAGGGGAACGTCGTAGCCGCAGTACGTGCACTCCAGACCACCGGCCCGCACATGCTTTCAGATGTCTTCTCGGACATCTTGTGCGGCGAAGCGCCAATGCGCAGCGCGACCATGTGGGAATCCACCCGCTTCTGTGTCGATACGCAGCGACTGACCCGAGGAAAAGAGAAGAACTCGGTTTCTTATGCGACCTGTGAGCTGATGATCGGATCTCTGGAATACTGCCGTAGTGCGGGTATCCAGGACATCATCACCGTGATTGACCCGGTTATGAACCGCGTTCTCAAACGCTCGAACTGTGCGCCTTACGACTATGTGGGCGAAACCGTTCCGATGGGCAAGGTACCGGCCATGGCGGCGTTGCTGGATTGCACAGAAGAAAGGATTTCGGGCCTTCGCGAATTCGCAGACATTCACCACGATGTCTTTATCGAAGAAGAAAAGGCGTTAGAGTTCTTCGAGGCCAAAAAGGCCGCCAAACTCAGCCCCGCAAATCGCGACCACAAGCCGCTCACCGATCTTGAGAAATACTTTGTCGAACAGATGAGTGCGGCCAAGACGGAAGAAGAAAGGCAGGCAGTGCTGAAACTGATCGAAGCGCTGTCCGACACATTCACCCCAGAGCAGAAGACCGCTCTGTTACAGACCCCCCGTGCTTTTGCTCATGAGGCCTGACCCCCTCACCTCATAGTACAAAGCCACCCATGCGGAGCCGTCTAATTCGAGACGGCTCCGCTTTTTTTTGACCCCTAATGGGGGAAGGAAGAGGATTATTCCTCTTCCAGTGCCTCAACGGCTTTTTGCAGATCGTCCTTGCTGACTTCTTTGTCCGCAACCTGAGCCAGTTCGAAGACGTAGTCGACAACCTTGTCTTCAAAGATAGGCGCACGCAGCTGCTGCTGCATTTGGGCGTTCTGCTGCACAAATTCAAAGAACTGGCGCTCCTGGCCCGGGTACTGACGCGCCTGGTTCATGATCGCTTGTGTCATTTCCGAGTCGGTCACTTCAACCTCGGCCTTCTGGCCCAGTTCGGCAAGCAGCAGGCCCAGACGCACGCGGCGTTCGGCAAGCTTGTTATGCTCGTCGGTTGGTTCGATCGGATCGTGATCGTGACCTTCAACGTCAGGGTTTTCCTCGTGCCACAGCTGGTGTGCGATCTGCTTGGCTTCGGCTTCTACCAGTGACGGCGGCAGGTCGAACGAGACTTTCTCGTCCAGCACGTCCAACAAAGCGCGCTTCATAACTGCACGGGACGCACCAGCATATTCGGCTTCCAGTCGCTCGGCGATCTGTGCCTTCAACCCAGCCAGATCTTCGGCACCAAATTTCTTGGCCAACTCGTCGTCGACCTCAGCCGCGACCGGCTCTTTCACCTCTTTGATAGTGCAGGTGAAAACGGCGTCTTTGCCGGCCAGATGCTCAGCACCGTATTCTTCGGGGAAGGTGACGTTGACGTCTTTTTCTTCCTCGGCCTTCACACCAACCAACTGCTCTTCAAAGCCGGGGATGAAGCTGTTCGAGCCCAGAACCAGCGGGTAATCTTCAGCCGAACCGCCTTCGAACTCTTCGCCGTCAACCTTACCAACAAAGTCGAACACGATCTGGTCACCGTCTTTGGCTTTCGAACCTTTGCGACGCGCTTTGAAGTTCTGCGCGGTCTCAGCCAGGTTGTTCAGCGCTTCTTCCACGGCTGCGTCGTCCGCTTTGACAACCAGCTTCTCCAGTTCGACCGATTTCAGGTCAACTTCCGGAATCTCGGGCAGCGCTTCGTAGGACATCGCAACTTCTACGTCGTCGCCTTCTTTCCAGTCCTCGTTGGTCATCTTGACCTCGGGCTGCAAAGCAGGACGTTCGCCGCTGTCCTCAAAGTGCTTGTTCATCGCACCGTCGATGGTTTCTTGCATCGCTTCGCCAAGCAGGCGCTGGCCGAACTGCTTCTTCAGCAGAGCCATCGGCACCTTGCCTTTGCGGAAACCCTTCATTTCAACCTCGGGCTGCGCTTCGGTCAGTTTCTCGTTGACCTTGTCGTCCAGCTCGGCTGCGGTCACAACGATGTTGTAGCCGCGCTTCAGACCTTCGTTCAGCGTCTCGGTAACCTGCATTTTGGTAGTCCCCATAGGATTCGGGGCGCGCAAAACGGGCGCGCCGGGCAAATTTGACGCCTTCTATTTGCACAGCCGCCTGCGTGCAAGAGGCAAAGGCCCTTTCAGGCTGGTTTTACCCCTATTACAGACGAAAAAACGCCCCGGCACAGGCCGGAGCGTTCGATCATCGAAAGCTGAGAAATCAGAACCTCCAGCGGGCCCCCAGCACCCACGCCTCGTTGTTGTCGAACGAAGCGCCATCTTCGAAATCGTGATTGCGGTATTTCAGATATGCATCTGTATTGATGCTGTCGATACGCTGAACAACAGCGATGCCCCAAGCATCGGTGCTGGAACCGTCATTTACGAAGTCCGAGCCCGAGTAATAGTCGATCCCGATACCGGTTTTACCCCAGGATACCCACTGATCCTCATAGGCAATCTTGCCGTAGAAGTAGTTCGGGTCAGACGCACCATCCGCGTCATCGTCCCGCGTACCGGCGGCTACGGTGAAGCTCAGGCCGTTTTGCAGCATAACCGAGGCCGACCCGATCGTATCCTTGCGGTCCCCCGATCCATCGTCAGCCGAACGCACCGAGTATGCAACCGCCGCTGCAAATTCAACCCCGCCGCCGAAGGTGTTGTCATAGCGAAGGCCGATATCGTAATAGTCATCGTCATCGCTGCTGGACAGAATGTTCTGACCATAGGCGATGCCGGCCTTAAAACCGCTGAACTCCGGCGTGTCATACCGAACGCGGCCACGGCGCGCACCGTCAAAGTTGCTGCTGGAATCGCCAACGGTGATGTCGCTCAGAAAACCGTCAGTACCGCGATAGAAGAACCCGCCATTTTCATCGTTGGTAAAGGAATACAGCGCGGTTCCGACGTAAGACAGATCCACTTCGGCAGCGCCATCGGCCACCATGCTGCCCTGACCGGCCGAGAATTTACCCCAGTCACCGGCAAGTGCGAAATCCACGTGACGGATATCTTCACGCGTCCAGCCGCTGAAATCTGTGCCCAGCTGGTTCCACTCGCTCGAGCTCGGCAGACCAAGCCCGGTTTCAAAACGGAAGGTGAAATCGTTGTTGCCGAAGGGCTGCAACAGTTCCAAACCGACGCGGCTGTTTGACAGGTCATTGTCCAGAACGCGCGTTTCGGTCTCTTCACCGTCGTCAACCGAGATTAAGGCCGGGTGCAACTGACCATAAAGCAGGACATAACCGCCCGTGTTGTTTTCGTATTTCAGTTCGGCGGCGGCGGGGATTGCCGTTGTTGCGACAAGCGCCGCTGCTATCGAAGTCAGCTTAAAATTCACTGTCATGTCATTCACCATAGATGGGTCAGTTTTTTTGATATTGCCGATATGCGCACCTGGATTAACGGTTCCAATGATTGCTAAAGCTTATTAGCCCGGCATTGCATTTCTGCCACAGGCGGAGGCGGGGACCTTCAGGGAAAGCGTTTTATAATCAATATTTTGACCTAGTTCGAAAGCAGCACCCAGCTAACCTGCAAGACAATTCTTGCGCTGCGTGTTGCAGCTTGCAAACACCCGTTATGCGCACAGGTAAATCATAAGGCGAAACATTGCCGCTTTGACCCGCGATCGGCCAATATTTGCCTATGACCCATTGATTTCAAGCCGTGCGAATACCGCTGGCACTTGTTCCGGCAGATCTTCAGCAATCAACCCCGGCCCAAATTGCCTGGCGCATTCCACATGTAACCAAGCTGCGGTCTTGGCTGCAGCCATCGGGTTGAAGCTCCGCGCCAGTAGTCCCGTTATGAACCCGGCAAGCACATCGCCCGACCCTGCTGTCGCCAGCCAGGGCGCCGCCCGGTCAAACAGCGCCGCATTGATCACACATTGCCCATCCGGTGCAGCAATCACCGTGTCAGGGCCCTTGTATAGTACCACACAGCCAGCCTGCTTGGCCGCCTCACGCACGGCATCCACTTTGGAATAAGCCGGCCCTCTGCCCGGCTTGATCGAGAGCTTTTCGGAGATCTCCGGGAACAATCGCGCAAACTCGCCCCCGTGCGGTGTCAGAACACATCTGTCATGGAGCATGTCCAACAGCACCTCTGGCGCATCAGCAAACGCCGTCAAAGCATCCGCGTCCAGCACTGCTGGACGCCCCGAGGCCAGCACCGCAGGAACCAGCTCCTGCGCACGCGCCAGCCCCAAACCAGGACCGAGGCATAGTGCATTCAACCGCGCATCCATCAGGACTTCCAACAGATCATCGCCGCTCTGGACCCGCTGCAGCATCAGCGCAGTGATGTGACTGGCAACCTCCATCTGAGCCGAGGGTGGAACACCCAGCGTCACCAATCCGGCCCCGATGCGTAATGCACCACGTGCCGCCAGCCTTGCTGCGCCGGTTGCCCCCGCACCTCCGCTAATAATCAAGGCATGCCCATGCGCATATTTGTGTAAGGCAGTTGCCTTCGAAAAATCAGCATCCGGGGCGGTCACCAGTTTGACCGCACCCTGAACTCCCTCCTCCAAACCAATGTCCTTGACGACCAATCGGCCACTTCTGACCGGCCCCAGCCCCAGATAATGCCCCAGCTTTGCAGTATGAAACGATACCGTGAGCCTGGCCTGAACCGTCGCGGTCCCCGGGACCAGCTCACGCCCACTATCGGAACACAGGCCAGACGGCATATCAACGGATACTGTCTTTTCGGCGATGGCTGGATCCGAGGCAGTCATTTCTGCCCATTTTAGAACATCACCCTCAAGCGGTCGCTGTAAGCCCGTCCCGAATAACGCATCGACATAAAGGTCAGCCCCTTGATGCGCGGCAAACACTTCGGAAAATGGGTGAACCTCCCCCAATTCGCCCCACCTGTCATGATTCACACGCGCATCTGGTGGCAGCTTCGCCGGATCACCAAGAAGAAATGCCGCCACCTCCCAGCCGCGCTCCCGCAGCAAGCGTGCAACAACAAATCCATCCCCCCCGTTATTTCCTGGCCCGCAAAGAATTACCGCACGCAGCGGATCCTCTTCATCTGGCCCCAAATACCTCGGGGGTGCGGGGGCTGGCCCCCGCTGCAGCTCTAGCCATTCTTCAAATACGGCTTGAAGAACACCGCGCCCCGCCCGCTCCATCAGCTCCAGCCCGCTCACGTCGCCGGACTCAATCGCGGACTTTTCGATCGTCCGCATCTGTGCCGCTGTCAGCAACTCTGCCATATTGCGCCCTCACGCGATTCAATTCTGATTACATTTTGTGCACATCGATCAAAATTTAACCCGTTGCACGATTTCGCAGCACCACAAGGCGACCAAATTCGCAGTTCCATTGCCGCCCGATCTTAGACGTGATCATTGCCATCGAGACAACCATACAAGGTGAGCCGGAATGAAAAAGATCGAAGCGATCATCAAGCCGTTCAAACTGGACGAAGTGAAAGAGGCGCTGCAAGACGTGGGAGTCCAGGGCCTCAGCGTGGTCGAGGTGAAAGGCTTTGGTCGCCAGAAAGGTCACACCGAACTTTATCGCGGCGCAGAATATGTTGTCGACTTTCTACCCAAGGTAAAGGTCGAGGTCGTGCTGGATGATGATCAGGTTGACGCAGCGATCGAAGCCATCGTTAGCGCCGCAAAGACCGACAAGATCGGGGACGGAAAAATCTTTGTCTCACCTATCGAACAAGCCATTCGTATCCGCACCGGCGAAACCGGTTCGGAAGCCCTGTAACACAGCAATCTTCAAATCAGAGGAACAAATAGTATGAGCAAGGACGCAGTTCTTCAGCTGATCCGTGATGAAGACGCCGAATACGTCGACATCCGCTTTACCGACCCGCGTGGCAAACTTCAGCACGTCACCATCATGTCTGATCAGGTCGATGAGGACTTCCTGGAAGAGGGCTTTATGTTCGACGGTTCGTCCATCGCGGGCTGGAAGTCGATTGAAGCTTCCGACATGAAACTGATGCCCGACACCGACAGCGCCTATGTCGATCCGTTCTATGCGGAAAAGACCATCTGCCTGCACTGCTCGGTTGTGGAGCCTGACACTGGTGAAGCCTATGAACGTGACCCGCGAGGCACCGCTCAGAAAGCCGAAGCGTACCTGAAGGCTTCCGGTATTGGTGATGTGGCCTACATGGGTCCTGAGGCCGAATTTTTCCTCTTTGATGACGTTCGTTTCTCGAACAGTATCAACAAGGTATCCTACGAAGTTGATGCTACTGATGCATCGTGGAACACCGACACCGAATACGAGATGGGCAACATGGGCCATCGTCCGGGCGTCAAAGGTGGTTACTTCCCCGTAAACCCCGTTGACGAAGCGCAGGACCTGCGCTCGGAAATGCTGTCGACAATGAAGCGTCTGGGCATGAAGGTCGACAAGCACCACCACGAGGTTGCATCCTGTCAGCACGAACTGGGCCTGATCTTCGACAGCCTGACCAAGCAGGCCGATGAGCTGCAGAAATACAAGTACGTGATCCACAACGTTGCACATGCCTATGGCAAATCGGCGACCTTCATGCCGAAGCCAATCGCAGGTGACAACGGCACCGGCATGCACGTGAACATGTCGATCTGGAAAGACGGCAAGCCGCTGTTCGCGGGCGACAAATACGCCGACCTGTCTGATGAGGCGCTGTACTTTATCGGCGGCATCCTGAAACACGCCAAAACGCTGAACGCCTTCACCAACCCGGCAACCAACAGCTACAAGCGTCTGATCCCAGGGTTCGAAGCCCCCGTCTTGCGCGCCTATTCGGCCCGCAACCGTTCAGGCTGCGTGCGTATTCCGTGGACCGAAAGCCCGAAAGCCAAGCGCGTCGAGGCCCGCTTCCCCGATCCGGCCGCAAACCCTTATCTGGCGTTCGCCGCGCTGCTGATGGCCGGTCTGGACGGCATCAAGAACAAGATCGATCCGGGCGAAGCCATGGACAAGAACCTGTACGATCTTCCTGCCGAAGAACTGGCCGACATCCCGACCGTCTGCGGCAGCCTGCGCGAAGCTCTGGAAGCGCTGGCATCTGATCACGACTTCCTGCTGCAAGGCGACGTGTTCACCAAAGACCAGATCGACGGCTACATCGCGCTGAAGATGGAAGAGGTAGAAACCTACGAGCACACACCTCACCCGGTTGAGTACGGCATGTACTACAGCTGCTGATTAAGAATTTTCGACGAAAATTCTCAGGGGGCGCCCATCGGGCGCCCCTTTTTCTGTATCTCTGCGAGATTTGACGGATCGATGATGATCTTTCAAAATTTGAGCTCAACATCAGGCGGAGAGAGCACATGCCCGCAAGCGACGAACCCTTTTCTGAGTATTCAGGACTTGTAACCTCGGAGAAAGATCTGGAACGCATTTGCGGGCAACCCTTGCCGCAGATCATTGCAAAGGAATTGCCTGCACTTGATGAGATGTGTCGAGACTTCATCGGCATGTCCTCGTTCTGCCTGATCGCTTCGGCCAATCCCGATGGGCATCTCGATATTTCGCCTCGTGGCGATCCTGCGGGGTTTGTGCAGGTGCTCTCGAACTCGATGATTGCGATCCCGGACCGGCCCGGGAACAAGCGCGTGGATACGTTTCATAATGTGCTGAAAGATCAGCGCGTCAGCGTGATATTCTTTGTCCCCGGAAAATTGGAAACTCTGCGCCTGCGGGGATCCGCGAGAATTAGCGCAGATCCCGAACTTCTTTCAAACATGGCCGTTGGTGGACGCGTGCCCAAGCTGGCCCTGTTGATCCATGTCGAAACCGTCTTTGCGCACTGTCCCAAATGCATCATTCGATCAAACCTGTGGCAACCCGATGAATGGCCGGACTCATCCAGTCTGCCAAATATGAACGCGATGATGGTCAAACATGCCAAGATCGACAAAACCCCGGATGAATGGTTCGAATCCCTGAAAGGCACAGACGAGCTTGATCTCTATTAAACCACTTTGCGGTAGGTCGAACTCGGCTTAGGCTGAGCATGGTTTTTTTTGCACTCGGATTTCCTCTATGCCTCGTCTTCGCCTTTACGCTGCACTCGCGTTCCTTCTGCCCTCAGTGGCACTGTCCGCCCCTTGTGGGAATACCAGCAGCGGGTTTGAGGCCTGGAAAGCCGACTTTGCCAAAACCGCCAAACGAGCGGGTGTGAAAAAGAAGGGTCTGCAAGCGCTCGCACAAACGCAATATGCAACACGTACGATTGCCGCGGATCGCAATCAGAAGAGCTTTAAATACTCATTAGACAAATTCATGCAGGTGCGCGGGGCAAACACCATCGTTGCGCAAGGGCGCAAGCGCAAAGCTCGCAATCCGCAGTTTTACGCCGCGCTCGAGCGTCAATATGGCGTACCGGCGGGTGTGCTAATTGCCATTCACGGCATGGAAACCGGCTTTGGAGGTTTCATGGGAGATAGTCAGGTTGTTTCCGCAATCACGACATTAGCCTATGATTGTCGCCGATCCGAATTCTTCATCCCGCACGCTATCGGCGCCTTAAAACTGGTTGACCAAGGTACCCTTACGATGGCGACAAAAGGGGCAAAACATGGCGAGCTGGGGCATACACAGTTCCTGCCCGGCAACGCCCTGACCTATGGTGTGGACGCCACCGGTGACGGTCGGGTCGATTTTTATAACATGACCGACGCGCTCGCCTCGACCGCGAATTTTCTACGTAAGAAAGGGTGGAAGCCCGGTCGCGGCTATCAACCCGGAGAGCCGAATTTTGCGGTCATACAGCAATGGAATGCGGCCTCGGTCTACCAGCAATCCATTGCAATCATGGCGGCGCGAATCGACAACTAGGGCGGTCATAGGCTTGACGTCAGAGCACCTGAATTCGGCCACATTGTTGCCACATAGATTTAAGGAAACCCCGATTTTCTTGGTTTCCAAAGCGTAATCAATCTTGGAATATTTCGACTTTTTTCCATTTTGGTCAAAATTTGCGCCATTTCGCCTGTTAATTTGTTGTGAAGATTATGACAGCAAAGGAACATGCTGTGACTGCAAAGCATAGTTACCACGGTGGGCTCCAGTTTGACGGGTCGGCAGATGGCGCGCTTGAGCGTATGTGCGAGGTCGTCTCGACGACGCTGGGTGACTATGGCCATCTGGTCGAGCGCAAGACGCTTCTTAGCGCATCGGAGGCCAGTATCGTCAGCAGCCAATATCTCGTGCGTCTGACATTGGACTCGGAACCAACCCAAGTAGATCACAATCACCATGAGCGGATGGATCGAACCGCTGGTCTCAAAACTATGCCGCGTGCTGCGGTTACGCTGCCGGGAAACCGGCTGACGATCTTGATTTGTCCGGTGTCAAAACTGCTCGATGACAGTGAAATATCCGAGTTGATGCTTGTGGTGATCCTGTACCGAATGGTCGACATCTGCACGACCCGTCGTGTCGAATGGTTGTCGCCCAAAACGGTTCTGACCATCGAACAATTCATGAGTGCCTTTGATTCAATTGCACCGCGCAACGCCCGGAACCGAAAGCAGATATTCGAAGCAGTCAGCGGCCCATTTGCGGGGCTCGATCTGCCCGATCCTGATGCGGAAGATACACAGACCAAACACGCCAAGCCGCGTCCGATCAAGCTAAGTGACGACCAACTGCTCAGTATCGCCTTCCGGACCGAGGCTGATGCTCCCCTGCCCGCCGGCAACATTCACCAGTCCGAGGACGAAACGGAACGCCCAAGCGATATTCTGCGACTGACCAGCTGGGGCATGACTGGTGCTGTGGCAAGCATATCGACACCGATTGCCATATCCCTGGCAGCAGTCAATCTGATCCGGGGTGAGGATTTCCGCCTCAACACTCAGGTTCTGGCTTTTACCACAGCGATTTTTGGTCTGAACGCTACGAATGCTTTTGCCGAGGTCGCCAGCGCGATTGGCATGTAATCAAATTACCCAAGACCCTCCTTGGAGGCCCCGCCGTGAGGCGGGGTTTTCCATTTTAAGGACCTGATCAGCGGCCATTACATAAGTGTGGATCGCGAACACCACTGCGTTTGTCTCAGGTAAACGCAAGAGAGTCTGACGTTCACTACGCAGATATCGGGCCGAATTTTCATCCCGCGGTGTGCGTCGCTGCATGAGACTACGCGGTTGGAACAATTCGGCATCATTGTACCAAAGCGCATTGAACCGCCAGAGTGGCCGGTTGGGCTGAATGCCGTCAAACAATCGTTGAACTCTGCGGGCAATATTGGCGTCGTAGGCATCAACCGGTTCATGGATCCCAATCAACGGGCGCATGAACTTTTCCGACAGCATCCAGCTTGCAGGAAAGCACAGGATCGCGCCAGTCAAAACATGCTCGTCATCGTGTTTCTGCAGAATGCAGAAATCCTCTTGCACCAAATGGCATAGCGTTTCCAACGGGCATTCCCGGTCAACCTCAACCCGTACACCGTCGGGCCGCACAACGTGATCGGAGACATTCGGATAAACTTGCTGAATGACCAGTTCCAGCAACTCCTGCGCGGGTGCCAACGCCTCGGGGCTTTGCGCCAAGACGTCCGGTTTTTGCTGCGCCAACAGCGCGGCGCGTCGTTGCATCTGGGCAGAAAACGCATCGTCGCGATGCAACCAGGCCCTGGGGTCCGCAGGCTTAATGCCAGGCAGCGGGTTTTGGGCGAGTGGATCATAGGGAATGGCTTGCTGTAGTATCACGGTCATAGTCGAGGCATAGCACCCTGCTCTGGCGCTGTCGGTCAAAAAGCGACCAGAAGACGGTCGCAAACCTAGAAGACGCAGCGCATCTGGATTTGCAGGTTGGTCAGGCAAGCAGAAAGGTCCAACCGTGAACACACCATATCGTGACACCCGTAAGATTGACCCGACCCGGGGCGCCACACTCGGGGACGGGACACCGAACGACAATGACAGGATCGAGATCGGACCGACACAGCTTGCCTTTGACGAATGGGCCGCTGCCGGGCTTAGCCTGCCCAATCTAGAACAGATGCGTAAATACCGCTGGAAACGCCTCACTCAGGCCATCGTGCAGCGCGATTGGGGCGGGATCCTGCTGTTTGACCCCCTGAATATCCGCTATGCGACTGACAGCACCAACATGCAGCTCTGGAATACCCATAACCCGTTCCGGGCCGTTTTGGTTTGCGCTGACGGGTATATGGTGATCTGGGACTACAAGAACTCTCCGTTCTTGTCGAAATTCAACCCGCTGGTGCGCGAGCAGCGCTCGGGCGCCGATCTGTTCTATTTCGACCGGGGCGACAAGATTGACGTTGCCGCAGATGTGTTCTCAAACGAGGTGCGCGCCCTGATCGAAGAACACGGCGGCGGCAACATGCGGCTGGGTGTCGACAAGATCATGCTGCACGGCCTGCGCGCGCTTGAGGCTCAGGGGTTCGAGGTGATGGAGGGCGAAGAGCTTACCGAGAAAACCCGTGCCATCAAAGGCCCAGACGAAATCCTCGCCATGCGCTGCGCCAGCCACGCCTGCGAGACCGCAGTGGCCGAAATGGAGCGCTTCGCACGTGTCAATGTCGGAGACGGGAAGACATCCGAGGATGACATTTGGGCAGTGCTACATGCTGAAAACATCCGGCGCGGTGGTGAATGGATCGAGACCCGCTTGCTTGCCTCGGGCCAGCGCACCAATCCCTGGTTTCAGGAATGCGGCCCGCGCATCACGCGGCAAAATGAAATCATCGCGTTCGATACCGACCTGATCGGGTCTTACGGCATTTGCGTCGACATCTCACGAACCTGGTGGATCGGCGATCAAAAACCGCGCCCCGACATGATCTATGCCATGCAGCACGCGCATGAGCATATCATGACCAATATGGAAATGCTGAAGCCCGGCGTCATGATCCCGGAACTAACTGCGAATGCCCATCGGCTGGATGACAAGTTTCAGGCACAGAAATACGGCTGCCTGATGCATGGAGTTGGATTGTGCGATGAATGGCCCTTGGTAGCCTATCCCGACAAGGCGGTCGAGGGATCCTATGATTATCCACTTGAACCCGGAATGGTGTTGTGCGTCGAAGCGGCAGTTGGCGAGGTTGGCGGCGATTTCTCGATCAAGCTGGAAGATCAGGTGCTGATCACCGAAGACGGCTATGAAAACCTCACGAAGTATCCGTTCGACGCACAGTTGATGGGGTCTGGCTAAGCGCTATCGCCTAGTTTGACCAGTGGGACCGTCTGACATTACCGTGCCAATCCTCAGGCGCTGTGAGAGTTGGCGTGTCCTCAGACGTATTCGTCAGCGGCCAGCTTTGTCCCAGTGCAAAACCAATTGCGCCAGTCACGAGAATTGCCAACAGAACTCCGGCGTGGAGTGTCGGGCTTAGCGGTGCAGATGTTGTATGTGCCATTTTGACCTCTGCTTTGGATAAGAAGGATGATTGCAAGTTGGGGTCCAAGTATAAATAAGTAAAATGAATGTTTATCCGAATTATCATCACATTTTTTGATTGTTCAGATACCAACCCCAACAATGCATTGATGCGACGCGCCAAGGGCTACGTGGTCCCACCCCCTCACCTTCCTGTTACGCCACTGACACAGGGGTTGAGAGAACCGCACACAGCACACAGTATTGTCGAAACCTGGACCACCAAGGATTCATCATGCCCACCGAACGCATTACTTTCGCCGGTCACGACGGCAGCCAATTGGCCGCGCGCCTTGATCTGCCGGACGGGCCGGTACTGGCAACGGCTTTGTTTGCGCATTGCTTTACCTGCTCTAAGGACATACCTGCCGCACGGCGCATTTCGGCGCGTTTGGCGGCGATGGGCATCGCCGTGCTCAGGTTTGATTTTACAGGCCTTGGCCACTCGGATGGAGAGTTTGCGAATACGACATTCACCTCAAATGTCGAAGATCTGATCGCTGCAGCGCACTACCTGTCCGGCCGCAACATGGCCCCCGCCCTGCTTATTGGCCATTCACTTGGCGGCGCTGCGGTACTGCGCGCACGCGCTGGCATACCGTCGATCAAGGCGGTCGTCACATTGGGTGCGCCTGCTGACCCGGGCCACGTATCACACCATTTCGAGGCCGCCCTGCCCGAGATTCAGGCGCAAGGCAGCGCAGAGGTTTCGCTTGGCGGTCGCCCGTTCCGCATTGGCAAAGCTTTTGTCGATGACATTTCAGAGGCCGCGCTTAGCCCTGCCGTTTCAGATTTGAAAGCAGCGCTTCTGATCCTGCACGCACCGCGCGATGACACGGTCAGCATTGACAACGCCAGCACCATCTTTCTGGCTGCGAAGCATCCAAAAAGTTTTGTCACGCTGGACGATGCCGACCATCTGATCACACGCGCCGCTGATGCGGATTACGCGGCGGATGTCATTGCGGCTTGGGTGTCGCGATACGTCAAACTGTGCCCGCCCGCCCCACCACCCGGCGCCCCGGAAGGTGTTGTTCGCGTGACCGAGGCAGACCCGGCAGGGTTCCTGCAAGACATCCAGTCCGGCCCGCGCCACCATGCGGTCGCTGACGAGCCCGCTTCGTACGGAGGAACGGACCGAGGCATGTCCCCTTATGGATTTGTGTCCTCGGGATTGGGCGCCTGTACCTCGATGACCATTCGCATGTATGCGCGGCGCAAGAAATGGCCGCTGACAGGTATCACCGTCGATGTCTGCCACGACAAGGTACACGCCCAGGACGCCGGACTGGCCAGCGATGGCAAGGTCGATCAGTTCCGCCGCAAGATACGGCTACAAGGGCCGCTGGATGCCGCGCAACGTGCTAAGCTATTGGAGATCGCAGATAAATGTCCCGTGCACCGAACCCTTGAAGGCTCGGCCCATATCACGACTGAGCTGCTGGACTGAAAACCACCTTTGTCAGCTTATGATAATGATTGAAGGGGGCTTTTGCCCCCTTTTTCTAACGGCGCCTCGGTGAGGGTCGGTGAATTGGTGGCCGTGCCGTCGGAGGACGCGCCACCGGGGGATGCGGACGCGACGGCGGTTTGGCGATCGGTGGCTTTGGCCGCGGTGGAGGGTTCGGACGAACCGGTCGATCGGGGCGGTCGGGCCGGTCTGGGCGGTTTATGTCAACATCTACATTCACGTTACGGTCGTGGTAGTAATCATTCCACAGCATCGAGTCGTAGAACGGGTCATACCCAACGCCATACCCTACCCCGACGGACACGCCATCGCAGGCGGACAATGTAAACGTTGCAGTACCCAACCCCAGCGCCAGAACAGACCGTTTTAACAGTTTGCGAGTCATCCGAGCCTCCTTACTGCAAAGACCGGAACGACGCGAAAACGGCGTTCAAGGCATCAACATAAGACAGGTCGGCCCCGTCACGCAGGATCGCAACCCCAATCGCAACACGGTCTCGCGGCAGGTCGATCACAGTGGCGGTAAAGTTTACGCCTCGCCCATCCCGATTGCCGGTGCCGCGGATAACATGCGCAGGCCGCCCACCAATCCTTGTATCACTGGTGCTGGTCACCGTCGGGTCCTTGACGAGGAATTTGTCGATATCCTCAAGATAGCGCACCCCGCCCTGAATGCTGGAAACCCGTGATGGTGAGACGAAGCCCATCCAGACATTATCGTCGGTCACCGGTCTGATCCCCATGACGCGCGAAACCGCACGGGCATCGCCCAGATTGGTATCCTCGATTTCACGCGGGCCACCGGTACGCAATGCCCAAAAGTCGGGAACCTCAAAGCGGAACAGGGCGCGCCCTTCATCGGTGTAGGTCACCGGTGTGTCAGCTTGCACAGGCGTTACAGCCAACCAAGTCACGGCACTTGCAGCAAGCGCCAAGCTTAACAAAATACGCATATCTCAATAACCTGATCAGTTTTCTGATGTCAGGTTGCCCATGCAGTTTGACTTTGTCCAGTATCCTGTTCTGAAGACAATAAAAAACCCGCGTCCGGAAAGCTCCGAACGCGGGTGTGTCTTGCGCAAGAGCGCGCTATCAGGTGCGTGCGTCGCCCAGCAGCTTCCACAGGCCAGGGATCAGCAGAGCGGCCAGCGCCAGCTTGATCGCGTCACCCAGCAGGAACGGTGTCAGACCCCATTCCAGGATCGGCTTGTCCCAGCCATACAGCTGACCCAGCCACAGCAGGCCCGGTACGTAGATCAGCACGTTGGCCAGTACCAGCGCCAGCGCCAGCTTGCCGACCGAACGATCCCAGCCGCGCGCGGCCAGTGCGCCCAGCAGAATGGTCGCCATCAGGTAACCGACCAGATAGCCGCCGGTGCCACCCATCATGTAGGTCAGGCCGTATTTTTCGGCCGAGGAACCTGCAAACACGTCAAAGCCCAGAGCACCAACCAGCAGGTAACCCAGCATCGTGATCAGGCCAAGGCGCGCGCCATAAGCGGTGCCGATGGTCAGAACGGCGAATGTGCCCATGGTGATCGGAACCGGCCACATCGGCACTTTGATTTTGGCAGCAACAGCCAGAGCAACGATACCCAGGGCAACCAGAGCCACCTGCTTGACGCGCAGCGCCGTCCCCTCACGCGGGCCAAAAGCATTGGCCAGTACGTTTGCGTTCATCTCATTTCTCCACATTCGGACTTATTTGCACATGCAGCAATGCCCGTTCCGGGCCGTTGCTGCAAGATGATTACGCTATCGCAGCGCGTATTTGGTCTCCATTTCATAGGATTTTCGCGGCCCTGATACGGTCCAGCGGACTGTCCAGCGCGGCCATCCCGAGAAATCATAGTGTGCATCATAGCTGTCCGGCGGGCAATCGTGATGATCCTCGACCCGGGTTTGGCCAAGTTTGAGTGCGTGAAAAAACCGATCATCATCAAAATGGATAGCGATCCGATCACCGGCGTCGCGCCAAAGGTATCGACGCATTCCCGTCATTGCAGGCTGCCCCGGAACACGCAGCGTGACCGTCTCATCATAGACCAACCCTTGGGTATCTTGCCGAAGCTCTGCCTTACCCTCGGCCTGAATGATCTGGCCTGCACGCTCGTCCCGGATGAGGCGGCTCAGGTCCCAAACCCCCTGGAAATCATAAATATTTCTGGGCAGGCTCACTTCAAATAGATTCCGTCAGTTGTATTACCTGAATCATCCACAAACCGGATGGTTTCACCGCTTTGCTCAACATCATAACAAGCCCAGAAATCCGAACGCGGCCAGACCGAGCAATAGCGATCATCACGAACGGCCCATCGTCCCGAACTTGGGCGGCCTGAAAAGTACTGCGTTTGCATATTGCTATCGAAGGTCTGGGTGATCCCCTCGCCATAGTCGAGCTTCTTGCCAGCAAGCGCCATCAGAATCTCATCACCCGTCAGTTGCTGAAACTCGTCGGCGGCCACAAATCCCGGCCAAAGCAATAAAATCAGGGCAAACCGTCTCATCCCAGCACTCGCGCCTTGTTCCTTGGTCAATGCGCGGCTAAACCCCGCGCCAACGCCTCATCCCAATCATAAAAAGGTGCTGCCGCCAATGATTCCCCGCTATTCACGCCCCGATATGGTCGCCATCTGGTCACCCGAGAGCAAGTTCCGCATTTGGTACGAGATCGAGGCGCACGCCTGCGACGCCATGGCCGATCTAGGCGTGATCCCGCGTGAAAACGCCGAGGCCGTGTGGAAAGCCAAGGATGTGGATTTTGATGTCGCCCGTATCGACGAGATCGAAGCCGTCACCAAACACGACGTCATCGCCTTCCTGACCCATCTGGCCGAACATGTGGGCAGCGAGGAAGCCCGTTTCGTGCATCAGGGCATGACCTCCTCGGACGTGCTGGACACTTGCTTCAATGTGCAACTGACCCGCGCCGCCGACCTGCTGATTGCAGACCTCGAAGGTCTGTTGGCTGCCCTGAAACGCCGCGCGATAGAGCATAAAGACACCGTTCGCATCGGTCGCAGCCACGGTATCCATGCCGAACCCACCACGATGGGCCTGACCTTTGCCCGCTTCTATGCCGAGATGGACCGCAACTTGTCCCGGATGCGCGATGCCCGCGCGGAAATCGCCACCGGAGCGATCAGCGGCGCGGTCGGGACGTTTGCGAATATCGACCCGCAGGTTGAAGAGCATGTCTGCGACAAGCTGGGTCTGGTGCCTGAACCGATCAGCACGCAGGTCATTCCCCGCGACCGTCACGCCGCATTCTTCGCCACACTGGGTGTTATCGCCAGCAGCATCGAAAACATCGCTATCGAAATCCGCCATATGCAGCGGACAGAGGTGTTGGAAGGTGCCGAGTTCTTCTCGATGGGACAGAAAGGTTCCTCGGCGATGCCGCACAAGAAGAACCCGGTCCTGACCGAGAACCTGACCGGTCTTGCGCGCATGGTGCGTGCGGCCGTGATCCCGGCGATGGAGAACGTGGCGCTGTGGCACGAGCGCGATATCTCGCATTCCTCGGTCGAACGCATGATCGGGCCGGATGCCACTATCACGCTGGACTTTGCACTCGCGCGATTGACCGGTGTAATCGACAAGATGCTGATCTTCCCCGAGAACATGATCGAGAACATGAACAAGTTCCCCGGTCTTGTCATGAGCCAACGAGTGCTGTTGGCGTTGACCCAAGCAGGTGTAAGCCGCGAGGATGCCTATGCCATGGTTCAGCGCAACGCGCTGAAAGTCTGGGAGCATCGCACCGACTTCAAAGAGGAACTGTTGGCCGACGCCGATGTCACCGCCGCGCTGAGCCCGAAAGAAATCGAAGAGAAATTCGATCTCGGCTACCATACCAAACATGTAGATACGATTTTCGCCCGCGTATTCGGCGAATAATTCAAACTCAAACAGTGCTAAAAACTTGGCCCGGTTTGCTCAATGCAGCCGGGCCTTGTGTCTTTGCCAGATTGGCAAAAATCGGTTAATCTGTTGGCACAGTTTCCGCGAAAGGAAAACTCGATGCTACGAACTGCTCTATGCGCAATTGCTCTTATCTGTGCGGGCACCGCCGGATTTGCCTGTAACGGTAACACCAAGCAAACCCAGTCCTGTGCTGAAGGCACAATTTGGGACAGCGAAAGCCAAAGCTGCATGAAAATCGTCAATAGCTGACATTTTTATTTCCTGCTTGTGAATAAAAGCGATCAGTCAATCGTTAGCTTTTTTGAAGATCAAGCTATGATTGTAACAAGTCTCTTTGACAACGGAGTAGGAAAATGCGTCTTGTACTAGCCTCGGCCATCGCTCTTCAGGCCTTTACCTTCGCGCCCATGGCCATTGCTGCGGGTGGTGGGGACAGCAGCCCGCCCAAGCCCACCAACACCACCAAGAAATGCCTGTTTGGCCGCGTCTATGACGAGGCAGCCGGGCGCTGCGTCAAACCCAACAAGACGAATTTCACCGAAGACCAACTGTATGATGCCGTGCGCGAGTTGGCTTACGACGGGCAGTACGAAAATGCTCAGGGCATTCTGCGTATCATGGATCAAGATGATGATCGGGTGCAGACCTATTGGGGGTTCACCTATCGCAAGATGGGTGAGCTGAAACTGGCTGACGCGTTTTACCAAAAAGCAATTGAATCCAACCCCGACAACATCCTCGCCCGCAGCTACATGGGTCAGGGATTTGTTACCCAGGGCAAGACCGAGTTGGCCATCGCACAATGGCGCGAGATCAAGGCGCGTGGTGGCGAAGGCACATGGGCTGAGACATCGCTGCGCGAAGCGATCAGAACAGGGCTGACATATAGCTACTGAGTTTCAGGGTTTCTTTACCCGACTCTCTATATTCTGCCTGCAACGCGAATGAGGCATTGCAGGCAGATGCAGGACACGAAACTAATGGTGCAGATGACGCCGGGCGCGCAACCCCCGGTCGTTGAACAAGACGATGATGCGCCACGTGTTGTGCCGCGCGCCCTCAGCAACCGAGAGAAAGCCGCAGTTGTGGTTCGGCTGCTGCTGAACGAGGGGGCGGATATCCCGCTGGAAGAGCTTCCCGATTCACTGCAGGAACAACTTACCCACCAACTTGGACAGATGGGGTTGGTTGACCGGGTAACGCTGGCCGCCGTCGCGCAGGAATTTGCCGATGCGCTGGATGGCGTAGGGCTTGCATTTCCCCATGGGCTTGCTGGTGCTCTGGACGCGGTGAACGGCAAGATCGCCCCAGCCACCGCCGCCCGGCTGCGCCAGGTAGCTGGCGTGAGGCAGATCGGTGACCCATGGCAGCGTTTGCGCGAAGTACCCTCAGAAGATCTGGCCGAGATGGCCAAAGCTGAAAGCACCGAAGTCGCCGCCGTTATGCTGTCGAAACTCGAAACCGCCAAGGCTGCCCAGTTGTTGGGCCACCTACCCGGCCCCACAGCGCGACGGATAACTTATGCAGTCTCGAAAACGGCCAACGTGACGCCCGAGGCGGTTGAGCGGATCGGATGGTCCTTGGCCGCTCAGCTGGATCAACGCCCCGAGCCCGCCTTTCGGGATGGGCCGGGTGAGCGTGTGGGCGCGATCCTCAACCAGTCGGCCGCGGCAACGCGTGATGGTTTGCTGACCGCGCTGGACGAAGAAGACGCCGATTTTGCGGATACCGTCCGGCAATCGATCTTCATCTTTTCGCATGTGCCCTCGCGCATCCAACCCCGCGATGTTCCAGCGATTCTGCGCGTTGTGGATCAACCCGTTCTCATCACGGCGTTGGCCGGAGCCAATAGCGACGAAGACCTCGCCACGGTCGAGTTCTTCCTAGCCAACATGTCCTCTCGCATGGCGGAAAACTTACGGGAAGAAATGGCCGAACGTGGCAAGGTCAAACAATCCGACAGTGAAGAAGCGATGTCTCAGATCGCTGCAGCCATCCGCGCGCTTTTGGACGAGGGCGCGATCGCACTGGTCGAGGCTGAGGAGAATGCAGAATAGTCCGGCAAGGCGCGACCACTTGTGATCGCACGATGGGGCCTGTATGTCTCGTCGCGCAGTTCACAACGCTCAGGTGTCTCTCCCCATGCCCGTCGAAAAGTCGGAACTAAGCCGATTTGAGCTTGGAAAATACTACGTCGCCAACCTGTTTCTGACCGGCGTAATCCGCGGCATGCGCCTGCTGCCATATGAGCGCCGCATCGGAGCGATGGGCGCGATTGTGCGCTGGCTTGCCCCCATTGTCGGGTTTCGAACCCGCGTGCGCCGCAACCTGAAACTCACCTGCCCAGATCTGCCCGAGGCCGAGGTCAAGCGCATCTGCCGCGCCGTGCCTGACAATGCCGGGCGCGCGATCATGGAGCATTTTTCAGCCGACGGTTTCATCGAGCGACAAAGCAAGGCCAAAGTATCGGGCTCGGGTGTCGAAGCATTTGATGCCGCCGTGGCGGAAGGGCGTCCAGTGATGATGATCACTGCGCATTTCGGGCACTATCTGGCCGCGCGGGTCGCGCTGCAGGCGCGTAGCGGTAAACCCATCGGCAGCCTCTATCGCCGCATGGCAAATCCATATTTCAACGACATGTATGTCGAGGCATTCTATCAGACCGGGTCGCCCATGTTCGAACAGGGCCGCCGAGGTATGGTCGAAATGGTCCGTTCACTGAAAAGCGGAGGCATCATTGCCATTGTATCCGACCTGCATGCGCATGGTGGTGAGGAGCTGACCTTTTTCGGCAAACCCGCCGTCACCTCGGTGCTGAACGCGGAACTTGCGATCAAATACAAGGCTGTGCTGATCCCCTGCTATGCAGTGCGCCAACCCAACGGGATCGATTTTGAGATCGTCCTACACGACCCGGTCCCGCATACTGATGCCAAAACCATGACCCAGTTCACCAATGACGACCTGGAAGCGATGGTGCGTCAGCACATGGGACAATGGTTCTGGATTCATCGGCGCTGGAAGTCCTGGAGGGGACTGGGGGTCCAGCCAAAGGATATGCCCTGATCACTTAACCCGCGCTGCGGCCACGATCGGACCATGGCCACTGCGCTGGATCAGAACAACGGCAGGCAATTCCGATGACAATGTTGCGGTGAAACTCTGCGGTGTTTGGCCATCCCAGCGACCGGCAATCTGCCAATTCTCGACCACGTTTGCATAATCCAGATCATGTCCGGCCAATTCGCCACGCCGGATCGAGGTGCGACGCATCGGCGAATACTGCACAATCCGAACATCATAGGTTTCGTCGTCTGGTAACTCGATCGGAACGACATTCATGGATACTTCGTTCGCAGTACGCGTGGCACTGACCTCGGCCTCCGGCGGCGCAGCCAGGTGTGCATCGATTAGCCGGTTCAGTTCAATTGACTTGGCCCCAACCACATCCTGCTGCCCATTCACAACCATCTGCGGCGTGTAGATCATCGTCCGCCCGCCTTCACGTGCATAGGCGCGCTGACGATCGGTGTGGTCGGGATTGGCGTATTCATCTTTCCAGCCAATGTAGTCCCAATAATCCACATGCAACGCCAGACCGATTACATCATCCCGCTTGGCCAATTCATGCATGATCCGGTCTGCTGGCGGGCAGGACGAGCACCCCTGCGAGGTGAACAGTTCGACCACCACCGGATCATCCTGCGCCTGAGCCGGGGCAGCAAGAAAGAGTGAAACAAACGCGGTCGCAGCGACTGATCTGAGCATGTTTTCTCTCGATAGAGGATGATTGCCTGAAAGGTTTAAGTCGGAACCGAATAAACTGCCAATCAAGGTTTCTTGAGACCTCAGACACAAGCTTTCGACAAAATGTGTGCAATGGTATACTAAAAACCACCCAAACTGCCCGTTGCACCTTGAAACAACTGGTGTGGTAATGCAGATAACCCTTAGCGAAGCCCGTATTCCAAGTCATTTGAGAGGGAGGCCACAGATGCCCATCAAGGTCGGACAGGACACCGCCAAGACACGCCGCAGCCTGAACGTGAATGGCAAATCCATTTCCTATTATTCGATTCCAGCCGCGCAAGAAGCAGGCTTAGGCGATTTTTCGAATCTGCCTGCCGCGTTGAAAGTGGTTCTGGAAAACATGCTGCGGTTCGAAGATGACGGGTTCTCGGTTTCCGTCGATGACATCAAAGCCTTTGCCGAATGGGGTGCCAACGGTGGCAAGAACCCACGTGAGATTGCCTATCGCCCTGCCCGGGTTCTGATGCAAGACTTTACCGGAGTTCCGGCCGTGGTGGATCTGGCAGCGATGCGCGACGGCATCAAGGGCCTTGGTGGGGACGCGCAAAAGATCAACCCGCTGAACCCGGTCGATCTGGTCATCGACCACTCGGTCATGATTGATGAGTTCGGCAACCCACGCGCGTTTCAGATGAACGTGGACCGCGAATATGAGCGCAACATGGAACGCTATCAGTTCCTGAAATGGGGTCAGAACGCGTTCAACAATTTCCGCGTCGTGCCTCCCGGCACCGGAATCTGCCACCAAGTAAACCTGGAATACCTGGCGCAGACCGTCTGGACAGACACGGACCAAAGCGGCGAAGAAGTCGCTTATCCCGATACACTTGTTGGTACTGACAGCCACACCACCATGGTCAACGGCATGGCCGTTCTGGGTTGGGGCGTTGGCGGAATCGAGGCCGAAGCCGCGATGCTGGGTCAACCGATCTCGATGCTGATCCCCGAGGTTGTGGGTTTTGAACTGACCGGTTCGATGGTCGAAGGCACAACGGGAACTGACCTTGTCCTGAAAGTCGTCGAGATGCTGCGCGAGAAAGGCGTGGTTGGTAAATTCGTTGAGTTCTTCGGCGAAGGTCTGGACCGCTTGCCCTTGGCCGATCGCGCAACCATCGCCAACATGGCCCCCGAATACGGCGCGACCTGTGGTTTCTTCCCGATTGACGGCGAGACCTTGCGCTATATGCGCAATACTGGACGCGACGAAGACCGCATCGCATTGGTCGAGGCCTACGCCAAGGAAAACGGCTTCTGGCGCGATGCCGATTACGCGCCGATCTACACCGACACTCTGTCGCTGGATATGGGCACAATTGTTCCTGCGATCTCGGGCCCGAAACGGCCGCAGGATTATGTCGCACTAACCGACGCCAAGGCCGCATTCACCAAGGAAATGGCCGAGACCTTCAAACGCCCGATGGGCAAACAAATAGAGGTCAAAGGCGAAAACTACGGCATGGAATCGGGCAAAGTCGTGATCGCCTCGATCACCTCCTGCACCAACACGTCGAACCCGTATGTGATGATCGGCGCGGGCCTCGTTGCACGTAAAGCCGCCGCGCTGGGATTGGATCGCAAACCGTGGGTAAAGACCTCATTGGCGCCCGGCTCGCAGGTTGTGTCCGCCTACTTGGAGGCTGCGGGTCTGCAGGAAGATCTGGACAAGATCGGCTTCAACCTTGTTGGTTATGGCTGCACCACCTGCATTGGCAACTCGGGTCCGATCCAAAGGGAAATCAGCGAAGCGATTGCCGAAGGCGATCTTGTTGCCACTTCGGTGCTGTCAGGCAACCGCAACTTTGAAGGCCGCATCTCGCCCGACGTGCGCGCCAACTATCTGGCCTCGCCTCCACTGGTCGTGGTCTACGCGCTGGCCGGTACGCTGGACATCGACCTGACTTCGGAACCAATTGGACAGGATCAGGCCGGCAACGATGTCTACATGAAAGACATCTGGCCGACCCAAAGCGAAATCGCCGAATTGGTTGAGGCAACTGTGACCCGCGAGGCGTTCCAGTCGAAATATGCCGATGTCTTCAAAGGCGACGAGAAATGGCAGGAGGTCGAGGTTCCGCAACAGGAAACCTATGATTGGCCACCGACGTCAACGTACATTCAAAACCCTCCCTATTTCCAAGGCATGGGGCCTGAGCCGGGCACGATCTCGAATATCGATGGTGCAAAGGTTCTGCTGATCCTGGGCGACATGATCACCACCGACCATATCTCGCCCGCCGGTTCGTTTGCGACAACGACACCTGCCGGGAAGTATCTGACCGATCGTCAGGTTCAGCCGCGCGAATTCAACTCGTATGGCTCACGCCGTGGCAACCACGAGATCATGATGCGCGGCACCTTCGCCAATATCCGCGTCAAGAACGAGATGCTGGATGGCGTCGAAGGCGGTTATACAAAAGGCCCGGATGGTGAACAAACCTCGGTCTACGAAGCATCGATGGCCTATCAGGAGCAAGGCACCCCGCTGGTCGTCTTTGGCGGCGAACAGTACGGTGCAGGTTCGTCACGCGACTGGGCGGCCAAGGGCACAGCTCTGCTTGGCGTCAAGGCAGTGATCGCCGAAAGCTTTGAGCGCATCCACCGTTCAAACCTGGTAGGTATGGGCGTCATACCATTCGAATTCACCGATGGTGATACCCGCAAGACACTGGGTCTGAAGGGTGATGAGACCGTTTCGATCCACGGGTTGGATTCGGTTGAGCCCCTGCAGGAAGTGCCCTGCACCATCATTTACGGAGATGGTACCGAAAAGACGATCACCCTGAAGTGCCGCATCGATACCGCGCCCGAGATCGAATACATCGAAAACGGCGGTGTGCTGCAATACGTGCTGCGCAATCTCGCAAAAGCGTCATAAATCAGCAGGTTGATATCCAACCTCAGCCCCCGGCCCTGCGCCGGGGGTTTTGTTTTCTGGCCATTTATTTAAAAATCTGAAACTGTTGGGCAAGACAGTCTTCGGAATTCCATCACCATGAAAAAGCCCAACGCCCTACTGGTTTGCTCGCTTAGCGTCATCGCCGTGATCGGGATCTGGGGCGTCGTCGATATCGAAAGCTTGGTGACTTGGGCCAACAGCATCGTGCAACAAACCTTCCACAGTCGCGGTTGGTTCGTGATGCTCGCGGCCTCAGGCATGTTGATCGGGTGTTTGGTTCTGGCCTTTTCACCCTATGGCAAAATCCGTCTGGGCCGGGATGATGAAGAGCCCGAGTTCTCGACCGCCACCTGGATCTCAATGCTGTTCTCCGCAGGAATGGGCGTTGGACTGCTGTTCTGGGCGGTCGCCGAGCCCCTGACCCATTTCAACTTCATCTCGGGCATGGCACCCGACTATGTCGCCGCGCAGCAGGCCATGCTGGCAACAAACTTCCATTGGGGCCTGCACGCATGGGCGATTTACGGTTCGACCGCGCTGACCATCGCTTATTTCAGCTTTCGGCGCGGGACAGGCATGATGGTCAGTGCACCGATCAAAAGCCTGTTCCCAGGAGAACGCTGGGCCGAGCGGGTCGGGTGGCTGTCGGATTTCATGGCCATTGTTGCAATCTCTATCGGTGTTGGCGGTTCAATGGCCATGGGTGTGTTCCAGGTTGCGGACGGGATTGCGGTTCTGGGTGGCCGGGAAACGGTTGGTGCCCTTCTGATCGGAGTTGTTTTCCTGGCGATGGTCGCAGCCTACATCCCTGCTCTGTTAATCGACCTTGGCCAAGGCATGGCGCGCTTGTCGAATGCGGCAATGCTGATCGCGATCTGCCTTGTGGCCTACACAGTGGTCCTCGGGCCTACAGAGTATCTGTTGAACACTGTGGTTCAAGGGTTCGGCGATTACGTCACCAATGTCATCCCTCGGGGCTTTCAGACCTTCACCTTCTTCGGCGATGACGTCACCAAATGGTTCAGCGACTGGACCCTCACCTATATGGTCTGGTGGATCGCCTGGGGACCTTTTGTTGGTGTGTTCGTCGCGCGTATCTCTCGCGGTCGCACGATCCGGGAATTCGTGATCGGAGTACTCTTTGCGCCCACGCTGTTCTCGATCCTTTGGTTCGGTGCCTTCGGCGGCATCGGTCTGTTCGAGGCGCTCAACGGTGCCGGAGAACTGCTGGCCTATACGCAAACAAACATCGAGCGTGTGACCTTCGCCCTGCTCGACCGTTTGCCCTTATCGCAGATCACAATACTTGCAACCGTAGCAGCGGCGTTTCTGTTCATCGTAACCAGCGTTGTAAGCGCGGCCTTTGTGCTGGGTACATTCTCGTCCCAGGGGGACGAAAACCCGCCCCCGCGCGTGCGGCTGATCTGGGGTGCATTGCTGGGCTTGTTGAGTGTCGCGATGATCCTGTCGGGCTCGGTGGAATCGGTCAAAGTCCTGATCTCACTCGGAGCGCTGCCCTTTGTGTTCATCTCGGTTCTGCTGATGGTCTGCCTGTTCCGAGGGCTACGAGAAGAGGGGCTGAGCCATGCTGATCGGTGATCTGACGGATACGCTTATGAATCTAACCACCTTTGCATTCATCGGCGCGATGATCTGGATTTTGGTCCGTAAGTAACGGCTTGAATCCCGACCATTTTACCGATTTCCTACGATTATGGACAAAGTCGCATTGATAACCGGCGGTGCACGCGGAATTGGGCGTGCAATCGTCGAAGACCTCAGCCGTGATCACCGCGTCGCGTTTACTTGGTTGTCGAGTAAACCCATGCCCGAGCTACTGGGTGGGGATGTTCTGGCCATACGCTCTGATCTATCTGCGCCCGACCAGCCGGCTATCGTGATTTCGCAGGTGATCGAGAGGTTTGGAAGGCTGGATGTGATCGTCAACAATGCCGGCCTTGTGAAATCTACCCCCAAAGAGGAATTTCGGGCCGAGGACCACCGCGCCATTCTGGATTTGAACCTGCTGGCCCCCGCCGCATTGTTGGCTGCTGCGCTACCACATCTGAAACGCGACGCCTCAATCGTCAGTATCTCATCTATGAACGCGGTCTTACCGCCTCGGGATGCGGTGACCTATGGGGCAAGCAAGGCCGCCCTGAATCTATGGACCCATGCCATGGCAAAGGAGCTTGGGCCAAAGGGGATACGCGTTAATGCAGTCGCACCGGGTGCGATCAACATCCCCGAAGCGCCCCGGTCCGAGGAGTTGACCGCGCTGTTTGTCAAAGAAACCGCTTTAGGTCGCGCGGGAAAGCCCGAGGATATCGCCAAAGTCGTCAGGTTTCTGGCGTCCGATGCCGCATCCTTCATCACTGGTGAGGTTCTGGGCGTCACCGGTGGCTATCGCTTATGAGCCACCTGCGGCTTTCTCAAGCGCTGGGCGGATCGCGCTTTCGATCACCCGCTGAGTGACCGGACCAGCCCAGCGCAGGATGATCGTGCCCTCACCGTCGATCACATAGGTTTCGGGCACACCGTAGACGCCCCAGTCCAGCCCCATTCGGCCCTGTTCATCCCGACCGATACCGGCATAGGGATCGCCCAGTTCGGCAAGGAATCCTTCGGCGTTGTCCAGTTGGTCCTTGTAGTTGATACCATAGACGGGGATACCCTCGTCAGACAGAGCCTGCAGATTGGGGTGTTCGACGCGGCATGGTGCACACCAACTGGCCCAGTAGTTGACCAGCTTGACCTCGCCATCACGCAGTGTGGCATCATCGAAGCCCGGTTTGCCCGTGAACTCGGTCAGTACAACCGGCGGCGCTGGCTGACCCTCGCGCGCCGAGGGCAAGGCGTTAGGATCGTCGCGGAACATGCCGATGCCCGCGAGCACAGCGAAGGCGCCGAAAATCAGCGGAGGCGCGATCATCAGGGGCGAAATCTTAGCCATTGCGTGACATCCTTTGTTCAACCTTCTCCATCTCGGCCCGTACCTTACGGCCCCGGATCACGCTGAAACCCACCAATGCGATCAGAAGTCCGATTGATACGACATAAGACCACAAGACGGTATCGGCATATTTTCCAAGATCAGGGATCATCCGCTCACCCTTTCACGCGCCATAAGCGCCTTGGTCCGGCGGGCGCGAATTTCTGTGCCCGTACGATAGAAGACCAGCGCAATGAACAGCAGTACAAAGCCGATGATGCAGAGCAGCAGTGGATAGAAGTAGATATTGCTTACCTTCTCCTCAGTATCCGTGCCTGTGATCGCCCCGGCGCGCATCACCGAAGCCCCCTGATGCAGCCCCTGATTCCAGAAGTTCACCGCATACCGGCTGAGGAACGCAAAGACAGAACCCACAAGGCAAAGGACCGAGGTCAGGTCCGCCGCTGTATCCGGATCTTCGATCGCTTCCCAAAGCGCGACATAACCTAGATAGAACAGGAACAGGATCAGGAACGAGGTCAGGCGCGGGTCCCAGGCCCACCATGTCCCCCACATGGGCTGCCCCCAGATCGCTCCGGTGGCCAATGCGATCAGCGTCATCACGATGCCGATGGGCGCAGCGGCGCGGGCAGCCAGCGCACTGACATGGTGGCGACGCACCAGCCAGACCAGCGAAGTTGCCAGCATCATCAGCCAGCAATTGATCGCCATCAACGCGGCGGGCACATGCAAATAGATGATCTTTACGGTCGAGCTTTGCTTGTAGTCATCCGGGGTGAAGAAAAAGCCCCAGATCAATCCGACGACCAGACAAAGACCTGAGCTGATCCAGAAGAACGGAAGGACCCGTTCGCTGGTCGCGAGGAACTTACGCGGGTTGGCGTATTCCCAAAGGGCATTGGCTTTGGCTGCGATTGTCATGGGCTCTATCTAGTCCGAGTCGGCGTGGTTCTCAATTGACCTCAGTCAAGCTTTGTGGCCATCACCTAAGATTGATGCGCAGTACCGCTGCGCTGGCAAAGGGTAAAAGTGCGACCGTTGCGGCGGTAATCCCTGCCAGCATTAGCAGGGGCGTTTGCGTCTCCATGCCTGTCGCACCGCGTCGGGCGACCTCGGCTCCGAAGATCAAAGTCGGCACGTAGAGCGGCAAAACCAGAAGCGACAGTAGCAGACCGCCCCGTTTTAGACCAACAGTAAGCGCCGCGCCAAAGGTGCCGATAACGCTCATCGCCGGAGTACCGAGGAGCAGTGAGATCACTAGCCACGAAAACCCGGGTACAGGCAGGTTTAGCAACACGCCTAGGAACGGCGCGGCCAGAACCAGCGGCAATCCGGTGGTTAGCCAATGGGCTAGCGCTTTGACGGTAACAACTGATTCCAACGGAAGTGGCGCGGTCGCGAGCAGATCAAGCGAGCCGTCTTCCCAATCCAGCGCCAGAAGGCGATCAAGTGACAGCAGACACGCCAAAAGCGCGCCCAGCCAAAGAACGCCCGGTGCGATGGTCGAAAGCAGCGAAGATTGCGGGCCAACCGAGAATGGCACCAGAACGGTGACGATCAGGAAGAAAGCAAGACCGAGACCAAAGCCACCCCCCGCACGGAAAGCCAATTTCAGATCACGCAGCAATAAGGCGATCACAAGAAACCTCCGTCGAAATCGTCGATGGGCTTGGGCTTGGCCTTGTTGGGGCCAACGTCCAGAACCTCTCCGTCCAAGCCAAGATCAATATGGGTCGCGATCAGGGCCGAACCACCCTGCCCCAGATGCGCGCGCACCGCATCCGCAAACATCTGCACGGCGTGACGATCCAGCGAGACCGTCGGCTCGTCCAGCATCCAGATCGGGCGGCCAGTAACCAACATACGCGCCAATCCCAGACGCCGTTTCTGCCCCGCCGAAAGGTTGCCCGCATGGCGGTCAGCCAACTCGTTCAGCTCAAACGCATCAAGGGCGTGCTGGATATCACGGGTGCCAAAGACCGACGCCCAGAAGTTGAGGTTTTCGACAACGGTCAGGGTCGGTTTTAACCCGTCGGAATGAGACGCGTATGCGATCTGGTCTTCTGCCCCGACGATTTGCCCTGCCAGCGGCGGTTGCAGGCCCGCAAGCGTACGCAGTAATGTTGTCTTTCCGATCCCATTCGGTCCCCGCAGGATCAGCGCCCTTCCTGCCTCAAGCGAGAAGCTCAGCCCTTCGAGCACGGGAACTCCGCCGCGTGCGATGGCCAGATCGGTTACCTTTAAAGTCATGAAGCCCGCTTAGCGGATTGTGCGTGTGGGCAAAAGGTCGGAATTGCCGCAGAGCGGCCGGTTGGGTCGCAGTGAGGGGCCAGCCCCTCACACTCCCCGGGATATTTTTAGCCAGTGGAAGAACAGATCCTCAGACCGGGATCAGCGCAAGCGCAACGCGGCGGCCTTCGGAAAGCAGCACGTTGTAAGTGCGGCAGGCCGCCGGAGAGTTCATGATTTCGACACCCAGACCTGCCTCTTCCAATGTGGTGCGCAAGTCGGCTGGGATGTGGGTCAGTTCTTTGCCCGTACCGATGAACAGAACATCGACATGTTCGGACAAGGCCAGCAGGGTCTGGGCGTCGGAGTAACCCGCCCAAGCCGATGTACCAGTGGGGCCGGTCAGGACTGCCCCATCATGAACTTCCCCGCCTATCCGAAAGAACCCGGGGCCATAGCCATCAACCGGCTGAGCGTTTGTATATGTGATCTCGTTCAGGCGCATGTGCAGGGTTCTAGCCCCAAAACGGCAGGCCGGACAAGGCCGCTGTTGCAATCACCAGATAGGCTGCGGCGCGGTAGAGGTTCTCGTACTCGGGTCGGAACATCCAGCCCCCCAGCCAGTTGCCCGCGATGTTGGGAACCGCAAGCGCAAGGCCCAATCCGATGCTCGCGATCGAAAGACGCCCCATCCCGCCAAGATATCCGAGGATCAGCAAATCGAAAGCAAACAGGAACAATAGGATCGTCGCGCGGATGATCTCAACCGGTAAGGGCCGTGACATATAAAACAGGATGACAGCAGGCCCCGGTATCCCGGCTACCCCGCCAAGTAGCCCTGCAGCCCCGCCGATCGCAGCAACCATGCCACGCGATACCGCTCCCCGGTAGCGCAGACCAAAAACCAGAACGGCCAGCATCGACAAGGAAATCAGGCTGACGATATAGCGAAACACTTCAGGATCGGTCCGGGTCAGCAGCCATAAGCCAACCGGTAGAAGTAGCGCGCACCCGACCAAAAGGCGCATCAGATCTGCCTTGTCAACAACCGTCCATGCGCGGCGCAGGTTCGGGATCGGGCCAAATATGTCCATGACCGTCAGCGCGATGATGGCACCGAAGGGGCCAAGATACGGGCTGGCGATGGGCAGGAAGATCAGGGCCGTCCCAAAGCCGGAGAACCCACGCACGATGCCCCCAACAAAGGCGGCGAAAATAATAACGGCCAGACCGGTTAGGGTCTGGCCGAAATACTCAGGCATCAATGTTGGCAAACTGGTTGCCCGCCGTATTCGACGGCTTCGACCAGTCGCGCTTGACCCCCAGCCACAGCAGGATGGTCGAGGCCACGAAGACCGACGAATAGGTCCCGACGATCACGCCCCAGATCATCGCGAAGACAAAGCCTCGGATCACGTCTCCGCCCAGTACATAGAGCGAGATCAGCGCCAGCAGCGTGGTCACAGAGGTCATCACCGTCCGGCTGAGCGTTTCGTTGATCGAGATGTTCAGCACCTCTTTGAGGTTTTTCTTCTTATACTTCCGCAGGTTTTCGCGAACCCGGTCGAAGACGACCACGGTGTCGTTCAGCGAATAGCCGACGATAGTCAGTAGAGCGGCGATGATCGCCAGGTCAAAACGGATTTGTAGTTCCGAGAAGATGCCGATGGTCAGGATCACGTCATGCACCAACGCGGCGACCGCCCCGAGTGCGAACTGCCATTCGAACCTAAGCCAGATATAGACAAGCACTGCGCCAATCGCCAAGGCGACCGCAATGACCGCGGTCTGGATCAACTCACCCGAAACCTTGGGGCCAACCGATTCTACCGAGACGAACTGGATATCCGGCGCGGCAACGGTCAGCGCTTCTTCGACGGCTGTGACGGTTGCGGCCGCCACAGCTTCGGCCCCGTCCTGTGCCTGAATGCGGATCATCGCGACGTTTTCATCCTCGCCAAAGGTGGGATCAAAAATCTCGGTGATAGTCACATCGCCAAGCTCAAGCGGCGCGATGGCGTCGCGATAGGCGCCGACGTCGATCTCTTGCGCGCTTTGGGTCCGGATCGTGGTGCCGCCGCGAAAGTCGATGCCGAAGTTCAGCCCTTGCAGCAGGAATGACGTGAATGCGATCACCATCATCAAACCCGAGATGCCCAGCCAGACCTTCCAACGGCTAAAGAAATCGAACGAGGTGTTTTGGGGTACGAGTTTCAGTCTCATGTCAAACCTCGATCGTTTTCGGACGGCGGCGTTCGAACCACATCACGATCATCAGACGCGTCACAAAGATCGCGGTGAAGACCGAGGTCAGAATACCCAGACCAAGCGTAATGGAGAAGCCGCGCACGGGACCACTGCCCATGGCAAACAGGATGGTTGCGGTAATGAATGTGGTCACGTTTGCGTCCAGAATGGCCGAAAGCGCTTTTTCGTATCCCAGTTCGATGGCACGCGCCGGACCTTTGGCAGATTTCAGTTCCTCGCGGATACGCTCGAAGATCAGCACGTTGGCGTCAACTGCCATGCCCACCGTCAGCACGATACCCGCGATCCCGGGCAAGGTCAGCGTGGCGCCGATCAGTGAGAGCAGGCCAAACAAAAGCCCCACGTTCAGGATCAGCGCAATATTGGCGAAGATGCCGAACAGGCCGTAGCTGAGAGCCATGAATACCAACACGGCGACAAAGGCCACGATTGTCGCGACTTTGCCTGCGTCGATACTGTCCTGACCCAGCTCAGGGCCGATGGTGCGCTCTTCCAGGAAATCCAGACCTGCAGGCAAGGCACCTGCGCGCAGCAGAACGGCCAAATTGGTGCTTTCTTCAACTGTGAAGTTGCCAGTGATGATGCCCGAACCACCTGGGATATGGCTTTGGATTACAGGGGCCGAGATCACCTCGTCATCCAGGACGATAGCAAAGGGTGCGCCAATGTTTTCCAGCGTGTAATCGCCGAATTTGCGCGCGCCAGAGGTGTTGAACCGGAAGCTGACCGCAGGGCGGCCGTTCTGGTCGAAAGATGGCTGCGCGTCGACCAATTCTTCACCGGTCACGACGGGTGCGGCGTCCAGAGTGTAATACACACCATCTTCATCGATCGATGGCACAAGCTTCTCGCCAACTCCCGGAATGGCATCCGGGTCAGTCCCGCGTCCAACGACAGGATTGAACGTCAACTGTGCCGTCGTGCCGATAATCTCTTTGAGCTCCCCGGCGCTGCCGATGCCGGGCACCTGAATCAGGATACGATCAGCGCCCTGACGCTGGATCGTTGGTTCGCGTGTACCAACCTCGTCGATCCGACGGCGGATGATCTCAAGGGACTGGCGCACGGTGCGGTCATCCGAAGCAAGCTTTTCGGCCTCGGACAGTTGGACAACGATAGTGTCCCCCTCGGCGCGAGCCTCTATATCTGTTGCCCCTGCCCCGGTCAGCGTCTGCACCTGTCGGGCCAGACCGCGCACAACCTCTAATGCGCGGGACATGCCCTCGGGTTGGCTGATGCGCACGCGAATCTCGTCAGGCGCCGAATCCTGACGACGGATCGTGCCGACCGTCGCGCGTTCATCACGCAGCGCGTCGCGGATTTCGGGCCACATCGCCTCCATCCGGGATTCGTAGACATCATCAACCTTGACCTCGGCCAGCAAATGCGCGCCGCCGCGCAAGTCGAGCCCGAGATTGACCAGAGACGACGGCAGCCAATTCGGCCATTGCGCGGCCTCGGCCTGCATTTCAGGTGTATCAATGCCAAGCTCAATCGCAGCCTTGGCATCGTTAGATTGTTCGACGCGCGTATAAAACGCATTCGGCAGGGCAAGGAATAGACCGATCACACAGACCGACCAGATCAGAACCCGCTTCCAGGAATCAATTTGCAGCATTACCCTGCCTTTTCAAGGAATTGTCGCGCGAAGTTACTTCGCAGGTTCGGTCTTGTTCAGAACCTGAGCGATGGTCGATTTGACCACGCGAACCTTAACGCCCTCGGCGATCTCGACTTCGATCTCGTTATCGCCTTCCTTGACCTTCGACACCTTGCCGATCAGCCCGCCTTGGGTGACAACCTGATCGCCCCGGCGCACGGCTTCGACCATGGCCTGATGTTCCTTCATCTTTTTCTGCTGCGGACGGATCAGCAGAAAATACATAATCGCGAAGATCAGGATCAACGGGAGAAACTGGGCGATTGCGCCACCTTCCATGGGATATTCCTTTGTTCTGATGATGCAGAGAGCTCTCTGCAAAGTTTGCGGGAACCTATGCTTTGAAACATGGGTTTGCAAGCAAACCTGGCCCCATTTCGACCATCGGGTTCAAAGGTTTGCTGCCGGACGTTGCAGATATGTTCTAGGCAGACCCTTCCAGTCAGATATAGTCCTGTGGCAGGAGGCCTAATGATTCAATCAATCCAGACCCTTGGCGCGTTTGTTCGCCTGATGCTCGTGACAACCTGTATAGGTCTTCTGGCGTCGCCCGTATGGGCACAGAACGCCACTAGCGAAGAGCCTGCGATAGAAGACACTGAATCAGAGATTTTTCAGGCTCCGGTTATCGTTGACGGCGACACCTTGTTTCACCTGCGCGGCTCCAGCGCGCTGCCCGCTCCGGAACGGGCCGCGAGTGTACAGAACAAGATCATCGAAATCGCCGAGGCCTCAGACGCCGAGCAGGTCTCCATAACCTTCGAGGACTCAGAGTTCGGCATTCGAATCTTTGCCGATGGTGTTCAAGTTTCGATCGTGACCGATGCCGATTCCGAGCTAGAGCAGTTGGACTTGAACGTTCTCAGTTTGTTGCACGGCGACGCTATTAAACAATCCATTGAAAGCTATCGCGCAAACCGCACCGAACAGGCGCGTGTTTCGGGTGCCATCGAAGCCTTAGCATGGACAGCTGGATTCGCGCTTTTTGTCGTCGTTATCCTGTGGCTGCACCGGCGCATTCGCCGCCGTACGCTGAAACTGGTCAAGCGTTACCTCAAGGATGTCGAAACCGCGACCGCCAAAAGTGTTCAGGCCGAGGCCATCGCCGCGTTGATCCGGTATGCTCTGAATTTTGTCCTGCTGGTGATCTTTTTCCTCGGTTTCTACTACTACCTCTCCTTCGTTCTGCTTGCCTTTGCCGAGACGCGCTATTTCGCGCAACTCCTGCTGACCTACTTGACCGAGCCGGTCCTGCTGATCTTCAAAGGCATCCTCAGCTACATCCCAAACCTGATCATGTTGATACTGATCGCATGGATAACGCTGTATATTATCCGGGGCATGCGTGTGTTCTTTGACGCCGTCGAGGCGGGAACCTTTGACATGGGCGATTTTGAAAGCCACTGGGTGAACCCGACCTTCAACATCGCCCGCGTCGTCGTTATCCTGATCGCTCTGGTCTTTGCTGTCCCTTACATCCCCGGATCAGATTCGGCGGCGTTTCAGGGGCTGACGATTCTGGTTGGTGCCATGCTGTCGCTGGGCGCAAACTCGGTCGTCTCGAACATGCTGGCGGGGCTCTTCGTGATCTATCGCCGCTCGACCTCTATCGGGGATCGGATCCAGATCGGGGACCATATCGGCGATGTGGTACAGATCAAGTTGATGGAGACGCATCTGAAGTCCATCAAGAATGAACTGATCTCGATCCCGAACGCCCAATTGATGAATTCGGACGTGGTGAATTTCTCGAAGAGAACCGACGGTAGCGGGTTGCTGCTGCACACGACCGTAGGCATCGGGTACGAAGAGCCACCCGAGAAAGTTGAGGCAATGCTGATAGAAGCCGCCCATCGCACCAGGGGGATCAAGGCAAAGCCCGAACCCTTTGTTTTATGGACCGCATTGGCCGATTACGCGATAAACTATCAGATCAACGGTTATACCACGCGGGGCAGTATCATCCCGAAAATCCGCTCGGACCTGCATCGCAACATCGTGGCCGTGTTCAATGAGAATAACGTGCAGATCATGACACCTTCGTACATGGCCGACCCGCCCGAGCCGAAAATCCCAACCGAAGAGTGGGATGGCCATCTGGCGCATGAATCCCACGAGGAATCGGATAAGTCGTAACCGGTGCTACACCCTGCCATTCAGATGGTGCATAAGCGGATTCAGTGATTCACGCAGTTAAGGATCTGAACCATGCACGACATCCGCGCCATACGCGAAAACCCAGCCGCCTTCGACGCCGCCCTTGCGCGCCGTGGGGACGCGCCGGTGTCGTCAGACCTGCTGAGGCTGGACGAAAGCCGCCGCGCCAAGATTCTGGCTGCTGAGACAGCTCAGGCCGAGCAGAACAAGGCCTCCAAAGAGGTTGGCGCTGCCAAAGGGCGCGGGGATGAAGCTGAATTCGAACGCCTGCGCGCTCTGGTCGCCGAGAAAAAGGCCGAAGTGGCCCGGATGCAGACCGAGGCCAAGGATCTGGACGCTCTGCTGGCCGACCAGCTGATCCGCATCGCGAACCTGCCCGCCGAGGATGTGCCCGAAGGCGCGGATGAGAACGACAATGTCGAAATCAACCGCTGGGGCACACCACGCGAATTGGATTTCGCGCCGAAAGAGCATTTTGAAATCGATGCCGTTCAGAATGGCATGGATTTTGAGACGGCTGCCAAACTCTCCGGCTCGCGCTTTGTGCTGCTGTCGGGCGGCGTCGCGCGTATCCACCGCGCTTTGGCGCAGTTCATGCTGGACACCCATATCAACGAGAATGATCTGACCGAGGTCAACGGCCCGGTTCTGGTTCTCTCGGAAATGATGCAGGGCACCGGCCAGTTGCCGAAGTTTGGAGAAGACAGCTATCAGACCCGCGAAGGCTGGTGGTTGATTCCAACCTCCGAAGTGTCGCTGACCAACATCGTCAACGACACGATGATCGAGGAGAGTTACCTGCCTCGCCGCTATACCGCGCATTCGCTGTGCTTCCGGTCCGAGGCTGGTAGTGCGGGCAAGGACACACGCGGGATGCTGCGGCAGCACCAGTTCGAAAAGGTCGAGATGGTCTCGGTCACCCATCCGGACAAGTCGGATGATGAACAGAAACGTATGCTGCGCTGCGCCGAAGGCATTCTCGAAAAGCTGGGCATCCCCTATCGCACCGTGATCTTGTGCACCGGCGACATGGGCTTTGGTGCACGACGCACTTACGACATCGAGGCGTGGCTGCCGGGCCAGAACACTTATCGCGAGATCAGCTCGGTCTCGACATGCGGGGATTTTCAGGCGCGCCGCATGAATGCGCGCTTCCGGCCCGAGGCCGGGGGAAAGCCAGAATATGTCCATACCCTGAATGGTTCGGGCCTGGCCGTGGGGCGCTGCCTGATAGCTGTGTTGGAAAATGGTCAGAACACGGATGGGACGGTCACCCTGCCCGAGGTTCTGGCACCCTATCTGGGCGGCAAGCTAACCCTTCAGACCAACGGCACGCTGACATAAAAAAAACCGGCGCATTCAAGCGCCGGTTCCCGATCAGACAAGGCGGAGAAGTATCACTTCTTCGCCTTTTTCTTATCTTTCTTCTTTCCGGGCTTCTTGTCGGACTTCTTCTTGTCAGACTTCTTATCGTCCTTCTTTTTCTTAACGTCTTTTTTGGGCTTCTTGTTTTTCTTACCCTTCTTGGACTTTTCCTTGACCTTTTCCTTAGCTTTGGAAAACACCGCCTCCATTTCAGACTTCTTCTTGGCCGCCTTTTCAGCCTTGGCCTTGGCTTTCGCCTTTTTCTTTGCCTTGGCCTCGGCAGCGGCCTGCTCTGCCGCCGCGCGCTCCTTTGCCGCCTTACGCTCGGCCTCGGCCTTGATCGCAGCCGCATTGCTTTTGGCTGTCGCGCGCTGCACAGCCGATTTCCGCTCGGCAGGCTTGCGGGTGGCAGCGCGGCGCGCGGGCTTGGGCTTGGCATCAACGACTTCTTTCGCAGCCGCGATCAGCTTAGCTGCGCGAGTGGAACCGACGCGCGGGGTGCCGGACAGATCTTCCGGTTTGGCCTTAGCAATGGCTTCTGCTGTTTTGTAGCCCTTTGCATTCAAGGCCTTTGCCAGCGCTGGCCCTACGCCACGCACCTCAGTAACTGCGGTCATTTCGTTTCCTTTCGTTAACTCCCCCAGATTGTAAACGCACAGCACATACGTTCCTGCGAGAGCGCTAATTCAAGAATTAGATAGAAGGTTACCCGCTTTCGGCCAGGCGATGGCCTGCAGTTCGGCTGGGAAATGGGACAAGTCTTTTGGCGTCTTCATCCCATAGTTTCAGATTCAGCGCCGCCACTGCCTCGGGAAACTTGATCCGTCGCGGTGTGTATTCTGGCGGCAGGTTATAGTGGCACGCGCGCAGCCGGTAAGATGGGATGCGCGCATTGAAATGGTGGATGTCATGCAATGTGATGCAGGCCACCGCATTATCGAACCACCAGCCGAAATCCAGCGCCGAGGACCCCTCCAACGCAGCCAGCTTTGGATCCAGCTCGGGGCGGCGATCCCAGTAGGTGTCTTCGAAATTGTGCTGCAAATACACCAGGAACACCCCAAGCATCCCGCCCAGCAGCGAAAACACCAGCCAGACCAGAATGCCGGTGGCACCGGCGATCAAATACAGCAGTCCCAAAAACACAACAATCGAGAGGTTGTGCAGCACCACGCCCATCACACCGAACCGCACGGTGTTCTTTGGCCAGCGATAGCGGATGAAGTATGTGAATAGCGCGCCAACCGGCACCAGAATGAAGGGATTCCGATACAGTCGGTAAAACAAACGCTTTTTCCAATCCGCCTCGTTCCATTCGCGCAGCGTCATGGTGTGGATTTCACCAGTCTCGCGATGCTCGAGGTTGCCGATTCCGGCGTGATGCAGATTGTGGTTCTGCTTCATCACCTCGAACGGGGCAAATGTGAAGGGCGATAACCCATGGCCAGCCCATTCGTTCTGCTCGCGCGTCTCGAACAACGAATGGTGCCCGCAATCATGCTGCAGGACATAGAGACGCACGGCAGAGAAGGCAAAAACGATCCCGGCCGGGATCATGATGTACCAGCGGTCGACATAGGTGATCGCCAGTGTAAGCGATGCGAAATACACCACGAATGTTCCGAAATAACTGAGCGCGGCAAGCTTGTTGTCCTGCACCGCGTATTGTCTTGTATATTCTCTCAGATCCATCACGCCCGCTCCCCACGGAGGTCCGACCAATCACAAATTCAAAATTAAGTGCGGAGATCCCGCAAACAAGCAGCACGTGCAAAACAAATGCACGTGCTTGAATGCTAACGCGCAGAAACGGGGCTGTCACGCCCCCTCTCTGAAAATGCTGGAAATTAGCGCAGTTACGCCCGTCCCTTGAGATGCTTGGCCAGTGCGCCTGCGTTTTTCTTGCGCCGCCCTTTGTAGGGGTTCTTGTCCCCTTGCCCGCGCAAAGTCAGGCGGATAGGGGTGCCCGGCATATCAAAATCCTCGCGCAGGCCGTTGACCAGATAACGCGAATAGCTGTCAGGCATCTTGTCAGGGTGCGAGCACATGACCACAAACCCGGGCGGGCGGGTCTTGGCCTGCGTCATATACCGCAGCTTGATCCGGCGCCCCTGCGGGGCTGGCGGCGGGTGCTGTTCCAGCATGGCGGTCAGCCAACGGTTCAGCGCTGCGGTCGGCACCCGGCGGTTCCAAACATCATGGGCACGCAGGATCGCGGCGCGCAGACGTTCCAGACCGCGGCCTGTTTTTGCCGACACGGTGATCAAAGGAGCACCACGCAACTGCGGCAGCAGACGTTCGAAGGATTCTTTTAGGTCGCGCAGCTTTTCCTGTTTGTCTTCTTCGATGTCCCATTTGTTGACGGCGACGACCACAGCACGACCCTCACGTTCGGCCAGATCGGCAATGCGCAGGTCCTGTTGCTCGAATGGGATAGCCGCATCCAGCAACACGACGACGACCTCGGCAAACTTGACTGCGCGGAGCCCGTCGGAAACCGAGAGTTTCTCAAGCTTCTCCTGCACCTTGGCCTTCTTCCGCATCCCGGCGGTATCAAAAATCCGCATCGGGGTGCTGTCCCCGTCAGGGTCGGCCCAGTCGATCCGCAAGCTGATCGCGTCGCGCGTGATCCCGGCCTCGGGGCCGGTCAGCAATCGATCCTCACCGATGATCTTGTTGATCAGGGTGGATTTACCGGCATTCGGACGGCCAACTACAGCGACTTGCAGGGGTTTGTCAGCGGTGATCAGCGGGGCTTCGCCTTCCCCGTCTTCGTCCAGCTCGATATCGGTTTGCGGTGTCTCTTCTACGCGCGCCTCTTCAGCCGCGTCAGCCAGTGGCATCAACTGCGCATAGAGGTCCGTCATCCCCTCGCCATGTTCGCCCGACAGACGCACCGGCTCGCCAAGGCCAAGGTTGTATGCTTCAAGCACGCCCGCATCAGCCGCGTTCCCTTCGGCCTTGTTCGCTGCCAGGATCACGTGTTTGGAGCGCTTACGCAGAATCTCGGCGAACATTTCGTCCGTGGGCGTCAAGCCCACCCGCGCGTCAATCATGAACAGGCAGACATCGGCCATGTCCACTGCACGCTCGGTCAGGCGGCGCATCCGACCTTGCAAGCTGTCATCGGTTGCGTCCTCAAGACCCGCCGTGTCGATCACGGTAAAACGCAGATCGCCCAGCCGCCCTTCACCTTCGCGCAGGTCACGCGTCACGCCGGGCTGGTCGTCGACCAAAGCCAGGCGTTTGCCCACAAGGCGATTGAACAGAGTGGATTTGCCCACATTCGGGCGCCCCACGATGGCGAGGGTCAGCGACATGATACTCAACTTTCAAGACTCAAGATGCGCCCTTTAACGCATCTTGTCGTCAACGGAAAGCGTGCAGTTCGCCCTTGGTCGACACAACATACAGCGTCTGGCCCGCCACAACCGGTGCCGTGGTCGCGCCACCCGGCACTTCGACCTGATGCACCAGCGCTCCGTCGACGGGATTGAAGAAGCGCAGATAGCCGTCGTTCGAAGCCACGACAAGGCGTCCACCGGCCATGATCGGGCCGTAATGGGCAAAGATCGGACCCCGGCGGCCCGGCTTGTTCTTGACGAAGCCCGGCAGATCGATGGCCCAGACAGTCGAGCCATCGGCTGCATCCAACCGTACCAATTGACTGCGATCACTGATCAGAAAAACACTGTTCCCCGCCGGCCAGACTGTATCAACGGCCCCCTCAGGTGCAGTCCAGTTCCGCTCACCCGAATTCCCGTCGAAGGAAACCGTGCGCCCCGAGTGGTTGCCGATTATGACCGAACTACCCGACACCATGGGCCCGGCGGTCACATCCACGATCTGAGCTGCCGCTCGGCCCCGACGCCCGCCTGCAACGGACGCGTTCCAGCGTAAAATACCGCCCCGGCGGAATGTTGCCGCGACATCACCCGATCCAAAGGCAAAGACTGACAAGTCCGAGGCAATCACGGGCGCAGGTGCACCCAGAACGTTGCCGACGCTCGGCGTGCCTTCGATTTGCCAGATGATCCGCCCATCCTTGGTATTCACCGCCCAACCGGTTTCGTCCCCGGCCACCAGATAGAGTATGCCGCCGCTAACCAAAGGAGCACCGCTGCCAGTTGCATTCAGACGTTTCTGCCACCTTTGCGCCCCGGATTTCGCATCGAGCGCGGTCAGCCTTCCGAAACCCGACGAGACATAAAGCACACCGTCGGCATAGGCGAGCCCTCCGCCTGTGGCATCCCCGTCCTTTTCATTCGGCGGGATAAGGTTTGTGCTCCAGACGACCTGCCCTTGGGGCGTAACAGCCGAGACATTTGCCCCGGAATCGAGCGTATATATCAGGCCACCAGCAACAACAGGGTCTGCGGTGATCCGCTGTTTTCGGCTATCGCCGGACCCAATGTTAGCAGACCAAATACGTTGCGGTGTGGCACTCAGCGCTGCGTTGGTAGTGCGGAAGGCGGGTGTACCCGCGCTTTGCGACCAGTTGGCGTTGCGGCTTTGAGCCGGAATACTGATCGGTTTGGCGCCACGGGTTTCAACGGTTTCGTTGTCGATGGAGGCACGAATATCCTCACGCTCACCCGGCAGAATGACTTCGGGTTCCTGACAGGCGCTGAGAACGGTGAGCGCGGCTGCCGCAACGGGCAATCCGAAGCCTGAGAAATAACGTGATAGCATAATCTACAAACTCGCCTGTGATGTTCCGTTTCGCTGCCGGTTAACCCTGCTGGTTCGCCACGGGCTCGGGTTCGCCCCCAAGCGCGACGATCAGTTGAGCCGCGCGCTGTTGCAGATCGACGCTGGCCTCGGCGTCCTGGCGCAACGCCTGCAAACGGTCCAAAGCGGCTTGCGTATTGCCCTCGGCCACATCGATCAGGGCCAATTGTTCTTCGGCGAGCAGACGCAACGGAGCACCAGGTATGGCCAGCGCTTCGAACTGTTGACGACGATCCGCCACTGGCATCGTGTCAGTTTGCAGTAGCAATGCCTTGAAACTTGCAATCGCGCGATAGATTTCGGGCAAATCCCCCTGCGTGGCGATCGCGTTCAGACTGTTCACCGCATCTTGCGCCGATCCGGCCTCGGCCTGAGAGGCGGACAGCAACATGTTCAAAACCGCGTCACCGCCGACAGATGCAGCATCGATCGCCTGCAGGCTTTGTGCCCGCTCGGCCGATCCGTTTTCAGCCAGCGCCGACAGAATCGCATCACCTAGAGCCTCGGCCTGGTTGGTATCACGTGCTTTTCGGTATTCGTTGAACGCAGCGCCCCCGACAATGGCCACGACAGCCAGCACACCGACCCAGCCCCAACGGCGCAAAAGAAGGTACATGCGATCGCGGCGCACCTCTTCGGTGACCTCTTCAATAAAACTGTCGGCGTCGCTCATCCCTGCCCCCAGGCTTAAGTGTCCGGTTTTCTAGCGCCATGTCATACCCCGGCGATCAGGCCAAGCCAAGTGCCCGAATTCATACATTTACCACCATGTGGGTGACCCTTGCGTAAAAAACTAAACCGAACTATTCAGTTCAGTATGGAAAAGACATGGCCACAGCCCCATTTTAAGGGATAGCGGCTAAAGCCGACCGCGCGAACAGATCTGGAGATTCTACCGCATGCGATTGATTTCATTCGTTAACGCCATTTTGGTTATTGTTGCGTTGTATTTTCTTGTTTTCGAGCGCGACGCGCTGTTTGCGTTTGCAGGTCGCGGAGACGAGCCATCCGAGACCGCGACCGAGGCCTCGGAATCGGTGCAATCACCGGACTCGATCGGCGTTGTCGTGCTGCGCTCGACTGCGCGCGAGATCGGCAGCGCCGTTCAATTACGGGGTCAGACCAAGGCAAACCGCCAGGTCGAGGTCCTTGCCGAAACCATTTCGACAGTCCTGTCCGAGCCCAAGCGCAAAGGAGCTTTTGTCGAAGCAGGAGATCTGCTGTGCGAGCTTGACCCCGGAACCCGGCCCGCGAGCCTGGCCGAAGCCATGGCAGCCAAGCTTGAGGCCGAAAGCCGCGTTCCCGAGGCCGAAGCGCGCCTGGAAGAAGCTCACGCCCGTTTGGCTGAAGCCGAAATCAATCTGAAAGCAGCCCGCAAGCTGTCGGAAACCGGGTTTGGATCAGAAACGCGCCGTATCTCAAGCGAAGCCGAAATGAGCACTGCCGAGGCCGGAATCAAATCCGCCGAGGCCGGTCTGGAAGCTACGCAAGCCGGGATTGAAGCCGCCACCGCAGCAGTAGCAGCCGCCCAGCGCGAGATTGATCGCCTGACCATCAGCGCACCGTTCAAGGGTCTGCTTGAAAGTGATACTGCGGAATTGGGCAGCCTGATGCAGCCCGGCTCGCTCTGCGCAACCGTCATCCAGCTCGACCCGATCAAGCTGGTGGGTTTTGTGCCTGAATCAGAAGTGAATCGGATCATTGTCGGATCGATGGCAACTGCGCAGTTGGTTACGGGGCTGCAGGTCGAGGGGCGCGTGACCTTCCTCAGCCGTTCGGCTGATGAGACCACGCGGACATTCGAGGTCGAGATCACAGTGCCAAACCCGGAACTGCTGATCCGTGACGGCCAAACCGCCAACATTCAGATCGCGGCCGAAGGGGTCAAGGCACATCTGCTGCCCCAATCCGCACTGACCTTGAACAATGAAGGTGAGCTTGGTGTTCGCACCGTGGTAGCCGACAATGTCGTTGATTTTGTTCCGATCCGCCTTCTGCGTGACACCGCTGATGGTGTATGGGTTGGTGGCCTGCCGGAAACTGCTGATATCATCGTGATCGGGCAGGAATTCGTCACACGTGGTGTGACGGTCGCGCCGACATACAGGGAAGTATCGCAATGACGGGTATCGTCAGTTGGGCCGCAAGCCGTGCCAGAATGGTGCTGGCTTTCATCGCGATTTCGCTGGTTATCGGCGGGTATGCTTATGTCGGGCTCCCAAAAGAGGGTGAACCCGACATCGATATCCCGATGCTCTTTGTGTCGGTGCAGTTTCCAGGGATTTCAGCCGAGGACAGCGAAAGCCTGCTGATCAGGCCGATGGAAACCGAGATGGCCGATCTCGACGGGTTGGACACGATGACCGCCACCGCCGCCGAGGGCTACGCAGGCATTCTGCTGGAGTTCGAGTTCGGTTGGGACAAATCCGCCACCATCGCGGATGTTCGCGATGCCATGAACACCGCGCAAGCTGATTTCCCTGATGGGGCTGAGCAATACACGATTACCGAGGTCAACTTCTCCGAGTTTCCCATCGTCATCGTCAACCTGACCGGCCCGGTACCAGAGCGTACAATGGCGCGCGTTGCCAAAGATCTGCAGGACGAACTTGAGGCGTTGGACGCAGTGCTGGAAGCTGGCATTGCCGGAAACCGCGATGAAATGCTTGAGGTCGTGATCGACCCGCTGCGGCTTGAGGCCTACAACGTCACGGCCGCCGAACTGATCAACGTTGTGCAAAACAACAACCAACTGATCGCTGCAGGTGAGGTCGAGACCGAACAGGGCACGTTCTCGGTCAAGATCCCGTCGTCATTTAAGACTGCTCAGGACGTCTATGGCCTGCCCGTAAAGGTCAACGGAGACCGCGTGGTCACCTTAGGCGAACTGGCCGAAATCAACTATACGTTTGAAGACCGCGCGGGCACGGCCCGGTTCAACGGCGAACCCACCGTCGCGCTGCAGGTGGTCAAGCGCAAGGGCTTCAATCTGATCGACACCGTTGCGCTGATCAAAGCCACTGTCGCCGAAGAACAGATCAAGTGGCCAGCCGAGCTGCAGGCCGCTGTTGATGTGGGCACCTCGAACGACCAAAGCCGCATCGTCGATTCAATGGTGCGCCAGCTTGAAGGATCGGTTCTGACCGCCGTCGCGCTCGTGATGATCGTGGTGCTGGCTTCGTTGGGAACACGCGCCGCGTTGTTGGTGGGTTTTGCCATTCCTACCTCGTTTCTGTTGTGCTTCGCCTTCCTCGCGATGATCGGGGTCACCATCTCGAATATGGTGATGTTTGGCCTGATCCTTGCCGTAGGCATGCTGGTCGATGGCGCCATCGTTGTTGTGGAATATGCCGACAAGCGCATTAAAGAAGGCGTTGGTCCGATGCACGCCTATGTCGAGGCGGCGCAACGGATGTTCTGGCCGATTGTTTCGTCGACGGCCACGACCCTGTGTGCATTTCTGCCGATGTTGTTCTGGCCCGGTATTCCGGGTGAGTTCATGAAGATGCTACCCATCACGCTGATCTTCGTTCTGTCGGCCTCGCTGATTGTGGCACTGATCTACCTGCCGGTCGTGGGCGGTGTCTCGGGCCGTATGAGCCGCAGTTTCGAGCGCAGCTCGAACTGGCTGCGGGCCCGCACGCCTTGGTGGCTGCGAGTGCTTCTGGTACCGCCTTCACTGTATATGATCTTCCTCGGCGCAATGCAGGTCTTGAACCCCAGCTATCTGCTGCCCGGCGGTTCACTTTCTGGCGTGCTACTGTTTCTGTTCGGCGCCTTTGCTGGGTCGGTCACGCTGAGTGCTGCCAAGATCGAACGCGCCCCGGATGAACATGTTCATACCGCTAAAGAGCACACGCCCTTCGGTTATGTGATCAAGTTCCTAGTCGGCAATCCGGTCATGCCGGTGGTGTCCATCGCAGTCGTCTTTGCGGCGGTGTTCTGGGTCGCATTCATCATATTCCCGCAAAACTCTCGCGGCGTTGAATTCTTCGTGGAAAGCGAACCGGAACAGGCCACGGCCTATGTCCGGGCGCGCGGCAACCTGTCTCTGGCTGAAAAGGACGAAATGGTTCTTGAGGCCGAGCGCGTAATCAGCGAACACCCGGCGGTGATCAACGTATTTGCCTTTGCGGGCGAAGGCGGGCTCAATCAGAACAATGGCGGTGCAGAAGCCCCCGCCGACACAATTGGTCGCGTACAGTTCGAGCTCATTCCTTGGGAAGATCGCCCAATCAGCTCTGAACAGATTACCGGTTGGTTCTGGGGACCGATTGCAGGTCTACTTGGCTTTGCAAAGGAAGAGGTCGCGGCGGAATATGACGGCAATTTTGTTCTGGACGAACTAACCGCAGAGCTGGCAACCCTTCCTGGCTTTATCGTTGATATTCAGGCGCTGGAACAAGGTCCCGCTTCCGCCAAGCCCGTTCATCTGCGCATCAAAGGCGATAGCTGGGAGGATCTGACGGCCGCGACCGTCACAGCACGAGAAGCCTTTGACACCACACCCGGCCTGATCAAGATCGAGGACACCCTGCCCCTGCCCGGCATCGACTGGCAGATCGACGTGGACGTGGCCAAGGCGGGTCGATTCGGCGCGGACGTCGCAACCGTTGGCGCGATGGTACAGCTTGTGACGCGTGGCATCTTGCTGGGTGAAATGCGACCGGATTCAACCGATGAAGAGGTAGAAATCCGCGTCCGCCTACCTGATCAGGATCGCGTCCTGTCAACGCTGGATACGCTGAAAGTTCGCACACCGGACGGGTTGGTCCCCCTGTCGAACTTCGTCACCCGCAAACCCGTGGCCAAGCTCGCCGAGATCAATCGCGCGGATCAACAGCGCTACTATGACGTTAAAGCGGATGTCGAGCCTGGGCTGAGCAAGATCGTGACCACCGGTCCTGACGGTGCAGAGCTGCGTTTGGCAACCGTGCGCGCGATTGGCGAAGGTGCCACACCAACTGGCACCACGATTACCAGCGCGGACGGAGCAGAGTTCGAACTCGTTCAACTAACGGGTGCCGAGAACGTGGGTGAAGTGCGGTCCGCCATCGAAAGTGGTGACGCTCGGTTTGCCCTGATAAATCCGAACGAACGGATTGCCGTGCTGACCGAGTGGCTGGAAACCGATCCTTTTGGTCGCACCATCACTTGGGAATGGACCGGCGATCAGGAGGATCAGGCTGAAAGCCAGGCGTTCCTGTCCAGCGCATTCCTGGCAGCACTGGGTCTGATGTTCGTGATCCTGCTGGCGCAGTTCAACTCGTTCTACAACTCGGTGCTGGTGCTGCTGGCCGTGGTTCTGTCTACGACCGGCGTGTTGCTGGGCATGATGGTAATGCAACAACCGTTCTCGATCATCATGACCGGGACCGGGATCGTGGCGTTGGCCGGTATCGTGGTGAACAACAACATTGTTCTGATCGACACCTATCAGGAATATAGCGGCTACATGTCTCGCATTGATGCAATTGTCCGCACGGCTGAGGCGCGCATCCGTCCGGTTCTGCTGACTACGCTGACAACAATGGCGGGTCTGACCCCGATGATGTTCGGCCTGTCGCTGGATTTCATCGGCGGAGGGTATTCGATCGACAGCCCCACGGCACTGTGGTGGAAACAGTTGGCCACGGCGGTGGTCTTTGGCTTGGGTACAGCCACGGTGTTGACACTGATCGTGACGCCGTCATTCCTGGCGCTGCGAGTGTGGGTCACAACCTACGCGGTATGGCTGGGTAAGGCGCTGGCACGCGCCACGGCGGGTCGATCCAGCCAAATCGCGCAGGACATGGCAATCGGCCAAAGCGCGCGAGATGTGCAAGCAGCCGAAATGATCTGGACCGATGAACAGGACAAAGCTGTCCCTGATCAGAGCGCTCAGGACGACCGCCCCGATCATCCCCCGACAACACCGCTGAAGGCGGCGGAATAAAAAAAGGCGAGCCTTCGGGCTCGCCTTTTCAATTCTGGCAGACGCGTTACTCGACGAACGCGTATTCGCCCAGATCACACAGGTTCATACCATAGTCTTCAATCGATTCTCCGTCGCTGAAAACACCGCGGATGTCATAGACACACGTGGTCAGCCCGTCCGCGATGAGGACGCCCACTTCGTAATCCGCGCCCAAATATCCACCCTCAAGAAGGTTGCCTTCCCAGCTGCCGGATGAGGCCGGAGACACGTTGAACTCGACCAGATCATAGCTGGTTTCATTGATAATCAAGAATTCCAGATCCTCGGCTGCCGCCGAAGTCGCCATCAACAGTGTTGCAGTCAACGCTGCTGCTGCTCGCATTTTCATGAAGTTTCTTCCTTGTCTGTGTTTCGGCCCGCACAGTGTCGCGGCGGCGGGTCCGCGTCAAACGGAAAACCGTATCGCAGCGGCCGATTTTTATCGAACCAATCCACGCAATCATCAGTTGTAAGGACCGTTGGGCTCACGCCGCTTCACTGTCGGCCTGTTGACGGTTCCACAGCTGGGCATATCGCCCTTCGCGGCGGAGCAGCTCATCATGCGTGCCCTGCTCAATGATCTCACCACGTTCCAGCACGACGATCCGGTCGGCCTCGGCAATGGTGCTAAGGCGGTGTGCGATGGTGATCACCGTCCGCCCCTCACCCGCTCGGGCCAAAGCATCTTTGATGTCCTGCTCGGTATCCGTATCCAAGGCTGACGTCGCTTCGTCCAACAACAGGATCGGCGGGTTTTTTAGCAAGGTTCGGGCGATGCCGACGCGTTGCTTTTCACCGCCTGATAGTTTCAGGCCGCGTTCGCCGACCTTGGTATCGTACCCTTCTGGCAGGCTGACGATGAAATCATGAATCTGCGCGGATTTGGCGGCGGTCTCTACATCCTGCTGGGTCGCGCCTTCACGCCCATAAGCGATATTGTATCGGATCGTGTCATTGAACAGGACCGTATCCTGCGGAACGACACCGATCGAGGCATGCAGGCTTGACTGGCTAACATCGCGCACATCCTGCCCGTCGATTTTCAGCGACCCGCCGGTGACATCGTAAAACCTAAATAGCAGCCGCCCGATTGTGGACTTCCCAGACCCGGTGGCGCCGACAATCGCAACGGTCTGACCGGCTGGTACGGTCAAAGAAACGCCCTTGAGGATTTCGCGATCAGGCTCGTACCCAAAGCGGACATCTTCAAGCGTGACCTCCCCACCATTTACCTTCAGGTTCGGGGCGCAGGGTTTATCCATCACTTCCGCTGGCTGCTCCAACAGATCAAACATCTGCCCCATATCCACCAGTGACTGACGAATTTCGCGGTACACCGTGCCAAGAAAATTCAGCGGTACGGTTATCTGGATCATGTAAGCATTTACCATCACGAAATCGCCGACGGTCAGCGCCCCCTTCTGCACGCCCATTGCAGCCAGAACCATCACGCCAATCAGGCCACATGTGATCAGGAACGACTGACCAAAATTCAGGAATGCCAGCGAATAGGCCGTCTTCAGCGCGGCCTTCGCGTAACCTTTCATCGAAACATCATACCGTTCGGCTTCGCGGGTTTCGGCATTGAAATACTTGACTGTTTCGAAGTTCAGCAGGCTGTCGATGGCGCGCTGGTTGGCCTCGGTATCCTGATCGTTCATCTCGCGCCGCAGCTTCACGCGCCACTCGGTCACCGCAAAGGTGAACCATATGTAAAGCGCAATCGTCACCGCAACGACGACCAGATACCAGACGTCGAATAACCATAGCAGGATGATCGACACCAGAAGCAATTCCAGGATCAGCGGCCCGATTGAAAACAGCAGAAACCGCAACAGAAACTCTACGCCTTTCACGCCCCGTTCGATTATCCGGCTGAGACCACCCGTGCGCCGGGTCACGTGATAGCGCATCGAGAGCTGGTGAATGTGCTGGAACGTCTCAAGCGCCAGCGCTCGCAGCGCGCGTTGCCCAACCGGTGCAAAGAACGCATCCCGCAATTGCTGGAAGCCAACAGTCATCATGCGGGCCACACCATAGGCAACGGTCAATCCAATCGCACCCAACGCAAGCGGCGGTACACCTTCGCCCGCCAAACCATCCACGGCACCTTTGTACAGGATGGGAGTATACACAGCGATCAGCTTGGCCAGCACCAGCATCGCCATCGCCAAAATGACACGCCGTTTCACCCATGGCTCGTCCTCGGGCCAAAGATAGGGCGAAACCTTGCGGATGGTTCGCCAGCCCGAACGATGCTCGTCCGTGTCGGTTTTGATCGCGGATGGTTGTCTCATCACGTACCTTAACTGCGGTCAGAGAAAAGCCCTGGCCCGGGTTGGGCCAGTGGTCATGTTTATTCAGGAATGGTGAAAATCTGCCCTGGATAGATCAGGTCAGGATCACGGATCGAATCTTTGTTAGCCTCGAAAAGTTTGACATACAGCACACCGTCACCAAACCGGTCGCGCGAGATCGCCCAAAGCGTATCACCCTTTTGAACCGTGACCGAGCGGATCGCCGGAGCGTCGGTTGAGGCCTCACCCGGATTGGTGGTTTCGGTCGCGCGCAAAACCTCAACGGGTTCGCGTTTGAACGGTGTCTCAAGCCTGCTGACCACAGTGCCATCAGGGGCAACCTCATCCACCCTCAGAGTGTACACTCCGGGGTCAATGCCCTCGACCTCGCCGCGCCATTGCCCGTCAGTCGCTGGTGCAATGTCGGCCACAAGCTGGTTGTCCAGATACAAGCGTACGGCCGATCCATCCTGCGCCCGCCCGGTCAATTCCACATCACCCGCGTCCGAATAGCCAATCGTGTCCAGGGCAATCTGCTCTGGCGGCGTATCCTGAACAGTGGGTGCTTGCAAAAGTTCAACCCCTTCTTCGCCCGAGCGTAGGATCGCAACCTGCTGGTCAGGCGCGTCGCCTGATTCCGGCTGAGTTTCAGTCGCGGGCGCGGTCTCATTCACAGGTGGCGTTGCGGCACCTGCAACTTCTGGTTCATTCTCTTCGGTTTCAGCTTGGTTGGCTGCTTGCTGATCGGTTGTTTCCGTATCCGTCGTCTGTGCCTCGGCGACCTCTTCGACCGGCTCATCGGCAGCGGGCTCCGACACGGCCGGTGGGGCCGGTTCGGGCAGCGCCGCGATCAGATAATCATCTGAACGGCTGGTGTCTTCGCCTTTCCGGGTCTCAAGAACAAGCCCGCGAGCGTCGTCTGCAAACGGGATCGATACAAACTCGGCGAACTGGCCGCTGTCATCGACGGTGAAGCTGTGAACAGTCTCACCGTCCAGCAAAACACTGACCTCGGACCCCGGCTCGGCATTGCCGGATAGTACCGCGTTTCCATCGGACTCAACGAATATCTGATCCAGAACCGGCGCGGCCACAACCGGAACATCCGCATCTTCGCTATCCGGAGTTTGATCGGAAATCTCGGGCGGTGTGTCTTCAGCAACAGATTCGCCGGCTTCCGCCGCCTGGCTTTCGGGCTGCGCCTCCGCTGGCTGGGTTTCCGGCTCGGCGACCTCCGCAATCGGCTCGGATGTTTCAGTCGCTTCCTGCTCAGCCTGCTGTTCCGGCCCCCCGAACAGACCGGACAGGTACAACCCGCCCGCAACGAGCACCACAACGATCCCGGCAACCAGCCCCCATATGAAGGTACCAGAACCTCCGCTTCCCGATTTGGCGTTCATTCTTTTCCTTTCACTCCGCCCGGGAAATGCCCAGTTTGGCGCGCATTTCATGGAGCGGTTGAGCCAACCTATCAATCCCGCTATCAGGGGTCAAAACCCCTAACACAAGAGCAGAAAGCCCTACCTATGTCCCAGAAATCCGTCTGTGTGTATTGCGGGTCACGCAATGGTGTGAATCCTGCCTACTCCGCCGCTGCCCTCAGCTTTGGAACCTTGTTGGCCAACGAAGGCTGGCGGCTGGTCTACGGGGCCGGAGATGTGGGTCTTATGGGCGAGGTCGCGCGTGCAGCGCAATCGTCCGGCGGCGATACATTTGGGGTGATCCCGGTGCACTTGCTTCAGCGCGAGGTCGGCAAGACCGACCTTACCCGGTTCATCGTGACCGAGACGATGCACGAGCGTAAAAAAGTGATGATCATGAACGCGGATGCCGTAGTTGTCCTGCCCGGCGGCCCCGGATCATTGGACGAACTTTTCGAAGCACTGACATGGCGGCAACTGGGGCTTCATGACAAACCCATTCTGGTGATGAATGTTGACGGGTACTGGGACACGCTGCACACGCTGCTGAATCAACTGATCGGTCAGGGGTTTGCAGATGGTTCTCTGGCAGAATTCATCACCTGGGTCGACACACCGGATGCGACCATGTCCGCGCTTCGCAAATTACTGAACTAAGAAAAACTGGCAATCGGGCGGCGCAAACCGCCCGAGTCTCAGTATTCGTTTAGGCAGGTTTCGCCAACCGAGTCTTCAGTATCCGTTCGACCTTGTGCAACGGGTGGTTTGTGAGTGTTTTGTCGACTTCGGCCACAACCTTTGCCAGCACTTCACTGTGCAGCCGACGGCGCAACAGGCCCAGAACATGCGGACTGGCAACCAACACCAATCGTTTATAGGCCCCTTTCAGCCCCTTGCGATTCAGAAGGTTCGCCACATCCTGAACGAACAGAGATTTTGCGTGGGACTTCCATGTCTCCTCTTCAACTGCAGATTTCTGGTTCGGTCCCGTATCGGGTCGCCGCCCTGCCCTGTCACTTGGCTTTGTCGGTGCTGCGTCCTGTTCTTCGACCGACACGACGACCAAGTTGGGGTCCTGTGCGTCCGTGATATTCTCCATCACCAGCGCTTTTTCCCCATCGGCGATGATAACCCATGTTCCCTGTTCAAGTGCAGCCATTCGTGATCTCCTGTATCGCTTAGGTTGGCCTTCGCCTGTCCCTTAGACACACCTGTTTAACGATGCGGCGTTGGTGTTTCGCTCGCATTTTGATAGGTTTTTGGTTGATTGGCGGTTCTCTCCCTCCGCCTACTTTACGTAGGTGCTGAAAGGCCGTGCACAATAGGTGGGATAATGAAAGTTGACGTACCGGCAGGTTTTTACCGGCCACCCATCAATTCATAACAAAAAGCCCGCCAGCATCACTGCCAGCGGGCCATTCATTAAGTTCTACCAAGTGGAAATCACATCCGCGAGGCTACGTTTTCCCAGTTCACCAGGTTGTCGAGGAAGTTCGACAGGTAGGCCGGACGCTTGTTGCGGAAATCGATGTAATAGGAATGCTCCCACACATCACAGCCAAGCAGTGCGGTTTGACCGAAGCACAGCGGGTTCACGCCGTTTTCAGTTTTCGTCACTGCCAACGAACCGTCGGCATTCTTGACCAGCCACGCCCAGCCGGAACCGAACTGACCGGCACCGGCAGCGCTGAACTGCGACTTGAATTCGTCAACCGAACCAAAGCTCTCGGTCAGAGCCTTCTCCAGCTCACCGGGCATCGCGTTGCCACCGGGGCCCATCATCTCCCAGAACTGGTTGTGGTTCCACAGCTGGCTGATGTTGTTGAAGATACCGTTCTGCGCGACGGCATTTGCGTCGTATGTGCCAACGATGATCTCTTCCAGTGACTTGCCGTCCCACTCGGTGCCGGCGATCAGCTTGTTGCCGTTGTCGACATAGGCCTTGTGGTGCAGGTCATGGTGATATTCCAGCGTTTCCGCGGACATACCCTTGGCTGCCAGCGCGTCATGTGCATAAGGAAGATCAGGAAGTTCAAAAGCCATCTCGGCCCCCTGTTGAAAATGAATGTTGCGGTTCCAAAGGTTAAATGCTTTGACAGCCGCCGCAGGTCAAGGGCCGCAACACAAAAACCCGGAGGTCCGCGATGCTGACACAGGTGCGCAAAATGTTCTATCGCGCCCGCGGATACTATGCGGGCAACTTGAACGGTGAACCCTTTCGCCTGGACCCCTACCACTCGAAATTCTGGCGCAAGGTATCAGCCGGGGAGTGGGAACCTGAGACATTTTCGGTGCTGGACCACTATCTGTCGCCCGAAAAGGACTATCTTGATATCGGTGCATGGATCGGCCCCACGGTCCTCTATGCCGCGCGCCGCGCTCGCCATGTGTGGTGTTTTGAGCCTGACCCAGTGGCTTACCGCCATTTGGTCTGGAACCTAGAGCTGAACGACATCCGAAACGTATCAGCCTTCAGCATCGCCTTGTCAGATGGATTTGGAGTGACACGAATGGCTTCAGCGCACGGAGAGGCAGGCGATTCAACGTCATCATTGCTCCACGAAGGAAGCCATGGCACCGACGCACTTACCATCGGTTGGGATCAATTTTCTGAATCCGTCGACCTGACTGATGTCTCTTTGGTCAAAATGGATATCGAAGGCGCTGAATTTTCGGTCCTGCCTTCTATGCTGCCTTGGTTAGAAAAAGATAACCCTGCGCTGTTTCTCTCAACGCACGCACCTTATCTGAGCGCAGACAACCGCAGCGCGGCCATGAAAAAACTTTCAGAAGACCTGGCTTTCTATCGCCAATGCCACGACCCACACACAGGCGAAACCGGCAAGTCAGCCCTCACGGGCCAGCGTGCACTCACTCAGTTCCCGACATTCCTGTTCAGCACGACCCCCTGAGACCCGAACCAGAGATCCGGCCTTCATCTAAACAGAAATACCCTGGGAGTGAGGCCGCAGGCCGAGGGGGCAAAGCCCCCACACCCACATATCATCAGGCGATCAGGGCTTAATAAACCCCGACCTCGCTGCCGGGCTGCGCCGCAACCTTCAGCAATTTGAACGCATAGTCCGCCGCAGAGCGGAAGCAGACGATGCGGAAAGTTTCAGCGTCGTCCATCCAGAAGGCACCTGCCACCTGCGCCAAACGCGAACGGCGGATCTGGCCGGGTTGGAATGCCTCGGCCGACAGCTCGACCGGAGCGAGCTTGCCCAATACCTCGCGCGCATTCGCGCCCGAAACACGGAACACAGCGCGCGCGTCGGAGACGTTGACCGCCAGCGCGTGCGTACCGCTTAGCGCGTTGGTCATCGCGGCCAGTTTGGCCTCGACCTCGGCATAAGGCACAAGCACCAGCAATTCGTCGGTGGACATCCAGCAAACACCGGTGTCGCCATTCACAAACGCTTCACGCTGAAGGGGCACTTTCTGCCCGGTGGCGTCTTTGACAGCCTTAGCCAGTACCTTATCCGACAGATCACCGCGCAGTGTGATCATGCCCTGCAGGCCACATTCCTCGATCTTGGCGATGCCATCATATGAGGCGTTGTTCAGTGCGCTGATGGGTTCAGACATTCTGCTTCTCCCCGTCCTTGTCATAGAAGATCGGGTCCACGATCTTGGCCTTGTAGGTTTTGCCGTCAGTGCCCGGGAACTCGACCACTTCGCCCATCCGGTCGGGGCCGTGTTTGATCAGGCCCATGGCGATGCCTTTGCCCAGATTGGCCGAGTAGTAGGTCGAAGTTACGCGACCGATCATGTTGCGCTGACCGTTCGCATTCACGCCCTCGCCCACCGCATAGGCACCGTCCGGCAGAACCGATCCATCCACAGTCTCAAGACCAACCAGTTTCCAACGCTCAGGATCGGCCATATGGGTCCGCGAATGGGCGCGTTTTCCGAGGTAATCCTCTTTCTTTTTGGACAGCGCCCAGTGCAGCCCCAGATCCTGCGGGATCACGGTGCCGTCGGTCTCATCGCCGATCATGATAAAGCCTTTCTCGGCACGCAGAATATGCAGACATTCGGTGCCGTATGGCATCACTCCGAACTCCTGCCCTGCCTCGATCAGAGCGTCCCAGAACGCCTGACCTTGGCTTGCAGGGACCGCGATCTCATAGGACAGCTCACCCGAGAACGAGATACGGTAGGCCCGCGCGTCGAACGCGCCGATCTTGCCATCGCGCCATTCCATGAAGGGCAGCGCCTCTTTCGACAGATCCATGCCGCCCAGCTTCTCAAGTACCTTGCGGGCGTTCGGACCTACCACGGCGACCTGCGCATATTGCTCGGTGACGTTCGCGACGTAGACTTTCCAGTCCCACCACTCGGTCTGCAGCCATTCTTCCATGTGGCCATGGATACGCTCGGCCCCGCCGGTGGTGGTGTGGCACAGCCACGTGTCCTCATCGATGCGGGCAACAACGCCGTCGTCGATCAGGAAGCCATTCTCGGAACACATCAGGCCATAGCGGCATTTGCCGACCTTCAGCGTGGACATCATGTTGGTGTACATCATGTCCAGGAACTTGCCTGCGTCGGGGCCTTTGACGATCAGCTTGCCGAGGGTCGAAGCGTCCAACAGCCCGAGGTTTTCGCGGGTGTTTTTAACCTCGCGATTCACCGCATCATGCACGGATTCTCCGGGTCGCACATAGGCATAGGTTCGACGCCAATGGCCGACCGGCTCCCAATCGGCCCCGTTCTTATCGTGCCAGTTATGCATCGGCGTTTGACGGATCGGCTGGAACACCTCACCACGCGCTTCACCACCAATCGAAGCCATCGAGATTGGAGTATATGGCGGGCGGAAGGTGGTGGTACCGACCTTCGGGATCTCTGAATCCAGCGCATCAGCTAGGATTGCCAGACCGTTGATATTACTCAACTTACCCTGATCCGTTGCCATGCCCAGCGTGGTGTAACGCTTGGTGTGCTCGACACTTTCATAGCCCTCGCGCGCAGCCAGTTGCACGTCCGAGACCTTGACGTCGTTCTGGAAGTCCAGCCACGATTTCATGCGCAGATCAATCTCGGCATTAGAAGGCATGAGCCAGACAGCGGCCATTGGGGCCTCGGCCGTAGTCTCACCAACTGGCGCTTTGGTGCGCTTCGCGGAGAACCCGGCCGCCTTCGCTGCCGCTTTGCCGGCAGTATCTGCATCCTTCAGGACATCCCCCAGGGCCAGCGGGCCGTTCGAAGCCCCTGCCGCCAGAACAAAACCTTCACCGTCTGCCCCCAGCGGAGGACGTGAAGGATCGGGGCGGAAATGCGCGTTCGCCTCGTCCCAGATCAGCTTACCGCCGCAATGCGACCACATATGCACGACCGGAGACCAGCCACCTGACATGGCAATCGCATCGCATTCGACCTCTTCCCGGGCGCCTCCGATCCCCTCTTGATTGCAGATCGCAACTTTCTTGACCCGCTTGCCGCCTTTGACCTTTGCGATCGCCTTGCCCGGATCGACGCGGATACCCAGCTGACGCGCCTCTTCGGCCAGAGGTCCGGCGGTGTCGCGCGCATCAACCACGCGCAGGACATCGACACCGGCCTGTTTCAAGGTAATTGCAGTCCGGTAGGCGTCATCATTGTTGGTGGCGACAATCACACGCTCGCCCGGCGTCACGCCCCAGTTGACCACATAGTCGCGCATGGCAGAGGCCAGCATAACGCCAGGCACATCATTGCCTGCGAATGACAGCGGACGCTCGATGGCACCGGTCGCGGTCACGACCTGCTTCGCACGAATGCGCCACAGGCGGTGACGCGGCCCCTGAACACCCGGTTTGTGGTCTGTCAGACGCTCATAACCCAGTACATAACCATGGTCATAGACCCCCGCACCCATGCAGCGGTTGCGCATGGTGACGTTGCCCATTGTTTCGAGATCGGAAACCAATTGTTCCACGAACTTATCCACAGGCTCGCCATTGATGGTTCCGCCATCAACCGGAGCGCGACCACCCCAGTGCGCAGTCTGCTCGATCAGCATCACCTTGGCACCGGTTTGGGCTGCCACCTTGGCGGCCTGCAAACCCGCGACACCACCGCCAATCACCAAGACATCGGTGAAGGCGTAAAAGTGCTCGTATGTGTCCGCGTCACGGTTGTCCTTGTCGGGCGCTTTGCCCAAACCCGCCGACTGGCGAATAAACGGCTCGTAAACATGTTTCCAGAACGGTTTCGGATGGATGAACATCTTGTAATAGAATCCGGCTGGCAGAAACCGCGACAGATGCGTATTGATCGCGCCGATGTCGAACTCGAGGTTCGGCCAGTGGTTCTGTGATGCGGATGTCAGACCATTGAACAGCTCTGTCGTGGTGGCGCGCTGGTTCGGCTCGAACCGGTTGCCCTCACCCAGACCGACCAGAGCGTTTGGCTCTTCCGCGCCACTGGCGACCACGCCGCGCGGGCGGTGATACTTGAACGACCGGCCCATCATCATCTGATCATTGGCCAGCAAGGCAGACGCGAGCGTATCGCCCTCGTAGCCCTGCATCGAGGTGCCGTTGAAGGTGAAGTTGACCTTTTTGGACCGATCAATCAAACGGCCATGTTTTGCGAGACGGGTGCTCATGATGCGGACCTTTCGCAGGCGGTATTTTGGATGGCTGTACGGATCATTTGTACTCTCTCCACGTCCAGCCGGGACGCTTGGCGGTGATGGCATCCTTGATCTCTTGCGGCGGCTCGGTTGTCTGCGCCGAATAGGTGCCAAAGACCTCAAGCGTGTTCGTACAGCGCGCGGCGTGGAACCACTTGCCGCACCCATTGGCATGGCGCCAGCGTTCGAAATGAACGCCTTTGGGGTTTTCGCGCATGAACAGGTAGTCGTGGAACTCATCATCTGACGAGCCCGGGCCATAACGCTTCAAATGCGCCTCGCCACCTGCAGCCAGTTCAGTTTCTTCGGCTTCGACGCCGCAATAAGGGCATTTCAAGATCAGCATGTGATCATCCTCTTGGCAGCAGGCGAGACGTATCTGCCTGCAAATTCTGCGTGACGGGCGTGCGAGATTTTTCGACGAAAAATCTTCATCAGTGCGCCACCCCGGCCGCGACGCTTTCGTCGATGAAGCGGCCCTCTTTGAAACGATCCAGCGAGAAGGCTTCGGTCAGTGGTGAATGCCCCGTGGCCATCAGCTGTGCCATGCCCCAGCCCGATCCCGGAATGGCCTTGAAGCCGCCGGTGCCCCAGCCTGCGTTGATAAAGCAGCCATTAAGCGGTGTTTTCGACAGGATGGGTGAACGGTCGCCGGTCATATCCACAATACCGCCCCACTGGCGCAGCATTTTCAGGCGCGAGATCATCGGGAAAGTTTCGACCAATGCGCGTACCGTTTCCTCGATATGATGGAAGCTACCGCGCTGGGTATAGTTGTTGAACCCGTCCGTGCCACCACCAATCACCATCTCGCCCTTGTCGGACTGAGACATATAGCCGTGTACGGTGTTCGCCATCACAACGACATCCATGCAGGGTTTGATCGGCTCGGACACCAGCGCCTGCAGCGCGACGGCCTCAAGCGGCAGACGGAAGCCCGCCATCTCAGCCAACTGGCCGGAATGCCCCGCAACCACGATGCCCAGCTTGTCACAATCGATGGCCCCTTTTGTGGTATCGACCCCGACAACACGACCGTTTTCAGACCGGACACCTGTAACTTCGCATCTCTGGATAATGTCCATACCCATGGCCGAACATGCGCGGGCATAGCCCCATGCCACCGCATCATGGCGCGCGGTCCCACCACGTTCCTGCCAAAGCCCGCCCAGAACCGGATAGCGCGGACCTTCCAGATTAATGATCGGCACCAGTTCTTTCACACGCTCGGGCCCAATCCATTCGGTCTGAACACCCTGCAGCGCATTCGCATGCGCAGTACGCTGATAGCCGCGAATCTCGTGCTGGGTCTGCGCCAGCATGATTACGCCACGCGGACTGAACATGATGTTATAGTTCAGTTCCTGGCTCAGATCTTCGTAGAGACCGCGCGCCTTTTCGTAAATCGCCGCTGACGGGTCCTGCAGATAGTTCGATCGGATGATGGTCGTGTTCCGACCGGTGTTGCCACCGCCCAACCAGCCTTTTTCTATTACGGCGACGTTCTGGATGCCGTAGTTCTTGCCAAGATAGTAGGCTGTTGCCAAACCGTGACCGCCGGCCCCGACGATAATGACGTCATAGCGCTTCTTAGGCTCCGGCGAACGCCATGCGCGCTCCCATCCGGTGTGATAGCGCAGCGCTTCGCGCGCTACAGCAAAGGCTGAGTAGTGTTTCATGTGCGAATCCGTCCGGTCTTCGATGATTGGGCGCAGGTATGCCGTGCCCGTACATTTTAACCCTGCCGCGCAACGCCGCAATAATGCACTATTGCGACATGAGCGCCCTTCGCGGCTATTTGTCCCTTTTTTCCATGCGCCGACAGGTCTAAGTCAGGGCAACCATTTTGGAGGGACCATGCCGTTCTGGGTTCTCATCTTTTTGATCGCGCTGCTGATCGCGATTTTCCTGAGTTACACGATGCTGCGCGGTCGTCGCGGCACCGGCCCGACAGCTGCTTATGATCTGCGAGTCTATCGTGAACAGCTAGCAGGCGTCGACAAAGACTTGGCGCGCGGCGTGATCGCGAAAGCTGATGCCGAGCGTGTACGCACGGAAATCTCGCGCCGTATCCTGGCCGCAGACGCGCAGATGCGCAATGAAGACAAAGGCACCGGGCCATCACGCTTGGTTACCATAATAGCGTTCCTCGCCATGGCCGCCGTTCTGGTTGGTGGCGGGTTGGCGATGTATCGTCAGTTGGGTGCCGCCGGTTTCCCTGACATGCCCCTTTCAGTTCGTCTGGAAATGGCAGAAGACCTGCGCGAAAATCGACCCAGCCAGGCTGAGGCCGAGGGCATTGCCACACCGCTCCAGACGCCTCCGCTGGACGAAAGCTATGCAACTTTGCTGAACCGGCTGCGCGAAACTGTGGCCGAACGCCCCGATGATCTGCAAGGCCATACCCTGCTGGCACAGCATGAAACCAACGCGGGGAACTTCAAAGCAGGGTATGAGGCACAAACCCGTGTGATCGAACTGTCGGGTGACAATGCCTCGGCTCAGGCCTATTCGGATCAGGCAGAGATGATGATTTTGGCCGCTGGCGGCTACGTCTCACCAGAAGCGGAAGCCGCCTTGCGACAGGCGCTTGAGCGCAATCAGCGCTTGGGTCCTGCCCGGTATTATTGGGGGCAGATGCTGGCACAGACCGGGCGGCCTGATATGGCTTATCGCGTTTGGGTCGAAACCCTGAATGACGCCCCGGCCGGCGCGCCATGGGCGAATGCCATCCGGTCACAGATCGATGAATTGGCATTCCGCGCAGGCGTGTTCAACACACCCGACTTTTCTGCTGCATCCGGCCCCAGCCAAGACGATGTAAATGCCGCTGCCGAGATGTCGCCAGAAGAACGACAAGAAATGATCCGCGGTATGGTCGATGGCCTTTCGGACCGCCTTGCGACCGAGGGCGGGACACCCGAGGAGTGGGCACGCCTGATTGCCGCCTTGGGCGTGCTGGGCGAAGGCCAACGCGCCATCAAAATCAGGAACGAAGCCAAGGAAGTATTTGCGGGTAACGCCGAAGCGTTGGAGATGATCGACGCTGCCGCGCTGCAGGCCGGAATCGCTCAATGATCCACGACGCGTTCGAAGACTTCGCAGCATCCCTGCCCCCAATGTCAGCCCTGATGGGGCTGGATCTGGGAGAAAAGACCATCGGCGTTTCCGTCTCGGACCGGATGCGCGGCGTGGCCACCCCGCTTGAGACGGTGCGACGCAAGAAATTCACACTGGATTCCGCGCGTTTGATCGAGATTGTGACCGAACGTGAGATCGGCGGAATCATCCTCGGACTGCCGCGCAACATGGATGGCAGCGAAGGGCCGCGCTGCCAGTCAACCCGCGCCTTCGCACGAAACATGACCCGTTTGACCGATCTGCCCATCGGTTTCTGGGACGAACGACTAAGTACCGTTGCGGCAGAAAAAGCACTGCTTGAGGCGGATACGACACGAAAACGTCGCGGACAGGTTATTGATCACGTCGCAGCAGGTTATATTCTGCAAGGCGCGCTGGACAGACTGCGCTTTCTTTGACGGATCGGAAAACGCCCATGACGAATATGGTTTGGAAACGGGACGAGGTCGAAAGCCCTTGCATCCAAATCTGCGTCGTTCATCCGACCGAACGTATCTGCACCGGCTGCTACCGCACCATTGAGGAGATCACGCGCTGGTCAAAGATGGACAGCACCGAACGGGCCGAAATCATGCAGGATCTGCCGGAACGCAAACCCCGTCTGGCAAAGCGCCGTGGTGGCCGTGTCGCCCGGCTGCAAGGGTCCTGATCCGCAAGCCTAGTATTTTGGCGACCGCGCAGGCTTAAGATCACTCAGAGATTCGTGATCCCGCAACTCAGAACCGAACAGTTCAACCAGCTCGTTCTGGGTTGTCGTCTTTGCAGGTCGCGGGCGCAACTCAGCTTCCAACTCGTGGATTTCAGCCTGTTCGGGGGTGTCCTTCGAAAGAATGCGCTTTAGTACTGAGCGAAAAATCATTGCTCTTCCAATATTTAATAAACGACGCGCCACTGCGGGACCGTTCCGAACACCGAGGGGGAAGAGTCCGGAAGCTGTGTTTGAGTGAGTGGTGGCCCACAGCGACGCGAAACAGCTTGTTGCCTCTCCCTCTAAATTCGGGACAGGTAAGGACTTTTTAAGTTATTTGACCAACCAGTCAATAATAGCGCTAACTTAAAGTTGCATTCCGTAACGTCAACGCAAAAAAGAACAATGCCTATGATTGCAAGACATTGTTTCTGAAACATTTTTAGAGCATTTAGCCAGTCGCAAGCCAGGTTATTGCATTCTCGTATTCCTCCGCCGGGAAATACTGAGTCCGCGTTCCCAGAACATGACTGGCCATGCGTTGCGCCATTTTTTGCCATGTCTTGTCACCGACAATCGCTGCACGATCCAGCATCCCAATGTGACCAGCCGCCAGTCTGAAATGGGCTGCCATTGCAGTCAGACCCTGCCAACCATCGAACTCGCGCAGATCGATCAACAGGCGAAACCCGTCACGTTCGCGCAATAGCGCATCAAGATCGGTTTGAGCCTGACCGTATTCCTGTGAATCCAGTTTGCCCATCAGGCTGATCTGCACGCAAGGTCCGCCCAGATCCGTCACGTGGATCGCCCCGAGAGATTCGCGCATCCAGCGACGCGCTTCCTCCACCTCATCCATTCCAAAAACGTGCACCGGGCAAGGCAGGATCGGGGCAGCCAGGCGGACGCTTGTTTGCACCCATCCCTGGTCCGCCACAACGCCAATCCGGTCGAATCCGCGCCAATGGCTGAGCCCCAACTTGGTATCAGACCATGCGGCACCCAGATCATATCCCTTGAACTCGGACCCAACGATCGCCAGCAGACGTATGGCGTCGTGCTCTTCCAATGCGGCCTCAATAGCGGGAACAAGCGTGCTCGCGTAATCTGCGCTAGTGACCTCGCCCGAAAGCTCGACCTCAATAAGGGCACCATCTGCATTCGTGTGAACCGTAATCATCGAACCAACTCTCCAAAGCCAAACAATGGCAGGAGGTTACGGGGATTCGAGCCATTGCGCTACACCACCAGGCAACTGAGGGCGGAAATAGGCGATCATCCGTCCATCCGGTCCAGCGCTGGCATTCGGACCCCATGGTGCAACACCATGCAGACAGTGGCGGTGCAACAGATAGGCTTCGCCTGGGCGTGCTGGTAGTTCGAGGCGCGGACAGGTCTCGAATACTTCGCGGCGCGCAGCCTGATAGACATCTGTGATATCGGCCTCGCCCAATTCATGCCGCGGCACCTTCTTCATCGCGGACCGAAAAGCATCGCCGAGGATTTTGTGGCTTCCCTCCCACAGCACCATTGGTGCTGCGTCCACACTGGCCTCGGTAAGTGGGATACCCAATATCCAGGCATGAGGTTCATCCACCCGCCGTCGTCGATCAGGGCCAGCTGGCTTGAGCCCGTCCACATGCGCCGCATCTCGCCGCGCACGATACCGCGCCGCAGCCTCGCTTTCGCCACGCCGGGGTTGAGGGTAGCCCGGATATATTACCGACACCTGCCCTTTGTGCAGATCAATCGATCCAAACTGCTGATGTGCCAGTTCGATGGCCGCGCCCGCCAGTGCAGGCGAACCCGCGACCCTGCCCTGCGCATCATTGTCCAGTGCATCAACGCCAATGAACCACGTGCCATCGCAATCGTGCCAAGCTGCATGAGCCGGATCGCTGACGGACGCACGCGCAGTGGGAAGAGCGTGCGCCACCCAATCCGCCAACGCTCCATCATAAGGAAACTTTACCCAACCTAGCTCGTAAAACGTCGCTACCACCCCAACGCCTTTCTCAGCATATTCAGAGCAACCAGTGTAAGGAATACCGCGAAGACCCGCCTGAGCGGCTTCGGATCCATCGCATGCGCCAGCTTAACGCCCCACGGGGCGGTGATCATAGTCATCGCAACGACGATACCGAAAGCCACCAGATTGACCGCGCCAATGGTCAGCGGCGGGCGATGCTCCGGAGCGATGTTGAGAAATAAGAAACCCAGCACCGACGGTACAGCGATGATCACGCCAAAGCCCGCTGCGGTCGCAACCGCCCGGTGGATCGGAGTGTTATAAAGGCTCATGAGCGGAACACCGAAACTGCCCCCGCCAATTCCCATCAGTACCGACAGAAACCCGACCGAAGGCGAAAGCACAGCGCGGCGCAATCCCTTGGGCATTGCATCCCCCAACCGCCACTCGGATTTTCCCAAACCAAGATAGACGCCGATGACCATGCCAAGCATGCCGAACAGCGCCTGCAAAAACTCTGTCCTCAGAGCTGAAGCCACTAGAACACCGATCACCGCACCCACCGCTATGCCTGGCCCCCAGCCGCGCAGGATGCCCCAATCCACCGCGCCTTTCTCGTTATGGCTAAGAACCGATCGGATCGACGTTACAATGATCGTCGCCAGCGAAGTTGCTAGGCATAGCTGCATCAGCTGAGGCCCGCCATATCCAAGTGTCTGAAACGCATAGAAAAACGCGGGCACCAGAACGATTCCACCACCAACGCCCAAAAGCCCAGCCAACACCCCGGCCAAAGCGCCGATCACAAGCAAAAGGCCCAGCATCTGGGCCAGCAACATCGTCTCGGGCATCATTCCCCCATAGCGGCTCGAAGCCGTCTTAGCCTACCTGTTCCACCTGCGATAGCGCAGCGACAGAGTCCAGAGCCTGCAGGATCACTTCTGGGCCGGCATTCTCGCGCACAGCACCTTCGGAGAGCATCCGCCGCCATCCCCGCGCACCGGGACGCCCCGCGAACAGGCCCAGCATGTGCCGCGTGATCTGGTGCAATCGACCACCGTCGACAAGATGCGCCTCGACATAGGGCAGCATATTTTGCACCACTTCAATGGGATCCGCGACACTGCCCGTTCCAAAGATCAACGGGTCCGCAGCCGCCAGAATATCTGTCGGTTGGTGATAGGCGGCACGACCGATCATGACACCATCAAGCCCAGCCTCCAGATGCTGTTGCGCCTGAGCAAGCGACGTAATGCCACCATTGATCGAGATGTGCATGTCCGAAAAATCAGCCTTCATCCGGTGCACAAGACCATAGTCCAACGGTGGAATATCCCTGTTTTCCTTCGGGCTTAACCCCTGCAACCAAGCTTTGCGCGCATGGATCGTGACACGTTGGCATCCGGCCTCGCGAATTTGGTCGAGGAAAGCAGGTAGCACTTCTGAAGGTTCCTGTTCGTCAACACCGATACGGCATTTCACCGTGACTTCGACCTTCACTGCCTCGCGCATCGCCGCAACGCATTCCGCGACCTTTTCGGGTGCGCGCATCAATATCGCACCAAATGTCCCTGATTGCACCCGGTCAGACGGACACCCACAGTTCAAGTTGATCTCGTCATATCCGGCTTCAGCGCCCAGCATGGCCGCCTGCGCCAATTCCTGCGGGTCAGAACCCCCTAGCTGCAACGCAACCGGGTGCTCCTGAGGATTAAAGTCCAGCAGATGCAGCGCGCCGCCGCGCACCAAAGCAGGCGCTGTGACCATTTCAGTATAAAGCAAGGTCTCAGAACTCAGCAAACGATGCAGAAACCGGCAATTCTTGTCGGTCCAATCCATCATCGGCGCGACAGACAGTCTCGCACTTCTACGGATGTCTACAGGTTTCTTATCCGGCATATCTTGCTCATGTCATCGGAACGCAGCTTTCGCCAAGTACCGGGTATACAGAAAGACCTGCAACCGGCAAACCGTTCTTGGGTTTTGGGAGATGGTACCGCCTCCCTGGCTTGAACAGGGGACCTCTGGATCCACAATCCAGCGCTCTAACCAACTGAGCTAAGGCGGCACTTGTGAGGGGCGATTTAGCGAAGGCGTACGGGGATTGCAAGGGGATTAAAGCTGAATTCGCCAGCTTTGTTCGACCAGATCGACACCGAAGGAATGCACCGGCTTGCTGTCGACAAGCTCCCACCCAAACGCACGATACAGCCCGCAAGCGGCGGCGTGACTCTCATGGGTCCACAGCACCATCTGGCGATATCCTGCGTCGCGGGCGAAACCCATGCAGGCAGTCAGTAGCCGCTTGCCCAGCCCCTGTCCACGAGCCTCGGGCAGCAGCAGAAACAACCGCAGCTTGGCGGTTTGATCATCCAGCCTGACACAGAAAATACTACCCAAACGATCCCCGTCGCACTCGGCGATCCAGCCTTGTTCGCAAGTTGGATCGTGATCCGCGATGAATTCCGTCAGAATGCGGGCAACCAGCGGGCCGAAACTGTCATCAAACCCTTCGTCGCGGGAATAAAGCACTCCATGCTGTTCAACCAGCCACGGCGCATCCTCGGCGCGGAAAGGTCTGAGCGTTGCCGTCTCCATGCCCTATCTGAACCCATAGTCGGCTTGATTCTCAACCCATCGCGCGTTAGCACCAAAGCGCATTTCCCGGAGGCGAACATGAGCATCAATACCGAACGCGATATCGAAGCGAACCTGCAGATCGGCCCCACCGATCATGGTATGGTGCGGCTGTTCATTGAAGGTGCCGGTATTGAGATTCCAATGGATTTCGACCCCGAAGAGGCCGAAGAAATCGCCGAGGAAATCCGCGCCGCAGCCCAAGCCGCGCGCGCCATCAAAAGCTAAACCCTGGGGTCGCGCAAAGCCTGCAACCGACGTGCAGAATCCATCGCGAATTTCTGAACCATCTTTTTGCGCCGCGCCGGGGCTAGCTTGCTTTCTGGCCCCATACGGATGATTTCGGCATCATAGGCATCAGCGATGATCAAGCCTGTTTCCGCAGGCAGAAGCTCGGTCGGGAAATCCGTATCAACCGCCCAAAAGAATCGGTCACACCAGTCAAGATAGCCCTGCCATTTGGAATCCGACTGATAATCGGCGCGGCTGGATTTACACTCGACCACCCAAATCTCACCCTTTGGGCCCAACCCCATCACATCGACCCGCAGCCCTCGGGTAGGGACAAATTCTTCAATCGAAACATAGCCGTGGGTCAACAAGTGACGCGAAACACCACGGGCCAGCTTCTGTCCAGGCTGCATAATTAGTGTCATTCCGAGAATGTGAACAATTCATGAACAAAAATCAAGCAGCTTGACATAGTACCATTTGGTATCGCAATAATATGAAACCAAATGGTATCTAATAAGAGGTGCCCGATGAATACACAGACCCAAAACGCATTTCGCGCCCTGGCGGACCCGACCCGCCGCGACATCGTTCAGATGCTAGCAGCGCAGGATATGACGATCGCTCAACTAACCGAACGTTTCGACATGACCCGCGCGGCCGTCAAAAAGCATCTGACCGTTTTGTCCGACGGAGGATTGATCACCGTCGAAGCTCGTGGACGCGAACGCATCAATCGCCTTGAACCCAAAGGAATGGCTCCGGTTCTGGACTGGCTCAGCTACTTCGACCGGTTCTGGGATGATCGCCTCGCAAATCTGAAGAAAGCTATCGAAGGGAATAAGAAATGACAGACGCAGTTTTGCAGAAAACAATCTTTCTCCGCGCCACACCGGAAGTCGTTTGGGACTATTTGACTGATCCCGACCGGTTGGCCGAGTGGTTTCACAAACCCGAACGTCCCCTTGCTGCTGGACAAAAGCTTGAGATGTTCGGGACGACCAGTGGCGACCTTCTGATTTGGGGTGAAGTGCGTGAAGCGAGACGTCCAGAGTATCTTGAATATACATTCACCATAAAACCGATGGGCGGCGCCGAAAGTGTGGTCAAGTGGACGCTGGAACCCGTCGCCGGCGGTACACGCCTTGGACTGCTGCACGAGGGCTTACCTCAAGGGGCTGACGCCTTTGGCCTGATCCTTTCGCTGGATGACGGATGGGATGAACATTTCGGCAAGATGCGCACCGCATTGCACGAAACTGTTGATGCTTAACCCCTTGTGCGAACCTGCTTCAGGCCCTACTTAGGCCCGTGGCGGGTTCTGCCCTTCTTGTGACAGGTAGCATTCTGGTGGCCTTAAGCAATTCCGAGGGGGCTGGCTCTGTTCAGGTCCTGGCCTGATTACCTGGCGCCCACCTGTACATACAGGTCCTCGGGAATCAAACCGCACGGTTGACTGGTGGTCCCGCCACATATTTACCTAATAAATCAGCGCCCTGCGCGCACTTCCTGTTTGATCGGCGCAGGCTTCAAACCATGAGCAATCGGTGTTCCACCACGTGGTTTGTTCGGCTTCTCAGCCATGCTCATGATAGCATAGGCGAACTGCACACCCGCAAAGACGATCCCGTTCATGAACCAGATCATGGCCAACGCGATCAGACCAATTTCCGAACTGGTGATTAGATGCCGTAGATTGGCCACGTTGAGCGCCAGCAGCACCCCGACAAAGACGGCCGAGATCACAAAGCCCCAGATGACTTGCGTAATGTAGAGACGGACCAGTTTGGGCATGGCGAACCTCCTTGCGCTGTGATGGTGAGTCTAGCGCATGCAGGGTCGCGGTAAAGGCGTCAGAACGCCTCGGGCTGGGCTTCGCGCGCCATGTGATCCAGCACAGCGTTCACGAATTTGGGCTCTTTGCCTTCCGGGAAGAACGCACGTGCGACATCGACGAATTCGGTGATCACGACCTTTGGCGGCGTGTCGCTCTGGGTCAACTCAGCCCCGGCCCCGCGAAACACAGCGCGCAGGGTCGGATCGATGCGCGCAATAGGCCATTTGGCGACCAATGCACGATCGGTCATCTGGTCGATGGTGGCCTGATAGTTCACGGCGTCATCCACCAACTTGCGGAAGACACTAATATCGCCATCCAGCATCTCATCCCCCTCGTAGACCGCGCCAAACCGATGATCCAGAAACTCATTCACAACCTGTTCAGTCGTCTGGCCCGACTGCTCCATCTGGAACAGTGCCTGCACGGCATAAAGCCGGGCGGCGGATTTCATAAGGCGTTTCTGGTTGGCCGGTTTCGGCGCGTCTGTCTGGGTCATGCTGTCGTGGGTCCGTTGCTGTCGCCCGCCACAAGGATGGACTCGGACGGTGGCTTGAAGCCCACGCCCTTTTTGGAAGAGCCCCACTTACGGCTGAGCGCGATCAGATGCAAGGCCGCAGCCGCCGCTCCACCGCCTTTATTCATCTTTTCGGGGTTTGCACGTACCTCGGCCTGTTCGTCGTTTTCGACAGTCAGGATGCCATTTCCGATCAGCAGGCCCTGCAGGCCCATCAACTGGATTGCACGGCTAGAGTCGTTGCAGACGGTTTCATAATGCGTCGTCTCGCCCCGAATGACACAGCCCAACGCGACATAGCCGTCGTAGTTACACTGGCGGTCGGCCATGGCGATAGTGGTTGGGATTTCCAGCGCACCGGGCACTTCGACCACGTCGCAGGTTCCGCCTGCGGCCTCGATCTCGGCCTTGGCACCAGCGACCATGTTGTCAGCGATGGCACGGTAGAACGGAGCCACCACCAGCAGCAGTTTCACCGGCTTGTCGAAGCTGGGAGTCGGCAGAATGCCATGTTTGTCTTTTTCAGCCATTATCAGTCTTCCTTGAGGATCGAGCGGGTGCCGACGATTGACAGTCCAAACGCGTCGAGCCCCAGATATACGGTTTCAGGCGAGTCTGTCAGCAACACCAGTTCCTGAATACCCATCTTGGACAGGATCTGCGCACCCAGACCGGTTTGCTTGATCGTGCGCGGGCCTTCGTCGTCTGCGGCATACAGCGAATTTCGCGGCTGACGGAAAAGGCAAACGACGCCGCGCCCCTCTTCGGCGATCTTTTCCATCGCGCGGGGCAGCTCTCGTGAAGATTTCGGGCCAAGACCCAGAATATCGGGCGCTTCATGCAGGGCGTGGGTCCGGGTCAGGACCGGCTCGGGCGTTGTGATGTCGCCCTTGATCATGACAACGTGTTCGATACCGTGGGTCTGGTCGGTGAAAATCCGCAGCTCCCATTCGCCACCGTATTCGGAATTCACTGACTCGCGCGAAGTTTCAACCACCAGATTGTCGTTACGCGAGCGATAGGCGATCAGATCACTGATCGTGCCGATCTTCATGTCATGCTCTTTGGCGAAGGCGACCAGATCAGGTAGGCGCGCCATTGTGCCATCGGGCTTCATGATCTCGCAGATCACGCCCGAGGGGTTCAGCCCGGCAAGACGCGAGATATCAACGGCGGCCTCGGTATGCCCCGCCCGCACCAATACCCCGCCCCTTTTGGCGCGCAAGGGGAAGACATGGCCTGGGGTCGCTATGTGAGCCATAGTGTTTTGCTCGTTGATCGCGGTCGCCACCGTTAGTGCGCGATCAGCGGCCGATATTCCCGTCGAAACTCCCTCGCGGGCTTCTATAGACACGGTGAAGGCTGTCTCATGACGCGACGAGTTGTTCACCGCCATCATCGGCAGCCCCAGACTATCGATTCGTTCAGCCGTCATCGGCAGGCAGACCAACCCGCGCCCATGGGTCGCCATGAAATTGATCGCCTCCGCGTCAGCGAACTCGGCCGCGATCACCAGATCACCCTCATTCTCGCGGTCCTCGTGATCCACAAGAATGTACATCCGGCCCTTACGGGCCTCTTCGATGATCTCTTCAATCGGACTGATCGCCTCGCGCAATTGGGCCTCTACCGGTCCGGGGGTTTCAAAACTCATAGGGCAGCCTTTCGCACAACGGGTTTGAATGGCGGGATAGACCAGAGTGGACGCAAAGACCAGCCTGTAAGCACTGCGAGATAGATTGATATGCCCAGCGCTATAGGGCCAGCGATGAAATCTGGTGCCAACTCAGTTTACCAATCCTATGCGCCAGTTTTGACTTAGGCCTTTTCTGCGCATTGTTGCCAATAGCTGAACCTTTAGGCCGGTTGCGTGAACTTTGTCCACAAATTGCCCCAATTGGGCCCTTGGATCGCCTGATATCCTGGGCACCAGTCATTGTATAATGTCCTAGCTAGACGAGAATTTGAGCCCAGTGTCTAAGACCGCTGATCTGCCCGCTGCGAATTTCGTGCGTGTAAACGCCCTTCGGCGAAACAGGCTGCTGCTATCACTCATTGCACTGCAGATGGTCTATGCCATTGCCGTTAGCATCTATGTAGGACGGTCATATTGGGATTTTTCGACCTCTTCCCTGATTGTCATCTCAGTTCGTCTGCTTGGTTTCATGTTCGCAAATTTCGTTCTTTGGCGACTTGGCGTTGCCATGTTCGTTGTGCGACCCAAAAAGCCAATTCAATGGATGTTGCAAGATCTGCAATCCAAGATGGCAGATGTTGAAAAAGCGACCGATGCGGTTATCTGCTTTCTCAGCATCGTCGCTCTTATCCTGACCTATACCTTCCTGAAGAACGAAATACATGCTGTGAATCCGACACTCTGGGATGAGCAATTTGTACAATGGGACCGGTTTCTGCACGGCGGCGTCGATCCGTGGACTTTGCTATGGCCCATTTTGGGATCACCGATCGTAACCACTGCGATAAATGGCGCCTATCACATCTGGTTTCCCATGATTTACATTGCGGTTTGCGTCGCCTGTCTGGACCGTAGTGACCCGAACCGCAGCACCGTTTTTCTGGTTGCGTTTGCATTGTGCTGGTTTGTAGGCGGCAACGTGATTGCAACCATCTTTGCCTCGGTTGGTCCCGTTTACTACGAACCCTTCAATCTTGGCTCTGACTTCGTTCCGCAGATAGAGCTGTTACGCAATTCACACGAAATCAGCCCGGTCTGGGCGCTGAATGTGCATGAAATGCTGTTGGATGGTTATCGGAATAATGGGCTAGCAGGCGGAATCTCGGCGATGCCCAGCATGCATGTTGCCTCTACCGTGCTGCTGGCGTTCTACGGCTTCACCTATTCGCGTTGGCTCGGCTGGGCGCTGTCGGTGTTTGTCTTCATCATCTTATTAGGCTCGGTTCACCTCGCCTGGCACTACGGCATCGACGGGTATGTCTCAATCCTGCTGGCTTCATGCTTCTGGTGGCTGTCCAAGAGGCTGACGGCCAAATTTAGACCTTCCACCTGAAGGTCAGGACATCTCGGCCAGTCGCGCGACGTATCGGGCCAGAGTATCGATCTCAAGGTTCACGCGATCACCAACCGAGACGTCACCCCATGTGGTGACCTCTTTGGTGTGGGGAATGAAGTTGATACCAAAGTCACACCCGTCCACATCATTAACCGTCAGCGATGTGCCGTTCAGCGCGACGGACCCTTTCGGAGCGATAAACCGGGCCAGATTGGCCGGCGCCCGCAATGTCACCCGCGTGCTGTCACCCTCGTCTATCACAGAGACCACCTCTGCCACGCCATCCACGTGGCCCGAGACGATGTGCCCTCCCAATTCATCCCCGACTTTCAAGGCACGTTCCAGATTGACGCGCTTGCCCACCTGCCAACTGTCCAGATTGGTTTTCGAAACCGTCTCAGCGCTGATCTGGACATCATACCAGTCATCGCCCAGTGTAATGACGGTCAGACAGACGCCATCGCTTGCGATGGAAGCGCCAATATCAATGCCCGCCGTTTCATAGCTTGTCTTGATCCGTGCCCGCAGGTCTCCCTGCTGGTCCAGTTCGGTAACGGTGCCAATATCGGTGACGATCCCTGTGAACATATCATTAACCCTCTGAACCTAGCTTCAACAGCCGAGGTAAAGGCACACAGCCCCACCGGCAAGCCCTGCCTTGCCGCGAAAATGACAAAGAGGCATAATTTTATACAAACGCACCAAAAGTCACCACACGAGCAGACCGCATGATCCCTTTGGCCAACAGCCCGAACCGGCGTGTGTTCCTGTTTCTACAAGGACCGCATGGCCCGTTCTTTAACGCGCTTGGTCGGATGCTGCGTGCTGCGGGTGCCCAGGTCTGGCGGGTTGGCTTCAACGCGGGTGATCAGGCCTTCTGGGGCGACAAATCCAGCTATATTCCGTATCGCGGTGCGCCCGACGACTGGCCAGAAACCTTCAGCGATTTGCTCGCCCACCATGGTGTGACCGATATCGTGCTCTATGGCGACACCCGGCCCGTGCATGCACGCGCAGTTGAGATTGCCAAAGCACGCGGGACCACTGTTCATGTGTTTGAAGAAGGCTACCTGCGCCCTTGGTGGGTGACCTATGAACGAAACGGGTCGAACGGAAACTCACGCCTGATGGAACTGGATGTGGCGCAGATGCAGACGGCGCTGGAACAGTCCGAAGGGCATGCGCCCCCACCGCCTTCCCATTGGGGGGATATGCGCCAGCACATATTTTATGGGGCGCTCTATCACTGGTTTGTGCTGTTTCTGAACCGCAGATATCAGAAATTCCAACCACATCGAGAGCTGCCGGTTTCGAAAGAGTTTCGTTTGTACTTCAAACGTCTGAGTCTGATGCCCATTCACAGGCTACAGCGGGGTTGGGCCGCAGCACAGGTCAGGTGGAGCGGTTTTCCATACCATCTTGTGTTGCTTCAATTGGGCCATGACAGTTCGGTGCAGTACCACTCGGATTTTTCCTGTATGTCCGAGTTTCTCGAACAAGTGATCGCCGGATTCGCCAAAGGCGCCCCTGCGCATCACCACCTTGTCATCAAGGAACATCCGCTTGAGAACCACCGTGAACCGCTGCGGCTGCGGGCGCGCCAGCTTGCAGCACAGCACGGCATCACAAACCGAATTCACTATGTGCCCGGTGGTAAGCTGGCCAGGTTGCTAGACGATGCAAAATCCGCTGTGACGGTGAATTCCACGGCAGGCCAGCAGGTTCTGTGGCGTGGCATGCCTTTGCGGATTTTTGGGCAGTCGGTTTATGACAAGCCCGAATTCGTATCTCGGCAATCGATTGAGGCATTCTTTGCCCAGCCAGATGCCCCGGGCGGCAAGGCCTATCGGGCCTATCGCCAATTTCTTCTGGAAACCTGCCAAGTCCCCGGGGGGTTCTATTCTCGCCAAGGGCGTCGTCAATTGCTGCGGCGGGCGGCTGAAATGATGTTATCGGCTCAGGACCCCTATCAAGGGTTACTCTCCGATAAAGAGGCCACAACGCCACAGTTGCGCGTTGTTGAATGATCGCGGGCAACCCACTGCTGGATGTTTCGAAGCGATGCGGGTAACCTTCCCAAAACAAAGACGATTGAGGTAAATCGGCAGTGCAGCGCTTTCCTACCCGATGGATCCGGGGGGTTTCCCTTGTGGCGACCCTTGGCCTGCTGGCAGCATGCCAGCTTCCCAAATCCGGACCGAACAAAAACGAAATTCTAGCTGGGTCGGTCGAAAACGGGGGTAACGCCTTTGTGGTTGAGGTCGACGACCGTGTTGCGCGGGCCACATCGGTGATTCCGCAATACGGGTTTTCGAAATCCTTCCGCAGCGCGCAAAGCGTCGCATCCGATACCGTACGCCCCGGCGATATTCTGAGCCTCAGCATCTGGGAAAATGTCGAGGATGGGTTGCTAAGTTCCGCAGCCGGTGGCGCAACCGTTCTGGATCAGGTGCAGGTCGACAGCGAAGGTTACATATTTGTTCCTTATGCAGGGCGGCTGCGTGCAGCGGGCAATACGCCCGAACAGCTCCGCACGTTGATTTCCTCGAAGCTGGAAGAACAGACTCCGGATCCGCAGGTCCAAGTGTCGCGTACTCCGGGCGATGGGTCGACCGTTTCTCTGACCGGAACTATCGGCGCGCCGGGAATCTATCCGATTGAGCGACCAACTGGCTCGTTGTCGACCATGCTCGCGCAAGCAGGCGGGGTGGCAGTTGCATCCGATATCGCATTGGTCACTGTGATCAGGGGCAAGCAAAGAGGAACCATCTGGTACGACGATCTGTTCCGCAACCCGGAAACCGATATCGCCCTGCGCGGCGGCGATCGCATTCTGGTCGAACAGGACAGCCGCTCATACATCGCGCTGGGCTCGACCGGTGGACAGTCCCGCGTGGCCTTTGAAAGTCAGGACTTATCTGCCCTTGAGGCGCTGGCTCAGGTCGGAGGCCTACAGCCGCTATCTTCAGACCCGACCGGTATTTTTGTTCTGCGTGAGGAACGGCAGGATGTGGCGCGCAATGTCATGGGACGTCCCGAGCTACAGGGTGATCAGCGCATGATCTATTTGCTGAACCTGACCGCGCCCAATGGCCTGTTCATCGCCCGCGATTTCGTGATCCGAGACGATGACACGATATACGTCACCGAGGCCCCATATGCACAGTGGAGCAAATCTGTCTCGCTGATTGCTGGAGGTCTGACGCCATTTGCGAATGTGGCGACGCTTACGGGTAACTGATGAATGCTCTCTGAATCGGAGAACACGGCCGGGGGCGAACGCTCCCGGCTTTTTGTTTACAACGGTGGGTTCCTGTCACAGTCGCGGCTGCGTCGTATATTGTCTCTGGCCGGGTATGACATCCGGCTTGGTCTGCCACAGCCAGACGATCTGGTCGGGGTCTGGGGCAACAGCCCGACAGCCCATCGGGGCATGGGTATCGCGCAGAAACGCGATGTGCCCGTCCTGAGGGTCGAAGACGCGTTCCTGCGGTCTCTGCACCCTGGACGAAGCGGTGAGGCACCCATGGGTCTGTTGTTGGATCGATCGGGTCTGCATTTTGATCCGAGTGTGCCTTCGGATCTGGAAACTCTGTTAGCCACGCATCCGCTGGATGACACCGCCCTGCTGGATCGCGCGCGAGGCGCAATCGCGCGCATCCGAGAGCTGCATCTGAGCAAATACTCGGCCTTTGACCTTGATCTGACGCCTCCCGATCCTGGCTACGTTCTAGTGATCGACCAGACGCAGGGAGATGCTGCCGTCACCGCAAGCAACGGCGACTATGCACGGTTCCGCGAGATGCTGGTAATCGCGCAAGAGGAAAACCCCGGCGCACGCATCCTCATCAAAAGCCACCCCGAAACCACGGCAGGCCACCGCAAGGGATACTTTTCCGATCAGGATCTGAGTCACAGAATATCGATCCTCGACAGCCCGATAAGTCCATGGTCGCTGCTTGAAGGGGCCATCGGGGTTTACACGCTGTCCTCGCAGATGGGATTTGAGGCGATATTGGCCGGGCACAAACCTCGCGTGTTCGGGCAACCATTCTACGCTGGGTGGGGGCTGACGCAAGATGATGCACCCCTGCTCCGTCGCCAACGGAATCTTACGCGGGCGCAGCTTTTTGCAGCTGCGATGATCTTGTATCCGCGTTGGTATGATCCCTACAATGATCGCCTGTGCGAATTGGAATGCGTGCTCGATACGCTTGAGGCGCAAACCCGGGCCTGGCGGCAGGACCACAAAGGCTGGACCGCCTCCGGGATGCGGGTATGGAAACGCCGCCACCTGCAACGCATTTTCGGCCAGCACCATAAGGTGCGTTTCGTGGCCGAGCAGCCAGAGAACACCAAACAACCCCATATGGTCTGGGCCAGCCGGGCCGGTGAGACGCTGAATGCAACCCGGATTGAGGATGGCTTTTTACGATCCCGCGGGTTGGGCGCGGAGCTGGTTCCACCGCTGTCGCTGGTGACCGATGATATCGGCATCTACTACGATCCAACGCATCCCAGCCGCCTGGAAGAATGGATCACCACGCGCGAAACCTTGCGCCCTGATCAGAGGCTCCGCGCCGAGCGGCTGACAGCCCGGCTGCTGACCGAGGGCCTAAGCAAGTACAACATCGGCCACCCCGCCCCGGACCTACCGACGGGGCATCGTATTCTGGTGCCAGGTCAGGTAGAAGATGACGCCTCGATCCGGCTGGGAACAAGCAATATCCGCACCAATCTCGATCTGCTGCGCGCGGCGCGCGAGGCCAATCCCGACGCTGTGTTGATCTATAAACCTCATCCGGATGTCGAAGCTGGTCTGCGCGACGGCAAGATCGAAACTGATCTGGCCGATGTCATTGTAGAAGGCACCGATCCTGCCACCCTGCTTGGACAGGTGGATGAAGTCTGGACTATGACCTCTCTGCTGGGGTTCGAGGCTTTGCTGCGCGGCGTCCGGGTCACCACACTCGGCGCACCGTTCTACGCCGGTTGGGGGCTGACAACGGATCTGGGGGCAGTGCCTGCGCGACGTGGCGTGCGGCCTTCGTTGATGGGATTGGTGCACGCAACGCTGATCGACTACCCGCGCTATCTCGATCCGGTGACAGGACAGAACTGCCCCGTCGAAATCGCGGTCGAACGGCTTGCGCAGGGTACGTCATCCCCTACCGGACCCGTAAATCGCATCTTGTCCAAATTTCAGGGCGCACTGGCGACGCATGCGCATTGGTGGCGCTGAAGGCTAGTGCGTCACGCGCGCCCAGCGATGTAGGATATCGCCGCCAACGACCTGTGTTTCGATCAGATCAAATCGGGGGGCAGTATCCAGAGTATCAAGCCTCAGAGCCCCGATCGCGGACAGACCTTCGGCCCCGATGGTCAGCCCCGCTGTAAAACCGACCAACTCATCGACCAGATCGCCCTTTAGCAAAGATGCAGCCAATGCTGATCCGCCTTCGCAAAAGACACGCGTCAATCCGGCCTGCCCAAGCTGCTGCAACAGATCAGCCGCATCCACGTGATGACCATCCAGCGCACAAGGGATCAGACGGGCACCCAACCCCTCCCACGCACGCGCACGCTCGGGGTCTGGATGGGGGCCGTGACAGAGCCAGACAGGGATATCGGACGCGGTTCGCGCAAGTTGCCCCATCAAGGGCAAATCCAGATGGCGCGAGACCACCACGCGCACCGGCTGATGCTGCACGCCCAGATCACGAACCGTCAGCGACGGGTCATCGGCGCGCGCTGTCCCTGCCCCAACCATCACCGCATCGTGGCGCGCACGCATCGCATGCACCGCGCGGCGAGCATTTGGACCTGTGATCCACTGACTGTGCCCGGTTTCCGTAGCAATCCGTCCATCAAAGCTGCTGGCCAGTTTCAAAGTCACAAACGGGCGGCCCTGCTCGGTTTTCAGGAAAAACCCTGCGTGGTCGCGTGCTGCCTGTTCCGCCAGAACACCGGTGGTGACCTCAATCCCGGCCTCGCGCAACATGGCAAACCCTTGCCCTGCGACCCGAGGATCGCTGTCTTCGATCGCCGAGACCACACGGGTAACACCGGCCGCAATCAGCGCTTCGGCACAGGGCGGCGTCTTTCCGTAGTGTGAACAGGGTTCAAGCGAGACATAGGCGGTGGCACCTCGCGCGGCCTTACCCGCCTGCGTCAGAGCCATAGGTTCTGCATGCGGACGACCCCCGGGCTGCGTCCAGCCGCGACCAACGATGCGTTCATCGCGCACGACGACACACCCGACGGACGGATTCGGCCAGCAGGTGCCTTGGCCGCGCCGCCCCAATGATAGGGCCAGCGCCATATATCGCTTATCTGTATCGCTCACTCATCCGTCGAAGGTTGCGGCGGGCGCAACTCGTGGACAAACTCCTCGAAATCATCGGCCGCCTGGAAATTCTTGTACACACTCGCAAAGCGAACATATGCGACCGTATCAATCCGGGCCAGCGCTTCCATTACAATTTCACCGATTTTATTCGAAGGGATATCGGTTTCCCCCATGCTTTCAAGACGGCGCACGATACCGGAGATCATCTGATCAATCCGATCGGGATCAATGGGCCGCTTCTGCATCGAAATACGGATCGAGCGTTCCAGCTTGTCGCGGTCGAAGTCTTCGCGCTTACCGTTGGTTTTGATGACGACCAGATCACGCAGTTGCACGCGTTCATAGGTGGTGAACCGTCCGCCGCAGGCCGGGCAGAACCGCCGTCTGCGGATCGCGACATGATCCTCTGCCGGGCGTGAATCTTTGACCTGAGTATCGATATTTCCGCAAAACGGGCAGCGCATCCGCCGTCTCCTCGTCCCTAGCTGGCCACTTTTTGTAAGCGCTGCGGCTTACTTATCCACAACTATAGGACAGCCTCTAGGGTTTGGGTAGTCGGAATTTTCCACCCCAATATAAAGCGTCACCCAAAATGCGCAGCGACCTTTCTTTCATGCGGCGCGTTGCGGTGTTCAAACAGATATATCCCCTGCCATGTGCCCAGCGCAGGTACCCCATCTGACACCGGTATCGACAGCGATACAGGCATCATCGCGGCCTTGATATGGGCTGGCATGTCGTCCGGCCCCTCATAGGTGTGGCGCAGATAAGCCATCGACGGATGATCCGATTGCGGCACCAGCCGTTCAAAGAATGCGCGCAGATCAGTCTGCACCTCGGGGTCGGCGTTTTCCTGAATAAGCAGCGAACAAGAAGTGTGGCGCACAAAGAGCGTCAGCAAACCGTCCGAAACCGGCCTCAGCCAACTGCGCACAGGGGCGGTAATCTCATAGAGCCCCACGCCCTGTGTCTGGATCGAGAATTCTGTCTGCATCGCAGGTCAATTGATAAACGGACGGACGCCGCACCGTGCATTTGCGCCCTGTACCGACATGCTGTCACCCGGCTGGAACCCGGCTGTGACCGAAAAGCTGCCTTTCTGCGGGACATTGGCGGGTTGTTTCAGTGTGAACTGTACCGCCGTCCGGCGTCCCGTTGTCACGCTGGGGCCGTAGCCGCGCAGAACGTAGATTTGTTGCTGCCACCCAGCACCCAATTTCCGGCGGGCAAAATCAGCAGCGGCGCACCAATATCCATCAATATCCTGACGTGTCCTTGGAATGACCTCGAAGTCTGTGCCGCTCATCGGTTCTGTTCGATAACCGTTCGGCGCTGCATCGACAACGCCCGCAGAGCTGGTCATAAGCAGTGCTGCAAATGCGCAAAGTATTGTCTGTTTCATCGTGACCATCTTCCTGTTTCCATGTGAAATATAGACTAGTGCGTCGCCATCGTCAGCACAGCGAACTAACGATCATGTCAGCTTGACCCACGTGGTTCGTGAACAGGCTCTAACCATCCCTGATAGCGGATCAGGTGTCCCAATCCCGGTGCTTTCGCCGAAATGTCAAAGCGAAACCTCAATTGTACGTCCTCAGCCTCGGTCGATCCGGAACGTGGCAAAAGAAACCCCGGACACGGAATGCCAAACAAAGCGAGGCGGCGGATCTCAATGGTCAGCCCCTTATCAGTTCTCGCCGGCTGCAACCATATTGTCAGCCCGCCGATCTGTTCCCGCACCATGCCACACAGCGGATCAAAAGTGATCCGTGAACGCGTTTTGTGGCCTGCGAAATCCCGTTCCCATTGCCAATATGCGCCGGACTTTCGGATCGTAAGGGTGACCGGCAAATCTTCGCCCGCAGGTGGAAATCGCCCGATGCGAAGTGCCAGAGCGACCAAAACGCCTCGGCCACGCTGAATGCTGCATCGACCAGAGTAGCGACCTTCCCCGCTGTGCAAATCCCTGACCAATCCAGGCACAGCTTCATCTATACCCAGCGCCTGCAGGAATGGATCACGATCAGAATCCATCTTGGGCGAACCGCGATCTGAGAGAAGGATCAGGAACTAGGCACTCATCCCGCCGCCCAAATAGCGCATATCTGTTACGGGCAATCATCCGGTACAGCGGGTTCTTCAGAAACCTCGGCAGGTATCGACACAAGGACAATACCCGCCACGGACCATATAATGCACGCATCGCAGCGGCAAATGCGTCGAGATTTTGGTGCACCTTTCCTTTGACGATCACCAAATTGGTTTCAAATTCGTCTGTCGGCAGGTTCAGGAGAGTATAAAGCTGCTGCCCAAGCGGTGACTGCGCAGTTGCAAATAGAAATTTCTGATCTCGATCATGGCGCAACATGAAGTGAAAAAACCCTGAACACAGCACGCATTCACCGTCGAAGACGATCAAATCTGTATCGATGGAAAGATCATCAGCCACGAGAGATCAAGAAATAACAAAAGGTTCCCCGTGATGCTGTCACGTCGAATGCGCCGCAGCAATGCGACATGACTGACCAGAAGAATGAGAGGGGCGTGCCGGGGAACCCGTTGAAACGGCTTGGTGGACCGCTCGCTCAGGCTCTGACCTTTTCCCCAAAAGGCGCTGACCCGACAACACCGGTCATGTAGCTATTGGCCAAGGCTACGGACATGGCCATTTCTGCCATATCTTTGTGAGTTGCGGTCAATTCCTGGGTATCAGCACCGAGGCTGGCGCATTGCCACGGTTTGCCGCTAGGGTAACGGTATTACAGTAACGCGTTTTTTGGGCTGGGTGATGGACGTCGACATTTCACGCATTCAATTGCTGACACGGACCCTTGAGGATCACGCAAGCGCGACCGTGGTGGAACAGGTCCTGAGTGACTGCGCATTGACCCGCAGCGATATTGAACCGCCTGCCAAAAGGTACAGCGCCCACAAAGAAGCGCTGTTTGTCCGACACGCCTGCGATGCACTTGGCGATATCACCTTTGGCGCACGGGCGGGTCTGGAATTCAGTTCTTCTTCCAGCATTACGGCCTATATTAGCAAGTACTCTCGTGATCTGAAGCAGGTGATCGAGAATACGGCGCGGTTTCATGGCATTATCGACCCGGCCCTGGCCTTCAATCTGCGCCTTTCAGGTAACGCTGCCTCGCTTGAGGCCGATTGGAAAGACCCGAGCTTTTCCCGCTATCATCGGCGGACCGAGTTCCTGCTGTTTGGCGCGATCGCCCGGATGCGGGCGTTGACTCAGTTGAATCTGAATCCGATTGAGATACGGTTTCAGCACACAGTTGGGCAACACCAAGCCACCTACCAGAAAATCGGAGGTTTCCCAGTTACCTTCGGGGCCGAACGCTTGGAAATCATCCTGTCGCTGCCCTCGCTGGAAACACCGATCCCAACTTACGACCCTAGCCTGCGCGCGCATTTGGTTGAATTTGGCGAACGCCTGCTGGCCGAAAGACAGTCGCCAAGACAGAAAACCCGAGCACAGATCGAAGGGTTGATCACAGATGCGATGCCGGGGGGAATCGTACAGGTGGACGACGCCGCCTCCCAGCTCGGCCTAAGCCCTCGAACATTGGCTCGCCGCCTAGCTGATGAAGGCACCTCATATCGTGAGATTGTTGAAGATTTACGATGTGACCTGGCGCAGACCTTCATCAAGAACGGTATGCATCTGTCCGAAATCTCGTATTCGCTCGGTTATTCCGATCAGGCTGCGTTTTCCACCGCCTTCAAACGTTGGACGGGTCAGGCCCCGACTGCTTTTCGCAAACGTGTCTCTCATCCGCTTTCATGAAGCTAAAAAGTGGCCGGGGGTCATCAGCCCAATCACCTCGCCCCGGCCTGTCCATGAGTGGACAGCGGCGATATAAAGATGGCATCGCCGGACTCCTTGCGAATTCCCGCCAATTTGATTTGAAGTTCAGTCATTGTGAGCGGGCGAAAGAAAAAAGGCGCCTCGGGATGAGGCGCCTTTCGATTTACTGATCCAGGAAGGACCGCAATTTACGCGACCTACTCGGGTGTTTCAGCTTACGCAGCGCCTTCGCCTCGATCTGGCGGATACGTTCGCGCGTCACGCTGAACTGCTGACCGACCTCTTCCAGCGTGTGGTCGGTGTTCATGCCGATGCCAAAGCGCATCCGCAGAACCCGTTCCTCACGCGGGGTGAGAGAGGCCAGAACCCGTGTGGTGGTTTCCTTGAGGTTTTCCTGAATGGCGCTGTCCAGTGGCAGCACGGCATTCTTGTCTTCGATGAAATCACCAAGCTGGCTGTCTTCCTCGTCGCCGATGGGCGTTTCGAGGCTGATCGGCTCCTTGGCGATTTTCATCACCTTGCGCACCTTCTCAAGCGGCATTTGCAGCTTTTCGGCCAGTTCTTCCGGCGTTGGCTCGCGGCCGATTTCGTGCAGCATCTGACGACCTGTCCGGACCAGCTTGTTGATCGTTTCGATCATATGCACCGGGATACGGATCGTGCGCGCCTGATCCGCGATCGAACGCGTGATCGCCTGACGGATCCACCAGGTCGCATAGGTCGAGAACTTATAGCCCCGGCGGTATTCGAACTTGTCCACCGCCTTCATCAGGCCGATGTTACCTTCCTGAATAAGATCAAGGAATTGCAGGCCGCGGTTCGTGTACTTTTTGGCAATCGAGATCACCAGACGCAGGTTGGCCTCGACCATTTCCTTCTTGGCTTGCCGCGCCTCTTTCTCACCCTTTTGAACCTGCTGCACGATGCGGCGGAATTCAGGGATATCGAGACCAACATATTGGCCAACCTGAGCCATGTCGTTGCGCAGTTCCTCAACCTTTTCGGTCGAGCGTTCGATGAACATCTGCCAACCCCGACCCGGTTTCTCGGCCATTTCGGCCAACCAGTTCGGATCCAGCTCGCGCCCACGATAAGCATCAATGAACTCGCGACGGTTGATGCGAGCCTGGTCAGCCAGTTTCACCATCGAGCTGTCCAGTGACATAATCCGGCGATTGATGCCATAAAGCTGGTCAATCAGAGCTTCGATCCGGTTGTTGTGCAGGTGAAGACCATTCACCAATTCAACAATCTCAGCGCGCAGCTTCTGATAGGTTTCTTCGTCCTTCGCGCTGAAAGTGCCATCCTCGTTCAGCGTCGCAGATATCCTGCTGTCCTGCATTTCGGACAGCATTGCGAAATCGGTCGAGATGCGTTCCAGCGTGGTCAGCACCTGATCCTTCAGCGCTGCTTCCATCGCGGCCAGGGACATGTTGGCCTGATCGTCGTCATCATCGTCATCATCATTGGCAATCGGGTTGCCGTCAGCGTCAAGCTCCGGCCCCTCGTCCTTGGCAGGCTTGGCCGCCTGCACCGATGAGGTATCGACAACCGGCTCTTCAACCTCGCCGTCTTCATCCATCTGGTTGCCGAAAGTGGTTTCCAGATCGATGACGTCCCGCAGCAGAATGTCTTCGGACAAAAGTTCGTCATGCCAGATGGTGATCGCTTGGAAGGTCAGCGGGCTTTCGCACAGACCAGCGATCATGGTGTTCCGACCGGCTTCGATCCGCTTGGCGATAGCAATCTCGCCCTCGCGGCTCAGCAGTTCGACTGAACCCATCTCACGCAGATACATGCGTACGGGGTCATCGGTGCGATCCAGCTTTTCGGTTGCAGCACCAGCCAGCGCAACCTCGCGCGGACCTTCGGTGGTGACCAGTTCGGTCGAGCCTTTGTTTTCTTCTTCTTCGGCTTCTTCATCTTCGATGATGTTGATGCCCATCTCGGACAGCATCGACATAACATCTTCGATCTGTTCCGAGCTGACCTGATCAGGCGGCAGAACCTGATTGAGCTGGTCGTAGGTGATGTAACCTTTCTCGCGAGCCTCGGCGATCATCTTCTTGACCTGGGCCTGGCTCATGTCCAGCGAGATTTCCTGTTCCTGCTCGTCGGATTTGCGGTCTTCGTTCGTATCCTTGGCGGCCATTCAATGCTCCTGCAGGGATGGGTGATTCGTTTGAACCGAATCATTAGCGCGTAGAAGTGATTCGGCCACCCGTTTACCCGTTTTTCTTTTCCAGTGCCTTACGAAAACACCACTTCATCGATGTTTCCGTTCGAATTTGATGCCAGACGTGATGGCCTCAAACGCGTCTTTCTCATCGCGGTTGATTCGCGCACCATTGTCGGCGATGTCGAAAACGGCCCTGTCTTCGTTCTGGCTGCGGCTTGTACGGTTGCGCTCTTCGGCGGCTTGCGCCAGCCGATATGTCAGCGCCTCATCGGCCAGATCAGACAATTCCTCTGCCGCTTCGGCAATCTCAGCATCCAACCCCCGGAGCGCTTTGATCTTTGCGAGTTCCTCGGCCAGCGTCATCTCGGCCTTTTCAACGTCGCCCGGTTTGTACACACAGGGGATCACTGCGACATGGCGAAGGGCCAGCAGGTTTTCAAGGGGTTCCGGTCCCAAAGTTTGCATGATGTGATCCTGCAGATTGTCCGGATCGTCGATGGCATGGCGCAGGATTGCTCCCCGCAAGGCCGCATGATCAGGGTCGTGGCAATCCATTTCTTCCAGCTGAGTTTCGAATTGCACGACAACTTGTGGATTCAGGATGGCAATCGCGAGAATTGCCGCTTCGCGCAGTTGAATATCCGCATTCTCAGCCGAGGCCAGAAATGACGCCCGTGCGCCTGGCGTGGCAGGCTGTGCCTGCGGCTGCCATTTTCCGCGCGGTTGCCACGGACGATTTTGCGATTGTCGCTGTGGGCGAAACAATTGCCAGCGCAGGTCCTTAATTTCCTGCCCGTAGTGCGATCGGATCGAGGGGTCGCGGATCAGCTTGATCTTCTCTCGCAGGGATTTATCCAGCGCCGCTTTGCGTTCGGGGCTGTCAAAGACCTTGCCTTCCGTCTCGCGTTGCCAGAGCAGTTTGACCATCGGGATTGCAGCATCCAGCACATCCTGCACCGCCCCCGAACCTTCGGCGCGCAACAGATCGTCGGGATCCTTGCCTTCGGGCATCAGGGCAAAACGCAAGGATTTGCCCGCTTCCAGCAACGGCAGTGCCAAATCGACCGCTCGCATCGCCGCGCGCAGCCCTGCCGTATCGCCGTCCAGAGCGATGATCGGCTCGTCAGAGATGCGCCAAAGTAGTTGCAACTGATGCTCGGTAATCGCAGTCCCCAATGGCGCAACCGACGCGCCAAACCCGGCCTCAGCCAAAGCGATCACGTCCATATAGCCCTCGGCCACAACCAAAGGCTGCCCCTTGCCTGCCGCCTGTCGTGCGGGGCCATGGTTGTAGAGGCTGCGGCCTTTGTCGAACAGATCGGTCTCGGGCGAGTTCAGGTATTTGGCGTTGTCATTGGGATCCATCGCCCGGCCACCAAACGCAATGCACCGCCCGCGTGGGTCGCGGATCGGGTACATGATGCGGTTGCGGAACGTATCATAGGGTTTCTTACCTTTGTTCGACGGCTTGGCCAGCCCGGCCCCAAGGATCAGGTCCTCTGAGACACTCTTACCGGTTAGATGATCCCACAGAGCCTGCCAGCCCTCGGGTGCGAAACCGATTTCCCAACGGTCCAGCGCCTTCGCGTCAAGACCGCGACGTGTCAAATAATCACGTGCCGCCGCCCCTGCCCCAGCCTTGAGTTGCAAACGAAAGAACTGCACAGCCTGTTCCATCACCTCGGCCAGCTGTGAACGGCGGTCCTGCTTTTCCTGCGCCTTGGGATCACGCGCGGGCATCGGCATCCCGGCCTCGCGCGCCAGAATTTCCACGGCTTCTATGAAAGAGACATTCTCGGTCTCTTTCACAAAACTGATCGCGTCCCCTTTGGCGTGGCAGCCAAAGCAGTAATAGAATCCCTTTTGGTCATCGACGTGGAACGAGGCGGTCTTTTCGTGATGAAATGGGCAAGGCGCCCACATATCCCCCTTGCCCTGATTGGATTTGCGCTGGTCCCACATGACCTTACGCCCAACAACCTGAGACAGGCTGAGGCGCGTGCGCAGTTCATCCAGAAATCCGGGGGGCAAAGACATGGGTCAAACCTGCCAGAAATGAAAACGCGCGCCAAGGGGATGGCGCGCGGTTGTCCACAGAGAAATGATCTGACTGTGGATTATTGTTGTAAACACAACTCCAGCCACGCGGCCCCGAGATCCTTCTTACGCACGTCGCGCATCTTCTGCTCATATACCCAAGGCGTGATCAGCGGAACAGCGGCATTGTAGTTCTCGGGCCAGGTAGGACCACTGTCGGCCACCGCCTGCGCCACATCGCGTTCCTTGACCCGGTCAAGTCGTGCTTTCTGTATCGCGGCAACAACGTCAGCCTGATACTTGCAGCTCTGTTCCTTGGTTTCCTGTGCAACCACTGGCGTGGCCAGCACGGCCGCAACGATAGCGATACGCAACATGGGGATCTCCGAAGATTCGTTTCTTTCAGCGCAGCTTACCCGCGCGCGGCGATGCCTTCCATCGCCCTTTTCAATTCGTGAACCAGTGTCTCAGCCATGGATCGGAAGACCATGATCTGAAACGTGTTCTCCCCAACGCGCGTGATCGAAGCGGTCATGTGGAACAGCAGGGTCCGGGCGGAGTGGCCGCGCTTGAAGTTCGCCTTACGCAGATCAATAGGCACTACGCGCGCCAGTACGTCTTCGACATCAGCACCCTCTAACCGGACCACAGCCCAGGCATCTGATTGGTCCACAATGGCAGCATTCTCGGTCAGGGTCGCATCAGGAGACGGCCCGATCAGCATCGCATGCGCGGGGCCGAACCAGATCGCCCGCGCGCCAGCCCTACCCGTTGCGCGATTGGCCGATGGATAGGCCATCCCGTGCGCTGCTTTCAAAGCTTCGGATAGCGCCTTTTGCTTACCCTTGAAAGGTGAGATCGAATGGATCGCCCCTACATCCTCTTCGCTGAGCGTTACTGAGCCGATAGTCAAAGGCAGCAACCCGTCGCAGGGTGTTTTGGCGGTCAGATTATCCACGGACGCGCCCTCCTTCGGGGTCAAAGAAAACCGGGTTCACCACTTCACACAGGGTTGTCACGCCGCGCAGATGATCGACCATTTTCACTATTTCTCCATACCTCTCAGGCCCGTCCGCCAGGAAGCCCAAGCCCAACATCGTTTCCAGCGTCGGGGAATAACACACGGAGGTCAGATAGCCCTGATCATTGGTGCGCACCGGCTCGGCCTCTTCCCGATACAGATGCGCGCCCGCCAGCAATTCCTTGCTTTCGCCAATGGGTTTAAGCCCGACCAAACGCTCGCGCCCCGGCTCTTCAAGGCCCGGACGTTGCGACATGGTTTTGCCGATGCAATCCTTCTTCTGCGACACCATCCGACCCAGGCCGATATCATAGGCAGTCGTCCGTCCGTGGATCTCGGAATGCGTAATAAAGCCCTTTTCGATCCGAAGAACGTTCAGTGCCTCCATCCCATAAAGACCACCGCCCAGTGTCTCAGCCCGGTCGGTCAAAACATCGAACAGGCTCGCGCCATAGCGCGCAGGCACGGCGATTTCATATGCATGCTCGCCCGAGAACGAGATCCGGAACAAACGCCCCTGCACACCCAGCACCGAGATCGACCCGCAAGCCATGAAGGGCCAGCTTTCTTCATCAAGAGGTGTGCCCAGCAGATCGTTCAACAATTCACGCGATTTTGGTCCGGCCACGGCAAACTGTGCCCACTGTTCAGTGACCGAGATGAACGAGACATCCAGATCAGGGCGCAGTCCCTGATGAACGAACTCCAGATGCTTCATTACATCGCCAGCACCTGCTGTGGTGGTGGTCATCAGGTAATGCGTCTCTCCCAGCCGCGCGGTGGTGCCATCATCCATGACGAATCCATCCTCACGCAACATCAGGCCATATCGCGTTCGGCCAACTTTGAGGGTCGAGAACATGTTCGTATAAACGAAGTCCAGAAACGCCCCCGCATCCGGCCCCTGTATGTCAATCTTGCCAAGCGTCGAGACATCGCACACCCCGACGGCCTGACGCACCATTTTAACCTCACGGTCACAGGATTGCCGCCACGTGGTTTCTTCATCCTTTGGGAAATAGCTGGGGCGATACCACAGCCCGGCCTCAACCAACGGAGCTTTCCGCGCTACGGTCGCTTTGTGCGAAGTGATAAAACGTTGCGGTTTGAAACCCTTGCCTTCAGCCCCAGCGCCCAGCGCGGCAATGGCGATAGGAGAATACGGAGGGCGGAACGTCGTGGTTCCGGTTTCGGGTATCGCGCGCCCGGTGACGTCCGCCAGAATGGCCAATGCTGCCACGTTCGAATTCTTGCCCTGATCCGTCGCCATACCTTGCGTCGTATAGCGCTTCATGTGCTCGACTGACCGGAAATTCTCAGTCGCGGCCTGTTTGACGTCTTTCACTGTAACATCGTTCTGGAAATCCAGCCACGCGCGGCCTTTGCCGGGCACGGCCCAAAGCTGCGTGATCTCGTATGGCGTATCCTCGGCCTGCGGTGGCACAGTCTTCGTGGCCTTGTAGCCAAGATCGCCGAGCACGCCTTTGGCTGCCTCAATCCCTTCACGAAGGCAGGCTGTAGTTGAGAAAGATCCGTTGCACGCGCCCGCTGTCACCATGCCCGGCACGGCCCCCGGCGTTGGCACAAAGGCCTCGATCTCACGCTTCCAGATCGGGCGGCTATTCATGTGACATGTTAGATGAACCGAAGGATTCCAGCCCCCTGTCATGGCAAGGCAATCCGTGTGTATCCGTTCTTCTCCACTGGCGCGGCGCACTGTAATCGCCTCCAGCCCTTTACGGCCCGAACTGTTACAAACTTGCGCCCCGCGTAGAACCTCGTAGTCGTCAGACAAGAGCGCGTCATGGCGACTATCGATCACAGCCGCCACATGGACACCAGCATCCAACAAATCACGCGCAGTGCGATGGATATCGTCAGTATTTCCGAAGATCGTCACATTGCGGCCCGGGCTGACACCCCATCGGTTTAGATACGCCCGCACCGCGCCAGCGGTCATGATCCCCGGGCGATCATTGTTGCGGAATGCGACCGGGCGCTCCAGCGCGCCTGCCGCCAGAACTGACCGCTTGGCCACGATCCGCCAATAGGTTTCCAACGGCGCCCCGTTGGGGCGGTGATCCGTATGGTGAAAAACGCGTTCCAACGCCGCAAAGGTACCTTGGTCATAGGCGCCTGCGATAGTGGTCCGGGTCATGATGCGGACATTGTCCATCGCGGCTAACTCGGCCAGCACTTCGTCAACCCAATCGGGACCCGGTTTTCCGTCGACCTCATAGGTCTCGGCCAGCAGACGCCCACCCACGCGACTGTTTTCGTCGGCCAGAATGACGTCCGCGCCGGCACGACCAGCGACCAGTGCGGCCATCAGCCCCGCAGGCCCTGCCCCGATAATCAGCAGATCGCAAAAGGCATAAGCGCTTTCGTACTTGTCGGCATTGTCTTCGCCCGACAGTGCTCCCAATCCGGCGGCACGTCGAATGATCGGCTCGTATAGCTTTTCCCAGAAGCTTTTCGGCCACATGAAGGTTTTGTAGTAAAAACCCGCGCCCAAAAACGGGGAAGCCAGATCGTTGATCCCCATCAAATCGACACTCAGGCTGGGCCAGCGATTCTGGCTGCGCGCTTCAAGTCCCGGATAGATCTCTTGCATCGTGGCGCGAATATTTGGTTCTTGTCCTGCGCCTGCCCCCACGGTCATCAGCGCATTCGGCTCTTCGCTGCCTGCGCTCAGCACACCCCTAGGCCGGTGGTACTTGAACGAACGCCCCATCAGTCGTACGCCATTCGCCAAAAGCGCTGAGGTCAGGGTGTCGCCCGCATAGCCGCTATAGCTGGCACCATCGAAAACAAACGGAATCGACTGCGTACGATCGATAAGACCCTTTCCATCGATTCTCATGCCCGCTCCTCCGATGCCGGCTGCGCGTCGATCATCTCATGCGTGACCGTGTTTCGTGTGACCACGATCCATGCACCGCACCCGCCTTCGTGATACCAAAGCTCTCTTGTCGGCCCTGCCGGGTTTTCCCGTTGGTAGACAAAATCATCCCAAGCCGCCTCACCGGCATCCGGGGCCGGTCGGTCCAGATCCACTGCCGCCCCGCGATAGTAGAATTCGCGCCGATCCCGCTCGCCGCAATATGGACAGGTGATCCTCATAGCCGCGCGCCCTTCTTGATCTTTTCAATAATACCCAAATCCAACATCGCGCCCCTCAATGCAGATTGTGCTGAGAGCCCTTGCCCTCTTCATCGATAATCCCGCGCCCGGTGCGGAAACGATCCAGTCGGAAGCCGGTGGCATTCTCGTGATACCGATCCGTCGCAATCAGATGCGCAAACACATTCCCCGAACCCGGAACCGCCTTGAACCCGCCATAGTTCCAGCCGGCATTCAGATAGAGCCCGTCGATATCCGTCCGGTCGATGATCGGAGAGCCATCGGGCGACATATCCATGATCCCGCCCCAGGATCGCAGCACCCGCGCCTTGCCGATCATCGGCATCAGCGCCATCCCGGCCTCCATCACGCTTTCGACGGTGGGCAAATTACCTCGCGCCGCATAGGAGGCGTAAAAATCCAGATCACCGCCAAAGACCAGACCGCCCTTATCTGACTGGCTGATATAGAAATGCCCCATGCCAAACGTCACCACATGATCGATGCAGGGCTTCAGACCTTCGGTCACGAAGGCCTGCAAGACATGGCTTTCAATCGGCAGCCTCATTCCAGCCATCGCCGCCACCTGACCTGAACGCCCGGCAGCAACCATCGCCACCTTCTTGGCCCGGATCGGCCCACGCGAGGTCTGAACACCGCGCACCACGCCGTTCTCGATATCAATACCGGTCACTTCGCAGTTCTGGATCAGATCCACGCCGCGCTGGTCTGCTCCGCGCGCATAGCCCCAGGCCACTGCATCGTGTCGCGCTGTACCTCCGCGCGGGTGGTAGAGACCGCCATACAGAGGGAACCTAAGGTCATCGAAATTCAGATAGGGCACCATCCGCCTCAATTCATCGCGATTGAGCAGGATAGCATCGTCACCCTGACTGATCATCATGTTGCCCCGGCGCGCAGCGGCATCACGCTGCCCGTCCGAATGGAACAGGTTGATGATCCCGCGTTGCGAATGCATGACATTGTAGTTCAGATCCTGCTCAAGACCTTCCCACAGCTTCAATGAGTGCGAGTAGAACTCGGAATTGCCCTGCAAAAAGTAATTCGCGCGCACAATGGTGGTGTTGCGCCCGACATTGCCCCCACCGATATAGCCCTTTTCCAGAACAGCGATATTGGTCAGACCATGTTCCTTGGCCAGATAATAGGCCGTGCTCAACCCATGACCTCCGCCGCCGATAATGACGATGTCATATTCGGATTTCGGTTCAGGCTCGCGCCAGTGCGGCGTCCAGCCTTTGTTGCCGGTCAGGCCCTCTTTCAGGACACGTAAGCCGGAGAAACGCATTCAGACCTCCCTACAGGTGTGTCGGCATCAAACCAACTTCACCCAGCAGTAACAACGCCGGAATCCGGTTCCACTCCTGTTTTCGACGAAAACTTGTCGCTGGGCGACCAATCCACACACTCTGACGACTTCGGCCGAAATGAAAAGTGGCCAACCCATTGGTTGGCCACTCAAGAAGTTTCTGCTCTTTGCGCGCTCAGAGGCCCTTGGCGCGATAGCTTTTTGAGACGCGGTCGATCGCAACGATATAGGCCGCCGTGCGCAGATCGTCGACATCCGCGCGATCATGCCAGACTTCGCTCATCGACTGATAGGCAATGCGCATCGTGTCATCGAGACCAGAACGCACCAGCTCCAACTCGCCAGCGCCCTTTAGGTACTTGGCCTTGAAATCCGGAGACATCGACCATGCGTCACCCAGATACCGATCTAGCCGCTGCAATTCGCTAACGATCAACTCATGCCGAGCTTCTTCCTGACGCCGCTGCATCCGGCCAAAACGGATGTGGCTGAGGTTCTTGACCCATTCGAAATAGGACACGGTCACACCGCCGGCGTTTGCATACATGTCAGGGATGATCACCGTACCTTTCTTGCGCAGGATCTCATCCGCACCCGCCGTGACAGGCCCGTTGGCGGCCTCGATGATCAGTGGTGCCTTAATACGTTCGGCGTTGGATAGGTTTATTACCCCCTCCAGCGCCGCCGGAATCAGGATGTCACACTCGGCTTCAAGTACCGCGCCGCCCTCGGCGGAATGCGTGGCGTCGGGATAGTCCTTCACGCCGCCATGCTTGACGATCCACTGCCGCACGGCTTCTACGTCGATGCCATCGGGATTGTACAGTGCGCCATCCCATTCGATGATGCCGACCACACGCGACCCGTCTTCCTCGCTGAGGAACTTGGCTGCGTGATAGCCCACGTTACCCAAACCCTGCACGACGACGCGCTTTCCGTCCAGCGTGCCTGACAAGTTCGCCTTCTTGACGTCTTCCGGGTTTCGGAAGAATTCGCGCAACGCGTATTGGATGCCGCGCCCGGTTGCTTCGACCCTGCCCGCGATGCCCCCCGCGTTCAGCGGTTTACCTGTCACACAGGCTCGCGCGTTGATATCGGTCGTATTCATCCGCGCATATTGGTCAGCCATCCACGCCATTTCGCGCTCGCCTGTTCCCATATCGGGCGCAGGCACGTTCTGTGAGGGGTTGATCAGATCGCGCTTTGCCAGCTCATAGGCAAAACGACGCGTGATCTGTTCCATCTCATGTTCTTCATACTGGCGAGGATCAATGCAAAGGCCCCCTTTCGAGCCACCAAAGGGCGCTTCGACCAGTGCACACTTGTAAGTCATGAGCGCAGCCAGCGCTTCGACCTCATCCTGGTTCACCGCCAAGGCATAGCGAATGCCACCCTTTACCGGCTCCATATGTTCCGAATGAACCGAACGATATCCGGTAAAGGTGTGGATCTGCCCCCGCAGACGCACCCCGAACCGAACGGTGTAGGTGGCATTACAAACCCGTATCTTCTCTTCTAGCCCGGGCGGCAAATCCATCAGAGACGCCGCTCTGTTGAACATCAAATCAACACTCTCACGAAAGCTGGGTTCTTTAATGCCGGTCATAAAATCCTCCGTGCCGGTAGACGAGATACGTCATGACTTTTTGTCGCACTGCTTGCTAAATACCGCAATCAGTAACTGCACGTATTTTCATCAGTTTGTGAACTTTACTTTTTAGCTCCATTGGTGAGTCGGGCGTTAACGAAAGCCGCGCGATTGTCCAAAGTAGCGAAACAAAACCGTCAATAACACCGGGAATAAAGCTGAATCTCTTTAAAAACGAGCAACATAGTGTCCACTGCGCCCAAATCTCGCCACGATCCGTGGATAAATTATCAAAGTTGCGAAGTGCTGGCATCAGTGTGCCTGATCGACCGAGGAACCAATTATGCGCAAGTTTGATTTGAAAGCTCAATTCAACCGTCTCTGCCACGAAAACAGATGCTCGCGGCACTTGCGTCACTTTGTTTCTTCGACAGAAGGCACGATGACAATACTCGCAATGTTCCTAGTCATGATGGTTTTTACCGTGGCCGGGTTTGCCGTCGACGTCATGCGATATGATCGCGAAAGGGTTAGGCTACAATACGCACTGGACCGCGCGGTCCTTGCCGCAGCTGACCTGGACCAAGAGCTTTGCCCACGTGTCGTAGTGAATGATTACATCCGCAAAGAAGGCTTCGATACGGATATCATCAAAGATATCAAGGTCGAGCCTGAGACATGTACTACGAACGACGACGGAACGGTGTCTCAGGTTGCCGAACTTGAAGGAAAACGGAAAGTCGAAGCCAGCGCCGATATGAGTATCGAAACACATTTCATGAAATGGAGTGGTGTCGACTCTATTGATACAACCGCCACCAGCATCGCCGAAGAATCGATTGGTAATGTCGAAATCTCTTTGGTCTTGGACGTGTCGGGTTCGATGCGTGGTACGAAGCTTACCAACCTCAAAAGTGCCGCTGAGGACTTTATTGATGAAATGATCCTGAAGTCGGAAGACGGCAGATTGTCAATCTCAATCGTGCCCTACTCGGAACAGGTCTCGGTGCCCGACTATCTAATGGATGCGATTAACACGATCGGAGCTAACGAAAGAGCCAATTGCATCGACTTCCAGCCTTCGGATTTCACAACGACCGACTTCAACTACTACGACATCGTGGATGACGGCGGCAACATCATCAGACCTGGGGACTATGTCCCACAGACTCTTCATTTCAAGGATAATGGTTCTAGCGACAAAAGGTTCAGCGATACGCTGGTAAGCAGCAATACCTGTCGCCTTGAATCCGACACCGACCGTCGAGAGATGACCGTAATCCAGAACGACCCGGACATTTTGAAGGGTCAGATCCAGAACCTTGTGGCAAGCGGCTGGACTTCAATCGACGTAGGTCTGAAGTGGGGTCTGACCTTGCTTGATGACAGTGTTCAACCGCTTATCGCTCAGATTGCAGACAGTTCTGAAATTCCGAACTCATTTGCGATCCGACCGGCTCCGAACAAGACCTCTGACACTCTTAAGGTTCTAGTGTTGATGACGGATGGTGAAAACACTTATCAACACAAAGTGAATCCGCCTTACAATGACGGCCTCTCGGACATCTATTGGAATGAAGATGCCGAAGTGTATTCTATCTACGATGAAGAGTATGACCGCTGGGCTTGGCCTAATGTCGCCACAACTGTACAGGACAGTTCGTACAGGCGCTGGACCCGCGACAAATACCAAGATCATGCCTATGGCGATGAGACTTATATACGCTACCGCTGTACGGATTACTACAACGGCACCTGCTATTCGATGGACAGATCGCAAACACGCGAAGACTCCGAAGGGCTTTCAACAGATTCCGATCCGGTAGAACTGGAATGGCCTGACGTCTGGGCGCACACGGAAAAGTATGCAATTCGGAATATGTTGCGTCACGCTTATGGCTGGGATCGCGGCGACGAATTTGCATCAGACTCTACAACCGAAATTGGTCCATCGACCAAAAATCCAAACGTTGTGGATCTTTGCAATAAAGCCGAAGAAGAAAAGGTCATCATTTTCTCCATCGCCTTTGAAGCCCCGTCCGGCGTTAAGCAAATGTTGAAAGACTGCGCGGTCAAAGATGCGCGGTACTATGAGGCGACTGGTACACAAATCGAGCGGGTTTTTGACTCGATCAGCACCTCCATTCAGAATCTGAGGCTGACCCAATGATTACGACACTGCGGAAGCGGCTGCGTAGATTTTACAATAATGAGGATGGAAACTCGACTATCGAGTTTATGTTCTGGTTTCCTTTCTTCCTCTATGTCGCTTATTCCGGCATGGATCTGGGACTGCAATCCTTTCATCACGCCGATCTTGAACGGTCTCTGGACATAACAGTCCGAGAGGTTAGGCTCAATCGCTTGCCAGAGGGTGAAACCGAATGGGATCATGAGCTTCTCAAAGAAATGATCTGTGACGAGGCAATGATCACAAATTGCTTGGAAGACTTGGCGCTTGAGATGACTCCTATTGATCCACGCGTCGGCAATCCCCTGGACAACCCTTCTTATTTGAACCCTTATTGTGTCGACACGCCAGCGACTGTCAGGCCACCCGAGAATGTCCTTTTTGAATCGGGCACTTCAAACGAGCTGATGATCATCCGCGCTTGTCTTGAAGTCTCACCTGTCTGGGGTTTCACGATGATTGGCGGCCTTGCGAAACAGGACCCCGACGGTCAATGGGAATTGCATGCGACGACAGTGTTCGTACATGAACCATTCGGTGGGTCATCAAGCTCCCCAGACGAAGATTCGTCTGAAACTGTGGATGTAGCCGATGCCTCGAACTAAAAAATCAATTCAGGACTTTGCCAACGCGTTGCTCGTTCGCTTTCTGAAACGAGAAGAAGGTTCGATTACAGTCGAGGCGGTCCTGATCGTACCGCTGGTGTTTTGGTCGATTTTCGCGTCTTACACCTATTATGACAGCTATCGTCAAAGCGCCCGTAACATCAAAGGGGCGTATGCAATAGCTGACATTATTTCTCGCGAAGACAGCGACATGAATGTGAAATACGTTGACACCTTGTACAACCTTCTAGAGTCGATGGTCTATACGAGATCTCCGGTGTCTATGCGCGCTTCTTACATTGAGTATGATGCTGATGCCGATGCCCACAACGTAGTTTGGTCTTGTACACGGGGTGAGAAGTACATTCAGTTGACAAACACGGAGATCGTAAAGATCAAGCACCGAATTCCGGTCATGCCTGACAACGGATCCATGATTATCGTCGAAACCAATAATACTTACAGAGCTCCATTCCGGTTTGCGCTCGATTTTGCTGACTTTGAGATGGACAACTTTGTGTTTACGCACCCGCGTGTTTTTGACCAGGTCGTCAATACCCCTTGCACGGTGAGCTAATCCCTTTCCGCTAGAATCCCCGACAGCATTTCCGACATGTATTTGGTCTCGGCGGCGGCTGTCATGCCGCCTATGCCAATCCTTCGTCCGACACGCCACCAAAGACCGGGCGCCCACTGGTTTGAGCTTCGTGCATGAGTGATTACCAAGAAGCCATTTGATGGCTTAAATGCGAACACGCCCCGGTCTACGCCTTCGACATCCTCGATATTGCAGATCACCTGCCCCGAGCCTGTGCGCAATTGGGATTGGGTCAGCTCGATCCTGTCTTCGGTCGCGTACCACATGCGACGGGCTAACCAGAACGCAGCTGCCCCGGAAACCAGTAAGAAGACCTGCCAGCCTAACTCAGGCGGCGATGCCAACGCGACGTAAATGACCAACGCCCCGACCGTGACCAGCATCCCTACCCCAGTCCAGCGCCGCGGTGCCGAGGCCGCGACCGTGGCCAGCACTTCTTCTTGCATGTTGTTCTCCTGATTGTCCGCCCGCTTTAACCGCTTTGATAAGCAAAGGACAGCGCCGCGTCACCTGTCTGAGCATCTTCGCACAGCTTCAGTGTTCCAGCGCAAATTGACTACCTCAGGCCGACGCATAAGTTCCGGTCAAAGGATCAGGAGGCTTTCATGTCACTCAGACCAACTTTGGAATTCCGCAAGGCGGTCCCGACGATGGAAGGCGCGGGCGTCAAACTGCACCGGGCGTTCGGGTTTCAGGACCCGTCGGAACTGGACCCGTTTCTGCTGTTCGATGATTTCCGGAATGACAACCCATTGGACTATATGGCCGGTTTTCCGTGGCATCCGCATCGGGGCATCGAAACGATCACTTATGTCCTGTCCGGCACAGTCGAACACAGCGACTCGCTGGGCAATAGCGGCACGCTGGGTGCCGGAGATGTCCAGTGGATGACCGCCGGGTCGGGTATCCTACATCAGGAAATGCCCAAGGGGTCGGCCAGCGGTCAGATGCATGGGTTCCAGCTGTGGGGCAATCTGCCATCAGATCAGAAAATGGCCGCCCCGCGCTATCAGGACGTTCAAAGCACTGATATTCCAGAAATCATCGATGATGATGGGACAAAGGTCCGTGTGATTGTCGGTACATTCTGGGGACGTACGGGCCCAGTGGACGGTATCGCTGCCGATCCGCAATACCTGGATATCAGCATACCGGCAGGGGTGAAAAAAACCATTCCGATCGACACATACCGCCGGGCCTTCGCCTATATCTTTGAAGGCAGCGCTGCCTTTGCGGGCGCGTCTCGGCCAACTGGAATTCTTCTAGAGAAAGAGGTCGCCGGGCAAGAGGTCAACATCCGCGACATGTCAGGAGACAGGACGTTGGTTCGGTTCGGGACCGGAGACGAAATCACGGTTCAGGCCGGGCCCGAGGGTGTACGGTTTCTTTTGATCTCGGGCGCTCCGATCGATGAACCCGTGGCGTGGCATGGCCCGATCGTGATGAATACGCAGGCAGAATTACAGCAAGCGTTTCGGGAGTTGCGGAACGGAACGTTCATCCGGCCAGCGCACTAGGCACGAGTCAGGCGGTGACTGCCTTGCGGACCATGTCCCAGTATATCTGCTCGACCTCATCCAGAGACAGGCGGCCACCGCTGCGATACCAAGTGATCACACCATTCAGCATGGCAATCACCGCTAATGTGGCGATCTTGGTATCGGTGACCGAAAATTGACCCGATTGCTGCCCGTTACGCAGAATATGCTCTAACGAGTCCTCGTAACGGCGGCGCAGGGCCTCGATTTCGGCAAAGTTTTCGGGGTTCAGATTGCGCAGCTCCATGTAAGCGATGAACACCTCGTCGGGACGCTGCAGGTGAAAACGGATGTGGAACCCGACAAACTGACGCAAAGCATCTTGTGGATTATCAAACCGGTCGAGAGCGTCATAGGCGGCCATCAGATCCTGCATGTGATCGCGCATCAGCCGAAACAGCAGGCTCTGCTTGTCGGGCGTGTAATTATAGAGTGCCCCAGCCTGCACCCCCACCTCCCCTGCGATCTGCCGCATTGAAACCGCAGCATAGCCATGACGGGCAAACAGCCCCAGTGCGGCCTCGCGAATGCGGGGGCCGGTGATATCGGAATGAGAACCTTGTGTACGCGCCATGCTCCGATCGTATCTGAACAGACGTTCAGATAGAACCCCGCTTGAACCATTCCGACAAAACGTGCATCACGGGATACACGCTGCGACCCGAAGGACTGCGATGAAGCTTTTGTTGCCCATTCTCTTTGTGCTGGCCACCGCCGGCTGCGCAAATATCCCTGAGTTGGAAGGCAGCGAAACCGCCGCATTGCGCAAGGCACCCTACCCCAAGCTTATTGCTTTAGATCCCGCCCTCGGTCCTCCGACCGATCCAATCAGCGAAGCGGAAGAGGTAGAAGAAGACCTGACAGCACGCAGCGAAGCGTTGGCGGAAAAGGCCGAAGCGCTGCAGAATGCCGAGATTAACTAGGATTTCGGCCACGCCACTAGCTCCAAAAGATTAGACGGATTGCACCCCTGCCTCGAACCCGCTAAGGCAGCCCGCAAAGGACACTTCGCCATCGCGGGCGGTATTGCGAGCAGAAAGGACCCAAGGGAATGACACAGGCGCTGAGGCTTGGAATTGCCGGATTGGGAACCGTTGGCGTGGGTGTGGTCAAAATTGTGCGTCGTCATGCCGATTTGTTGCACGCCCGCACCGGGCGTCGCATCGAGATCACCGCAGTTTCGGCCCGTGATGCCAGCAAGGACCGTGGCGTAAACCTCTCGGATTATGCATGGGAAACCGATCCCGTTGCATTGGCCAAACGCGAAGACATCGATGTTTTTGTCGAACTGATGGGCGGCGAGAATGGCCCCGCGAAAGCTTCGGTCGAGGCGGCGCTGAACAGTGGCAAGGATGTCGTCACCGCAAACAAGGCACTGCTGGCGATTCATGGGCAGGAACTGGCGGAATTGGCCGAAGCCGCAGGTCGTGTCATTCGCTTCGAAGCGGCTGTCGCGGGTGGTATCCCGGTAATCAAATCTCTGACCGAAGGACTGGCGGGTAACGAGATCACGCGTGTCATGGGCGTCATGAACGGTACCTGCAACTATATTCTGACCCGGATGCAATCGCAGGAGTTGGGCTATAACGCCCTGTTCGAGGAATGCGCGCAGCTTGGCTATCTTGAAGCCGATCCGAATCTGGATGTTGGCGGCATCGACGCGGCGCACAAACTGGCGCTGCTGTCTTCGATTGCCTTTGGCACCAAGCCGAATTTCGATGGGATCGAGATCGAGGGCATTCAGCATATTAGCCTCGATGACATCCATCAGGCCCACGACATGGGGTATCGCATCAAGCTGTTGGGTGTAGCACAGCGAACGGCGCGCGGACTGGAACAGCGGATGCAACCCTGTCTAGTGCCGAGCAATTCTCCGCTAGGTCAGTTGGAAGGCGGAACAAACATGGTTGTGCTGGATGGGGACGCAGTTGAACAAATCGTTCTGCGCGGCCCCGGTGCCGGTGAAGGTCCCACTGCCAGCGCAGTGATGGGCGACGTTTGCGATCTGGCGCGAGGCTTGCATATACCGACATTTGGCCGCCCCGCGACGACCCTGCAAGACGCAGCCTCCGCCGTTACTGGCCTCCCTGCACCCTACTATCTGCGGCTCGGCCTTCTGGACAAGCCCGGCGCGCTGGCAAAGGTCGCGGCGATTCTGGGCGATGCTGGCGTCTCGATCGACCGGATGCGGCAGTATGGGCACACAGAAAGCACAGCGCCCGTGCTGATCGTGACCCACAAAACCACGCGGGCGACGCTGGACCATGCACTGGATGGCCTGCGCGCCACCGATGTGGTGGCCGGAGAACCCGTCGCCCTGCGTATCGAACAAGTCTGACCCCTTGCGGCCTATGCTGCGCGCAGGCTATGCCGGATAAAACGCCTTAGCTGACCAAAGGATATGCGAAGATGAACGCTGCCAAGATCGATTTCAACGACCGCCTGCTGTCTCTGGGCCTTGCACGGGTGGCAGAACAGGCCGCGCTGGCGTCCGCCTCTCTGGTTGGCCGGGGTGATGAGAAAGCTGCCGATCAGGCTGCCGTCAACGCTATGCGTGAACAACTGAACCTTCTGGACATTGAGGGTGTCGTTGTCATTGGTGAGGGCGAGCGTGATGAAGCGCCAATGCTCTATATCGGCGAAGAGGTTGGCACTGGTAACGGCCCGGGCGTAGACATTGCGCTGGACCCGCTTGAAGGCACAACCCTGACCGCCAAGGATATGCCCAACGCGCTGACCGTCATTGCCATGGGCCCGCGCGGCTCAATGCTACACGCTCCGGACGTATACATGGACAAACTGGCCATTGGTCCGGGCTTTCCCGAAGGTGTCGTAAGCTTGGACATGAGCCCGCGCGAGCGAGTTGAAGCGCTGGCCAAGGCCAAAGGCTGTGAGCCTGCGGATATTACCGTATGCATATTGGAGCGTCCCCGCCACGAAGCGATGATTGCTGAAGTCCGCGATACCGGTGCGTCGATCCGCCTGATCACAGATGGCGACGTCGCAGGTGTGATGCATTGCGCCGAAAGCGAAGTGACCGGCATCGACATGTATATGGGTCAAGGTGGTGCGCCCGAGGGTGTGCTTGCCGCAGCCGCGCTGAAATGCATGGGCGGTCAGATCTTTGGCCGCCTGTTGTTCCGTAATGACGACGAACGTGGCCGGGCGGCCAAGGCGGGCATCACAGATCTGGACCGTGTTTATGCGCGCGACGAGATGGTAACGGCGGATGTAATCTTTGCTGCTACTGGGGTCACCGGAGGTTCACTGCTGCCGCGCATCAAGCGGGAACCGGGTTGGGTTGAAACAACAACGCTGCTCATGCGATCAAAAACGGGCTCGGTGCGGCGGATGTCCTACCGCACGCCGATGTGGCCACACAACGAAGCATAGCGGCTTGCGCCAGCGCCTTCAGCAAGAGTATTCATAAAAGACCAAGAGGCCGGATCCGCAGGGGTCCGGCCTTAGTGCATGAGGTGAGATGTGGCATTTCTGGGCGTAGAGCAATCTCTGACGGGGCGACGCTGGATCGGACCGGGGATTGAGGTCGAGCGGTCAGCAGAAATGATGGCGCAGCAGACAGATCTGCCTCGCGCCGTCTGTCAGGTTTTGGCACGGCGCGGTGTACCGGTGATGGAGGCCGCCGGTTTCCTGGAACCCAAGTTGAAGGAACTGCTGCCCGACCCGCGATCGATGAAAGATATGGACGTCGCTGCGGCCCGGTTTCTACAGGCTGTGCGCAAGCGCCAAAAGATCGCAGTGTTTGCTGACTATGATGTGGACGGGGGCAGTTCGGCTGCGTTGTTGTTGGTGTGGCTGCGCCAGATGGGGCTTGACGCGACGCTTTATGTGCCCGACCGGATTGATGAAGGCTATGGGCCAAATGTGCCTGCAATGCAGGAACTTGCGGCTAGCCATGACCTGATCATCTGCGTGGATTGCGGAACGCTGAGCCACGAACCTATCGCGGCGGCGAAGGGTGCGGATGTGATCGTTTTGGATCACCATTTGGGTGCAGAAACCCTGCCGGATTGCGTCGCCGTGGTGAACCCGAACCGACAGGACGAAAGCGGCGATCTGGGCTATCTCTGCGCTGCTGCGGTGGTGTTCCTGATGCTGGTCGAGGCGGGTCGTCAGTTGCGTGAGGCCGGGGCCAAGGGGCCGGATCTGATGGCAATGCTCGATCTGGTGGCGCTGGCCACGGTGGCGGACGTTGCGCCGTTGATCGACGCCAACCGGGCGCTGGTTCGACAGGGCCTGAAAGTGATGACCCAAAGGCAAAGGCCCGGCTTGGTCGCGTTGTCAGACGTGGCGCGCATGGATACCGCGCCCAACAGCTATCATCTGGGGTTTCTGCTGGGGCCGCGCGTCAATGCTGGCGGTCGCATTGGTCAGGCTGATCTTGGCGCGCGGCTGCTGAGCACGGACTCGATCACTGAGGCCGAAGCCTTATCCGAGCGGCTGGATGCCCTGAATTCGGAACGGCGCGAAATCGAAAACGCGGTCCGCGCGGCGGCTTTGGCGCAAGCCGAGGACCGTGGGCTGGATGCGCCGCTGGTCTGGGCCGCAGGCGACGGTTGGCATCCCGGCGTGGTAGGTATCGTTGCTTCGCGGCTGAAAGAGTCGGCAAACCGGCCCGCTATCGTGATCGGGTTCGACGGGGATGAGGGCAAAGGTTCAGGCAGGTCGATCTCGGGCGTTGATCTGGGCGCGTCGATCCAGCGACTGGCTGCCGAAGGGCTGCTGGTCAAGGGTGGTGGCCACAAGATGGCGGCCGGTCTGACGGTGATGCGTGATCAGTTGGAGCCTGCAATGTCGCGCCTGTCCGAGCTTCTGGCCAAACAGGGTGCAGGCCAAGGCGGTCCCGCCGACTTGAAACTGGACGGGGCGCTGATGCCCGGGGCCGCGACAGTCGATCTGATCGAACAGGTAGAGAAAGCGGGTCCTTTCGGGGCCGGTGCCCCTGCCCCGCGCTATGCTCTGCCTGATCTGCAAGTGCGCTTTGCTAAACGCGTGGGCGAAACACATTTGAAGCTGTCACTTTCGGATGGAATGTCTGGCGGACTGGATGCCATCGCCTTTGGCGCATTCGACGGCCCGTTGGGGGATCGCCTGTCTAATCACGGCGGTGCGCGGTTCCATTTCGCGGGTCGGCTTGAGGTGAATACCTGGGGCGGACGACAGAGCGTGCAGCTGCGGCTGGAAGACGCGGCAGAAGCTGTCTGACAACCGTTTCAACGCCGCTCAGGAACGGCCAAAAAAGTTTCACAGCCTTGCGTTTTTCGTCTTGCGGGGGGGGAAGGTAAACCGTAAAAGGCCCTCCACAAGCCAGCGTGGCCCGTTCGTCTATCGGTTAGGACGCCAGGTTTTCAACCTGGAAAGAGGGGTTCGATTCCCCTACGGGCTACCACTTGTGCTTGTCTGGTCTAAATGGCCCGTTCGTCTATCGGTTAGGACGCCAGGTTTTCAACCTGGAAAGAGGGGTTCGATTCCCCTACGGGCTACCATTTTCTTCAATGCTAAAATCGTTCCCGGCGACGTATTCTTACAGCATCGTGTTTAGCACGAAATCTGCGCGCCCCGTTTTGAAGACGCGAAATGCGGTTGAAGGCACGCCTGTCAATGGCTGCCCCGGACCGAGTTCACCAGCATTTGGTATTTGCCATTCCATCACCAAGCCTGCACAGTTTTGGCCAACAACAGATATGATTTGGATTCCCAATGGATTACCTCAAAGAACGCAAAGACTTCGCGATCGCGATCTGCAAGGAAGCTGGCACAATCGCCTTCAGATATTTCTCCGACCGGGGCGGTTTGATCGTCGATCAAAAAGGCGCACAGGATTGGGTCAGCGAGGCAGACCGGAATGTCGAAACCTTCATCCGCCAGAGGATCGCCGAGGCTTGGCCCAACGATGGCATATTTGGCGAAGAGCATGGTGAAACACAAGGTTCAAGCGGATTTGACTGGGTGATCGATCCAATCGATGGCACCACGAATTTCGTCAATGGCATTCCGGCCTGGACCATCGTTCTGGCGGGCGTCGCTGAGGAAAATACCGAGATCGGTGTAATCCATGACCCAAATATCAATGAGACCTTCGTAGCCTCGCGCGGAGGCGGGGCAACACTGAATGATGCGCCAATGAGGGTCGCTTCGGGTGTTGCGCTGCATCAAGGAACGGTGGCAGTGGGTTATTCGAACCGGGTGGATAACCGTAACATTGTTCCAATCGTCGCGAACCTGATCGAGCGTGGGGCCATGTTTCACAGAAACGCCAGTGGCGCGCTGTCACTGGCCTATGTCGCAGCGGGCCGGCTGCTTGGCTATGTCGAAGAACATATGAACGCCTGGGATTGTCTGGCTGGTCAATTGATGATTGCGGAAGCAGGCGGCGTGGTCGAAGATCAGGACGCAGGCGCAATGATCCGCAACGGCGGTCGGGTGATCGCTGGTACTCCGGATGTGTTTGATACTTTGCGTGAAATCTCTGAGAACGCATGGCAGGCCTGACAATCTAGTCGATTGAGCGCCATCCGCTCAGCGGTTTGAGGTCCGTTAGATCGGCTTGCCAATAATGGCCTTGCCCGGGCTGATCATACCTCCGATCAATGGGGTGGCCCGACAAGGAGCACCACAGAAGGGTCCCGACGGCCCCATGGGTAACGATGGCGAGGTCACTGCCATCATGCGTTTCGATAATTGAAGTTACTGCTTGGTTTATCCGCCGCTGGGCGGCAACGGCAGTTTCCCAGCCGCGAAAACTGGTGTTGGGGTGGGCAAAAAATGCGTCAGCGGCAGCTTCGAACCGGTCACGCGGCAGAAAACCGGTGGCGCTTCGATCATTCTCGCCAAGTGCGGCATCTTGTTTTGTCGGCAGGTTTCGTGGCGCGGCAAGGATGTCGGCAGTCTCGCGGGCCTTTTGCTCGGTGCTAGCCCATAGGTGAGTGACATGTGCAAAAATCTCGCTGGCTGCAAAGGCCGCAGCCCGATGGCGACCTATCGCGCTAAGCCCCCAGTCCTGAATAGGGATGTTCGGGTCGATGATGACCTCAGGGTGCGTGATGATCAGAAGATTGGGCATCTATTCGGGCAAAAGGACCGGACCTTTCTCGGCGAAGGCCATCCGTACTTCTGTACCCGGCTCAAGCGGAGCATCGACATCGTCATGAACCGCAAAGACCTGCCCGAACGCTCCGGTCAGAGTGTACTCCATGCGGACGCCCACATAGGTGGCCTTTGAGACGGTCGCCGCAACCCCCTGCGCGGCACCGATCACAAGCCGGGAGGGTCGGATGGCAACGGTCGCAGACCCTTTAGGCAAGCCGCGGGAAGGCAAGGTATGGCGATAGCCTTCGATCTCAATGGTGGCCATGTCGCCGTCGACAGAGATGATCTGGCAAGCCAACAGGTTGGCCTCGCCAATAAAATCCGCAACGAAGCGATCGTTCGGTGCATCATAAAGCTGACGTGGCGTGCCAATCTGGGCGATCGCGGCATTCCGCATCACGACGATTTCGTCCGATACTGCCAGAGCCTCTTCCTGATCGTGTGTCACGTAGACGACGGTCAGGCCAAGGTCTTGCTGAATGGCCCGAATGTCCTCGCGCACCTGACGGCGCAACTTCGCATCAAGGTTGGATAGCGGTTCATCGAACAGCAACACCTGCGGTTCCAACACCAAGGCCCGCGCTACAGCGACGCGCTGCTGCTGTCCGCCAGACAGTTCTGACGGCAGACGGCTGTCAAAACCCTTCAGGCCAACCAGCTCTAAACCGTCCAGCGCACGGCGGCGGGCCTCGTGTTTGGCAAAGCCCGAGAACGTGAGGCCATACATCACGTTCTCAAGTACGCTCATATGGGGAAACAATGCGTAGGACTGGAACACCATCGACACGTCCCGGTCCGTTGCGGGCAGTTTGGTCACGTCCCGGTCACCAATCATGATCCTGCCCGAGGTTGCCATCTCAAGCCCTGCGATCATCCTTAGTGTCGTCGTCTTGCCGCAGCCTGACGGGCCCAGCAGCGTGACCAGCTTTCCGGCTTCGACATGCAGGTTGATGTTGTCGACGGCAACGACGTCCTTGCCGAACATCTTGGTGACGGACTCGAACCGAACCGGCGCGGCTTTGGACTGCAGGCTCATGTCAAACTCTCCTAAACATTGGTCCGCGACTGCGTCATTCGCCGCCCGATCTTGGTTCGACCCACGATCAGCTGCATCAGGGCAACCACTGACAGCATCACAAAGATCAGAGTGGTGGAATAGGCGATGGCGAGACCATAGTCGTTATTCTCGACCCGCCCGATGATATAGCTGGTCGCCATGTCATATTCCGCGCTGACCAGAAAGATCACCGCCGAAATCGCAGTCATGGCCCGCACGAAACTATAGACAAGCGCCGCCAGAATTGCCGGGCGCAACAGGGGCAGGATGATCCGGCGGAATGTCTGCCAGGAATTAGCGCCCAGTGTCAGCGAGGACTCGTCCAGGCTGCGATCCAGTTGAGACATGCTGGCGATACCGGCTCGGACACCGACCGGCATGTTGCGGAAGATGAAGCTGACAACAAGGATGACACCCGTGCCCGTGATCTCGATCGGCGGTACGTTGAAGGCGAGAATGTAGCTGACGCCAATCACGGTGCCGGGGATGGCAAAGGATAGCATGGTGCCGAACTCAAAGGCGTCTTTGCCCGCAAAGCTTTGGCGGGTCAGAAGATAAGCCGTCACCAAGCCCACGGCCGCGGTCAGCGGTGCGGCGATTGCGGCGATGGTAATCGTCGTCCAGAAACTATCCCACGCAGCGCCCGTCCAGCGAATGCCTTCAGCTTCAAAGCGAACCGAAAAGGCGGTGACGTAGTGCTTGAACGTAAGGGAATTATTGACTCCCCACAGCTCGACCACGCTGCCGTAAACGATCATGGCATAAACGACGATGGTAAATACGGCCCAGCCAAGGGCAACCGTCAGCACCGGGATGGAAAGGCCGGTTGGCATCAATGGATGTACGCCAGCGTCACCTTTGCCCGTGACTGTGGTGTAGCTTTTCTTACCCAGCCAGGCACGCTGCGCGTAAAAGGCAGAAAGCGTGAAGAACAACAACACCATGGCCAGAACCGCAGCGCGGCCTTGATCGTATTGCGCGCCCACAATCGCAAAGAAAATCTCGGTCGACAACACATCGAAATTGCCGCCCAGAACCAGTGGGTTGCCGAAATCGGCCATGCTTTCGATGAAGCCTAGAAGGAAGGCATTGGCAAGGCCCGGGCGCATCAGCGGCAGGGACACAGTTTTGAACGTCTGCCATCTATTCGCGCGCAATGTCTGGGCTGCTTCTTCCATCGAAGGAGACACCCCTTCAACGACGCCAATCAGCACAAGGAAGGCGATGGGTGTAAATGCCAAAGTCTGAGCAATCAGAACACCCGGCATGCCATACAGCCAGCGCGTGGGTTGTGTGCCGAATAGCTCAGCAAAGAACTGCGTGACCGAGCCCGAAAGGCCAAACAGCAAGATCAGCGCCAGGCCGATGACAAAGGGTGGCGTGATGATCGGCAGAACCGTCAGAGCGCGCAATGCGCGCTTGTAGCGAAAGCCCGAGCGGGTCACGACAAGCGCAAAGCACAGGCCAAGCGCCGTGGTGATGAAGCCAACCAAAATTGCAAGAAATAGTGAGTTCCATGCTGCCCCGCATCGCGCACCCCAGAAGCATCCCAGCCCCCAAAGCCGGTCGTCAAAGAACTTCGAGAAGAACACCGCGATGGAGTACGCGCCCTCTTCCGTCACAAAGGCAGCGAACAGCATCTTGGCGATGGGAAAGAACACAAACGCTGTAACGATGGTGATTACACCACCGATGGCGCTGACGACGAAGACGTCTCCGTTAATCGCCCCGCGCGCAGCAATACCTTGGGTCAGTAGGAACAGAAAACTCGACGCGCAGATCATCGCGCCATAGCCCATGCCGAATTGCCGATCCCCGAGTTCTCCGAATACGGACTCCAGCCAATCGAAATTGTAGCCTCGGATTCCGATGCTGAATCCTTGTGCGATCAGCCAGCCGAACCCAAGTGTTCCCGACAGGATCAGAATACGCGCATAGAGCGGATCTGATTTGGCGCGTCTCAACACCAGAAGTGGCAGCAGGAGCGCAATAAGAAGCGGCGCAAGCCAAAGCTTTTCGCCCTGCCCGATCAGAAAGGCAGCAGGGGCATAGTCTTCTTCGAACGGGTAGCCATCCAGAAGCCACTCGAACGACCAAAGGCCGCCATCGACCATATACCAGGGCAGCAGGCAGAATCCGACCCACCCGGCGATGACCCAGAAGATCAGAACCGGATGGGTCGTTTTTGTCGTGTCGTCAGTCATTTACTGCGGCAGCACCGAAACCTCTTCGTCCCATTTCTGCAATAGGCGCTTCCGCTCATCCGACGAGCCGTATTTCTTGAAATCATAGTCGATCAGCTTGATCTGGCTCATGTCCGGAGCGCTTTCGGACGTTTCAGCACCCTTGTTCGACGGCACCTGAAATGCATTGACCTGAAGGGCAAGGTTTTGTGCCTCGGGCGATAACGCCCAGTCATAAAACTTCTTGGCCTCTTCTTCGTTGCGTGCGCCTTCGATGATCGACATCGAACCGATCTCGTACCCTGTTCCCTCACATGGCGCGACGACCTTGATGGGGAAACCCGAAACAGCTTGTTTTACCGCGTCATGCATAAACACAATCCCGATCGTGTTCTCGCCTCGACCAGCAGCCTTGATCGGAGCCGAGCCCGACTTGGTGTATTGGTTGATGTTCGAATGCAGCCCCTTCATGAACTCAAATCCTTCGTCCTCGCCGAAGATTTGCACCATCGAGGCCAGAGTCGTGTAGGCCGTACCTGATGAGTTCGGGTTCGCCATCTGAACGTGGCCCTTGTACTCGGGCTTCAGAAGGTCCTTCCAGCACGCAGGTTCAGGCAGGTTGTTCGCGGCGACAAGATCGGCATTGTAGCCATAGCCTAGCGCACCGGAATAGATGCCGATGGTCCGGTTACCGGCACTTTCAGCCTGAGAAATCGCCCAATCATGAAGCTGATCGCGCATCGGCGACATGTATTCCATCGTCAGGCCCTCTTCTGCGGCCTGTAGATGTGGATCACCGGTACCACCCCACCAGACATCACCCTTGGGGTTGGAGCTTTCTGCACGGATCTGAGCAAATGTCTCACCTGAGGATTTACGGGTCATGTTGACGTCGATGCCGGTCGCGTCCTCAAAACTGCGCGCCATAAGCTGGCACCAATCCTCTTGCGCAGAACAATAAAGTGTCAACTTGTCAGCCTGTGCCGCTGACATCGATGCGGCAAGGGCAATAAGCGATCCCAACGTTGTGGATGTAAATTTCTTCATTGATTTCTCTCCCTTTAAGTTCACTGCGTCCGGATTTCCCGGCTCTTATATGCCCTTCCTCATGCGGCCTTTCGCAATTTCTCGATAACAGCCAACGTCTCTTGATTATCTGACAGGCTCTTTAATAAACGCGCCAGTTCTTTCTCTTCGACAAGCTTTGCGGCCTTGGCAGGTGAGAACCAGTGGCGCTTGCGTTCGTCGCGTTCCTTCCAACGGCGTTTGAGCCGTTCCACAATCAACGGATAAAGCGTTACGCGGCAAGGCACGCTGCTTTTACCCTCGTATCGCTTGTCATAGTGAAAGCACCCGATCGATTTCTTGGAGATAAAGCCAACCGCTCCGGCCTCTTCCAAAGCTTCGATTTCAGCGGCATGCCAAGGCTTCTTACCATCCATCATCCAACCTTTGGGGATGACCCACCGCCCCCGGTCACGCGAAGTGACCATGAGAACCCGCAGCTTGTCGGATTTGTCCCATCGCACCGGAAGCGCACCGATCTGATCTGTGAATTCGGTCTTGCTCATGCGCGCGCTCTTGGCTCTGGCACTACACAAAGGGCAATGGCAACACATAAGTGCTGTTGAACAAGGTGGCTACATCCAGAACGCCGGTGCACTTCGATTGCTACGCCTCGAAATAGAAACAGTTCTTTGAAGTCTCACAATGAATCGTGGGCTTTGCAACAGAAATTGTTGCAAAACGACTGAAACGCCACAAAAGTGAGATTGAAACCGAGTCGGATTGCCAGATGCCCAAAGCGGAAACGCGCGATAAGAAAACCAACAAGGGCCAGAGTCGGTTCAAGAAATCCGACCGCCGCCGTGAGATATTGTTGGAGTTGAAGCTTCGCCCGCACGTCCGGATCAGCGAATTGGCGCAGCGTTTCAATGTTTCGGCGGAAACGGTGCGCAGGGATTTTGATGCCCTAGCTGATGATGGGCTGATCTCGCGGGCGCATGGCGGTGCCTCTGCCCCGATACAAGGACGTTATCCAAGTCTGGATGAGCGCACCCACGCCCGCCTTGATGAGCGTGAAAAGATCGGCAAATGCGCAGCTGACCTGATTCAGGAAGGCGAGACGGTGATGATCGATTCCGGCTCAACCACCATCGAGATGGCCCGTATGTTGGCGTATCGGGGCATTCACTGCACGGCAATTACGAATTCGATACCGGTGGCCATGACCCTTGGTCACGCACCCGTTGAAGTCATTCTATGCCCAGGCGAATATCTGACCGCCGAGTCCGCCACGATCGGGACAGATACACTGGATTTTCTGTCTCGTTTCAACGTCGATCGCTGCATGATTGGCGCGTCCGGCCTGTCAGAAGAAGGGCCGTCAGAGACCGTGCGCGGTTTCGCAACCGTCAAACGGATGATGCTGGCACGCGCCGCGACGCGACATCTTCTGATTGGGTCCGAGAAATTCGACCGCAAAGGTTTGACTCGTGTGGGCGACCTTGACGGGCTGAATTCAATCGTAACTGATACCAAACCAACAGGGGATTTGCTTGGTGCGATCAACGACGCCGGGGTGAAGATTCTTGTCGCTGAGCAGTCCTTACAAAGAACGACAAACCGTGGACAGAAAAGCCACGCATGACTGGGAGGAAGAAATGAAATTTGATATCAAACTACTGATCGGAGCTTCCGCAATCGCGCTCTTGTCACTGTCGGGCACGGCTTCGGCGCAAGACTGCCCGCGCGGTGATCTGGATGCGCGGTTCTGCGATGCCGATGGCGATCTGATCGCGGATATCCCCGCTGATCCTGCCGATCAGATTGATCCTGATACTCTGATCTTTGCCTACACCCCGGTTGAAGACCCTGCCGTATACAAAACTGCTTGGTCGGACTTTCTTGATCATCTGAAAGCGGAAACTGGCAAAGACGTTGTTTTCTTTCCAGTTCAGAACAACGCGGCCCAGATTGAGGCCATGCGTTCGGGGCGTCTGCATATTGCGGGCTTCAATACCGGTTCAAACCCGTTGGCCGTGAACTGTGCTGGTTTCCGACCCTTCACGATCATGGCGTCGAAAGACGGAAACTTCGGATACGAGATGGAGATCATCACCTATCCCGGTTCAGGCATCGAAAAGGTTGAGGATATCAAGGGCAAGCAATTGGCCTTTACTTCTCCTACTTCGAACTCGGGCTTCAAAGCGCCGTCAGCGATCCTGAAAAGCGACTTTGATCTGCTACCCGAACGCGATTTTGAGCCGGTTTATTCGGGCAAGCACGACAACTCGATCTTGGGTGTCGCCAATAAGGACTATCTGGCTGCCTCGATCGCTAATTCGGTCAAATCGCGGATGATCTCGCGCGATGTGATCAACGAAGACGACGTAATCACGATCTACAAGTCGCAGACCTTCCCGACGACAGGCTTTGGAACCGTGTACAACCTGACGCCGGAGCTACAGGAGAAAATCCGCAATGCCTTCTTCAGCTTCGACTGGGAGGGAACGACGCTTGAGGCTGAGTTCTCGAAATCGAATGAAGGTCAGTTCCTTGAGATGACCTATCAGGAGTTCTGGGACGTCATCCGCAAGATCGACGCGGCCAACGGCGTTTCCTACGCCTGCCAGTAGTCGATACTACATCCAACGGGCCCTGCGGGGCCCGTTACCATCCGAACCGGGGGCATAAATGCTGCGGCTTCAAAAGCTTACAAAAACTTATAAAACCGGCGATCAGGCCCTGAAGGCGATCGATCTAGATGTGCCAAAGGGCCAGGTTCTGGCGCTGATCGGGCCTTCTGGTGCTGGCAAATCCACCATGATCCGCTGCATTAACCGTTTGGTTGAACCCACAAGTGGCGAGGTTCTGCTGGACGACGTGGACCTGGTCAAACTCGGCTCGGGCGCGCTGCGGAAAGCACGTCGTGAAATGGGGATGATCTTTCAGGAATACGCACTGGTTGAACGCCTGACCGTCATGGAAAATGTACTGTCGGGACGGCTGGGATATGTTGGGTTTTGGCGGAGCTTCCTGCGACGTTACCCCCAGTCTGACGTGGATGAAGCATTTCGCCTGCTGGATCGCGTGGGTCTGTTGCATATGGCCGACAAACGAGCGGACGAACTGTCAGGTGGTCAGCGTCAGCGGGTTGGAATATGCCGGGCGCTAATCCAAAATCCCAAGCTTCTGCTGGTCGATGAACCGACCGCCTCACTGGACCCAAAAACCAGCCGTCAGATCATGCGCTTGATTACCGAGCTGTGTCAGGAACGCGGATTAGCCGCGATAATCAACATTCATGACGTGGCCCTTGCGCAAATGTTCGTACCGCGCGTCGTTGGCCTACGCTTTGGTGAAATCGTATTTGACGGCCTCCCCTCTGGGCTTACGCCTGACAAGTTGACCGAAATCTATGGCGAAGAAGACTGGGAAGCGACCATAGAGAAAGTTGAAGACGACGAAGAGATCGAGGCCGCGGAATGAGCCATCCCGAACTTGATGACCTGCTGGGCAAAGGCTGGCGGAAACCGGCATTCGTCAAAAACGCCTTACTGCGCTGGACCTTGATCGTTGGATTCGTCGCCTATCTGATTGCGGCATTTATGACCATCGAGGTGGATTGGGGCCGGGTTTATGAAGGCTTGGATCGCGGTTGGGCTTTTGTCCTTGCTTTCACAAGCCCGGATTTCATATCGCGCTGGAGCGATATCTGGAGCGGTCTTCTTGAGAGCATCGTGATGACGGTTGCAGCGTCGGTGGTGGGCATCCTGATATCGATCCCGATCGGACTGGGCGCTGCACGCAATATTGCGCCTCTCCCGGTCTATGTGATCTGCCGAGGCATTGTTGCGATCAGCCGCGCCCTGCAAGAGATCATCGTCGCCATTCTTCTGGTTGCCATCTTTGGGTTCGGACCTTTGGCCGGCTTCCTGACACTGTCCTTCGCCACTATCGGTTTCCTGTCCAAGCTCTTGGCTGAAGACATCGAGGCCATGGACAAAGTGCAGGCCGAGGCGATCAAAGCCTCGGGCGCGCGATGGATGCAATGGATCAACTACGGCGTGCAGCCACAGGTCATGCCGCGACTGGTCGGGCTGTCGATGTACAGGATCGATATCAACTTTCGCGAAAGTGCAATTCTTGGGCTTGTGGGGGCCGGTGGCATTGGGGCAACGCTGAATACGGCGTTTGACCGTTATGAGTATGACACTGCGGCAGCCATTCTGATCCTGATCATCGGGATCGTCATGGCGCTCGAATACCTCTCGGGTATCATCCGCGCGAGGGTCCAGTAATGCCAGTGCTTGAACATGAAGGTACGCAAATCTGGCGCAGACGCACGACCGGTCAAAGCCTTGTGCGTTGGTTTTGCTGGCTGTTGGGTGTGGCGGTCTTTGTCTACTGCTGGCAGATCATCTCGGCCTCGACGACATGGTTCTTTGTGTGGGACGCACCCCGGATCGCGAACGATATCTGGACCCGCGCGACACCACCAAAGTGGGACTACATCACGCAGTTAGGCCGCCCGATCTGGGACACGCTGAACATCGCCACACTTGGTACGATCATTGCGCTGTTCCTTGCCGTACCGGTCGCCTTTCTGGCCGCCCGCAACACCACGCCGTCGGCCGTGTTCATCCGCCCCATCGCGTTACTGATCATCGTCTCAACCCGCTCGATCAACTCGCTAATCTGGGCGCTTTTGTTAATCGCAATCATTGGACCCGGAGTATTCGCAGGTGTTATCGCCATTGCCATTCGTTCGATCGGCTTCTGCGCCAAGCTTCTCTATGAAGCCATCGAGGAAATTGATCACACCCAAGTCGAAGCCATCACCGCCACCGGCGCATCCCGCTGGCAGGTCATGGCCTATGGAATCGTCCCGCAAATATTGCCCGCCTTTGCCGGGATCGCCGTATTCCGCTGGGACATCAATATTCGCGAGTCTACGGTTCTTGGCCTTGTGGGCGCAGGCGGCATCGGGCTGCAATTGTCGGCGTCGCTGAACGTTCTCGCATGGCCGCAGGTCAGCCTTATCCTGATCGTCATTCTGATTGCCGTCATGATCAGCGAATGGGTGTCTGCCAAAGTACGAGGGGCAATTATTTGAGCCGCTTCACGACCCAAGAGGCTTTCGACGCCTACGAGGCCGTTCGGCATCGACTTCCGGCTGCTGAACCAGCTGTTCAATCCTATCAGCATGCGAACACTTTGATGGATATTGCTGAAGGCTTCGATGTATTCCTTCTGGATGCGTTCGGTGTCCTCAATATCGGCGAGACTGCGATTCCCGGTACAGCCGCACGGATTGATCAGCTCAAAGCCATGGGTAAACGTGTTCTGGTCGTCTCGAATGCAGCTGGTCACCCTCATGCGGCGCTCGTCGAGAAATACGCCCGGCTGGGATATGATTTTGCGCCAGAGGATATCATCACAAGCCGCGCAACACTGCTGGCTGAGCTAGGCGGTCAACGCGCGCTGCATTGGGGTTTGATGGCAACACCCAGCACCGGCCTTCGCGATCTGGAAGATTTGAACCTGACTTATCTCGATGACGATCCCGAGCCCTATGACTCGGTTGAGGGGTTTCTGATGATCGGCTCAGCCGTCTGGACCGAGGCACGTCAAGTCCATCTGGAAGCAGCCCTGCTAAAACGCCCGCGTCCTGTATTGGTTGGAAATCCGGACATAGTCGCACCACGCGAGCACGGATTTTCAAACGAACCCGGTCTGTTCGCGCACCGTCTTGCCGATCGAACCGGCGTTGTACCCGAATTCTTCGGCAAACCATTTGAGAATATTTTTGACTTGGCTTTCAAGCGACTTGGCCGGGTCGATAAAACTCGCGTGCTTATGGTTGGTGACAGCTTGCATACCGACATATTGGGGGCCCATGCTGCCGGAATCACCTCAGCCCTGATTTCGGGGTACGGTTTTTTCGCAGGGCATGACGTCGATGACGCAATCACACAGGCGCAGATCATGCCGGATTTCGTTGTGAACCGACCATAATCTGATCACGCCTGCTTAGTTCCGCTTCAAATCCAAGCGCCCGTCAGTGCTTTTCAATACTCGCCATGTAATCAATTCGCGAAGGCATCACAGGTCGTTGTTGGCTCATCGCTTCCCAAATACTGAACCCTGCGCCCTTCATCGAAGGTTGGACTGCCCAACGCACATGCGATCTCTAAGCTCAACCTGTCCCAAACCCGAACATCACCGGCTTCGCTGGTTGTCGCAAAAGAATGTCCGTCAGGTGCCAGCGCGATACGCCAGGTCGGGCCTGCATGGATCTTTTCGACAGGCATGAGCCGACGGTGCGTCGCGGTATCCCACCAATGCAGTTCCCCAGATCGGTCGATTGCCACCAAGGTTGCCTCATCCGCCAAAAAGGCAACATCCGTCGCCCCTCCTTTATGGCCACCATAAGCGGCAAGCTCTTCGCCGGTTTCAACATCCCAGACCTTGACCACCTCATCGCTGGAAGCAGTTGCAGCCTGTGTGCCATCACGACTGAAAGCAACACTCCAAAGCGTGTTGTCATCAGCTTCAATCACTCTGATCAACTGACCGTCGCCAATCGACCAAATATAGACCTTACCATCCACCGAGGCCGCTGCCAGCATGCCGCCATCTTCAGAGACGGCGACACGATTTGCCTGAATGTCAGCTGGCGCAAAGCTCTTGACCAAATCAGCCTCTGAGATATCGATTTGCAGCACTCCATCTCCTGTCGCCACAAAGACCTCGGGACCTGACCCCGGCATGATCGACCAGACGGGAGCCTGCCCCAGATCGAGTTGATTTTTCAGCCGCATCGCAGCCGTGTCCCAGATTTTCAAGCCGCCTTCGCGATCACCAGTCACCATGGTTTTGCCATCCAGCGAGAAAGAGATCGCCCACACCTGGCTTTCATGCCCCTTCAGCTGCATGGGTTTCATGGAAGCCCCCATCTTCCAGACCCAGATGTTCCCCTCACTGTCACCGATGGCTATAGACTTTGCATCCGGTGTATAGGCGATGCCCAGCGCCTTTGCCCCGTTCTGCAAAACAAGCGTGTCTTTGCCGCCGGGGTCGATCCCAATCCGCCAGAGACGTACCTGCTGATCCCGGCCCAAAGTCGCCAGCAACGGGGCATTTTGGGCAACTTCAAGGTCCACGACCCTCTGACTGTGCGCCTGCACCACGTCGCCAACACGTTCCATGTTTGAATTTTCCAATCGCAGCGTTCCGTCTGATCCTGCCCCTACCAGCAGATTGTCCGGCGCGGTAAATGCTGCTGCTACGATGTCGGTACTATCTGAAAAACGATCAACAATTGGAAAACCATCCGGAAAACCAATCGTCGTGACCTTCCCGTTCGTATGGGATATCGCGAATGTTCTCCCGTCGCGGCTGAAGGACAGGTGATCGGGGTCAGGCCCCAGCGGACCGCCCGGTATCGGCGGAAATGCAGGCGTAGCCTTTGCGTCGACCCAGCCGAATATGCCACCATCGACATTTCCGGCAACAAGTCCTTCTGAAACGGGCGAAAACGCGACCTTTTTGAAGCCCAGCGGCATTTTCGCCAATGGCTCTCCAATTTGCATTCCATTGGAAACGTTCCAGAGGCGAACGGTCCCGTCACCGGTCGCCGACGCGATACGCTTGCCGGTGGAATCAAAGGCCACGCCGAATGCGACGTCATTGCCAGAGAACAGTGTCGTGATCGGGCCGTATTTGGCCGAACCAACATTCCAAAGGCGGACATCCCCATCCGTTGCCGCTGAAACCAGCAACTCACCATCGGGAGAGAATGCAACATCCCTTATCCCGCCGGAATGCCCCACCAGTTCAGCAATAACCGCTCCGCCGGATTCAGCCCTATGAACCACGATGCGCCCATCACGCAATCCAACCGCAACACGCGTACCAGATGCATCAATAGCCATCGTCTGCGCGTCACCAACCGTAAACGGGCTGCCCAATGGGACAAGCCCACCCTCACCCAGATTTTGCCGAGCCATCAGCATCGCCGCCCTCGCTTCTGATGTCGAACCAGCAGTTTCGGCTCGGACAATCGCTTCGGCGCTGAGTGACAGGGCAAGCAAGGGATCTGTATCCGATAACCCGTTCGCCGCAGCGCCTAGCGCCCTTGCGAACCTTTCATTGGCTTCAGCTGTTGCGGCAACGGCCATCTGTCTGTTGCTTTCGGCAAGGTTGGACGCGCGGATAGCCAAGAAAGACGAAACCGTTGCGCCAATGGCCAGCAAGGCAAGGGCAGCAACGGCAACTTGATTGATACGTCGACGCCGACGCCGGCGCATCTTGGATGCAGCCTGCGCTTGGTCACGCGCGTCTCGTGCAGCGCCCAGAAATTCCCGCTCTAACGCACCGAGGATATTCTGGTTCTTCACCGACCATTCTTCAGCCGACAACAACCTTGTGCCGCGATAAAGTAAATCGGGCTCGCGATTTTCAACATCCCACTCTGCAGCGTCATGCTGAATACGCTGACGCATGCGCAGATCATCGCGGCTTTCTTCGATCCATGAATTAAGTCGCGGCCATGTACGCAGCAGCGCCTCATGCGCAATCTGAACATTTTTGTCATCCAGCGTCAGCAACCGCGCATCTGTCAAAGCTTCAACGACCCGCCGCGTTGTGTCCGGGTCCGAGTCGCGCTCGATCTCATCGATCGGCAACAACCGCCGTGTGTCCGGAGTCCCCTCGCCGGGCGTAACCAGACGCAAGAATAGCCGCCGGGTTGCCTCTTGCTGAACTTTGTCAAAAACGTCTGTAAAAAGTGTCTCTGCTGTCTGGCTGATTGCCCCTGTGACACCACCGGACTGACGGTAGCCGTCCAGAGACATGACCGCACCTTTACGTCGGCTCCATGTTTCATACAGAGAATGCGCCACCAGCGGGAGCGAACCCGCTTCGCGCCCGGCCTCATCAACGATCGCATCAATAAGGGACCTGTCCATGTGCAAACCAGCTGCATGTGCCGGTTCGCTGATTGCGCGGCGCAGCTCGGGCCGTGTCATCGGCCCGACCAAAAACTGGTTTTCCGAGATTCGATCCGCAAGCCACGGTATCTCTGCACAGGATGCATAAAAGTCCGCACGGATTGTCAGCACGATACGAACGCGGCTATCTGCAGGGTCCGTCATGGCTGACAAAGCTTCGATGAACTTGCTTCTGCGTTCATGTTTGACCAGCGTGAACAATTCTTCGAACTGATCAATGCAGATCAACAACTCTCCTTCATTCGCGGTGGCCAATCGGCGCGCCGCACTCGGATAGGCGATGAAGTCGTTGAGCGAGACCTGAGCCGTAAGGTGAGAATTGTCGCCGATGAGTTGAAAGTACAAATCGGTCATTGGATCGCGCCCGGGGGTAAAAACACAAACGCGCCAGTTTTCGCTACCGGATATCGCGTTGGCAGCGATCGCTGGCAGCAGCCCTGCTCGCAGAACGGATGATTTACCACTGCCGGATGAGCCACCCAGAACCAATATCCGGCTCTGTTGAAGCCGGGTCACAAGTTCCTCAACAAGATCCTCGCGTCCAAAGAAATAGTCGGAATCCTCTGGCTGGAACGCGGCGAGCCCTTTGTAGGGGCATTCCACCCTACTTTCCGATATCTGCGTCACCGCTTCGGATGCGGCCTCTCGCCGGTCACGATCCAACGCATCATTCATTGCACTGCGCCAGGACACCATATCCAGAAAACGCGCCTGCGGGTCCATTGCCATCCCGTGCTCAATGCAATCGCGCCACATTTCCGGCAGGCTGGAAAGATACTCGGTAACGCGATGGAATGGCGGCGGCGCCTTTCCCGTCAGGACATGCCACATCAGCGCGCTGGCCGAATAGATGTCGGTCATCGGCGTCACGGGTTGCCCGTGCTCAGCTTGTTCTGGCGCTTGGTAGAGCGGTGTCCCAGCCATCATGGTCGCGCCGGTCACACCGATCGCTAAATCCTTCGCAATACCGAGATCCGCCAGAAAAACCCTCTCGTCTAGGCCGACCAAAGCATCAGAAACCGTCGTGCTGTTATCGTCTTTGGACCGCTTCACTCGTTGCAGAAGGACATTTGCGGGTTTGACGTCCCGATGCACGACATTCGCGTCGTGAACCGCAGACAAGCCATCTGCCATTGCATCAATCAGTATTTCCACACCTTCGCGTTTGGCCAAAGCAGCGGGGCTTAGACGCTTTAGTCGGTCGGCCAATGTGCCGCGATCCGCGTAGTCCATGACAAAATAGGGCCGCCCGTCCTCCAAACGCCCCACGTCATGCACGGAGACAACGCGCGGAGATCGAATGCGCCGCAACAGACGGGCTTCTTCGAGAAAATGGGTGATGACTTTGTCATTGGTCGCAAGGTTGGCGTGCAGAATCTTGAGGGTTACCGGAACCTCCAACTCGTCATCCCGCGCAAGGACAACCGCCGCGAACCCACCGCTCGCGATTTCACGGTCAACAGCGTAACGGCCGATGAACGCGGGAAAAGTCATGATATTCTTGGCGCTTCAGAGGTGCTCTTGCACATCCACGCAATGATACTTGGTCGCATCCAATATGTTGTGGTCCCTATCGGCAGCAGTAACGCACAGTGTCGTCCCTCCCTCGCGCGCCGATGTCGAGGCCGCCTCCTTCGTCACATAGCTTGGGTAATCATCGTGCCGATGCCACCTGCCTTGAACGGCATTGAATTCGCTTTGGGCATTTCTGCCGACTTGCTCAACGGAATAGCTTTCGCCCCACCATGTATGGAAATGGTTCTTCGATACGTCCGGAGTGAAATTCGCATCGTAGTTTACAAGCAGTTCGTCACCCTCTTTGGCGACCGATACAATCTGCACCTCACACCCATCCACAGGGCAGGCATTGGGCATCGCTGACTGGGCAGTTGCATCAGCACCGAACAAGAGTGTAGCTGCACCCAGGATCAGAGCGCCCTGACGAAGCTGGTTTCCTGAAGTATTCAATGACATCATTCCCTCCCAATCTTGGTTGAAATACGCAATTGGTGCCGATTCTAGCACAATCGCGAGTTTCTTTCTGAGACTTTCACCACAGAAGCCAGAATTCAGGCGTGCCACGTCGTTTATCGGCGGACGACCTCAAACTCTAATGGGCGCGCATCAGAGTGCAAAATTGATAGTGCAGGCGATATCAGCCCGCTATCGGCCAGCATTATGTTCTCGCGCTTAAGCTGGATTTCACGCGCATTCTCGAATTGTACGTAAGTTCCCGACGAACTGCGATCCGCCAGCATCAGCTTCCCGCCTTTCATGCTGAGTACCGCATGCAGTCGCGAAACCCACGGCTCAGGCAGGATGACATCGCATTGACTGGATCTGCCGATCGTTAGCTCCCCGCCTTCCCGACACCGCCAGGTATGATCGTCGTGATAAAGAATGAGCGCAAAGCTTTCATTCTGCTGCATGCCCTCAGATCCGCTGGCCGTCTGCGTCGGCAGATGCATCACGGTGCTTAACCCGTCCGTTGAGGCCACGATTGAATAGGCTTTGACCGGTTCACTCACACCTTTCAGGCGAAGCGATCCGATTGGGGTGAGCATCTGGAGACTTTCGGGGCTTAGATCCTTGGCGACGCTTTCGCTGACACAAGCTTCACCCGGATTGGCCGCGGCCGCCAAACGTGCGGTCAGATTTACTGTTTCGCCAAATATCCCATTATCGCCAATAACAACAGGACCTTGATGAACACCCGCGTGGACCGACAGTAATGTTCCAGGCGGTTTCTGAATCATCTCTACAACCGCGTTTACGGCGGCCTCGGGTTCCTTGAAATAGGACAAGACGTCATCGCCTTTCTGCCCCACAGGAACTCCGCCAAACCCAAGTAGAACCTCACGCAATCGATCGATTTCAAACTGAATCAACTGCTGCGCCTGATCGTCCCCCATTTCTTCGTAGAACGGAGTGCTGTCAGAAATGTCAGCAATTATGGTCGTGACGAGCTTGGTTTCCACGGTGCTACTCGCAATTTTGCTTGTCCGGAACGGCAAACCCTATTTGGGATCATAAACATAACCTATACCCCGCACGGTTCTGATGATTTCCGGCTTTTCCGGGTTGGTTTCAAGCTTCCGGCGCAGTCTGGATATTCTGATATCAATGCTGCGATCGAACGGGTCCCAGGACCGGTCATGCGCTTGTTCTAGCAACTGATCACGGTTCAAAACACGCCCTTTGTTTTCAGCAAACACCTTGAGCAGACTATACTCCATCGCCGTTAGCGGGACCTCGGATCCATCCGGCGCAAGAAGTTTGGCTGCCTCTTTATCCAGCGTGTAGTCGCCAAAAAGGGCCAAATTGCCTTCGGAGGCATCTGCGGGCAGACTTTCGTTGATGGCCCCTCGGCGCAATAGGGCCTTGATCCGCGCTTCCAGTTCCCGAAGATCAACCGGCTTTCCAAGATAGTCATCTGCCCCCATCTCAAGCCCGATGATCCGGTCCACTACATCGCCTGCTGCAGTCAACATGATCACGGGCGTCGTGTTTTCAGGACGAAGCGATCTGAGGATCGAAAGACCGTCTTCCTTTGGCATATTGATATCCATGATCATGACATCAACAGCACGAGAGGAGATGACAGACCGGAGCTCTTCTCCGCCAGCGGCTGCAGAAACCTCGTACCCGCGTTTGCTCAGATATTCCTGAAGCATCTCGCGCACGTCGATCTCGTCATCGCAAACCAGGATATGGGTTTTCTGGTCATTCATCCGTTTGATCCTTCTGATCGGCGAGCAGCTTTCCGACAAGTATTCTCAGTTCCGAAGGCGAGACGGGTTTTTCCAGATAGGGCAGACCGGATTCCTTCAGCAGTCCCAATGAGCTTTCACCCATGGTGTCCCCGGTGATGTATGCTGTCCGGGTCAGCATTTTCGGAAAACGCGCCACCAGCGCCTCATAAATCTTGCGTCCGTCAACACCGGGCATGTTCATATCACTTAGGAATACATCGTAGTTGGCGGACTGCAGTTGCCTGAGCGCCTCTTCCCCTGAGGTAACGAAATCAACGTGAAAGCCGTCCTTCCGCAGTATCTCGGCATTGATCTCACCCACTTCGACCTCATCATCCACGACCAATGCACGGTGCTTGGCAAAATTCGCGGCGGGTTCGGGTTTTTCTTCAGCCACATCATTTTGCATCTTTGCGACGGGCAGAGTTATCCGGAAGCAGGTGCCGGACACTGCGGCCTGATCAAGCCTGATCTGACCGCCATGGGACAGAATGATCCGGTGACAGAAAGCAAGCCCAATCCCGGTGCCGTCACCCACTTCTTTTGTGGTGAAGAACGGCTCGAAGATACGTGCGCGTATGGCTTTGGGGATACCGGGGCCATTGTCCTGAACCGTGATCTCAACCATTCCGATGGCAGGCTTGACCTCGGCAGACAGCATGATCTGGTCGCCGATGCCGGATGCGGTCATGGCCTGCTCGGCATTGATGATAAGATTCAAGACGACTTGCGTAAGCTGGTCCGCATCCCCGGCAACTGCAGGCAGGTCTGCTGGCACACTTTGCTCAATGCGAATTTCACCTGATGAGCTACCGTACCCGGCGACATCCGCAGCTGTTTCGATCAGGCTGGGAACATCAACCTGCTCGATCTTGCTGGGCTGCTGACGCGCCATCGCCAGAAAGGTCTTTACAATCTTCGCGCAGCGTTCTGCAGCATTGCCGATTTTTTCAATCCTGACACCGAGATCGGGGTCGGAAATTTCTTCCTTCAACATCAACGAATGACCCACAACAACCGACAATGGATTGTTAAGCTCATGCGCCACACCGGCGAGTAGTTCGCCAAGCGCAGACATCTTTTCGTTCTGGAACAGCAGCTCTCGTTGCTTTTCAAGCTCAGCCTCAATGGCCAATTCATCGGTCAGATCGCGGGTATTGGAAACGATTACTTCTTCACCGTTGAACTCGATCAGCCGTGAAGAATCCGCCCCCCAGAACTTTCGTCCGCTTGCATCGACGAACTCCATACGTCGATCCTTAAGCGCCCCCGCTTGCCGGAGGTCTTTCAGGTACCGTTGGCGCTCATTCGGGTCCGCATAGTAGGATTTCGAACTTTCTGCTTCACCAAACAGCGCCTTTATCTCGGGCGTAGCAAACAGCACCTCTCCGGTGTCGGCATGCGTCATGTTGATGGCTGCTGGATAAGCCTCCATGACCTGACGGATCAGGGCATCAGCCTCTTTCTGGACGGTTAGATCGATCACGCTGGTCACGATGACTTCTTCGCCTTTGTAATCGATCAATTGAGACGAAATCGACGCAGGGAAGGTTTTGCCAGCCGCATTAATCAAGTCGAGCTTGTAGTCATCGACACGACCATCGGCCAAAAGCTGGGTTACAAAATCCGCGCGCTCTTCCGGCTTTTGATAATGTTGTTTTGCGGATTTGGAAGGTCCGAACATCTGCAGCGCAGCAGGCGTGCGATACAGTATCTGACCATCACCAATCCGCGCCATAGTTACGATTGCCGAACTGGCATCCAGCACCTTTCGGATCAATAGATCGCCGTCGCGCTCTTCGACCTCGGCTTGTTTGCGTTCGGTGATATCCTCACGCGTGACGACAAATCCGCCGAACTTGGTGGGATGAACAGAAACCAGATAGGTGCGCCCATCCGTTTCCGTCAGCTCAAAGTCTTGGATGAACTCGACACCGTTGGCCAACCGGTCCGAAACCCACTGCTGTTCATTGCCGATGGCGTCCGCATATATCCCGCGGCGTGCCGTCTCGCGCATCAGGATTTCCCAGTCCAGTCCGGGTTGCAGCAGGTCGGCGACCCCCTTGTTCATCTCGGCATATCGTTGGTTGAATAGGACAAGGCGGCGATCATCATCATAGAGGGCGAACCCTTCTTTGAGAGATTCGATCGCATCACGAAGAAGGTCCCTCGCCTTCTCGATTTCTTCAAATTCGTTCGCCATGCCCATCGTCATCCTGAATTTTTAGGATACCATTGTTTCAATGCCATTTCAAAATCAGCATCGCGTGTTTCAATTGTTTCAATAGGTGCCAACTCAGCCAAGTACCGGCCGATAAACCTGTTTGTTTTTGAGCCGGATAGCAAGTTGTGTGACCTGCTTCACAGAGCAACAACTGAAACACTTGGCACCGCTTCCAGACATCACAATGAAACATAGAAAGGTCAGTTATTGCCCATCTTAAGTGCGATTGGGTAAGAACGATGACTATTTCTTTTAGAACTACTGAAATGATTAACGCACCTATTTTTGCGTTGCATTCTTCGGCGTCCAATAGTGGGCAATGGAACCAACTGGCGGCGGATCTGGAAGGTCGCTTTAGTGTTCACGCTGTTGATCTTCCCGGGTACGGTCGTAGCCCGTTGACTGGAGATAACTCTCAAAACGGTGCGGCGTTTTCTGCCATACCGGTAATCCACGAAATCGAAGCGCTGGGACGCCCCGTTCATCTTGTTGGACATTCCAACGGCGGAGGTATTGCCATCAAAATCGCGTTGATGCGTCCTGATCTTGTCAAAAGCCTGACGGTATATGAGCCTGCAGCCTTTCATTTTCTGAAGGCTGGCAATGAGGTCAGCAAGAAACTGTTCGGGCAAATCCAGCTTCTCGCGGGTGTGGTGAGCGCCGCAGCAGCGGATGGCGATGCCGCTGCTGGTATGCATCACTTTTTGGATTTCTGGAACGAGAAGGGGTTTTGGAACTCGCTGCCCGCGCAGGCCCGGGACCGGTTCATTGGGATGATCCCATCAGTCATGTCTGATTTTGCAAAAGGTTTTGCTGAAACCTGGCAACTGAAGGACCTGTCCAAGCTTGAAATACCGACGTTGGTAATGACTGGTTTGGAGTCACCTGAGATTGCGCAGCACGTCTCGGTCGAGATCGCGAAGGCTTTGCCCAATGCGCGGATCGCGTTGCTGCCCGAGCTGGGCCATATGGCGCCGGTCTTCCAGCCCGAATGGATCAACGCAAGGATTTTCGAACACGTGGCCAATGTGGAGCGGCCCGTTGAAACTGTCAGCTGGCCAGAACGTCAAGCTGCCTGACCGGGGCCGCATTTAGCAATGCGGCCTTCATCAAACCACTGCCACATCAAAAGGAGCAATATCATGGGTATTCAAACATCGATCAACGCCACCACAGACTTTGCGGCAATCAAAGCAAAGCAAAACGTCGCCTGGGGCTCCGGCGACTACAGCAAAGTGGGTGTCACCCTTCAAATTACGGGTGAAGAACTGGCTGAAACCATGGATCTGATGCCCGGTTCCAAGGTACTGGATGTCGCCGCCGGGAATGGTAATGCCACCCTGGCCTTCGCCCGGCGCTTTTGTGATGTTACATCGACCGACTATGTAGAAGCCCTGCTGGACGCCAGCAGCCAGCGCGCCAAAGCGGAAGGTCTGTTCGTGACCTACAAGGTTGCCGACGCCGAAAACCTGCCTTTCGATGATCAATCCTGCGACGCGGTGGTTTCGACGTTCGGCGTGATGTTCACACCGAACCAACAACAATCAGCAGCAGAGCTGCAACGGGTCGTCAAACGCGGCGGCAAGATTGGTCTGGCCAACTGGACGCCGGACAGCTTCATCGGCCTTCTGTTCAAAACGATCGGTAAACATGTGCCTCCACCTGCTGGCGTAAGCTCTCCGGCTTTGTGGGGCAGCCGGGACTGGATTGAAGAAGCCTTCGGATCGCACAGCACCATCGTTTCGTTCCGACGCAAGAACTTCATGTTCCGCTACCGTTCAGCCGAACACTTCCTAGAGTATTTTCGGACGTTCTATGGCCCGATGCAAAAGGCCTTCGATGCACTGGACGCATCGGGACAAGAGGCGCTGCAGCGCGATATCATGGCCCTGATCGAGAAGTTCGATATCTCAGGCAATGACACACTTTGCATCTCATCCGAGTACGCTGAAATTGTCATGCAGCGCAGCTGAGATCGTGAATCACTGGCTCATCGTTCTTTGACCCAACCGTCAAAGAACGATGAAGATCACCCGGTGTAGTCGATCCACCATTTTCTTGGTATTAGTTTGTTTAAGGGGGATTTTGTTATGGCCGAGCGCACACTTTATGAAAAGTACGGTGGGTTTTCACAGATCAGCAAGATCGTGTTCTCGTTCTATGACATCCTGCTCGACAATGACGAGGTTGGACCATTCTTCGACAACGTGGATATGAGTCGCATGGTCGACCATCAGACCAAGTTCATAGCGTCGCTCCTTGGTGGTCCGGCCTCCTACACCGACAATCAACTGCGCCAGTTACACTCTCATCTCGCAATTACGGATGACCATTTCGACGAGTTGGAGGTCGTGCTCCGTGATGCTTTGCAAAGACACGGCGTGGATGCCGAGGATATCGATATCGTTGTCGCGGAATTCAGTAAACGTCGCCCCTTGATTGTTGGATAAATCATGACCATCGAAGCCATCAATGAACAGCTCCTTCGCGCGATCGGTGTGGGCGTTGCCCTACTGGACCGTCAATCGCTGAAGTTTGGGTTCCGCAATGATACGTTTGACGAGTGGTTCAGTGCCGATGGCCCTTCAGACCAATTGCAGCAGCTCTTTCCTGATCTAGATATCGACACAGTGCAAACAAGCCTGTCCGGCACCGGGCGACATACATCAGAAATCACGTTCAAAAAGAAACGCCGCACACTGGTGATCGCACTCGATTTCACGGTCGCGCATGACGATGTGCTGGTTCTGGTATGTCAGAACATCACCCGCATCAAAGAGCTGGAGTCCATGATCGACTCCTATTCGATGATGGTGGAACGGAACACCCGCGAGTTGAAGCGGGAAAAGGAGCAGGTTGAAAAACTGCTGCTAAATCTGATGCCCCGGTCGGTCTACGAAGAGTACAAGACTTTCGGCGTGGTCACGCCACAACTCTATGATCCCGTCTCCGTCCTGATGCTCGATTTCGTGGGGTTCACGGATATGGTCGCCTCGCAGGACCCAAGCGTCACCGTCACTGAGCTGAACGATATTTACAGCGCGTTTGATCGCATAGGTGAGCAATTCGGTTGCGAACGGATCAAGACAATCGGAGACGCATATATCACCGTCGCTGGTCTGCCCGACCCGACTCCGGATCACGCCAAGGCAATCGCAAACACAGCCATTCGTTTCGTACGCTATTTGACCCGCCGAAACCTTAGCCATCCGCATCAGTGGCGGTGCAGAATTGGACTGGCCACGGGATCGGTCGTCGGGTCGGTCGTTGGCATCCAGAAGTATGTGTACGATATCTTTGGTCCGGCTGTGAATCTGGCCTCCAGACTTCAGGAATTCTCTGACCCGATGCAGATTTCAGTCCAGGACGAAGTCGCGCAGGTCCTCAAAGATCAGTTTGACCTTGAGAATGTCGGCGCGCGAACAATCCGTGGGTTTGGAGAGCAAGACATCTGGCGCTTGTCCGACGATAGCTAAGCGTCAATGCCCGCTGTAATCCTTAGTTCGCACTAAATATTGACTGATCGCTGCAGTGAAGAAAGTAGGTTGTTTAACCAGTCCCAAAACCACTGATCTTGATCCCGAAATAAGCGGCTACTCGTTTCGGCGTTTGGTGACAACGGTTTCCAGCACCTCGCCTTCGTGATCAACAACCCGCCAGAGGCAGTGTCTCTTACCATTCACCTTCACAAAATCTCGTCGGCGTGCCACTTCCATATCGAGAGTGCGCGCAGTTGTTGCACCCGCATTCTTCGGATATCAAAGGCAAACATCGGACCGAACCTGTCCCAACAGTAGCAGTCGGTTTCTTGACTCAGGTCGATGCCTCGCTCGTGCAACAGATCTACGGCATTCCGAAGCGAGAGCGGGAATCGGATGTACAGCATCTCGGTCAAGCGGATGATCTCAGAACCGGTTGTTATAGTATTTGAAAGATGCAGGTCTGGTCATGGGCAAAAGCTACGCAACACCCCTACCCCGCCCAAGCAAAGTTCTTCTGACAAGATTCTTTTGACAGTTCCCCGATTGCAGTTTTCCTTGGTCACACAAACCTGTTCACATAATTCTCCAGAATCTCCTGACGCCCAGATTGTGGTTTCGGGTTGGTATTTTCCTGCAGAACCCGGGCAGAAATCTCTTCCAGACTGCTACCCAACATAGACACTGCTTCCGGCGTGTTCCAACCGGAATACCGTTCCGTCAGCGCGTCCTCCAAGCCACCGTCTTCAATCATAGCAGCCGCAGCTTTCAAGCCTCGTGCACAAATGTCCATTCCACCGACATGGGCTGCAACAAGATCTTTTGCATCAAGCGACTGCCGACGTATTTTGGCGTCAAAATTTGTGCCCCCAGTTGTAAAGCCACCAGCTTTCAGGATGTAGTAATATGCCAAAGCAACCTCTGGCGTGTTATTCGGGAACTGGTCCGTATCCCATCCGGATTGGTAATCGTTTCGGTTCATGTCGATCGAGCCAAGCATCCCTTCGGCAGCGGCAACCGCAATTTCATGCTCGAAACTGTGTCCGGCCAGGATCGCATGCCCCTGCTCCAGGTTCAACTTGACCTCGTCCTCCAACCCGTACTTCCTGAGAAATCCAATACAAGTCGCGGCGTCGTAGTCGTATTGGTGTTTGGACGGCTCCTGAGGCTTGGGCTCAACGAGAATAGTTCCTTTGAACCCAATCTTGTGTTTGTATTCAACGACCATGTTCAAGAAACGGCCCATGTGGTCCAACTCGGTTTTCAAATCCGTGTTCAGAAGGGTTTCGTAGCCCTCACGACCACCCCACAGAACATAGTTTTCGCCGCCGAGCTTGTGAGTTGCATCCATGCAGGATTTCACGGTCGCTGCAGCGAATGCAAAAACGTCGGGATCAGGATTGGTACTGGCGCCAGACATCCAGCGACGATGGCTGAACATATTGGCCGTGCCCCAAAGCAGCTTGGTACCAGACACCTGCATCTTTTCACCGATATAATCGGTGATATCTTCCAATGTGCGCAGGTTATCGGCAAAATTTCCCTGTTCGGGCCGGATGTCAGCGTCGTGCCAGCAAAAGAATGGCTGCCCCAAAAGCGCAAACAATTCGAATGCAATATCTGCCTTCTGTCGGGCCCGGCCCATATCGTCCTGAGGATACCATGGGCGTTCGAACGTAGGTCCACCAAAGGGGTCTCCGCCCTCCCACGCGAATGAATGCCACCAGGCCACTGCAAACCGCAGATGATCCTCCATACGCTTGCCCATGATTATTTCATCCGGGTCGTAGTGACGAAAGGCCAACGGGTTCTTGCTGTCCACGCCTTCAAACTGGACCTTCTCGATCCCTTCAAAAAATCCACTTGGCATTTCTGCCCCCTACTCTGCTTTTTGTGCTGGCTGTTTGCCGAGAATGATCATCGACAAAAGATCGTCATCAGTTACGTCTGAGATATCGACCGTCCCAACCAGTTTTCCGTTCTTCATGACCGATGCGCGGTCGCACAGTTCCATGACGGCATGCACGTCGTGATCGATCAGAAATATCCCGATGCCTTGCGCCTTCAGCTGGTGGATCAGATCCGCCACCATCTGAGTTTCATGCGGCCCAAGCGCTGCTGTGGGTTCATCCATGATCAGGATACGGGCATTGAAATAGACGGCCCGAGCAATCGCCACTGATTGTCTTTGCCCACCCGACAAGGCGGAGACCGGGTCATTGAACTTCTGAAAGTTCGGGTTGAGCTGCGCCATGATCTTTCGGCACTCGGCCTCCATGGCTGCGTCGTTGACCAAGCCAAAAGGCGTCGTCATCTCGCGCCCCAGGAACAGGTTTGATGTCGCGTCCAGATTGTCGGCCAAGGCGAGCGTCTGATATATCGTTTCGATATTGTTCGCCCGGGCGTCACGGGGATTGCCAATCTCGACCGGCTTGCCATCGATCAGAATTTCGCCGTGGTCCATCTGATAGGCGCCGGACAATACCTTGATCAACGTGGACTTTCCGGCCCCGTTGTGGCCAAGCAGGCCAACGACTTCACCCGGATAGAGATCGACCGACACATGGTCGACGGCCTTGATCCCACCGAAGGAAATCGAGATGTCGCGCATCTCGACCAATGGCGGCGCGCCTGAACCGCGCCCAGTGCCAGAAGGTTTTTTCTGCGTATCCTGAGCTTGCATCACTTTGCCCCCAGTCGCTTGCGGTAAACGATGTCGATATAGACGGCCAACACGAGGACGCTGCCGACGACGATGTTCTGAAACGGCGCGTCAACGCCAACCATTGCCATGCCCGATTGCAGCGCCTGCATGATCAATGCACCCAGGATCGCGCCATAGATAGTGCCGATGCCGCCCGACAATGCGGTTCCTCCGATCACTGCAGCTGCTATGACCCGAAGTTCGTCGAGCGTACCAATGTCGTTCGAATGGTTCGCCAAGCGGGCCGAGGCGACCACCGCGGACACGGCGCACAAGAAACCCATCAAAGCAAAGATTTTCACGGTTAGCAGTCGAGTGTTGATACCCGAAAGCTCTGCCGCATCCGGGTTGCCGCCAGTGGCAAAGATGTACCGACCAAACCGGGTTTTTCGCGCCACAATTGTCAGCGTGACAGCCACGATGATTAGGATGAGTACAGAAATCGGTATGCCGTATCCGACGACCAGCCCCTCTGGCATTGTCTCTCCGCGCGCTTCGAACATACGTTGCAGCCGACGCGTTGGTATGGCGTAGCTGTTTACGATGTAAACGTACCCGAGGATGGCGATCGCGATTATCCCGGCCAAAGTGGCCTCGGCCCAGACAGGTTTGACGGGGAACCCATGCGCCGCCTTTGCGCGACGACTGCTCCACAAAGCCCAGATCGCGATTGCGGTAGCAAAAAAGCCGAACAGCCAGCTTGTCGTCGTTCCCAATGTCCCGTTGGTCCCGCCAAACATCAGGAATGTACTATCCAGAGGACCAATCGTCTGACCGCTAGTCAAATACCACGCCACGTTTCGCCAAACCAGAAACCCACCAAGCGTAACGATGAAGGCTGGTATCGTCAGGTATCCGACCATCCAGCCATGAAACGCACCAATCAGCGTGCCGACAAACAACCCGACGACAATGGTGATCGCCCAGGTTGCAGGATTGTTCAGACCCATACCAAGTACTTGCGGCAAAAGCTCGGTTTGCGTCATCGCCATCACGGCCGAGGTTGTTGCCAGCAGTGCACCAACCGACAAGTCGATGTGCCGCGTGACGATAATAAATACCATCCCGCATGCCATAATGGCGACCGAAACCGTCTGGATGGACAGGTTGAATAGATTGCGCGGCGTCAGGAACCTTCCATCTGTGAAGATGTTGAACCCGATGCACAGGATGACAAACGCGCCGATCATTCCCAAAAGCCGCATATCCAGTTCCAGTTGCTGGAACAGGCTGGGTTTCGCTTTTTCAGGTACCGGCTGAGACGAAGTTTCGGTCATTTCCGATCTTTCATATTCAGCGATAGTCCCCGGCCCAGACGGGGCCAGGGACTTTGAAGTTTAGTTGCAGGGAGCAGGTCCGTTTTCAACGCCCTGACACAGATCTTCCAATGGGATCCATCCAGCGTCCACAACAACGGATAGGTTGTCCTTGGTGATCGGAACGGGTGCGAGGAAGACCGAGTTCATCTCGGTGCCACCAGGTGATGTCCAACTAACTGCACCTTCGACATCAGCAGGGCTTGTCCCACCGCTCAATGCGACTGCGATTTCGCCAGCGGCCTTTCCGAGTTCACGAGCGTCCTTCCATACCGAAACGGTTTGAGTGCCCAGCGCAACGCGGTTCAACGCTGCGTGGTCGCCATCCTGACCTGACACCGGAATGCCTTCCATACCCTGTGCGGTCAGCGCAGCAACAACACCGCCTGCAGTACCGTCATTCGACGCAACGACTGCATCCACGTTGTTTTCGTTCGCGGTCAGGATTTGTTCCATGTTCCGCTGCGCGTTCGCGGGCAACCAACCATCTGTGTAGGCTTCACCAACAATTACAATGTCACCGCTGTCGACGGCTGCTCCGATGATCTCTTGCTGACCACCGCGCAGGAAATCTGCGTTCGGATCAGTAGGAGAGCCTTTGATCATCACGTAGTTGCCTTTGGGCATGGCCTCAAAGACAGCCCGAGCCTGCATTCTGCCGACTTCCACGTTGTCGAAGGTCAGATAAAATGCTCGGTCGTCCTCGATCAGACGGTCATAGGCAATCACAGGAATACCTTCGTCCGCCGCGGCCTGAACCGCGGGACCAATGGCCTGCGCGTCCTGCGCTAGGATGATAAGCGCGTCCACGCCTTGCGCAATCAGGCTTTCGATATCCGAAAGCTGTTTGGCCGAGGATGATTGCGCATCGGCCGAGATATACTCGGCACCGCCGGCTTCTAGCGCCGATTTGATCGCGGCTTCGTCTGTCTTCCAGCGCTCTTCCTGAAAGTTGGACCAGCTTACGCCGACTACCGGCTCTGCGAACGCAGTCGAGGCCAGCAGCGTGGCTACAGCTGAGAAGCTGAGAATTTTTTTCATGATTTCCTCCCATATGCAGAGCCATCTCAACTCGATTCGCGGCTCTCACAATTTTAAATAACACATTTATTTCAGTCGGTAAAATATTTAGTCTATAAGACACATCAAAATTCAAATAGATTGAACCAAAGGTAAGATTCGCGAGGGCAAGATGCTGAAAAGCAAAGCGTCTGTAGTTTCTTTGGACCAACGAAACGCGACCCGCCTACGGGTGTTGGAACAGATCAGAAGCAATGGATCCGTATCGCGGATTGATATCGCATCCGCCTTGGAGACCAGTCCTGCCACGATCACTTCAGCGACGGCTGATCTGATCTCGGCAGGGCTGATCAAGGAAACCGAAGGCGAAGCTCAGTCAAAGTCTGGAAAAAGAGGTCGGCCCAGAGTTTTGCTGCAATTGGATGGCCAATCCATTCTTGTTGCGGGCCTGAAGATTGCTCGTCAGGTGATCTCGGTCATATTGGTGGATTTTGAAGGCAACGAGGTGACGTCGCACAACGTCCCGCTTGAAGACGCCCGAATGTCGCCGACGAACCTTATATCGACTATTCGCGAAGCCCTTGAAGTTACGTGCCAACGGGTCGGTCTTTCAATCGGACACTTGGCTGGCGTTTCAATCGGATTGGCCGGGCAGATTGATGCGGCAAGGAACTTTGTCCACTGGTCATCCTCGGTAACTGAAAGAAACATTGACTTCAGCCCTTTACTTGCGAAAGAACTCCCCTGCCCTGCATTCGTGGAAAACGACGCGAACCTTGTCGCAAAGGCTGAACAGCTTTCTGGGCTAGGCAACGGGTTGAAGAATTTCCTTGTCGTCACGATCGAACATGGTGTTGGGCTTGGCATCGTTCTGGACGGCCGACTTTATCGCGGGGAAAGAGGGTGCGGGGCCGAATTTGGGCATACTAAGGTGCAACTCGATGGCGCATTATGCCAATGTGGACAACGGGGGTGTCTGGAAGCCTATGTGGGGGACTACGCCCTGATCCGGGAAATGACTGTCACAGGTCACGCCGATAATATGCAAACGGTCTCGGATATCCACGCTCGTGCCAATTCCGGTGATGATAGAGCCGCCTCGGTTCTAGCGCGTGCAGGACAGATGTTCGGGCTTGGGGTATCCAATCTGATTAATCTGTTCGATCCCCAGTGCATTATTGTATCGGGCGCGCAAATGAGTTTTGAACACCTTTGCTCAGCCGAAGTTATGACGCGCATTCGAAATGGTGTTGTGAATGTCGACGCACCCTTGCCTGAAATCAAAGTGCATCACTGGGGTGATCTGATGTGGGCCAAAGGTGCGGCCGCCTATGGGATCGAACAAGTCTCGATCCTGAAGGTGAAGGAGCTTGCGGCGAATGCGTCCTGAACTTGCGGCATTACTCTTTCTTGCCACGGCTGCCGAAGCGGGCACTCAACCGCAATTCAAAGTAATAGATGTACCTGCACATATCTACGACGGCGGTTGGGAGCATTTTGTGGGTGGTGGCGTAGCAGTTTTCGACTGTGACGGCGACACGTTTCCCGAATTGTTCGTCGCGGGCGGATCCAATCGATCTCAGCTGTTCAAAAACACCTCTCAGGGCGAGATTTCTTTTCGGATTGAAACGCCGGATCCACTGTTCTTGACGGGAGTAACCGGTGCTTACCCATTAGACATTAACGGCGATGGCTTGACTGACCTGGCCATTTTGCGCGTTGGCGAAGATGTGCTGCTTCAAGGGCAGTCGGATTGTCAGTTTCGTCCCTTCGATAACATCGAGTTCCAATCCGAAGATCACTGGACCACAGGGTTTTCAGCCACTTGGGAAGAAGGCCAGTCTATGCCGACTCTGGCGTTTGGAACTTACGTGGATCGCTTCGATCCAGAAGGTCCGTTTGAATCCTGCGGGCCAACCCTACTCTATCGCCCGAACGGGAACAGTTATGGCCAACCCCAGCATCTGAAACCGGGATATTGCTCGCTTTCCATTTTGTTTTCAGACTGGGCGCGAACCGGACGTGCTGACCTCCGTATCAGCAACGACCGCCACTATTATGTTCGTGGCGGGCAAGAGCAACTATGGGCCATGGAGCCAGAGCCCCGATTGTATTCGCCCGAAGACGGATGGCTGCCCTATTCGATCTGGGGCATGGGAATTGCCTCTCGCGATCTGACCGGAGACGGCTTTCCTGAGGTTTACTTGACTTCGATGGGTGACCAAAAACTCCAAATTTTTGACCCCGATACCGGCGGCCCGACGTGGCGCGATGCAACTTATGAAAAAGGCACGACTGCCCACAGGCCGCATGTCGGCAATGACGGAAGGCCGTCGACCGGTTGGCACGCGCAGTTTGGAGACGTCAACAATGACGGCAGAGACGACATCTTCGTCGCCAAAGGCAATGTCGAGCAAATGCCCGATGCAGCACTGAACGACCCGAACAACCTTTTGGTTCAGGATTCGGAAGGTCAGTTTATCGAAGCTTCGGCAGAGGCTGGTGTTGCGTCGATAGCGAAGTCTCGCGGCGCAGCGCTTGCGGATCTGAACAACGATGGGCGGCTCGATCTGGTGGTCGTAAACCGTGGATCAAAACTTGAGGTCAACCAGAATATGTCAGCAGGTGACAATTGGCTGTTGGTAGAAGTTACTCAGGACAAATTCAATTGGGCAGCGGTAGGCGGATTTGTCGAGGTTCGAACCAGGCGGGGATTACAGACCCGCGAAATTACCATTGGCGGCGGACATGTAGGAGGCACGGCCGGCTATCATCATTTCGGCTTGGGGGCCGAGACCCAAGTACAGTTACGAGTTATATGGCCGGACGGAGAAGTCGGTGCGTGGCAGGAGGTCGTGCCGAACCAGATCGTTGAAATGCACAGGTGACTATTGATCTACCGGCAGACCGCTTGGAACAAAGGCAGGAACGCCCAACCTCTGAGCAGGGTCTTCAAGGCTTGCCAGAAAGCTCAATAACGCGTCGATCTCATTATCCGTTAGAACAACCTTCGGTAAACCGTTGCTTTTGGCTATGGCATCTAGATGTTGCTGATCCAGCAGCGGAGTTTCGTCTTCAGAACCCGGAAAATCTGGCAAATAAGCCATTTCAGTAGTGTAGCTTCGCAAAGAAGAAACCGAATCCAGATGGTGGCGTACGATATCCTCCAGCCGTGCAAATGCTCCATTGTGCCCGTAAGGAGCGGTTAGCGTCACATTGCGGAGCGATGGCGTACGAAAGGCAAACGCGTCCTCGGAGTTACCCGTGACGCGAAGACGACCATCATCTCTGATATGGTTCTCAAATCGAGCGGCCTTTCCGGGCCCGATTTGCGGAAGAGCGATCGAATGAAACTTGTGATCTGTTTGGAACCATCCCACGTGGCATGCGCTACACCCCGCCTCTCCATAAAACAGGTTCATGCCAAGTTCGGCGTCTTCGGATAGTGTGCCCTCACCTCGCATCGCGCGATCAAAAGGACTGTTATCTGCGCGCCATTCGAACGCGATGAAATCTGCGATCACATTTGCTATGGCCGTGAAAGATATCTCACCACCCGGCGTAATGGCTTCAAACCGCTGCTTGTATTCTGGGATAGCGGCAACACGTGCTGCAATCAGATCCCACGCGCCGCCTTGCTGTGTCAAAAGCCCGAGTCGAACTGCCTTGCTGACGTCATTTTCCGAGTAATGACCAGCCATTTCGTCTGGTGAAAGAACCGGGAACATCGCCTGCGCCGCTAATGCCGATTGGAAACCGGACCGCATATGTGTCCCCAAAGGTGTTCTAATCCCGTTGGGTTGTGATGGATCGGCCTCAAGGCGCCCATCATGAAAAAACGTCGTAAACTCTGTCGCACCAAGATTCCAAAGCGCCGGTGAATTACGGGGGATGCGTTGCTCCGGCGTATTCTGGGGATCCAGCCTGCGTTCAGCAGCCAGGCCAATCCCGCCTTCCCCGATTCCTAACGAAAGGCCGTCCGAAGTGCCAAACCTCGGGTGATGGCATGTCGCGCAACTGATGTTCTTGTTGCCGGACAAAATCGGGTCGTAGAATAGCAACTGTCCTAGTTCAACGCGGTCGAAATCAGGTTCTAGGAAAGTTGGAGGTGGCCCAAGCTCCTGAGCATTGGCGCCATTGCCGGCAATCAAAAAGCCAATGGTGGAAATGACTAACCTAGCTCTCATTGCCATCTTCCGAAATCTCGAGCGTGAGCACCTGCCTGTACGGTTTCTCGTAGGTGCATATGATCGAAGGAAACGAGGGTATGTTGGGCGCATTCGGATATCCGGAGGGTTCGATGCACAAACCAGCCGAACCGCTTAGCGGCTTCGCCAATTGGGCACCCGAATAGACCTGTACTCCGGGTTGGTCAGAATATGCAGTCAGAGAAAGACCAGACGGTGCGGTGAACTTCGCGATCGGACCAGTTGGATCGCGATTCAGGTCAAAGCAGAAATAGTGGTCTATGGCCTTTGGAACATGCCCGATCGATCTGGGCGCAGAGAAATCAAGTTCGCCGTTCTTGGTCGAACACACCGCACCGGACGGAACTCCTTGTTCGTCTAGTTCCAAGTAGCGGACAGAGGCCAGTTCCAGCTTGTGTGCGTCGACACCTTTTGAGCTGCCCAACGAATAATAGTTATGCTGCGTTAGGCTGATCGGCGTAGGACGGTCAGGATAACCTTTTAATATATAGGTCAACCGTGGGTACCGCAGCGTGACGCTGACCTCGAACCGGACATTCGCAGGAAAACCGCTTTCCCCGTCGTGTGAAAGGTAGTGCAATACCACTTCGTTCGGTGCGGTCTGTCTAAGGTTCCAGAATTGTTTGGAAAGCCCCTCAGCCCCGCCATGCAGAGTATTCTTACCCTCATTGGCGCTAAGCCCAAAACGTGTGCCTGCCAACTCGAACCGCGCGCCGCCGATCCGGTTCGCAACACGACCTACAACTGCGCCCACATAACTTGTATCGAGTAAGTACTTGATTGGATCATCAAACCCCAAAATAAGCGGTATATCCTTGAACCACCAACTTTGAGTGATTGCCCCGTAGTTCAGCACCGATGCCCGCATATCGCCATCGATCAGCATAACCGTCTCGACCCGAGAAGAATATTCCATTGCAGGCGTCATCCTGCCGCCAAGGGCGCCAGCGCCATGTAATACTGTCGATATCGCCCATATTCCTTTTCATAGTGTTCGGCCAGATCGTTACGTGGATCGATAACTTCCTGAATTTTGGGCGGTGTCATGATGTCCCCAAGGTTTGCGTTGTTGGCCGCGCAGATAGCGAGGCGCGCTGCGCCCATCGCCGCTCCGAAATCACTGCCTTTTGGCAAGCCCAACGGCACTTGCAATACGGTCGCCATTGTTTCCAACCAGAACCTGGATCGTGCACCTCCTCCAACAGCCATCAAGTTGGTCGGTACGGTTCCTGTGCTTTTTAAGGCTTCAAGACAGTCCCGCATCGCAAAGGCGACGCCTTCCATCACAGATTGTGTCAGTTCAGCGGGGCCCGACGCGACATCTACGCCTAAGAAAGCTGCTCGGATACGGCTGTTGTTATGCGGCGTTCGCTCGCCTGAAAGGTACGGTAGGAACGCGATCGAGGAGGGTCCGGTTATACTGTCGGGTACCATCGACGCCAGTTTTTCCACAGATTGACTTAGATTGCGAGACAACCAATTCATACTGTTTGTTGCCGAGAGTATGACCCCCATTTGTATCCACATTTCGGGAACAGCGTGGCAAAAGCAATGTACTGCAGTTTCAGGTGCCGGAGCATATGCATCCCGAGCAACAAGAAGAACTCCGGACGTTCCCAAAGATACAAAACCCGCGCCGTCCCGAATGCTCCCGATGCCACACGCGGCGGCCGCATTGTCACCTGCGCCACCTGCCACAACGACAGGATTGGAAAGCCCCCACGCCCGCCGCAGCTCAGTTTTCAACTCACCAGCCGGTTCGTTCCCTTCGACAAGACGCGGCATCTGCGAGGCATGCATGTGACCCAAACCCAAAGCCGTTTCCGACCATTGACGATTGTCTACGTCCAACCATGATGTGCCGGCACTGTCTGACATGTCCGATATGTACTCACCCGTCAGCCAAAACCGCAGATAGTCTTTAGGCAATAGAACCTTGGCTGTTTTTGAGAACACCTCGGGCTCGTGCGATCGCACCCATTCCAGTTTCGGGGCCGTGAAGCCAGGAAAAACGATGTTTCCTGATATGGTGCGCATCTGTGGAATCTGGTCGAGTGTACTTGCCTCGTCCGCCGAGCGTGTATCATTCCATAGAATGCAGGGCCTAAGAACCCTTCCACTGGCATCCAATAAAGTGGCACCATGCATGTGTCCGCTCAGACCAATGCCGCGAAGTTTTGCGAATGCCGGTTCGTTGTCCGCACGGAGATTCGCGACGACTTCTAAGCAAGCGCTAATCCAATCTGACGGATTTTGCTCGGACCAGCCGGGTTTTGGCGTCGATGTAGAAATGCCAGCTTCTGCGTCGCTGACGACGAGACCGGATTCATCGATCAGAATGCCTCTGAGTCCCGACGTTCCCAAATCCAATCCAAGATACATTCGGCGCCATCCTTTGAGTTTTATTTTAGTTGATAAAATTAATCATGGAAGACGCAGTGTCAAGGTGACTGTCGCGCTACTCCAACTTTACCCAAGCCGCATTTCTTGCAGAACTTTGCACGCAAGCTGCAACGAACCTGACACCATTCAATCCATCCTGAACAGTGGGATAGATCACCGATGGATCAGCTGAATTGCCACTTCGAAACGCTGTTATGGCGTCCGCAGCTTCACTATAGACATTTGCAAAACCTTCCAGATACCCTTCCGGATGGCCCGGAGGCACCCTGCTCAGACGGTTGGCGGCGTCCCCGGCTCCGGCCCCATTGCGGGTGATCAGTCGTTTTGGCTCACCATAGGGCGTAAACCAAAGATAGTTTGGATCTTCCTGCGCCCACTCGATCCCACCTTTTTCACCATAGACACGCAATCGCAGTGCGTTTTCGTTGCCGGGGGCAACTTGGGACGACCACAGCATCCCGCGCGCGCCACCGTCGAACCGCAGCAGGACATGTGCGTTATCGTCGACCCTGCGCCCCGGCACAAAGGCCTGCAAGTCAGCCGCAAGGCTTTCCGCCTTCAAGCCTGTCACAAAGCAGGCGATATTGTAGGCGTGGGTTCCGATGTCACCCGTCGATCCCCCTGCTCCGGAACGCTCAGGATCGGTTCGCCATTCGGCTTGCTTAAAGTCTTGCTGCTCGGTCAACCAGTCCTGCGGATATTCAACCTGAACCACGCGGATATTGCCAATCTCTCCGTTGGCGACCATCTCACGCGCCTGCCTGACCATTGGATAACCGGTGTAGTTATGGGTTAGAATGAACAGCGCGCCTGAACTCTCCGCCGCCTTCACGAGCTTCTTGGCATCCGCAAGGGTCGAAGTGAGGGGCTTGTCGCAAATCACGTGAATACCGCGCTTCAAGAACTCTCGCGCTGCGGCGTAATGAACGTGATTAGGCGTGACGATCGAGACTGCTTCGATCCCCGATTTCAAACGCGCTTCTCTGATCGCCATCTGCTTAAAGTCGTCATAGACCCGTTCGAGCCCCAACGCTTCTCCGCTTTCTCGAGATTTTTCTGGCGTTGAAGACAAGGCACCTGCGACCAACTCGAACTTGTCATCCAAGCGCGCCGCAATTCGATGCACACCTCCTATGAAAGCATCAGTGCCGCCACCAACCATGCCAAGGCGAATGCGGCCTGATTTTACTTCACTGCGTCCAGTTACCATCAGTCTATCCCCAGCATTTTTCGATTGGCCGCCATATCGCTGCCGCCATCCGCAAAGTCGTCGAATGCTTTCTCTGTGACACGGATAATGTGGTCAGAAACGAATTGCGCACCTTCGCGCGCTCCGTCTTCTGGGTGTTTCAAGCAGCACTCCCACTCGACCACGGCCCAGCCGTCAAAATCGTTTGCAGCCATCTTCGAAAAAACGGCCCCAAAGTCGACCTGACCATCACCAAGCGAGCGGAAACGCCCTGCCCGGTTAACCCAGCTTTGATAACCAGAATAGACGCCCTGCCGACCGGTCGGGTTGAACTCGGCGTCTTTGACATGGAACATCCGGATTCGGTCTTTGTAGATGTCGATATTATCAAGGTAGTCGAGACACTGCAGAACGTAATGCGACGGGTCGTACAGCATACAAGCCCGAGTATGATTGCCCGCCCGTTCGAGGAACATCTCATAGGTCACGCCATCATGCAGATCCTCGCCTGGATGGATTTCATAACAAACATCGACTCCACAATCTTCTGCGTGATCCAGGATCGGGACCCAACGGCTGGCAAGCTCATCAAATGCTGTTTCGATAAGGCCAGCAGGACGTTGCGGCCAAGGGTAAACATAAGGCCATGCGAGCGCGCCAGAGAATGTCGCGTGCGCAGATATCCCTAAATTTTTGGAAGCTGACAGCGCCTTCTTAACCTGATCAACGGCCCACTCCTGCCGGGCTTTTGCGTTTCCCCTGACGCTTTCGGCAGCAAAGCCGTCGAATGCTGCGTCGTATGCGGGATGCACGGCAACAAGTTGGCCCTGAAGATGCGTGGACAACTCCGTCACTTCCACGCCGTTCTCTTTGGCCTTGCCCTTGAATTCATCGCAGTAATCCGTGCTTGAGGCAGCGGTTTCAAGATCAAACAACCGGCCGTCCCAACTGGGCACCTGAACGCCTCTGTACCCACAATCCGCCGCCCATTTGGTAATGGTGTCCCACGAGTTGAAAGGCGCTTCATCTCCGGCGAACTGTGCCAGAAACAACGCCGGGCCTTTGATCGTTTCCATAATGTCTCCTCCCCAAAAACCGATGCCTCTATGGCGGTAAATTTTCCTTCAGATAGATATCGATGCGAATACGTTCTTGTGCCTTGTTGAACGGAACCTTGTCTGATGTTGCGCGCAACAGACGGACCGCGGATCGGACCAAGTGACCTGAATCCTGCGAGATTAACGCATCAAATGTTCCACGGCTCAGTGCGTCACGGCTGAGCGGCGTGAGTTCATGGGCTATGATCACCAGATCTTTGCTGATTTTGCTGTCGGACAGAAACTGGATCAAACCGGCGTTGCCAGCAGCGGAAGAATAGATACCGACAAGATCTGGATAGGTCTCAAAAATCTCGGGCATCATCTTGTAAATCAGTTCAGGGTCATCGCGACCTTCGACCGACGCCACAACTTCGAGATGCGGAAAATCTTCGGCAATCACCAGATCAAAACCCTGCCGTCGTTCCAAATGATCCCGTGCCAAGCGCGAGCCTGTCAAGACCAACAACTTTCCCTTGCGATGCACAAAGCGCCCCATCAACTGTGCCGCAGTCCGACCAGCCGATACGTTGTCAACTCCGACGAAGTGGTCGCGCTCCGAGCTGGGGAGGTCGGACACCAACGCGACGACTGGAACGCCTTTGTCCCGGACCCGTTTCACTGCATCACGTACCGACGGTGTTTCCGGACCGAAGACAGCGACGCCATCGACTTCCCGAATGTCCAAGGCGTCTAGGATTTCGACAATTTCCTGGGGATCAAATGGAGCGACACGTTGGATTTTCATACGAGTCCGCTCGATGAACTGATCGCGCGACTGGTCTACGATTTGCTTGCTGAGCGCTTCGACAAACTCGTTGTCGCTATCGGGCAGCACAAACAAGAAGTTATAGACACGCTTTCTCGCAAGGTTGGCTGCAGCGGTGTCGCGGACATAGCCAAGCTCATTAATTGCCTGTTGAACCTTTTGTACAGTCACTGCACGAACGCCCGGCCGTCTGTTCAGGACACGATCAACGGTTGCCAGACTGACACCCGCAACACGCGCAATGTCATTCACAGTTGGTTTGTTCACCAATTCTAGTTTGTGTTTTTGCTCTTTCACGTGTCGTTCAGCCTTTAATCTCCCGCGCCAACCCCTCGAACAGCAAGGCGACGGCTTCAGCGCCAGGGTCGTTGTTTCCCATCAGGTTTTCCTCGGGAACATAAGCGGCCCGACCGGCCTTGGCACGGTGAATATTTGCAGTGCTGTCCGCGCCTTCGCGCGCTGCATGTGCAGCTTGGACCAATCCCAAAGGCAGAGCGTCCAAAGCGGGTGCCAACGCGTCGATCATTGTCCTGTCGCCGACCTTCGCGCCCCCAACCTGGCTGACGCGGTTCAAACCTTCCGCCAAAGACTTCGGGATCGATGCGCCACTGGCGCAGGCGTCTCCTGCTGCATTGAAAAAGATGGCAAGAATGACCCCTGAAGAACCACCCATTGTTTGGCTGAGTTCGTTGCCCAAAGCCGGAAAAAGTTGCGTCAGATCCGCAAGTGGCATTCGGTCGAGACTACCCTGCAGAGCCCTGGCCGCAGTTGCCAATGTGCTGCCGGTATCTCCATCGCCGGACTTGGCATCTAACTCATTCAGGTCCTTCTCAGCATTTATCATCAATTCGGACAATCGCGTGATCGTTTCCTTCGTCGCGGGATTGTTGGATGGAATAGGATCAATCGGTGTCAAGCCATCAGGCAAAGGCGCGACTTGAATTGGATCAATAGAATTGACGCCTGGCCATGCCACGAGAGCGACCGGAGCTTCAAGCGCCGATAGTTCGCCTTCGCTCACGGGCAAGACAGAAACAGAGAATCCGTGCATGTCCAGAGATGTCATCATTGGCGAAGGACCGATAATGTGACGCGCCATCCCTGTTTCGGATAACGCGTGCGTCAACACGGACATTTCCAGCGGGGTTGTAGACCCGAGGTTGTTAACCAACGCAACACATTCCCCCGAGCTAATCCGTTGTTTTAACTTTCCTACGACGGTGGACATAGCCGTGACCGCGTTGGCAAAATCCACCTGCTCAACACCCGGTTCGCCATGGATTCCCAAGCCCAACTCGGCTTTGCCCGGTGCAATCCTGTCCTCTTTCGGAGATCCCGGAACGGTGCAGGTATCGAGGCTCATCCCGATACTGACCACTTTACCGATGACGCTTTTTGCAGCCTTGGTCACTGTGTCCAGGTCAGCGCCATCTTCCGCAAGCGCGCCTGCAATTTTGTGTACGAACAAGGTCCCGGCCACTCCACGCGGCTGCGGCAGATCCGGCAAGGCGATGTCATCATCGACTACCACCATCTCAACCTTGCGCCCCAAGGCGCGGGCGCGTTCCGCCGCAAGCCCAAAGTTCAACCGATCACCAGTGTAATTTTTCACAATTAGCAAACACCCCGCCTCACCGGTCACGGCCAGAATGCCCGCAAGAACCGCCTCAACCGAAGGCGATGCAAACACCTCTCCACACACAGCCGCAGTCAGCATGCCAGCCCCGACAAACCCAGCATGAGCAGGTTCGTGACCAGACCCGCCACCAGACACCAATGCCACCTTGGATTTGTCCCAATCCGAACGGTAAACAACCTTGATGTGCGGGTAACCGTCCAACCGGGTCAGTTGCCCTCCGGAAGACGCCAGAAGACCGTCTATGGCCTCTGTAACCAAAGTTTCTTTTGTGTTGAGGAACTGGGCCATGCTTTTGCTCCTTAATTCACGCGCGCGCCGGACGCGTCAAAATACAACGGGTTGTGTGGGCGGATTTTTATAAGTTTTCCAGATGGATAATCCTGATGTACATCAATCAAGGTCACAACCGGGTGACCGTTCAGGTCCAGGTGTAGCCGCGTTTGATCCCCCAGATGCTCTGCGCGTATTACCCGCGCTTCGCTGCCTTCTCCTTCGATGATGTTTTCCGGGCGAAGACCTATTTGCGGACCTTTGTGATTGCCTCCGAACAGCTCGGAAGGCAGAATGTTGATCCGCGGCAGTCCCAACCGGCTGGCGACATAAACGCTACCGGGGTTTTCATAGATGTCCCGGGGTGTTCCGTACTGAACCAGCCTGCCGTTTTCCAAAACGCCGATATGCGTCGCCATTGTCATGGCTTCGACTTGATCATGGGTCACGTATAGCAAGGTCGATCCCAGATCCGCCTGAATCCTTTTTAATTCGACCCGCAAATCCGCCCGAAGCTTGGCGTCCAAAGAGCTGAGGGGTTCATCCATCAAAAATATCTGGGGGTCTCGCACCAGCGCTCGTCCAATTGAAACGCGCTGCATTTCACCGCCAGACAGTTCAGTCGCTTTGTTGTTCAACTTGTGCGGAATCTGGAGGATGTCCGCAACTTCGTTAACCTTCTTCTTGATCTCATCCTCTGGCGTCTTCAGGATCGGCGACCTCAGAGGAAAAGACAGGTTCTCCCGCACTGTCATATGCGGGTACAGTGAGTATTGCTGGAAAACCATAGCCACATCGCGCTGGGCTGGCGTTTCTATTCCAACATCCCGTCCAGCAATGCGAACGGTTCCAGAATCCAGTTTCTCAAGTCCGGATATCAATCTCAGCGTCGTTGTCTTTCCCGCGCCCGTTGGACCCAATAGCACCACAAAGGCGCCGTTGGGGATCGTCATTGAGATATCATCCACCGCCTTTAGATTGCCGAATGACTTCGAGATATTCTCTAAAACGACTTCAGCCATTACTTAGTACCTCGTCGTTCAGAGCGGACCTCAACGCGCGTCCGGTGGCCTTTTCAAACAGTGTTACTGAGGGTGAGCGGAACTCTAACCCCACCGTCTCGCCGGGATTTACGACTTCGCGCGCATCAATCCGGGCTTTCAGCTCTCCGTTCGGGCTTTGCAGCGTCACGATCTGGGTGGTTCCCAAATATTCTGTCGCCAGAACCTTGGCTCTGTAGGCGCTCGCATCCGATAGAAAAACATGCTCAGGGCGAACCCCAAAAACTAAGTCACCTTCCGCCCCCTCCATCAGTTTGGGCACGGCTTCGTCATGGCCATTTAGTCGAACCATTTCCGAGTCAGGCGCGACCTTTCCTTGAAACGGCAGGAAGTTCATGGAAGGGGACCCGATAAAATCTGCAACGAACATTGTGGCTGGTTTGTCGTAGATTTCCTGAGGTGTGCCGAATTGCTCAATCACAGCGTTGTTCATCACTACGATCTTGTCGCCCATTTGCATGGCTTCCAACTGGTCGTGTGTCACGTAAACAGTGGTTGCGCCCATACGGTCATGAAGCGCGCGTAACTCTTCGGCCATGTGTTCTCGAAACTCGGCATCTAAGGCACCCAACGGTTCGTCCATCATGAATGCCTTGGGTTCGCGAACGATCGCGCGGCCCAGCGCCACGCGCTGCCGGTCGCCACCTGACAGTCCACCTACCGGGCTATCGAGGATGTCGTTGATCCCCAGAATTCCCGCGACTTCTTCTACTTTGGCTTTTACAGCAGCACGCGGCATGCCCTGCGATATCAGGGGGTAGCTGATATTTTTGCGCACGTTCATGTGGGGATACAGCGCAAACATCTGGAACACGAATGCAATGTCTCGCTCTGATGGGGGTCGCTGGCTGATTTCTTCGCCGTCGAGATAGATCTCACCCGATGTTGGAAGCTCCAAGCCTGCGATCATCCTCAGCGTCGTTGTTTTGCCGCAGCCCGATGGACCAAGCAGCATGAAGAATTCACCATCTTCAATCGTGAACGAGCTTTCCCGCACAGCGGTGAAATCGCCGAACATCTTCTTTACGTTTTTGACAACGATCTGGGCCATTTCTACTCCGGAAAATGGCTGACGATGATGAACATGACAGTTCCGATCAGCGTAACGATGAAGGAATAAGTGAACGCCCAAAGGACGAACGGTTGCATCAGCATAAATACGCCGACCGCGATGAGGATGGTCGCGACCATCTCCCATGGGCCTCGGCGAAAACGCATTAATCCTGATAGAAACTCGCTCATTTGCGCACCGCTCCGAATGTGATCCCGCGCAGCAGGTGTTTGCGCATCAGGATGGTGAAAATCATGACCGGAATCAGGAAGATCGTGGCACCAGCCGCAACTGCAGGCCAATCCAGCCCACCGATCCCGATGATGGTGGGAATAAAGGGCGGCGCGGTCTGCGCATTCGCGGATGTCAGCAACACGGCAAACGCATACTCGTTCCATGCAAAGATAAGGCAGAAGATCGCTGTCGAAGCGATACCCGTCGCAGCCTGCGGCAGTACAACTTTGTAAAACGCCTGAAACCGGGTGTAGCCGTCTATTAGTGCCGCTTCCTCGTACTCTCGCGGGATTTCGTCGATGAACCCTTTCAGCAGCCAAACAGCCAACGAGATGTTCACACCCGTATAGAGAAGGATCATCCCCAAATGCGTGTCGCTTAGACCGAGGTTTCTGAACATCAGGAAGATTGGGATCGCAACGGCAACCGGGGGCATCATTCTCGTACTGAGGATGAAGAATAGAAGGTCATCCTTGAGCGGCACCTTGAAACGGCTGAATGCATAAGCAGCCAAGGTGCCAAGGAAGATGCTTAGGAACGTCGATCCAAACCCGATGATCACCGAATTCATAAAACGCTCGCCAAACTTGGATGGCCCGACAATAACCATGTCATATTGCCGGACGATCTCATCGGCCCAGTTCTGTGGCGGGTTTGCTTCCAGGAACTCCTGCGTCTGCCGTGTGCGAGTGGTGAAGAGATTGACATAGCCTTCAAGCGTTGGGTCAAAGACAACCTTGGGCGGATAGCTGATCGCGTCGGCTGGAGACTTGAAGCCAGTTAGCAAAATCCAAACCAGCGGGATCATCGTGATCAGCGCATAGGTGATAACCAGAAACCCGGCGATCCACTTTGAACGGTTCGAAGGTTCGGTGACGGAAAAACTGCTCATCTCTGTTTCACCTTGTTCAGGGCTTTGACGTAGATCGACGCAAGGCCGAACACGGTGACGAAAAGGATGATCGCATAGGCCGAGGCATAACCCGTGCGCCATTTCTCAAAGGCTTCGCGCTTCAAATTGATGGAGGTCAGCTCCGTAACAGACCCTGGCCCGCCGCCCGTCAGTTGCACCACCAGATCGAACATCTTGAAGTTCTCGATCCCTCTAAACAGCACCGCCAACATGAGGAATGGCAGGACCATCGGGATGGTAATCGTAAAGAACTGGCGCAGCTTGCTGGCCCTGTCGATCTCAGCTGCCTCGTAGATGTAATCGGGAATACTGCGCAGCCCGGCCAGACAGATGAGCATCACGAAGGGGGTCCACATCCAGGTGTCGACAATCACGATGGACCAGGGCGCCAGCGTTACGGACCCGAGCATCTCAAAGCTCGACGGGTCTTTGCCGGTAAACCACGATACGATGTAGTTAAACAGACCGATCTGGGGCTGATAGAGAAACTTCCAGAAGTTCCCGACGACGGCAGGCGACAACATCATCGGCAGCACGATGATCGTGGTCCAAAGATCATTGCCCTTGAATTTCTTGTTGATCAACCACGCCAGAGTAAATCCGATCAGGACTTGAAAAAAAATCGTCCAGAACAGGAAATGCGCCGTCGCCTGCATGTTCAGCCATGTGTCCGAGTCTGTCAGGATGCGCTCGTAATTCCTGAACCCGACATCTTTGACCTCGCGCCCGATCCGGTTGGCCTTGTAGTTGGTAAAGCTCAGTTGGATGGTCCAGATCAAAGGGAAGATATTGATCGCCAGCAGTAGAAATATCGTTGGGGAGATGAATATCCAGGCGATCGCGCGGTCGGATAACCCCCGAATTTTTCGCGCAACTCGCTCGGGCGTTGCCTGCGCAACGCGATCTACGGTCCTGTCAGACATCTCTTTGCCAGTTCTTGTTGGTTTAGGACTCACGGGTGAAGGTAGAGCGGGTTTGCACCCGCTCCTGCCTGTGTCCGGACTAAAGCTTGCCTTCGTCTTCGAAGACTTCCGTCCAATCTTCGATCAGAAGATCAAGCGCTTCTTGAGCTGTGCCTTGGTCGGCAACCACGTAGTCGTGGATGCGCTTCTGCATTGCCAGCAGCAGTTCCGCGTAGGCAGGCTCTTGCCAGAAATCCTGCACCCCGGCCATTGCTTCCAGGAAGTCACCGGCGAACGGTTGGCTGTCTACGAAACCAGGATCTTCCAGCACTGAATTATGTGCTGAGTAGCCGCCTAGTTCCCACCATTTGGCCTGAACTTCTGGCTGCGCGAACCACTTAATGTACTCAAGCGCGGCGTCCTGTTTGTCAGAGTAGCTGACAACAGAGATACCTTGTCCGCCCAGTGTCGAGCCTGCCTGATTTTGTGGTGGGTTCACGAAGAAGTCGATCTTGTCACCACCGGTATTGGGATCGGCATAGAGACCTGGGAAGAACGCGAACCAGTTCATAGCCATGGCGACCTGACCGGACTTAAAGGCGTCCAAGCTCTCTCCCATGTAGGAGTTTGTGTATCCTGGGGGTGTCGCTGTTTTGTAGAATTCTTTGTAAAACTCTAGCGCTTCGACTGCTTCGGGCGAGTTTACGGCACCCTCCATATCGTAGGATCCTGGTGTGTTTTCATATTTGAAGCCCCACGGATAGAGTGCTCCGGTCACACCCATGGTGATCCCTTCGGAACCACGCTCAGTAAAGATCGCCGCACCGTAAACCGTCTTTCCATCGATCTCACGACCCTGGAAAAACTGCGCGATTTGCAGCAATTCTTTCTGAGACTGAGGTTCACGCAAATCTTGCCCTGTTGCTTCCTTGTACGCAGCTTGGATGTCCGGATTCTCGAACCAGTCCTTGCGATAGAACCAGCCGTTTGCATCCCCCATTGCGGGCAATGCGTAGTAGTTCGGAGTACCTTTAGGCCATGTCGAATAGGCGTAAACCGTTGCCGGCGCGAAATCGTCCATGCTGATGCTCTCGGCATCGAAGAAATCATTCAGTTTTACATAATGACCGTTTTCAGCGCCCCCGCCGATCCACTGACTATCTCCGATCAACAGGTCGCAGAGCTTCCCGCCGGAGTTCAGCTCGTTCAGCATCCGGTCGGCAAAGTTTGGCCAGGGAACAAATTCGAAGTTCATCGTGTGGCCGGATTCTGCTTCGAATTCTTTTGATAGCTCAACAAGCGCGTTGGCCGGGTCCCATGCAGCCCAACAGAGCGTCAGGTCTTCAGCATTTGCCTTGGTAGAAAGAGTAGTAGCGGCAAGGACTATTGCGCTGGCCGAAGCCAGTTTTGTGTAAGTCATCCATTCCTCCCTTTTTTGCGCCGTCATTCGAGGATGTGCGAATCGCGGCATGTCTATAAGGCTATTTGAGGTACGCACCTCAAGTCCAGAAAATTTTGAGGTTCGTACCTCAAAATCACCGCCAACACATCAACGTATCCCAGTAATAATATGCTTTTACTATATTTTTCTTCTTCTCGATCACTCAGGACCATCAAGCGCAAAGGAAGAAGGAATTCGAAATCAAACGCGCCAATTCTTCAAATCAAGGCACCGACGGTATTGCATTGCCAACCCGAGTCTATCCATGATTGTGCCGAAGCCCAATTCTTGCCGTTCGACCAAGATTCCAATGTAGGATCGCTAGGAGGGCGCTTGCTAGCCCCACCACCCGGATATCTCGACAAGCCAGGACCCCAATTATGAGTAAACTCACCATTGTCCGGATGAACCGCTACCCGATCAAAGGTTTGAGCCCGGAACCACTAAGCACCATAAACCTGCGAGCGGGTGAAGGCATTCCTGGTGACCGCCTATTCGGCTTTGCCCGCTACAACTCCGGTTTCGACCCTCGAGATCCAAAACCATTGAGAAAAGACCGCTTTGTTGTGCTTTTGAACGAAGCAAGACTGGCTGGACTGCAAACCAAATTCGACGCTCAAACTCAATTGCTGGAAATTAAGCACGGAAGGAAAACTCTCCACTTCGATATGAGTGAGCCAAACGGGCAATTGGACGCGGCGAGTTTCCTCAATACCACACTCGACTTAAGAGACCCCGAACCGCCAGTGTTTGTCTCTTCCCATCCGCATCGATTCACAGACGTTTCGGTCGTGTCGCCAAAAATGATGAACGCAATTTCCGTTCTCAACCTAGCGTCTGTTGATGCACTTAGTAGAGAGCTCAATGTGGAAATACACCCGGCAAGGTTTCGTGCAAATATTGAATTGGACGGACCACCTCCATTTTCCGAGTTAGACTCTGTCGGCTCAACCTTGGCCTTTGGCGATGTGAAGCTAAAGATAATTTCGCGAACAAAAAGATGTGCCGCTACCGAAGTTAACCCTCAAACAGCCGAACGAGACCTGAAAATCCCGTTCCTTATTCGAAAACACTTGGGCCACATGGATATGGGCGTGTACGCAGAGGTGCAGGAGAAGGGAACCCTAAACGTGGGCCAACATGGAAAGATAACGCAGTAGAACAAATATGAACCAATCTCAGCTAGGCTCTGGACCCATTGATTTGGATGCAGGTGCTGTCAGACGAATTTTAACCAGTCTCAATTTGACGCAAAATCGTGAACCTATCCGGAACAAAGTTGACGCCACTCGTCAAGAGCGGCGGTTCGCGTCAGCTTGAAGGAGTCTCGGCTGGTGAGGGATCTTTCCTGGTTAAAGTGGTTGTATACGGAGGAATGGTCGGAAGCGAAATTCTGTAAACTTCGAATGCGCCTTAAACCCTGCATCGCGCGCTCGCATTGTTGATACGGCAGGTGCGAGTTCTCGACCCGGTTGTTGAGCCATCTACCCGTCGGTTGTTTTTCGAGCGTGCCCAGCTCTCTGACCGCGACTCTGTATCCGGCGAAGCGATCCGTGACGACGGCTTCCGCTTGGCCGTGTCGATTCATCAATTTCTTTAGAAATTTCAATGCTGCAGCTTTGCTTCGACGTTTGGTGACAACGGCTTCCAGCACTTCGCCCTCATGATCTACGGCCCGCCAGAGGTAATGTTTCTTGCCAATCACCTTCACGAAAACCTCGTCCACCTGCCACCTCCAATTCGAGAATTCACGCAGTTGTTGCACCCGCTTTTGTCTGATCTCAGAGGCGAAGATCGGACCGAACCTGTTCCACCCATATCGGACAGTTTCGTGGCTCACGTCGATGCCTCGCTCGTGCAGCAGATCTTCGACATTCCGAAGCGAGAGCGGGAATCGGATGTATAGCATCACCGCAAGGCGGATGATCTCTGGGCTGGTTTTGAAGTACTTGAAGAGGCAGGTCTGGTCATGCGCAAAAGCTACGCAACACCCCTACCCCGCTTAAGCAAACTTCTTCTGACAAGACCAAACAGAATGCCTTATGAGCTAGCGATGAATAGTCTAATTTCGAGCTTGCCGTAGACTACCTCTTCAGCTTTTTACCCGATGGAAGAAAAGCTGAGCGACGATGATAACACTTGTAAGTCCACCAGTTTTCGCGCTTCAGGTCGGCTTTTGGGTCGAAATAAAATTGGTTCTGAGCTTGCGAAGGGAACCATTACACTCCGGCGAAGAGTATTTGTTTCTTGCGGTCTGCATCCCTTTGACACAAAACGAAATCGTGCTCATGCAAAAAGCCCTGAGGGGAGGACGCAAGTAAAAAATGCCCAAAATCATCTCGCCCTGCGACTAGCGCAACCAAAGTTTTCACGCCATTCTGCTGTTTCATTGAAGGCTTTATGAAACGCAACGCCGCACCAATGCGTCTATCGTCTGTGTTATTGGGCCCGGATGCGTGAAAGAGATGCCCGTGATGCATGGATGCCTGCCCCGCACGCAATTCGGCAGCAACTGCATCTTTTTCGTTCACATCGACTGCGATTTCCTGCCCACGTGATAACAGATTGTTTTCGCTGAAAGTGTCCACGTGAGGCACGATACGGCTTTTGTGGCTGCCAGGAACAAACTTCATACACCCGCTTTGCTCAGACGCTTCTGAAATCGCAACCCAACAGGTAACCTCTTCAGCATCATCCAATCCCCAATAGGTCAAGTCTTGGTGCCACGAGACTATCTTCGATGATCGCGCTTCTTTTACGAAAAGTGCACCGCTCCAAACCATGAGGTCCGGCCCTAACACCGTTGAAGCAGCCTCAATCAGCTTCGGATGGCGAAGTAGTGCATCGAATGATGGTATCAGCCTGTCCGGATAAGAATATAGAAGCTTGAGTTTATCTGGGTCGTCTCTGAGAATGCGCTCAGCTTTCTCAAAATCATTGCGCAGCGCTTGGACCTCAGAAGCTGTCAGGATATCCAGCGGAGCTACGAAACCGTCTCTTTCATAAGTCTTTGCAATATCACTCATTCGTCTATCCATCGTCATTTTCTGGAAACGTTAACTGCACCTTCATTGATTGGGTTCGATCAGACGCGACCTCGAAAGCAGTGATGGCCTCGCCTACCTCGAAGGAATGCGTCACCAACTGGTCGACGTTTATTAGTCCGCTTCGCATCATCTCGACCGCGACTGAGAACTCGGAATGGAAACGGAAAGACCCGCGAAGCACTATCTCTTTTGCAGTCAACGCCTGCATCGGCACAGTCATATCTCCGCCCAGACCAAGCTGAACCAATGTTCCACCCGGTCGCAAGCATGCGACGCCAGAAGCCAGAGCCGATTGAGCCCCGGAACACTCCAGTTGTACATCAACCTGACCCTTGTCGTTTTCAAACTGCTCCAGTTTTTGCGGATCGGTGTAGGTGTTGATGACATCGTCTGCCCCGCATTCACGCGCCAGAGCGAGGGTCTGGTCCGAGATATCCGTCGCCACTATTCTGGCCGCCCCAGAACGACGCGCCGCCAAGATCGTGAGGCAGCCGATTGGACCGCATCCCGTGATAAGAACCGTTTTACCTAAGAGGCTCCCAGCTTGTTTAATCGCGTGCAAACAGACCGCCAAAGGTTCGGCCATAGCGGCCTGCGCAGGACTTAACCCATCTGCTGGAACGCATTGACTGGCTTTCGCTACGAGTTTGCTTTGAAAAGCGCCTTGGATATGCGGGAACGGCATCGCGCTGCCATAGAACTTCATATCAAGACAGTGGTTTTGCTGCCCGTTCAGACAATAACTGCAGGATTGGCAAGGTCGGGATGGAGAAACTGCAACCAGCTGACCTAGGTGTAGCCCCTGCACACTTGATCCAACTTTCACTATTTCCCCGGCGATTTCGTGTCCAAGCACCATCGGCTGACGCAACTTGATCGCACCAAAACCTCCGTGGTTGTAATAATGCAGGTCAGAGCCGCAAATCCCTCCCGCGCGCATGGCAATCAAGACTTCGTCTGGCCCCACGTCGTGCACATCCCGGTTTTCCAACCTCAGATCTTTTGCGGCATGGATAACAACAGCAACACTGGCCGAAGACATTGCACGGACTCCCTATACAGATTGCCAAAAGATACGGATAGTCGGTGCTGTCAACCAAGGGATTTTTGCATGACGCTTGAAATGTTTAGCCTAGAGGGAACACGCGCGCTCGTAACAGGCTCTAGCCAAGGCATCGGATTTGCGTTGGCTCGTGGTTTGGCTGCCGCCGGTGCGCAGGTCGTTTTGAACGGGCGCGATGCCACTAAACTAGCGTCAGCAGCATCCGAGCTGAGCGAAACAGGTGCCTCGGTACGCGAACTTTCGTTCGATGCAACCGATCATGAAGGTGTCCGATCTGCTGTGGACGACTTCGAAGAAAAAGTCGGCCCAATAGACATCCTGATAAACAACGCCGGAATGCAACATAGGACGGAGTTACAGGATTTCCCCGCTGATGCCTTCGAGCGCCTGCTACAGACAAATGTAGCGTCCGTCTTTCACGTCGGTCAGGCTGTGGCACGGCACATGATTGAAAGAAAGTCTGGTAAGATCATTAACATTGCGTCGGTTCAATCCGCATTAGCAAGACCGGGTATTGCGCCTTACACGGCGACAAAAGGCGCCGTGACCAATCTTACAAAAGGAATGGCAACTGATTGGGCTAAGTATGGTCTAAACTGCAATGCCATTGCACCTGGATATTTCGATACACCTTTGAACGCCGCCTTGGTTGCCGACCCAGAGTTTAGCTCATGGCTTGAGAAACGTACCCCGGCCGGTCGCTGGGGCAATGTAGAAGAACTTGTCGGCGCCGCCATTTTCCTTGCCTCCCCTGCATCCAGTTTCGTCAATGGTCATACTCTCTATGTCGATGGTGGAATAACGGCGTCACTTTGATCTGCAGCTTCCAATCGTCTGCTAAGTAAGACTGACTTAGATATCGTTCATAGCGCCGACGCCAAGGCAATTACCACAACAACCATTAATGAAGCGGCCATCGCAATATTGATCCTTTGATGCGATCTCTCGCTTAAATCAAGGCTACCCAGCTTTGCGCCAGCACCCAGCCAGATCATGTGCACTGGCACCCAAATCATATTGAATACTACGATTTTTATGACGACCTCCCAAACGGGCGCATCGGGCAAAAAGGCAAACCCTGAAAACAATGCTGTGCCGACCACGTAAGCCTTGGGATTGATGAACTGAAGTGTCAGACCGTTCGCAAAACCAAGCGGCGAAACCGCAGGGGAAAATCCGACCTTTGAGCCGGCGCTGGCAATACGCCAGGCGAGAAATACCAAATACCCGACAGAGGCGAATAGCAACAAAGTTCTAAGCACCGGTACAGCCAAAGCAACCGCAGCGACTCCAGAGACAACTAACATCATGTTGATGAAACCGCCCAGCATCAGACCAGCCACAAAGGCGAGTCCAGCTCGAAAACCAAATGCTGATCCAATACCCGCGGTTGTTAGAACACCCGGGCCCGGCGTAATCAGCAGAAAGAAAACCGCGACAGCAAACTCAAACACTTTTCAGATTGGCCTATTACAGATCTCTGCATTCCGGCACAGCTGTGATCACCGATCCGTCCTTATGGTGTTGCAGCAGATTGTCGACAGTCAGGTCACCCATTGCTGCACGCGTCTCAAAAGTCGCGCTACCAGCGTGAGGGAGCAGAACGACATTGGACAACTCGCGCAATGCTTCTGGAACGCGCGGTTCGTCCTCAAAAACATCAAGCCCTGCCCACCCGAGCTCACCATTTTGCAATGCACTAATTAAGGCAGTTTCGTCGACAACCGAACCTCGACTAACGTTTATCAGAGTGCCGCCTGCCCCCAACGCGCGCAACACCTCAGCGTTGACCAGCCTATTGGTCGACGGGCCGCCGGGCGTGATGCATATGAGGACGTCCACATGCTCTGCCATTTCAAACAAATTGTCGAAATATCGGTACGGGACATCCTTTTGATTGCGGGTGTGATATGAGATTTCGGGTGCCCACGGCTCCAACTTATCAACAATCGCCTGACCAATGCGACCAAGACCAAGAATGCCTATTTTTTGATTGTCCGCTGATCGCGTCAGAGGGGCATTACCTTCAACTTCCCATCGCCCGGACCGGACGTAATCATCGTCACGTATGAGCTCTCGATAACATGACAGCAACAGCAGAACGGCGGTGGTTGCGACTTCTTTGTTCAACACATTGGGCGTGTGCGTCACAACAATCCCGCGCTCAGCCGCAGCATTAGCGTCGACGGCGTCGTAGCCGACTCCATAGACGCTGATCATCTTCAGATTACTGAGTGAAATCATTAGGTCATGCGGAACGCCATCATGCCCGTTCGTTACGATATGCGTAATACTTTCCGCTTTGAAATCGTCCAATTGATGAATATTGAACACTGAAGACAGGCGTTCTCGCATCCGTTCAGTGATCCCTCCGATTTGCAACAAGTCAGTCATCTTGGCCGACCTTTTGCCGCTGAACACCAAGCCCATCGATACGAAGCTCCATGACGTCGCCTTTTTTCAGATAAACTGGTTCCGGTTTGATCCCCATTCCAACACCGGGCGGTGTTCCGGTTGAAATGACGTCACCGGGGTGCAGCGTAAAAAGTTGGCTTAGATGCTCAATGATCTCGGCAACGGAAAAGATCATCGTGGCGGTATTCCCGGTTTGCATGCGCTGACCGTTTACATCCAGTGACATACCAAGATTCTGGGGATCCGGCACCTCATCCCGGGTCACTAACCACGGGCCGGTAGGGCCAAATGTGTCGCAGGATTTTCCTTTGGTCCATTGACCTGTCAGTTGCGTTTGAAAATGCCTTTCCGACACGTCGTTTACGATGCAATAGCCCGCAACATATTCGAGTGCGTCGGCCTTGGGAACGTATTTGGCTGTCTTACCAATGACGACGCCCAGTTCGCATTCCCAGTCGGTACGGGTGGATCCCCGCGGCATGACAACATCTTCATAGGCACCAATGACGGCTGAGTTCGCCTTGAAAAAAAGTATCGGATGCTCGGGAATATCTGCGCCGGTTTCTGCAGCATGGTCTGAGTAGTTCAAACCGATGCAAAGAAATTTGCCGATGTCACCGACACACGGCGCGATACGAGGGTCACCCTCTACAATTGGCAGGTTGTTCGGATCCAATGACCGCAGGTTATCAAGCGTTCCGTCATCCAACATATCCCCCGTGATATCATTGATATGAGCGGACAGATCCCGCAATTGACCCTCAGAGTCGACCAGGGCTGGCTTTTCCGAGCCCTTGGCTCCGTAACGAACAAGTTTCATTTCTGTTCCTTTTAGTGGTTATCGCGTGGCATGAAGCCTCGCGCGATATCGCGGTAGTTTTCTGCACCCTTGAGCGTCATACCGCGATCCAACCGATCTACTTTTTCGCGGAATAATTCCTGCCAGGGGGATTGGTTGGGCGGGGTTGAATAACCACCCTTTGCCTCCAGATCGCGGGCGCGTTCATGCAGTTCTTCAAGCGAAACCAGCATATCTGCTGTGCCTTTTCCAAGATCGATGCGCAGTCGGTCGCCATTTCGCACCAAGGCCAACCCACCACCCTCTGCAGCTTCGGGTGAGGCATTCAGGATAGACGGACTTCCTGATGTACCGGATTGCCGTCCATCACCGATGCAAGGAAGGGCTTCTATGCCCTGTTTCAACAAATGTGCGGGCGGCCGCATGTTCACGACCTCTGCAGCACCAGGGTATCCTTTTGGTCCCGCTCCGCGCATAATCAGTATACAGTTTGCGTCGATGTTTTCTGCAGGATCATCGATCCGATGGTGAAAGTCCTCAGGCCCATCAAACACAACCGCCCTGCCCTCAAATGCATCAGGATCATCCGGGTTCGACAGGTAGGTCTCTCGAAATGCCTTTGAGATCACAGATGTTTTCATAATCGCACTCTCGAACAGGTTGCCCGAGAGATTGATGAACCCCGCCTGTTGCTTAACCGGGCTACTGACAGGCTTGATTACGTCGCTATTCTGAGACCGGCGCGTCGAGCAGTTATCGCCCATCGTCTTACCGTTCACCGTTATCGCATCGGGATGCGGCAGCAATCCAGCATCAAGAAGCTCTCCGACAACGGCGGGTACACCTCCGGCCTGTTGGTAATCTTCGCCCAAATACTCACCCGCAGGCTGCATGTTAACCAACAGTGGAACGTCGTGGCCAAGTTTCTGCCAGTCATCGTTGGTCAACGGAACACCAAGATGCCGAGCGATTGCATTCAGGTGGATCGGCGCATTCGTCGATCCACCAATCGCAGAGTTGATAACAATCGCATTCTCAAAAGCCTGACGTGTCATCACATCGCTGGGGCGTAGATCCTCCCAGACCATGTCCACAATGCGTTTACCCGTTTCATAACTGATTTGACCGCGCTCTCTATACGGGGCTGGAATGGCTGCTGATCCGGGCAATTGCATACCCAAGGCCTCAGCAAGCGAATTCATGGTCGTTGCTGTTCCCATCGTATTGCAATAACCCACCGAAGGTGCTGCGGCGGCTGCGATTTCCATGAACTCATCGGTGTCAATTTCGTCAGCCGCAAGGTCTTCGCGCGCTTTCCAAATAACCGTTCCCGATCCAGCGCGCTCACCTTTCCACCAGCCGTTGAGCATGGGACCGACCGACAGGGCGATCGCTGGGATGTTGACGGTCGCAGCGGCCATAAGAAGCGCGGGCGTGGTCTTGTCGCAACCAATGTTCAGAACAACGCCATCAATCGGATACCCGAATAGACTTTCAACCAAGGACAGATAAGCCAGGTTGCGGTCGAGTGACGCCGTTGGCCGTTTACCTGTCTCTTGTATCGGGTGGACCGGTATTTCAATGCACGTTCCCCCGGCGGCGATGATTCCATCGCGAACACGTTTGGACAATTCGATATGATGCCGATTACAGGGGCTCAAATCACTGCCGGTCTGAGCAATGCCAATGATCGGTTTGCCTGATTGCAGTTCCTCACGGGTCAATCCGTAATTCAGGTATCTTTCCAGATACAATGCAGTCATCTCAAGGTTCTCAGAATTCATGAACCACTTGCGAGATCGCAAATCGTTTTTTGATACTTTTGTCATTGGCCTGACCAACCCCCGTCAATTATGTGCGTGTGTCCTGTGGTGAATGCACTTTCATCGCTCGCCAGATAGACGACCAATGCAGCAATCTCTTCTGCTTTCGCTACACGCCCCATAGGCTGACGCGCCACAAATTGTGCAAGGGCCTCTTCTCTGCTGCCCAATTGCTCTCCCAACGCATCTACGCGGTCACGCCAACTGGGACTGTCGACTGTTCCCGGACAAATGCAATTGCACCGGATTCCTTTTGTTATGAAGTCCACGGCCACCGATTTCGTCAGCCCGACAACAGCGGCTTTTGTCGTTCCATATACAAAACGATTTGGCGCACCGATTATGGAACCCAGCGCGGAAGACATATTGATTATCGAGCCTCCTCCGCGCTCTAGCATTCCCGGCAATACAGCCTTTGTCGTGCGCACCATTGAGCGCACATTAAGGTCCATGGCAAAATCCCACTCTTCATCGGTTGCATCCAGAATAGTTCCGTGATGCACGAACCCTGCGCAGTTGAACAAAACGTCCGGCTTCGCTCGCGCGACCCCATGATGAATGCTGTCATTATTCGTCACATCCATCTCGAAAATTTCGAGATTTTCGAGATTCTGACCGCGAATCAAATTTAGTTTTTTGGGGCTAATATCCGTCGCATAGACTTTTGCACCCTCTCTTGCCATTGCAATTGCGCTTGCAAGTCCGATCCCCTGTGCGGCGGCTGTGACCAGGACGCTTTTTCCCTTAAGTCTTTCTGACATATAAATATTCCGACCTCAAAAGTGGCGACTGGACAAGTGTTACGTCGTCCCACAGATCAACCGAGAAGCAAAGAAACCTTGGCGGATTTGCAACGACTTCTGGCATGTGGGCCCAGAGCCGTTAGCGTATGACAGAGATTTTGGTTTGGCCATAACCATGCGTGGCGCACCTTCGGAAGGACAGTAGATGATGAGCAAGCAGTTCAAAGTGGCTCTGTTGGGAACCGGCCTGATGGGAGCTCCTATGGCGCGGAATATTTTGCGCGCCGAGTTTCCGCTCACTGTATGGAACCGCAGCTTGAAAAAGGCAAAACCGTTGACAGCAGAAGGCGCGACATTGGTGGAAACTGCCCCGCTGGCGGTTTCGGGTGCAGACGTAATAATAACCATGCTCTCGGATGGATACGCGACCGGCGCGCTACTTGCTGACGAGGCTTTCCGCGAGCAACTCAATCCGGGGATGATATGGATTGATATGTCGAGCGCCAAACCCGAACACGCAAGAGAGCAATCCGCGCAGCTTTCCTCGATGGGGGTGCTGCATCTGGACGCCCCGGTTTCCGGTGGCACCAAAGGTGCCGAAGCTGGCACCCTTGCGATCATGGTCGGTGGCGATCAGGACGTTATGGAGCGCGTGCGACCGGTTCTGACAGCAATGGGCCGGCCTGTACATGTTGGCCCAAGTGGTTCTGGTCAATTGTGCAAATTGGCCAATCAAACAATTGTCGCTGTAACAATATCGGCAGTCGCCGAGGCGACTCTACTGGCTCAGCAAGGTGGTGCGGACCCCACCGCGTTGAGGGCCGCACTGAAGGGGGGCTTTGCGGATAGTATTATCTTGCAACAACATGGCGAACGCATGTCTGATGGAAATTTTGCACCCGGAGGTTTGTCTAAGTTTCAACTAAAGGATTTGGACAACACGCTGGAGGAAGCACGAAGCCTTGGCGTTGAGCTACCTAGCACCCGATCTGTGCGCGACCGTTTCGAATATCTGATAGACGAAATGGATGGGGCCGAACTGGATCATTCAGCTTTGTATCTAGAACTCAAAAAACGGAACGGAATGCTGTGACGCGGATCCTGATTATAGGCGGCGGAGGAATGCTGGGCCAGAAACTGGCCCATCGCGTGTCGACCCAAGAAACCTTTGGAGCCGATGCCCAAGTCTCACTGTTCGATCTCTCGTTCCCGCCCGACAGTGCGGCAGGTAATCAAATTGTGGGGAACTTGACTGCGTCAGGCATAGCTAAGTCTTTTGCTACGCAGCGGCCAGACGTCATTTTTCATCTTGCAGCTATCGTTTCAGGCCAAGCTGAAACAGACTTTGCGTTGGGTTGGGATGTAAACCTTATGGCAACGTGGGCACTGCTGAACGCACTTAAGGATGAACACGAGGCATCAGGAAACGAGTACACACCTCGTCTGGTTTTTGCCTCGTCCATAGCAGTTTTTGGGTCACCATTCCCCGAAAAGATAAGCGATGAGTTCCTCTCGGCACCTTTGACAAGTTACGGAGCGCAGAAAGCGGCGGCTGAATTGATGATCACGGATTTCAGCAGGAAAGGATATATCGACGGTATTTCCTTGCGCTTGCCCACTTTGTGTGTGCGCCCGGGCAAAGCCAACGCTGCTGCTTCGTCCTTCTTTTCAGGTATAATCCGAGAGCCATTGAATGGGGATGAGGCTGTCTTGCCAGTTGCCGAAACTGTTCGTCACTGGCACGCCAGCCCCCGCGCCGCTGCGACTTTTTTGACCCACGCAGCAACAATGGACACGCAGCTTTTGAATGACAGACGCGCATTGAACATGCCTGGCGTAAGTTGCACCGTCGCCGAACAAATCGAAGCTCTGCGCAACGTGGCAGGTCAAGAAGCGGTTGGCCTAATCAGGCGAGAACCCGACGAGGCAATCGAACGAATAGTCAAGAATTGGCCGCGCGACTTTCAAACAGATCGCGCTCTGGAGTTGGGGTTCGAAGCGGAATCAAGCTTCGACGATATAATTCAGGTGTATTTGGAAGACGATTTTCGGCTTTAGTCGCCCATCGTCTTTCCAGTTAGATGGCGTTCCAGATGGTCGTGAATTTTCTCTCGTGTTAACTGCTCATCCCCTGACAATGCTGCTTCAAGTATATCGGCATGGTGTCTTATGTTCTGAGAAATGAATTCAAAGTTCCGGTCTGCCACCATCAACTGCTGTCTGAATTGCGCATAAACTCGGCTATGCATTTGTTTTAAGGTTTCCGAGCCACAGGCAGAAATAAGTGTTTGGTGAAATTCCTTTTCCGAGGCAAACCATATCTCGATAAGGCCGCTCGGGTCGTCTGTGGCGTGAATGCGTTTTTCGATATGGCTGAGTTTGTGATGTGCGGCCGTCAATCTTGCTTCCCAATCCACCCCGCCCTTACGGATCGACATTGCGGTGCCTTCGGCCTCCAACAGAACACGGACATGCGTCAATTCGATAAGCTTCTGCGGCGAACGCATTGGCACGCGGAAACCTTTTTGTTCCTGAAAGTCCACCAAACCAACAGCGGCCAAACGAAAAAGGACTTCACGAACGGCGCTCGCAGAACAGCCATACACTTTACGAAGTTCTTCAGCCCGCACCTTCGCTCCATGCTCGAATCCATTAGAGATCAGGCGCATCTTAAGATCTTGATAAATATCTATTTCGTCGTTCATTCCAGTATGCACCTTCAAGTTTTGTCCAAGTAGCGTCCTAACCTTATTTTCGAATTATCGCAAGAATCTCGAAATTTTTAGAAATTTCAATTTTTTCTTGTTGCATTCGATTCGTCGGCTTAACGTTTACCTGCGCGACAGCAAAGGAGGCGGCAAGATCTTCCACACCGCGCACGCTCAACGTCTGGGAGGACAATATGAAAATAGTCAAGACAGCGGCCCTGGCGGCCGTAGCCACGACAATGGCAGCCGGTTTCGCGATGGCTGAAACAACGAAGCTTAGAATTCAAACCCATTTTTCGCCCGAAACTCTGTCAGGCCAGATGGCTGCAAAATTCGTTGAAGACATTCAGGAAATGTCGAACGGCGAAATCGAAGTCGAAATGTTCTATTCCTCTTCGGTGGTCAAATCAGTTGAAACCTTCGATGCCGCAGCTACAGGAATTCTGGATTGCGACATGACGGGCGGCGGCTATCAGACCGGTAAAAACCCGGCCTTCCAGTTTGCGGGCGACCTGCTCGGCGGATATCAGAACCCATATCAGCAAATGGCTTGGCTTCTTCATGGCGGCGGAAGAGAAGCTGTAAATGATCTATACAACGGCTACGACATGGAATTCATCGGATGGTGGATTCCCGGGCCAGAGTCGCTGTCTTCGACCAAGCCGATTGCAAAAGTGGAAGACTTCAAAGATTGGAAGTTCCGCTCGCCTCCAGGCCTTGCTACCAAGGTGTTCGCGGAACTTGGTGCTTCTCCGATCGTGATGGACTTCAACGAAATCTTCACGGCTTTGGAAACCGGTATCATTGATGGTGCGGATGCTGCGAACCTGACGAACAATGTGGGCCTCGGTCTGTACGAGATCGCAGGCCACACAAACTATCCCGGTTTCCACTCGATGCCTGCAGATCACCTAGCTTGTCGCAAAGACGTCTGGGAAGCGATGCCCGCGCATCACAAGAAGATCATGGAAGTCGCAATGGATAGCCTGGCATTGCACAATGCCACAATCAATGAAGTGCAGAACGCTCAGACTGCAAAAGACCTGAAGGCAAAAGGCGTTCAGTTGTACGAATGGTCGCCTGAAGACCTGGCAGCGTATCGCGCGGCCGTTCAGGTCGGTTGGACGGAGTTCGCAACGACACCTGAAGCACAGGCGCTTTTGGAAAGCCACATCAACTTCCTGCGTGACCTGGGCGCAATGCAGTAATCAGGCTTCGATCGAACTACGACACACGGAAAGGCCGCACTTGCGGCCTCTCCGGATCGGCGCCGGGATCCAGAACTTCATGAAAATCACCAGAATAATAAGTCATGTACTGCAGTACGACATGCCGGAAGTTCTGGGCTACTCGCAACAGTATTATGACAAGCGTACAACCCATCTGGTCGAGATTCAGACAGATGAAGGGGTAACCGGTTGGGGGGAGTGCTTTGGTCCCGGAAACGTAGCCATTGCGAACAAATCCATCGTGGAAAAGGTAATCCAACCAATGGTCCTTGGCATGGACCCTTTGGACAAAGACGTGATCTGGCACAAGGTGTACAATCTTTTGCGAGACCATGGCCAAAGCGGAATGCCAATACAGGCTTTGTCTGGGGTGGACATCGCACTTTGGGACATCTCCGGCAAAATCTCTGGCCTCCCCCTCCATAAGCTTGTCGGCGGGGCTCATCGCGCAAGCGTTCCTTGCTACGGCTACGGCATGATGCTCCGGGATGAACCGATTTCTAGTCTTGCAAGCCGTTTTGAGGATGAAGCCGCAAAGATCAAGTCAATGGGATTTACCGCCACCAAAATGAAAACGGGCTTTGGCCCGAAGCCTGATGTGAAACTGTGCGAAGCAGTAAGACGCGGAGTTGGTGACGACTTTCCTTTTATGGTCGATGCAAACCATGCCTATACGACTTCAGACGCGTTCTTTGTCGGTCGGGCGCTGGAAGAACTGGACGCATATTGGTACGAAGAACCGGTCGCGCCAGAAGACATTGACGGATACCGCGAACTGCGCACTTCGCTTAAAGTAAACATCTCGGGCGGAGAGGCGGTATTCAATCGCTGGGCATGGCGCAATCTTCTTGAAAACCGTGGCATCGATATCGCGCAGCCAGAGGTTTGTGCTTTGGGCGGTGTTTCAGAGTATCTCAGGGTACTGTCTCTATGCCACGCACATTTCACTCCGGTCGTAAATCACGTCTGGGGTAGCGCCATCGCCGTCGCAACTAATCTGCATTTACTAGCGGCCATGCCCGCAATTCCAGGCGGCTTGCATCCATGGGAGCCGATGCTGGAGTTCGACACAACGGACAACAAGTTTCGGGACGATCTGCTGACCGAACCGCTGGAAATTCAAAATCAGGTCAAGGCCAACAACGGCCGTGTCACGATCCCGACTGGCCCCGGATTGGGTGTCGAGCCGGACCGAGACTTTATCGATCACTACAGGATCGAAGGATAGGGACGAGGGTTACGCGATGCACAAGAACTCAGGCGGACTAATTGAATGGCTCATACCGTTGGCCTTCGTCGCAACAGCCAGCTGGCTTGTTTGGCATCTTCCCGCATTCCTATTGGACTGGCTGCCTTACACCTCTGAATCCCTCAAAAGTCAGGTAACTGAAATATATCTGCGCAGCGACGTTACGCCCGAATTGTCTGGCGCATTCGGGGGGTATGTCGACATCATCGACATGGCCGCGCTCGTCCTTCTACCGTTTCTTGCAGTGATTGGTACCAAGACCGTGCGCCCGGCGACGATGGAGTTCGAAGGCTCGACGGTTATGGACCGTTTCGCCCTGTTCATAGGTCGAGTGACGATGATGATGATAGCAATCATGACTGTCGTCATGCTCTACGAAGTCTTCATGCGTTATATCCTGGAGAAGCCGACCGAGTGGGCCAACGAAATGACACTCTGGTTCGCCAGCTTTGTGTTTTTAATGTCTGGCTACTACGCCATGCAGCAACGCAGTCACATTCGAATATTCCTGATGTACGACGCAGTTCCACGTTGGCTTCAGCGCGTTTTTGATACGGTTTCGACTATACTGATCGTGCTATTTGCCTTCTTTCTTGTCTACGGCAGCTACAAACAGGTGTTCGTCAATAAGCTCTACAAATGGGAGCTTTATGGCTCTGCCTTCAATCCTCCGATCCCGGCGACGTTGCAGCCGATGGTGCTGATAGTGATTACGCTCGTCGCAATGCAAGCAATTTTGAACTTGGTCGCGGATTGGAACAAAGAACCGGAAATCCACACAGATGAACCGGACGAAGACGAAATTGAAATGATCAAACGGGCGGTGGGACAAGACTGATGGACATTGGAACAATCTCACTCATCCTGATGGTCGCCCTGATTGTGCTTCTGGCGATCGGGATGCCCTTGGGTCTGGCCTCGGCTTCGCTTGCGGTTCTGGTTCTTGTGCTCAAGTTCGAACCGACACTGCTTTTAAACCCGTTTTCATTCGGCGACGGGATTCTCACCGGTCGGCCAGGGACTGGGCCGCTCTATATCCTGGCGCAGAAGATATACGGGCTCTTAACGGACTACGTGCTCATATCCGTGCCATTGTTTATCTTCATGGCGTCGCTGCTAGAGCGGTCCGGGATCGCGCGCGACATGTATTCGTCGCTGAATGTCTGGCTGTCCAGAACACGCGGCGGCATCGCGATCGTGACCTCGATCATGGCGGTGATCATGGCTGCCATGTCCGGCATCATCGGCGGTGAGGTTGTCCTGCTGGGCCTTATCGCCCTGCCCCAGATGCTGCGCCTGGGCTACGATCAGAATCTCGCGATCGGCGTCATCTGCGCCTCAGGGTCTCTGGGCACCATGATCCCTCCTTCGATCGTTCTGATCATCTATGGGCTGATCACCGAAACCTCGATCAAGTCGCTGTTCACCGCGTCTTTCATTCCCGGCTTCATGCTGGCCTCGATGATCATCCTGTACATCATCATCCGCACGCGGTTGAATCCTCATCACGCTCCGCTGCCGGAACCGGACCCAAACGACCCAGAACCGGCCGAAAAACGCAAATTGTTTGGGGCCTTCATGAGCATCGTTGTCGCCGGATTTTCCACCGTTCTGTTTATCCGGGCCGCGTTTTTCGAGCTCTCAGGCTCGAACGCTGCCAGCCAGGGTGAGCCCGCGAGGCTGGGAACGGCTGACTACCTGCCCTGGTTTGCCGGCATCACGATCGTCGCCCTTCTGCTGATTTTCTTCGTCTTTGGCAGACAGCGCGCAAAAATCGGTTGGGAAATGGGCAAGGGTCTCGTCGCGCCGCTGGTTGTAATCGGCGTCGTGCTCGGCTCGATCTATGGCGGGATCACAGGGATCACTGAGGCTGCTGGCATGGGCGCCTTCGCCGTCCTGATCATCGCCATCCTACGAGGCGAAGGATCGTTCGAGCTGGTTTGGGACAGCTTGATGCGGACACTAAAATCCACAGGCACCATCATCTGGGTTACGATCGGGGCCGCCGCGCTGGCGGGTGCCTACACCATTGCTGGAGGGCCCCAATACGTGGCCGACCTGATCGTCGGCCAGGAGCTGCCGACCATGTTGGTCATTCTGGTAATGATGCTGATCTTGCTGTTCATGGGCGCATTCATGGATTGGGTCGGCATCGTACTGTTGATCATTCCGGTCTTTCTGCCGATCGTCCTGCGCCTTCCTATCGAGGAAATCGGAGTCTTTGGCCAGTTGGAGCCGAGTCATGTCGCCATCTGGTTCGGCGTCGTGTTCTGTATGAACATGCAGGTCAGCTTCCTCTCGCCCCCTTTCGGCCCGGCCGCGTTCTACCTGAAGTCAGTGGCCCCGCCGCATATCAGCCTAACGGATATCTTCCGCGGCTTCCTGCCATTCATCGGGATCCAGTTGCTGGCGCTTTCCGTTCTTCTGATCTGGCCTGGCATCATCGCGCTGCTGTTGTGAGGTTGCACCCATGCTGACACAAGATCAGATTGGCAAGTTCCAGACCGATGGATACCTCGTGGTTGAGGATGTAATTCCCGGCGATGTCCTGGGTCGGGTGCAAGCGGAATACTCGGATGTCCTGAACCGGCTCTATGACTGTTGGTACGAAAAAGGGCTGGTCAAGGACGAGCCGTCCGGAATGACCTTCTGGGACAAACTTCTGTCCGCCTATCAGGCCGGATGCGACTATTTCCAGCCGCTGGACATCTCGCTGCCCGGCGATCGGATCATGGCGGACACACCGTTCCATATTGGGCCCGCAGTGTTCGACTTGCTGACGGCCCGTCCCATGCTTGACATCGTCGAGCAGCTGATCGGGCCAGAGTTGGTGAGCAATCCAATCCAGCACGTTCGGCTGAAGCCCCCTGCCCTGAAGCTGTCCAAGGACGAGGTGCGCGCGCACATCACCGCAACGGACTGGCATCAGGATCGAGCGGTTGCGCTGGAGGATGCTGATCAGACCGACATGGTCACGGTGTGGATTGCCGTCAACGATGCAACCGTCGAAAACGGCTGCCTGCAAGTGCTGCCGAAGGCACCGGACCAAACCATCCTGCCGCATTGTGCCCGGACGCAGACAGGCATTGCTGACGGGTTCATTGATGAAGGCCGCGCCGTACCCCTTCCTGTCAAGGCCGGCGGGATAATCCTGTTTCACCCTTTGACGCCACACGCTTCGCTGATCAATAAAACGGACCGGTTCCGCTGGTCGTTCGACATCCGCTTTAGTGCAGCAGGCCAACCGACCGGTCGAGATCATTTCCCCAGCTTCATCGCGAGGTCCAGATCGCGCCCCGAAACCGAGCTGCGAGATTGGCGCGTCTGCAAGTCCAATTGGGAGGCGGCACGAGCAAGACTGTCTGGCAAGCCGCATATAGATATTCACCGGTGGTCATCGGACTCACCGTTCTGCGCCTAGCTGCTGCCGCCAGGAAAGCTGATTATGACTTTTGTACGTTTAGATCGAACGGATAGCGTGGTGGTTGCAACTCGGCACCTGGAGGCCGGCAGTATGGTCGAGGATGTCACGACCAATGCGCGCATCCCCTCGGGGCACAAGGTCGCCACGCGGAATCTTGCACTCGGCGATCCGGTCAGAAAGTACGCCCAGATCATCGGCTACGCCACCCAACCGATTGAACCCGGCGACCATGTGCACACCCACAATGTCGAGTTCCGCAACACCAGCGTGAACTACGAGTTTGCGACGGATCACAGACCCACGAAACCCGCCAACTCGGTCGATACGTTTATGGGCTACCACCGGGATAGCGGTCGGGTCGGCACGCGCAACTACATCGCGGTTCTGACCACCGTGAACTGTTCGGCAACTGCGGCCCGCATGATCGCCAATCACTTCACGCCGGACAAGCTGGCCGAGTTTCCGAACGTCGACGGCGTGGTGGCCTTTGTCCACGGAACGGGCTGCGGAATGGCCGATTCCGGCGACGGTTTTGAAGCCCTTCAACGGGTCATGTGGGGGTTTGCAAAACACCCCAACCACGCTGCCGTTCTGATGGTCGGTCTAGGCTGCGAGATGAACCAGATCGACTGGCTGCTGGACGCGTATGGGCTGAAGCAAAGTCCCACCTTCCAGACGATGAACATCCAGAACGTCGCCGGATTGCGTCGGACCGTGGAAATGGGCATCAACAAGATCAAAAAGATGCTTCCCATTGCCAATGAGGCGAGGCGCAGCGAAGCCCCGGCGTCCGAACTGATGGTTGCGCTGCAATGCGGTGGCTCGGACGCTTGGTCCGGCGTGACCGCGAACCCGGCGCTCGGACATGCCTGCGACCTGTTGGTTGCGCAAGGCGGCACAGGTGTCCTTGCGGAAACACCCGAAATTTACGGAGCCGAACACCTTTTGACCCGCCGCGCCCTTAGTCGCACAACTGGGGAAAAACTGATCGGACTGATCGATTGGTGGCAGGACTATACCGCTCGCAATCACGGTTCGATGGACAACAACCCAAGCCCCGGCAACAAGCAAGGGGGTCTGACGACCATCCTAGAGAAGTCGCTGGGGGCAGCGGCGAAGGGCGGCACCACCCCTTTGACCGGTGTATTCAAATACGCCGAACCCATCACCGCCAAAGGCTTCACCTTCATGGACAGCCCCGGATATGACCCGGCCTCGGTGACCGGGCAGATCGCGGCTGGGTGCAACCTTGTGTGCTTCACCACGGGACGCGGCTCTGCATTTGGGTCCAAACCGGCACCCACGCTGAAAATCGCTACCAACTCTGAATTGGCAGCACGCATGCCCGAAGACATGGACGTGGATGCGGGCGACATTCTGACCAAAGGCGCCAGCGTCGAAGAAAAAGGACAGGAAATATACCGACGGCTGCTCCAAGTCGCCTCTGGCGCGCGGACCAAGTCCGAGGCGCAGGGCTTGGGTGACTACGAATTTGTTCCCTGGCAAATCGGAGCGGTGATGTGAAACGGATCCTTGTAGCCGGCGGCGGATTAATCGGTATCCGCCACGTCCGCGCCGTGATTGAGCATCCCGGCTGCATGTTGGTCGGGTTGGCCGATCCAGATGGCTCGATCCAGATCGACGCGCCGCGTTTTGCTAGTATGGACGAGGTGCAGGACCCGGTAGATGGCGTCATCATCGCCACTCCGACCCGCCTGCATGCCGAACATGGCATTCTGGCCGCATCCCGCGGTTGGCACATGCTGATCGAAAAGCCGGTTGCCGCGTCGGTCGATGATGCACTGCGCCTGAAGACGGCCGTTCGCCAGGCCAATGTCCGCAGTCTTGTAGGCCACCATCGGCGGTATCATACAATCTTGCAACACCTGAAGGAGGTGATCGCGCAAGGTACGATCGGACAAGTCATCAATGTCTCGTTGCTGTGGGCCATGCGCAAACCCGACAGCTATTTTGAACAGAACTGGCGGACTTCCGATGGCAGCCCAGTCATGATCAATCTGGTGCATGATATCGATGTCCTGCGCTTTGTGATCGGAGAAATCTCGGATGTCGTCGCCCTGCCCGGAGCGCCCATCCGCGGATCGGAACGGATAGAAAGCGGGGCTGTCGCGATCGCATTCGAAAACGGCGCGACGGGCACTATCAGCTTTGCCGATACCGCACCCAGCCCCTGGGGGTTTGAGGCCGGAACCGGCGAAAACCCGAACATCGGCACGACCCATCAGGACATGATCTGGATCACGGGAACCAGTGGCGCTGTGAGCTTTCCCTCCATGACCCTGTGGCGCGGACAGGATTGGGGCACTGCGGCCCAAAAAGACCAACTTACACGACCAGAACAACAACGCGCACCGCTGGAGGTGCAGCTGGATCACTTCCTTGACGTGATCGATGGCGCTCCTCCACTGATTGACGTCGAGGATGCAGCCCGAACGCTCGAGGTCACATCACGGATTGAACAGGGGCTAAAGGCGCGAACGACTCGAGCGCAGGCGCCGGCCTGATGGACATGCGGCCCGGCCAAATGCCGGACCACCCAAAAACCAATGATTATCCACCGGGCAATATGAGCATAAAAAAAGCAAAGCCGCCCGCAACAAACACAAGAATAAAAACCAGACACATTCACGGAAAGGGAAACCAATGAGCAAACCATCAATCGGGTTTATCGGCTTGGGATTAATGGGCGGAGCCATGGTGAGCCGACTGTTGGACCAAGGATATTCGGTCGCTGTATTGGGAAACCGCGACCGCACGTACCTGGACGCCGCGATTGACCGAGGCGCCCGCGAGATGCGAAACGCCCAAGAACTGGCTCAGGCCAGCGACATCGTGATGCTGTGCATGGGCACCTCCGAACAGGTCGAGAGCCGAATGCACGGTGCAGATGGAGTGATTGCGGGATTGAAGTCCGGCGCGATTGTCATCGACTTTGGCACCTCGCTTCCTGGCAGCACACGCGCCTTGGCCGAGGAGGTTGCCGCAGCTGACGGAAGCTATCTTGATGCACCGCTTGGCCGGACACCTTCACACGCGCTAGAAGGCAAGCTCAACATTATGACGTCTGGCGACAAGGCTGCCTTTGACAAGGCCGAGCCGACACTGAAAGATTTGGGCGAAAACGTTTTTTACCTTGGCCCCGTTGGGTCCGGGCACACGATCAAGCTGATCAACAACTTCTTCGGAATGACCGTTGCGAACGCGATGGCCGAAGCCTTTGCCATGGCTGACATCACCGGTGTTGACCGCAAGCAGCTGTATGATGTGATGGCCGCAGGGCCGCTGCATTCCGGAATGATGGATTTCGTCAAAGCCTATGGCGTTGAGAGCGACCCAAATCAGCTGGCATTTGCCATCAAGAACGCGGCAAAAGACCTCGGGTATTATGACCGAATGGCGCGCGAGGCGGGCGTTACCAGCGTGATGTCGCAGGGCGCGCTTTCGGCGCTGAATGACGCCCGCGACCACGGTCAGGCGGATGACATGGTAAGCCAGATGGTTGACTACTACGTTAAGCGTTTCAACACTTGATCGATGGCCGTCTCCGCCAACCCCACCGCTGACCTGCCGCGCCTTGGCATTGTGCTGATGTTGATGGCGTGGCTGTTCTTTTCGTTGGTTGACCTTGGGGCCAAGTGGTTGGCGTTGGCCGGAGTGCCGGCATTTCAGTTGGCGTTCATGCGCTATGCGGGGCACTTCGTGATCTCAGTGGGCGTGATCGCCAAGGGCGGGATAGAGGCCGGTCGGTTCAAGACTGACCATCCATGGCAGGTGATAAGCCGGGCCTTGCTGCTGATCTCGGCGACCGTTTTCAATTTTTATGCCCTACGGTTTTTGCCACTGACCGTTGTGTCGGCAATCATGTTCTCAAGCCCGGTCATCGTGTGCTTTCTGTCCGTCTTTGTATTGAAAGAAAGCGTGGGCCCATGGCGTTGGGCGGCTATCATCCTGGGCTTTCTGGGGGTGTTGGTTGTCGTACGGCCGTTTGGTTCGGCCTTTCATCCGACCATGCTGCTGATCGTATATAATGCCACCGCTTTGGCCTTGTACTCGATCATGACGCGCAGGCTGTCCGGGGTCGTTGCCGTGGACACTATGCAGTTCTACCTCGGGCTTACCGGTACGGTGGTCCTGTTGCCGTTCGCCATCTGGTTTTGGGTCCAGCCAGAAAACACGTGGAGCCTGATTGTACTGATCGGCCTTGGTGTGTTTGGCTGGTGCGGGCATCAACTGCTGACGAACGCGCATCGGTTTGGAACGGCGAACCAGTTGATGCCATTCACCTATTCGTTCCTAATCTACGTGGCAATCTGGGGTTATCTGTTCTTTGACACGGTACCGGACGCATTCACGTTGGCGGGGGCTGCGCTGATCATGGCTGCCGGTCTCATCATCTGGAAAAGAGAAAAGAAATGACGCGAATTGCCTGCATCGGCGAAGCAATGATCGAATTGTCCATGCTGGAAACCGGCGCGAAGGTGGGCGTCGCGGGGGATACGCTGAACACTGCCATCTACATGCACCGTGCCGCGCCTGACCTGCAGGTGGAGTATGTGACATGTCTAGGCGACGATCCGTTCTCAAGGCGTATCGTGGACTTCATCGCCAGTCATGGCATCGGAACATCAGGCATCCGTATCATTCCGGACGCCTCTCCGGGACTATACGCGATCACGACATCTGCGGACGGTGAACGCAGCTTTACCTATTGGCGCAGCGAGGCAGCCGCCCGTCAGCTTTTTGCCGATCACGACTTCAGCCCGCTGAACGGTTACGACGTGCTGTACTTGTCAGGGATTTCCGTGGCCATTCTTCCGCATGCAGTCAGGCTTGCGCTTCTGGACTGGCTCGAAGGCTCTTCCGTCCGGTTGGTATATGACAGCAACTTTCGTCCGCGTCTTTGGGACAGCTTCCAACACGCTCGGCAGATTAACCAACGGCTTTGGCAACGTGCAGACATTGCCCTGCCGTCCATTGACGACGAGATGGCATTGTTCGGGGAAAGCGCGGACCAGGTGGCTGCACGCTTTGCCGATCATCACGGTGTTGGTGCGTTGAAACGCGGAGAGAATGGCCCTTTATCCATCGGGCAGAACACTGACCAAACCTATGAACCTGCCGAAAACGTGCTGGATACGACAGCGGCGGGCGACAGTTTCAACGGTGGGTACCTCGCGGCCTTGCTGATGGGAAAATCACAGGCCGAGGCCCTGATGGCTGGACACAATCTGGCTTCCACCGTTGTTCAGTTCCGCGGCGCGATCATTCCCGGATAAGTGGCGCGAGATCCTCAGCACCAACGAGACCCAAAAGCGGCACTACCGGGTCCGGCTGCTTGACGGCCTTGGCAATTTCCGACGCGCAAGGATCGTTCAGCGCCCTGCCCTTTGCGATCTCGGACATGCAATAGGAGATCCAGGCCCGCATCCCTGCAATCACCGCCTGAGAGCCGGTCTCACGGAGTGTGGGAACAAACCGATACGGCAGCTTCTGGCTGCCATCCATCGCGATTTGGTCCAGACGATGCGCCAGCTCGGGGTTTTCAAAGCGGCGCAACAAAGCCTCGGCATAATCCGGAACCTGTGCTTGCAGTGCAGCGGGCAGCGTTGCGCCCGCATCCTTCATCAACTCAGAAACCAGCGGGCGCAAAACCGGGTCTCGAACCGCTTCGTGGACGTAGGTCATGCCCCGCTCCAACCCGGCATAAGCCAACAGGGAATGGGCACCGTTCAACATGCGCAGCTTTCGCATCTCGTGCGGGGCTACGTCATCGACCAGTTGCACTCCCGGCCAATCCGGGTGCGGACCGGAGAAACTGTCTTCGATCACCCACTCCGAGAACGCCTCGGTCGGAACAGCCATAGGATCGCCGCTGATTGCGCGAACGGCGTCCGTGGTAGCCGGGGTGATCCGGTCGACCATCGCGTTGGGAAAGCGAACAGAGTCCCAATTCACGTCCAGACCGGCTGCTTCCGCAAAATCGGCAACTGCCGTTTCGAGCGTCTTGCCGTTTTCCATGCGATTGTCACAACTTAGTACCGTTACTGGCTTGCGCCGTTCCGCAAGGCCATAAGCTAAAAACCCGATCAGCGTCGCAGGCTCTTGCCCTGCCAGATCGGCGGCAATCGCCGGGTCCTGAAGGTTCAGCTTGCCCGCGGCGTCCAAGTGATAACCTTTCTCGGTTACGGTTGCCGAAATGATCTCGGCATCCGCCATCACATCGAATATCTCTGCGCGATCCTTGGGCGCGACCAGAACCTCACGCAGAGCTTTGATGCGCCGGACTCCCTGCCCCTGTACGCACAAATCGTACTCGAAACCCTGTCGGGCCAATCCATCCCGAACCGAGGATGAACGCAGGCTGACGCCGACAACGTCCCATCCGCCCGCTTGATCCGTGTAATCCAGCAAATGCGCCCGGGCAAAGTTTCCAAGGCCGAAATGAAGAATTGTACCCATTTACCTTTGCAACCCGTAAACCTGTTTCGCCAGATCGACCGCCAGCAATCGCGCCAGATGCTCGGCACTGTCCCGATCGAAATAGCCGCGCGCAACTTGCTCGGCCAGATGAATCGCCACACCCCGTCGCCACAGGTCGTGACGTGCAGGAATGGACAGGAAAGCCCGCGTGTCGTCATTGAAACCGGCCAGATTGTAATATCCGGCCGTTTCAACGACCTGATCGAAATACCGCGCAATCCCGGCTGGGCTGTCGTAGAACCACCAAGGCGGCCCGATCCGAAGGCACGGCCAATGTCCCGCCATCGGGGCCAGTTCGCGGGCATAGGTGCTTTCGTCCAGTGTGAACAGAATGATGCGCAGTTCCGCCGAGTTACCGACCCGGTTCAACAGCGCCTCAAGGCCCGTGACCCAATCCATCGCGATTGGAATGTCGGCCCCCTTGTCCCGTCCAAAGTCCCGCAGTACCGCGTGGTTCGTGTTGCGCTTGCTGCCAGCATGTATCTGCATTGTCAGACCATCATCGACAGACATCTGCGCCATTTCGATCAGCATATGCCCATAGAACCGGCGAGCATCCTGTTCGGTACCTTCCCGCCGTCTCAGCCGCTGGTACAGCGCATCCGGGTCGTCCAGCCACTCGGTCATTATGCGTTCGATACCGTGGTCGGTGGCAGTACATCCCAGCTGGATGAAATAAGCCCGCCGCATTCGCAGCGCGTTGAGGTAGCCAACATAGCTGTCCAGATCGCAGTCTGTCAGCTCGGCCAACTTATTCAGGTTCTGTACGAACTCCGGGTCCGCCCCATCCAAAACCCCGTCTGGGCGGAACGTCGGAACAACCCGCCCGCCCCAACCGCTTGTTCGAATCTCCCGATGCTCAGCCAGGCCGTCGAGAGCCGAATCTGTGGTGGCCAGAACCTCGATCCCAAACCTGTCGAACAAAGCCCTCGGGCGAAATTCGGGACGCGTCAGCTTTTCTGAGATCTCATCATAAATCAGGTCAGCCGTGCGAGAAGACAACGCCTCAGACACGCCCAGCGTTTCGTGCAGCACGTAGCTTATCCAGATCCGGGATGGCGTTCCCAGAAACAGATGCCAGTGTTCGGCAAAGGTGCGAAAAACGGCGCGGGGATCCTTCTTTCGCCCCTCTTCCCCAACGCCAAGTTCGGACAAGGGAACGCCCTGCGAATAGAGCATACGGAATACGTAATGGTCGGGAACCACAAGCAGCTCTGCCGGGTTGGGAAACGGCTCATCGGTTGCAAACCACCCCGGATCGCAGTGACCATGCGGAGACACGATTGGCAGGTCCTTGATGCCCAAGTACAGGTTTTCTGCCATGCCATTCAAATTGCCAGTCAATTCTGCCTCCGATACTGCTGCCCGCAATTGTTAACACAGTTTTTAATGGTTGCATCTTTCCCGTTCGAACCCGCAGACTGACCGTGTGATCCGGGGGAATGAATGAATATTGCGCTGATTGGTTTGGGGATGGTTTCGGGCACGCATGTCGCTGCCATTCAAGCATCGGATCAAGGCCTCAGTCTTGCCGGCGTCCTCGGGCGCAACTCTGAAAAAGCAGCTGGGTTCGCGCGGCGAAACGGCACCCGCGCATTCGGCTCGATCGAGGAAATCGCAGACGACCCAAACGTCGACTTTGCGATCATCGCAACACCGCCCGATCAGCGCTCAGAGTTGGTTCGGGTTCTTTCGAGCGCTTCGAAACCGATCCTGATGGAAAAGCCCATCGAGAGAACGCTGGGCGCCGCGACGGCCATCGTCGAGCAGTGCGAGGTATCCGGTGTGCCGCTGGGCATAGTCTTTCAGCACCGCGCCCGCGCCGCCTCGCAGGCGCTGAAATCAGCCATTGAACAGGGTGAGCTGGGCGCGATCGCCACGGTGGAGATCCGTGTCCCCTGGTGGCGCGATCAGAGCTACTATGACGAGCCGGGTCGCGGCACTTATGCGCGCGACGGAGGCGGTGTCATGATCTCGCAGGCAATCCACACGCTTGACCTTGCGATGTGGCTGCTGGGGCCGATCTCGGACATTCAAGCCATGATGAGAAAAACTCCGTTACACGATCTCGAAGCTGAGGATTGGGCAGGTACAATCTTTGAAATGGATAACGGCGCAGTGGGCACTATGATGGCGACTACTGCCGAATATCCCGGGGCCGCTGAGTCCATTACCATCCAAGGCACACGCGCCAAAGCGCATCTGGAGTCAGGTGTCCTGACCTTAACGACTTTCGATGGTCATAAATCCACGGTTGGCGAAACGTCCGCCACAGGCGGAGGGGCCGATCCCATGGCGTTCACCCATGCTTGGCATCAGGCGGTCATCGAGGATTTCGCCAAGGCTGTTGCCGATGGCACGCTGCCCATGGCCACCGGACGCAGTGCCCTTTTGACCCACGCCGTCATAGACGCGATGCAGATCGCCAATCGAACCGGCCAGAAAACACGAGTCATCTCATGAGCCTGACCTGCGTCGCCCTTGGCCTGGACCACCGCCATATCTATGGCATGACGGAAAACATGCGTAAAATCGGCGTGGACTGCGTTGGCTACTGGACACAAGGCGATCCGGAAACGCTTCCGGGCTACGTCAAAAGGTTTCCCGATATTCCGCGGCTGGCCCGACTGGAAGACGCCCTAACCAGTGGGGCGGATCTGGCGCTGATTTCGGCGATACCGGCAGATAGGGCCGCGTTGACGATCCGCGCCATGCAAAACGGCATGGATGTCATGAGCGACAAGCCGGGCTGCACGACGTTCGAGCAACTCGACCAGATCAAGCGAGCGGTCGCCGACACCGGTCGAATCTGGTCGGTGAATTTTTCCGAACGATTTGAAACGCCCGTCAGCACCCGGGCGACCGAGTTGGTCGAGTCCGGTGCCATCGGGCGCGTGATCCAGACGGTTGGGCTTGGCCCGCACCGATTGAACCGGACAACCCGGCCGGATTGGTTTTTTCAGCGTGACCGCTATGGCGGCATTCTGACCGACATCGCCTCGCATCAAATCGATCAGTTCTTGCATTACACAGGTTCGAAAACCGCAGAAATCACGAACGCTTATGTGGCGAACTACGCAAACCCCAAAGATCCCGGATTGCAGGATTTCGGAGAACTCAATCTAAGAAGCGAGAATGGCACCGGGTACATCCGGGTTGACTGGTTCACGCCGGATGCCTTGCCAAACTGGGGGGATGGTCGTCTGACGATCCTCGGAACCGAAGGATATATCGAGTTGCGGAAATACGTCGATGTGGGTGGGGCCTCAGGGACAGACCATCTGATCCTCGTCAATGGTGAAACCTGCCAAAAGATCGACGCAGCCGACGCCAGCCTTCCCTACTTCGCGCGCCTGGCCGATGACATCCGCAACCGGACCGAAACCGCGATGACACAGACCCACTGCTTTACGGTCATGGAACTGGCACTGCACGCGCAGGAAGTGGCGGAACGCAGATGATCAACGTTGCGATCCTTGGCGCAGGTATCGGTGCGCAACATCTGGACGCTCTGGAACGGCTTGACCGCACCTTCCGCGTAGCCGCCGTGGTCGACCAGAATACGGACCGGATCGAACAGATACGGCAGAACTCGGATTTTCGAGCACTAACCAACATTCAGGACGCTCTGGATGATCCGGCGATTGATGTCATCGACATCTGCCTACCGCCGCATCTGCATGTACCAACCACGCTTGCGGCACTGGCCGCAGGAAAACACGTTGTCTGCGAAAAGCCTCTTGCGACCTCGATGCAAGATGTGGATCGGATCACGGCAGCCACACGCAGCGCGGGCAAGCAGGTGTTTCCGGTGTTTCAATACCGGTGGGGGCCGTCACTGGCCCAACTGCGCCACCTGCAACGCGCAGGCCTGACCGGAGCGGTCCAAACTGCCGCGCTTGAGACCCATTGGTCCCGCGGGGCAGACTATTACGCGGTGCCGTGGCGGGGAACATGGGCCGGTGAACGCGGCGGCGCAGTGCTGGGCCATGCCATCCACAACCATGATCTGCTGACTCATATCGCGGGTGATATCGCCTGGGTGTCTGCAATGGCCACAACGCGGGTAAACCCGATCGAGACCGAAGACTGTGCCGCGATCTGCTTTGGCATGACTTCCGGAGCTTTGTGCACAAGCAATATCACCCTGGGCGCCGCCACGGACGAAACCCGCCTGCGGCTCGTCTTTGAAAAGGTGACCGCCACCTCTGGCAACGAACCCTATGCCCCAGGTCAAACGCCCTGGACATTCGTCGCGCGGGACCCTGTGTATCAAGCCGCTATCGACGAGGCCCTTGCAGCCGCCACTGACGAGCCAACAGGTTTCGAAGGGTTCTTTACCGAAGTCGGCAGGGCGCTGCGGTCCGAGGCAAATTCGGCCGTTACGCTGAAGGATGGCGCTGCATCCATCGGCCTTGTGACAGCGATTTATCACGCGGCGCGCACCGGGCAGCGCGTTGCTCTTCCCATCAGTTCCGATCACCCGCTGTATGAAGGATGGCTGCCATGAAACAATGCTGGCGTTGGTTCGGACCCGATGATCCGATCGCCCTTGCCGCTCTCCATCAAGTCGGGGTTCAGGGCATCGTCACCGCGCTGCATCACATCCCGCCGGGACAGCCCTGGGACGAACCAAGCATCGCCGATCGGCAAGCAGTTCTGGCTACTGCCGGGTACAGTTGGGACGTTGTCGAAAGCCTGCCCGTTTCCGAGGCGATCAAAACACAGTCCGCAGACATGGCTGAACATCTGCAGGCGTATAAGTCCAGCCTCAGGTCCCTGTCCGCCCGTGGCATCAAAATCGTTTGCTACAACTTCATGCCAATCCTGGATTGGACGCGCACCGCCCTTCGCGCACCGCAGCCGCACGGCGGAACGGCCATGCTGTTCGACCTGACCGATTTTGCTGCTTTCGACATACATATTCTTGAACGTCCGGGCGCGTCCGAAGACTATTCCAGCGTCGTCCAGCAAACGGCCAAGGATCGCTTCTTGCGCATGTCGGATGAATCCAAGGCCCAGTTGCAACACAATGTCACTGCGGGGTTGCCCGGCGCCAACGATCAGTGGAGCGTGCAGGACGTGCGCGCTTTGTTGCAGACCTATGCACATATCGACCGTGACCGGCTTCGCGCAAACCTGATCGACTTCCTGTCAGAAGTCGCCCCAGTCGCCCAAGAACTGGAACTACGCTTGTGCTGTCATCCAGATGATCCGCCGTTCTCGTTGCTTGGTCTGCCGCGGATCATGTCCAGTACCGATGACTACGGCGCCGTTCTGGATGCGGTTGATTTGTTGGCGAACGGCGCAACGTTGTGTACCGGATCGCTGGGAGTGTCTCCCGAATTTGATGGGCCGGACTTCGTGCGCAGGCATGGCGACCGAATTCACTTTGTCCATCTGCGGAATACCCAACGCATCGCCGGGTCAGACAGCCAGAAGCCGGACTTCTTTGAGGCCTCGCATCTGGAGGGCGACACCGACATGGTCGGCACAATTCGCGAAATGATGAACGAACAGCGCCGCCGCAAATCCCAAGGGCGTCGCGACTGGCAAATTCCGATGCGGCCCGACCACGGACAAGAACTGCTGAGCGATCTGGGCGGACACAGTACTCCCGGCTATCCGTTGATCGGGCGTATGCGCGGGCTTGCGGAACTGCGCGGCATCATGGCGGCGTTCTCGTAACGCGTCGGATCAGGCGGTTTCTTTTCGCCCGCAACACTTCTTTGCTTGCCTGAGCGCCGCATTCTTCGTTTACTTACGTTACGTAAACGGGCAGCGGGGTGTCTTCCGGACTCGCCCGACGTCTGTTCAAGACGCGTGAAACTCCCGCGAAAACCGATGCGATTAGGCATCATTTTTAGAAACGCCTGCCATACAGCAACGGCGAAATATCGGGAGGAGCCCAAATGAATACTGTAGGCGTAATAGGTCTTGGCGACATGGGCAGCGGCCTTGCCAAGAACCTGATCAAGAATGGCTTCGAAACATCAGGTTTCGACCTGAGCGAGACGCGCATGACGGCATTTGCTGACATGGGCGGCCGGCCCAAGGACAGCGTGGGACAGGTCGGTCGACACGCCTCCAGTGTGTTTGTCATGGTGATGAACGGAGATCAGGCCCGCGATGTCATTCTGGGTGAAAACGGGCTGGTTGCGAACATGGCCAAAGGCGGAACGGTCGTCCTGTCGGCGACCATTACCCCGGCCGAAGCCCGCGCCATCGGGCAGGATATGGAAGGCTCGGGGATTAACTTAATCGACACGCCGGTCTCAGGTGGGTTTCCCGGCGCGCAGAACGGCACATTGACGATGATGGCTGCCGGTGCTGCGGATGTGCTGGACCGAAATGCAGAAGTCATGCAGGCAGTGTCGGCAACAATTCATCGGGTCGGCGAAAACGTCGGCGACGGGCAAACCGTGAAAGCCTGCCTGCAATCCCTGATCGGATCGATCTTTTCCGCCACATTCGAGGCTGCAGCCCTGGCGGCCAAAGCCGGTGTCAGCGGTCAGGCATTACTTGATGTGTTCTCCTCATCCAGCGCGGGGTGCGGCGTCGTGAATTCCGCCCTTGAAAACATCATTGATCGCAAGTTCGAGGCCACCGGCAGCCATATCGCAACCATGCACAAGGACATGACGATCTCGCTGGCACTGGCCGGTGCGTTGGGCGTTCCAATGCACACAGCATCATCCGCTATGCAGATCTTTCACGCAGGAAAAACCAAATACCCGAATGGTGACAACTGGGTGTGTACTCGCGTCATCGAAGAAATCGTTGACGCAGAATTGCATCGCTGAGGGGACCGGACATGAAACTAGGTGTGATTTGCGACGGCATTTCCCGCGATTTGCTGCATGCCGTTGACGTGATGGACGAATTCGGTCTGGACTATGCAGAGCTTCAATTCGTTGGCGATGCGGAGGTCGGGGATCATTCCCCGCAGCAAATTGCCGAGATCGACGCGCTTTTGCGCGACCGGGGCAAGCCTGTGTCATGTCTGTCGCGCCATATCTTTGCGGGGATGACAGCTGCCAATAGGCCCGGCGACGACCTCCACACTCGGCATATGGACGCCTTGAAACGCGTAATCGACATGGCGCATGTTGTTGGGTCTCCGCTGGTTCGGATCATGACCCAACGAAAAGAGCAGATACTGTGGGGAAAAAACGGCGCCGAGAAGTGGAACGTAGCGCATGGGGTATGGGACTCGATGCCGCCGCTGATCGCGCCGGCGGTTGAACTGGCAAGAGCTGAGGGCGTGACGCTTGTCGTGGAAACCGGAAACGGCACGCTGGTCAATTCCAACTATACAGCCCGCAAGCTGATTGACGAGTTGGACGCAAAAGACTCTTTGAAAGTGCTGTGGGACCCCGGAAACAACTGCTGGTGCCATGAACTGGCATATCCGGACGGTTATGAAGAACTGCGCGGCGGCTATCTGGGTCACATTCACATCAAGGACGTGAAGGTCGACACGCCACGGGCAACGCTGGAAGTGCGCCGCATGGGGGAAGGTCAGCTTGCGCCTTTGTTCCAACCCATCGCGGACGCGCTTAGATCCGACGGCTATGATGGCGTCATTTCTTTCGAAAGCGTTTATCACCCCGACAACGGGAATTTCGAAGATGGTTTTCGTCTGTGTGTGGACCAGTTCAAAAGCCTGTTTGCATAAAAATGTAGTCAATATGCGTTCAAAATCAAAATCTTGACCCCCATTGCTGAATGCCAAGTGAGATGTAGAAAGCTGGGCGCGCTCGCGTGAAATCAAGGAAAGGGCCTGCTGGATGAAACAACAGTTTTTTGACCTGTCCATTGAAACGCCGGGCAAATCCCTCATCGACATCAGCGGGATCGTTCAGCGTGCGGTGTCCGAACACGAATTTGTCTCGGGCCTGCTGACCCTTTGGTGCGTCCACACCGGTGCCGCGCTATTGGTGCAGGCCAATGCCGATCCCGATGTGCTCAAGGATATCGAGACGTTCTTCGAGAAACTCGTACCCAAGTCACCAGGCAAGTATCACCACCGCCCGACCGAGGACGACAACGCTCCATCGCATCTGCGGGCGCTGTTGACGCAAACTCAGGTATCGATCCCGGTCGAACACGGGCAGCTTCCGCTGGGTCGCGTACAAAGCCTGTACCTGTTCGAACATCGGGAAGCACCCAAGGCACGCCGATTGAAGGTGCACTACATCGGGACGTGATGCCTTGGATCACATGGAGCGTTGGCAGTGCTAACGCCCCATCCAGCCCCCGTCGACTACAACGATTTCACCGTTGACGAAGTCCGACGCAGCGGAGGCCAGAAAGACCACCGGTCCCGCAAAATCAACAGGCGTACCCCAACGGCCTTGGGGTGTTCGTTCCAGGATCGACTTCGACCGGACCGGATCATCCCGCAGGGCTTGGGTGTTGTCGGTCGCGATGTAGCCAGGCGCGATCGCATTCACGTTTACGCCCTGCCCGGCCCATTCGTTGGCCAAGGCTTTGGTCAGCTGTCCAATCCCGCCTTTCGAGGCCGCATAGCCCGGAACGGTGATGCCGCCCTGAAAAGTAAGCAGCGATGCCGTGAAAATGATCTTCCCCGAGCCGCGCGCCAGCATGTCCTTGCCGATCTCGCGTGACAGAACGAACTGCGAGGACAGGTTCACCTCCATCACTTCGTCCCACCAGTCGTCCGGGTGTTCGGCGGCGGGTTTGCGTTTGATCGTGCCGGCATTGTTGACAAGTATATCAGGGGTTTGTCCGTCGGCCCTCAACTGATCAATGAACCCATGCAGCGCGGCGCGATCCGAAAAGTCGCATTGGTAGGCCCGGAAATTGCGTCCCATCGCCGTCACGGCTTTTTCGACATCCGAGCCAGACAGCTCGAGCGAGGCGGACACTCCGATGATATTGGCTCCGGCCGATGCCAATGCTTCGGCCATACCGCGCCCGATACCGCGTTTGCACCCGGTCACAAGGGCCGTCTTTCCCGTCAGGTCGAAACTTTGCAAAACACTCATGAACGCGGTCCTACTTCGATCAGGCTTTTCATTGCGGTTGGGCTGCGATCCAGTGCTTCGAACGCGGCCTGGATGTCTGCCAGAGGGCTGACGTCCGTGATCACAACATCCGCGTCCACTCCGCCCGAAGCGACAACTGCAATGGCTTTCTCGTAATCCTCTGGCTCATAGACCCGAGCACCGATCAGTCGCAGCTCTCGCCAGAAGAACTGGAACAGGTCGATCTGGGGCTTTTGAGCATGGATCGCGACCATTACGATCCGGGCCCGAGTCGCGGCAACGGCGGTCATTGCATCGACACCGGGCTGCGTTCCTGACACCTCGAAAACCACATCTGCCCCTTTGTCGCCCGTGCGCGCGTTGATTGTGGACACCAGATCGGTTTCGATTGGGTTGATCGTGTCAAAGCCAAGTTTTTCAGCAATCGCAAGACGGTTCGGATTCACTTCGGAAATCACGACATTTCCACCCGCGTCCCGCGCAACCATGGCAACCAGGATGCCAATCGGGCCGCCGCCGATAACGACAACGTCCTCTCCAGGTTGCAGGTCAGACAGCCGCACATCGTGGCAGGCAACGGCAACCGGCTCGATCAGCGCCGCGTGATCCATGCGCAAGTCATCCGGCAGAACGTGCAACGTGTGGGCCGGAACAGTCCAGATCTCTTGCATCGCGCCATCGGTGTCGAGGCCGAGAAACTTGAGATTCTGACAGATATGCTGATGCCCCCGCTTGCAAGCTGGGCATTCTCCGCAGTGATCAAGCGGTCGGACAACGACCTTCTGGCCGGGTTCGACCGTATCGACGCCCTCGCCCACCGCTTCGACCACACCTGACATCTCATGCCCAATAACCCGGTTCAGGCCGACGCGGGCATCCATGTTGCCGTGGTAGACGTGCATATCCGTCCCACAAATCCCACAATAGGCAACACGAATGGCAGCCTCGCCGGGACCCGGATCTGTCGCTTGGGCTTGCTCTACTGCAAAGCTCTTATCGCCCCTGTAGTATGCGGCAGTGATCGTCTGGGTCGTCATCTATGCATCTCCTTGTGTTCCGCATTCAATTTGTCCCAGTCGAATTCCACTCCGGTTCCCGGGGTATCCGGGGCCACGGCCAGACAGTCTTCGACAACTAGTGGACGGGTCGTGTACTGGTCTATCGGGAATGAGTGTACTTCTAGCCAGCCTGCGTTGGGTTGCGCAGAAACAAGGCTGACGTGCAGCTCCTGCATCCCATGACTGCAAACCGGAATGCCGTGCTGTGCGCTTAGCGCGGCCACGCGCAGCCAGCCGGTGATTCCACCGCAGTTTGAGGCATCGGGCTGGATAAAACTCAGTTTCGCGTCATCAAAGGCGTATTCAAATTCGTGTATGGTGTGCAGGTTTTCACCCATGGCAAGGGGAACGCCCGTCGCTTCGACAATTCGGCCATAACCTTTGTAGTCGTCTGGAATTGTCGGTTCCTCGAACCACAGGATATCGCAGTCGGCGAACCCTCTGGCAGCGACGATGGCCTGTTCGACACTCATAGAGTAATTCGCATCGACCATGAAGAACCGGTCCGGCCCCAGCATCTCGCGCACCGCCCGGGCACGTGCAAGATCGTAGGCCAGGTCTGGTTGACCGACCTTGATCTTGACTGCGTTGAACCCACGCGCAAGGTACCCTTCGGTCTGACGCAGCAGTTTCTCCAACGAGAAATTCAGGTCGATCCCGCCGGCATAGGCCTTGCACCTTTTCGACGCTCCACCGGCCATCTGCCACAAAGGCGCATTCTGCGTTCTGCCGCGAATATCCCACAGTGCAATATCTACGGCCGAGATGGCAAACGAGGCGATCCCGCCCCGTGCGACGTAGTGCACGTGCCACTGCATGGTATCGTACAGGCTTTCGATCTGTTCGGCGTCTTGTCCAACAAGGAACGGTGCCAGGTCATGCTGGATCATCGCCAAGATGGCATGGCCACCCTTGCCCCCGGTATAGGTATACCCGACCCCCTCGACCCCATCCGAGGTTTGAATGGTGACAGTGATCAATTGAAAAAACGTGTGATCCCCATGTTTGGCATCGACTAGGACTTCGGCGAGCGGAACGTTGAACAGCCGCGCTGATACACTTTCTATGCGATTCATTAACCTAAGACCTTCTGCTGCCTGGCAATAACCCGAGACTGTAGAAGGATGACCGCAAATAGAAAGCCTCCACGTATGACCATTTGCCAATAGGCACTGAAACTGATGGTGCCCTGACCGTTTTCAAAGTTTAGAACGTTGAAGACCAGCCCCAGCAACAGCGCGCCAGCGACCGTCGCAGGGATCGATCCCATCCCACCCGTCAACAAAGTGCCGCCTACAACCACAGAAGCGATGGCTGACAATTCCCATCCGATGCCTTCAAGGGGTTGCCCAGCTCCAAAACCCGAGGCCAGAAAGACTCCAGCTAGCCCCGCACAGCCACCCGACAGCAGGTAGACAAAAGCCTTGGCGCGATTGACCTTCAGACCCATGAGGTTCGAGGCATCCTCGCTGCCACCGATCGCCAAGACGGTCCGCCCGATGGTTGTTCTTTCCAGCACCAGCCAAAGTGCCAGAGTCAGTCCGGCCACGATGACGATCGCCCATGGAAACAGACCAAAGGCCTGCCCCATGCCAAGCTTGGTGAAGTTCGACCCCCAATCGACCGAAATTGTCTGGGCGCCCGAAATCACCAATGCGCCGCCTTTTGCGGCCAGCATGGTGGCCAGCGTGGCGATGAAGGGCGGGATCCGAAGGATGATTATGCAAAAGGCGTTGATCGCCCCGAAACCAACCCCGGCAAGAACGGCCCCCGGCAACGCAACCTGAATCCCATACGGGCTGAGATAGGCCGCAACAACCGAGGTAAACGCCGCCACGGATCCGACCGACAGATCAATCCCGCCGGTCATGATCACAAAACACATGCCCAGCGCAATCGCGATGAACATCGCGTTGTAATTCAGGAAAGACGAGAAATTGTAGGCGCTGCCAAAGTTGTCATAGCGCATCAGCCCGAACAGAATCAAAGCCAGCAGTGCGATCCACACCGTCACCGAGGCCGAATTACGTCGAAGGTATTTTCGAAGGTCAAAAGCCGTTTCATCCAACATCGATTAAACCCTCCGAAACTGCTGGACCCAAACGGCCAGGATAATGATGACGGCCTTGGCGATCAGTGCAACTTCGTCCTCTACCCCGTTGGCCAACAATGTATATTTGACCAACTGGATGATGACGGCACCCAGTATGGCACCAAAGATCGGCGCTCGCCCGCCTTGCAAAAGAGCCCCGCCAACAACCGCGGCCGCGATGGCATCAAGCTCCATCAGATTGCCGTTGCGCGCGGCGTCCGAGGCCGAGTTGATTGCAACCACGATCAAACCGGCTAGGCCCGCAAGCACCGCGCAGATGACATAGGCCCCGATCTTGACCCGTCGGACGGGACCACCCGACAGATAGGCCGCACGTTCATTGCCCCCTATGGCCAACAGGTAACGGCCCCATGTGGTTCTGGTGATCACCCAAAACAGCACACAGGCAATGGCCAGCGCCAGCCAGCCCTGGAACGGCAAACCAAGCACTTTACCAGTTCCAAGATAACTGAATGATGGGTTTGAAAACGTCTGCAGGTTCCCGTTCGTCAAGACTTGGGCAATACCGCGACCAGAGATGAAGAGAATGAGCGTCGCAACAATGGGCTGCACGTTCAACACGGCAACCATCACGCCGTTGAATACCCCGCATAGCCCCGCAATGAACAGCGGCAGGACAATGGCCAAAGTGACGCCTAGCATCGGATTGGCAGCGCCCAGATCCGACAGAAAGATCAGCGGAGCAAGCGCCCCCGCCAGCGCCATGACCGCCCCAACCGACAGATCGATCCCACCCGTGGCGATTACCAGCGTCATCCCCATGGCCACGATGGCGATCGTAGCGACCTGGCTGATATTTACGAACAGGGTTTGCAGTTGCAGGAAATTAGGTGTGAAAAACGCGTTGAATACTAATAGGGCGACCAACGCGGCGATGCCGCCGTGAAAGCGGAAGGGCATTGATGCGACCCGTTGCGGCAACTTCATTGCGCGGTCCATGAACCAGTTCCTTCTTCATGATGCGCAAGCGCGCGCACCAGTATGTTCTCGGTGACCCCGGGGTTGGTCAGTTCCTTGACCGAGCGTCCCTCGTGCATGACAACGATGCGGTCAGCGCCTTCCACCAGTTCTTCGAATTCCGAACTGATGAGGACGACACCAAACCCCTTCTCGACATAAGACCGAATGAACGATTGGATCTCTCGCTTGGCGCCAACATCCACGCCTCGGGTCGGCTCGTCGAGTATCAGGATGTCGGGCTGCGTCGCCAGCCAACGGGCAAGCAGCACCTTTTGCTGGTTGCCACCGGACAGTTCTCGAATGGGTTGGTCCATATGCGCCGCCTTGATGCCCAGATCGTCGATAAAGGCCTGAACGATCTCGCGCTCGCGGGCAAAGTCGATCTGACCACGGCTGGCCAGTTTCGGCAGCAGGGCCAGCGTCATGTTCTCGCGCACAGACATGTCTGGAACGATCCCTTCGGCCTTGCGATCTTCGGTCAGAAAGCCGACGCCGTTTGCGATCGCGTCACCCGGTCCGGACGGTTGACCGACCGTGCCATGCAACTCGATTGCGCCGCTGCGTTTCCCGTCCACTCCGAACAAAGCGCGCGCCGCCTCGGTCCGGCCAGAGCCCAGCAATCCGCCCAGCCCAACGATTTCCCCGCGGTGGAGCGTGAGGTCGAAATGCGTCAGCCGCGGGCCTGTTGAAACAGAGTCCGCCCGCAAAACGATATCGCCTTTCTTGGCCTTGGCACCTGCGAAGTCCGTCAAACCGTCTGCCGCGATCTCATCCTTGTTGCGGCCCAGCATGTCCGCGATCATTTCCAGTTTGGTCGTGTCCTGGACGTTACGCGTGCTGACGGTGCGCCCATCTCGCATCGTTGTGACTCGATCGCATATTTGGAACAGCTCATCGATGAAATGCGAAACATAAAGAACAGACACGCCCTGTTTCTTCAACTCGCGCACAACACCGAACAGCACCTCGACTTCGCTGGCATCCAGCGACGACGTAGGTTCGTCCATGATGACAAGTTTCGCATCCAGCGAAACAGCCCGCGCAATTGCAACCAACTGCTGGATCGCTGTCGAGAAATTTCCTAGCGGCTCGGTCACGTCGATATCTATGCCAAAGCGCGTAAGCACCTCGCGTGCGCGCCTGTTGCCCTCGCGCCAGTCGACCAGAAAGCCGAGACGTTTGGGCTCGTACCCCATGATGATGTTTTCAGTCACTGACCGCAGCGGTACCAGGTTGAGCTCTTGATAGATGGTGGCAATTCCGGATTCCTGCGCTTCGCGCGGAGTGGAGATGCGGCTCGGCACACCCGCCAGATGAACGTCGCCGGCATCCCGATCGTAAACTCCGGTCAGAACCTTGATCATCGTCGATTTTCCGGCACCGTTCTGGCCGATCAGCGCATGAACCTCGCCGGGCGCGATTTCCAGGTTGGCCTGGCTAAGTGCCGGTACGCCGGCAAACGACTTTTCAATTCCCGACATCGAGACGAGCGCATTCATGAGATGTCTTCCTCCGATTGCTTGCAGGCGGCGCCGACCACAGGCCAGCACCACCCACCAGGGAGAATCAATAGGCTTCGTCGATGTGATCGGCCGCATTGTCCTTGGTAAAGATGCGATCTTCGACTTTCACCCATTCCGGGATCGTCTCGCCAGCTGCGTATTTATTCATGACTTCACAAGCCAGAGGTCCGAAGAAGGGCGAGCTTTCCACCGTCACCCCCATCTTGCCATCGATAATAGCCTGAAGTGCATCGCGTGTCCCGTCGATCGAAACGATGGTCACGTCCTCGCCGGGCTTGCGGCCGGCCAGTTCCAGAGCCTGGATCGCACCGATCGCCATCTCGTCATTGTGGGCGTAGACCACGTTCACATCGGGGTGCGCCTGCAGCAGGGTTTCCATCACCTGACGACCCAGGTCGCGCGCAAAGTCACCGGTCTGAGAAGCCACGATCTCAAAGCGGTCATCCGCTGCAATCGCGTCGTCGAAACCTTTTTTGCGGTCATTTGCAGGTGAAGAACCAGTCGTGCCCTCCAACTGGACGATGACGCCATTGTCGCCGTCGAAATTCTCCATCAGCCACTGTGCGGCCCGGTTGCCTTGATCAATGAAATCCGACCCAAGGAACGCCACAAAATGCTCGCCCGGCTTGGCAACGGCCGGATCAACCGAGCGGTCCACCAAAAAGGTCGGGATTCCCGCTGCACGGGCCTTCATAACGGCTGGGATCAACGGCTTTTCTTCCCGCGGGGGCAGGAACAGAACGTCGATGCCTTGGGCGATCATGCTGTCCACATCCGCAACCTGCTTTGCCGCAGATCCGGCTGCATCCGTCGCGATAAGGTCCCAGCCGCAGGCCTCGGCCGTATCATGGAATGATTTTGTCTCGGCAATGCGCCACGGATTGTTCGACTCCATCTGCGCAAAGCCGACCTTGTAGCGATCTTTCTGCTCAAGCGGTGGCAGATCCTGCGCTATCGCAGTCGTGCCCAACAGCGCACCCGCGACAACCGTCGAGATCAAAAGAGTTCTGCGTTTCATGGTTATTCCTCCTCCATTGGTGCGGTCGCCTCCGTTTTGACCGCGAGTTTTAGGTCATGCCCAATTCATGTAAGTCGTCTGTTTCCTCAGATAGCCATCGAAGCCATATGCGCCGTCTTCGCCCCCAACCCCGGATAAACCCCAACCGGTGTGAAATCCCTGTACGGCCTCACCATTGGAGCGGTTCAGGTACAATTCGCCGAACTTCAAACGGCTCGGGGCCTCCATCAATCGCCGGTGCGATGCCGTAAAGAGATAGGCAGACAGCCCGAATGATGTGTCATTCGCTACGTCTATCGCCTGATCAAAATCATCGACTCGCATGGCTGTCGCCACAGGGCCAAATACCTCCTCTTGCATCGCGGCATTGCCGTTGTCGGAGACCTCGAGAACCGTCGGGGACATCCAGTGTCCTTTGCGGTGCGCGCTGTCCAACAGGGGCCCGCCTTCCAGATGGACCGTGGCACCTTCCGTGATGCTGCGCTTAATGATTTCGTCGACCTTGGACATCTCGGCCTTGCTGACTTTGGGACCCAGATCGCAGTCCTCCATCGGATCTCCGATCGACAATGCGCGGGCTGCTGTCACGAATTTTTCCAAGAACTGATCCGCAATACCGCGATGCAGATACATACGCTCGTTGCAGGTGCAAATCTGGCCGCAATTGGCAAACCGGGCGGAAATGGCGGCCGAAACAGCAGCGTCAATATCCGCATCCTCCATCACGATGAACGGAGCCTTACCGCCAAGCTCGAGCCGAACAACCTTGATCCGGTCGGCCGCGGCGCGAAAAATCTCTTTACCGGCTCGCGTGCTGCCGGTCATTGTGATCAGTGAGGTATCGGGGTGTTCGACCAACCGCTGCCCTACCACCGGCCCCTTGCCTGTCAGAACATTCAGAACACCGGGCGGAAACCCGACCTTTTCGGCAAGCTCGGCGATCGCGAGACCGGACAGCGGCGTGATTTCGTGCCCCAACAGAACAACAGTATTGCCCGCGACCAGCGCAGGCCCGACTTTCCTGGCGGCCAATGCCAACGGATAGTTCCAGGCCGTCAACGCAACAACAACGCCATAAGGATGACGCCGGATCTGGATTTCCTCGGACTTGTTGTCCGATGCCACTATGTCACCTGAAATCCTCCGGGCCTCCTCAGCCGCATGGCAAAGAAAGGTAACAGCGGCATCAACTTCACTTCGGGCCTGCGTGATCGGCTTGCCCTGCTCGACCGTGATCAGAGCGGCCAGACGCCCGGCGTCAATCCGGATGGCTTCGGCCAACCGCTGAACCAGTCGCGCCCGCTCGATCGCCGGGCGCGAGGACCACGAGCCAAAAGCACGATGGGCCGCCTCGACGGCCGCATCCGCATGAGCGGCACCGCCATCTGGAACTTGCGCAACGATCTCTTCATTTGCAGGGTTCTCGACACCAACCGTGTCCGCGTCAGAGTCGGTAAAGCGGCCATCGATGAACATCGAATGCCGAACCACTTGACCCAACTCCCCCACCACAGACCGCAATTTCGCCTCCCGCGTTTGCTCGGTCAGACCACATTGGCGACCGCACTGCCGATCAAAACACTAATAATATTATTTCGTCAACACTAATATTAATTACTATTCACTAATATTAGTTGCGTGTCCTCCGCATAGTCGATAAAAAGGAAGCGAACAAAAAGGTTGAGCAATGAACGATCAAGCGAACAAGGCCGGGCAGCACAGGGGCGTGGGACGAGTCGCGGGCCGGCAGCGCATAACGATGCATGATATTGCACGCGTCGCCGGGTGCTCACAGACGACAGTATCGCTGGTTCTAAACAAGAACGATTCCGTCAAAATCTCCGAGGACACAAAGCAAAGAGTCCTGGATGCCGCCAACACGCTTGGATACGCCATGCCCTCTCAACTCAGGAAACCCCAGGACAGCGCGCCTCGACCCTCGGCGTTAGACGGCACCATCGCTTTTGTCGTGGACGATCTGGCGTCGAGCCCCGAAATGGTAAACGCGTTTAATGGCGTGAAACAGGCCGTTCGGGACACGGGAAATCTTGTATTGCTGGCAGAAACCCAAAACGACCCCGAGGTCGAACCCAGAACGCTTAGGTATTTCCTCGACCAACAGGTTGCGGGCATCATTTACGCAACCGTTTTCACCCGGCGGGTGGTCGTTCCGGAAATACTCAGGCAGACCGCAACCCCGGTTCTGCTGCTGAACTGCTTTTGCGACGACCTCTCTTTTCCTGCGGTGATCCCCGGCGAAGTCGCTGCTGGACATACGGCGACCAACGCCCTGATCAAGGCGGGGCACAAACGAATTGCCACCATCACCGGCGAGCCGTTCATGGAATGCGCCGCAGGGCGAACGACCGGGTACAGAAACGCCCTTGCTTCCGCCGACATCCCATTTGACGAGGATTTGGTCATCGAGGGCAACTGGCTGCCCAGCGCAGGCTATGCTGCCACGCGCGAATTGATGGACCTGCCCTCTCCGCCAACCGCCATTTTCTGTCAGAATGACCGAATGGCAATCGGCTGCTATGAGGCGCTCAAGGAACTTGGCCTATCCATCCCCGAAGACATCTCGGTCATCGGATTTGACGATGACGAAACCGCGCGACACCTGTCGCCCCCCCTGACCTCGATGATCCTTCCAACTAGGGCGATGGGACGCTGGGTCATCGAACAGTTGTTCCACGGTCCGACGGATGGTCAGCGACACCCTCTCGTGAAGCTTGAATGCGAACTGGTGGAGCGCGACTCGATCAGCGAACCCAAACGCCGGGCCTGAAGGCGAACTCATGACGGAAACCTTCGATCATATCGTCATCGGCGGCGGCTCTGCCGGCGCAGCCGCTGCAGCGAGACTGGTCAACCAGGGCAAGTGCAGGGTTCTGGTGCTGGAGGCCGGGCATTCGCACCGCCATCCGTTGCTGGACATGCCGCCGGGTATCTTCAAGATGATCAACGGGTCCAAGTTCATGACCTACCACCAGACCGAACCGCAGGACCACCTGGACGGCCGCGTGCATGACATTCCGCAGGCCAACGTACTGGGTGGCGGGTCGTCTGTGAATGCCCAGGTCTATATGCGTGGCCGCCCTTCTGATTATGACGCGTGGGACGACCTGCTACGAGAGACCAACGACAGAGTCGGCTGGGGATGGGATGATGTGCTGCCCTACTTCCGTAGAATGGAAGACAATAACAGGCTTCACAATGACCTGCATGGCAGCAACGGTCCGGTGCAGGTCTCGGATCCGGGGCATATCGACGACATGTCACGTTGGTTCGTTCAGTCGGTCCAGGCCCTTGGCGAACCATTCAACACGGATTTCAACGGCGCAACGCAGCGCGGTGTCGGTTTCTATCAGTTCACCAATCGCGCCGGCAAGCGCAGTTCGTCAGCCTATGCGTTTCTCGCCCCTCTCGAGACGAACCCGAACTTGACCATCCAGCTTGGCGCAACGGTCAGCAAAGTCATCATCGAAAACGACAAGGCCGTCGGCGTGCAGTATCGAGACAAAAGCGGAGCCCACACGGTCCGGTGCGATGGTGAAGTTATCGTTGCGGCGGGCGCTCTGGTGACGCCAAAAATCCTAATGCTATCAGGCATCGGACCTGATGCACATCTTGCCGATCACGGTATTCCCGTGATCTGCCCATTGCCTGGGGTTGGCCAGAACCTGATCGACCACCCCGAAGTTCCAATTACCGCCTTTGCCAACGGTCCCTACGGATACTTCAAACAAGGTGAGGGCTGGCGGATGCTTCGCAACGGCATCCAGTTCAAACTGTTCGGCAGCGGACCGGTGACTTCCGCCGGCGTCGAAGCCGGCGCGTTTGTCAATCCGTCGTCTCCTGATGGAGAACCAACCATTCAAGCTTTTTGCGTGCCAATTGTTTATCTGGATCGCGACGCTCTGGACGAGGTGCAGGATGACTTTGGCCTGACCGTTACGACCGTCGTAGTCAAACCGAAATCACGCGGAGAGGTCCGGCTTCGCTCGGCCGATCCTCACACCATGCCATTGGTCTCGCCCAACCTTCTGAAGCATGAAGACGACATGCAGGAGATGATCCGGGGGCAGCGGTTCTTTCGCCGGGCATTCACGTCGGGCCCGCTTGCTCAAAGGGTTCGCGAAATCGTCATTCCCACGGCGGACGACGACCAGACGCTACGAGCACATTGCAAGCGATTCGTAAAAACCAACTATCACCCGGCGGGCACTGCCAAAATGGGCCGGGACGGCGACGGAATGGCCGTGCTGGACGCCAGAATGCGCGTGCGCGGAATCGAGAGCTTGCGGGTGTGCGACATGTCAGCCGTGCCCGACATCAACGCCGGCAATACAAACGCACCTGCCATGATGCTGGGCGAACGATGCGCCGACCTGATCCTCGGCATCGGATCAGCCCGCGAGATACGCAATTCCTAACCTGAGCTGCGGCGTCGCCCGTCATTGATCCTATTTCTAACGCAGAATATGGCGTCGCCCTGCCCGACCCACCGAAAATAGACTACCCTGCCTCAATGCGCAGAACGTGGCCAAAGGTCATGGCGCGGACGGAAAACGCCTTACAGAAAATCGTCCCGCCTGGGCGTGAAGCAATCGATCAACTCTCCGGCAGCCAGGCAAACACAACCATGGCTTACACCGGACGGAATGATCAGGCTGTCACCGGGTTCCAACGCTCGCTCCTGATCTCCGATGACAAAGTTGAACCGCCCGGACCGCACAAATGTCGACTGCACATGCGGATGGTCGTGCAACACGCCTTCGGCACCTTCTTCAAACCGGAATGAAACCATCATGAGGTCTTCATTATCCGCCAAAACCTGGCGCGTGACACCTGATGCAGGTGATACAATCGGATAGCTCTTGGTCATAATGCGAGGTCCTTAGTCAGTTGGCGGCGTTCAATTTACTCGAAATACTCGGCATGTTTCGAGTGAACCTCCTCGATGGTCTTGTCGATGCGGCCCAAATGACGGCGTATCGTCTCGGTCGCAGTCGCCTCGTCGCGGTCTGCTAGCGCTTTTGCCAGCTCAACATGATCCCGAACCAGAATGTCGGCCTCGCTCTCGCGCCCTAGGCTCAAAACGCACAGGCGATCGATCTTTCTTTTGCATTCCTGAATCGTATTGAAGGCCAGCGGGTTGCCGCTCAACTCACAAATCAGCCGGTGAAAGTCATAGTCGAGCTGATGGAACTTTTCGGCTTCGTTCCTTGAAACGACGTCTTTCTGCTGCTTGAGATTGTCCTCCAGCAGCTTCGAATATTCGGGCTTCCAGTTCCGACATGCAGCGCGCACCACTTCCAACTCGACCGAGAGGCGAACAAAGCGCGCATGACCGATCCGTTCCATGGAAAAACTACGTACCCGCGTGGCTTTCTGTGGTCGGATCAGCAGCAAATCCTGCGCCTCAAGCCTGTTGAAAGCATCGCGGACCGGCTGCCTCGACACTTCGAACTTTTTTGCAATATCTGCTTCGGACAGTTTTGTTCCCGGCAGAATTTCCAGTGAAACGATCGCCTCGTACAAACTCTCATATACGATGTCAGTGGTTGTGCGCCGCTCGATTTTATCCGTAATACTTTGCATTTCCTGCCTTTTTCTGCGCGTAACCAACACCGGCGGCATTCTGGGCCACTAGACCTCTCCCTCCGATACTCCTCAATGTATCTCCAGCCAATCCATTTAGCACGGGCCGTGCGAAGCCTTTTGTGGCTCCCAAACAAATTTGTTGACAATACTAGTATCCTAGTCGACTACAATAGGCAACACCGCTGAATGCTCGTTAAGGCTCAAGGACCAAAACGGGCACACTGACTGGATGACCGGGGACCCAAGGGGACAAGAAAATGACCGAATTGAACGCTGAACAGATTGGCCCGAACTTGGAACTGGCAGGGAAGGTTGCGATCGTGACCGGCGGCGGACGGGACATTGGCCGTGCCTGCGTCATGAAACTGGCCAAGGCTGGAGCGTCGATCGCGATCAACTATCACAGCTCATCTTCGGGTGCGGAATCGGCGGTTCAGAAAATAACGGCTGCCGGAGGTAAGGCGATTGCCATACAGGGCGACATGACCTCCGGTGCGGATGTGGAAAGGCTGATCTCGGAGACTATTGCGACATTCGGACCTCGGATCGACATTCTTGCCCACGTGACCGGCGGATTGCTGGCCCGGAAGACCCTGTCTGAGATGGATATGGAACATTGGCGCCATGTCATGGACCTGAACACCACTTCTTTTGCCCGCACTGTTCAGGCCGTGTTGCCGCATATGAAAAAAGGCGGCGCGATCATCGGGTTTGCGAGTCAGGCGGGGCGTGACGGGGGTGGCCCAGGCGCGGTCGCCTATGCGGCCTCGAAGGGTGCGGTCATGACGATGACGCGTGGATTGGCCAAAGAACTGGGGCCGGACATCCGGGTAAATTCGGTTTGCCCGGGCATGATCGACACCGATTTTCACAATGTCTTCACAAAAAGCGAAGTGCGGACCAACGTGGCCGGCGCCACGCCGCTTAAACGCGAAGGCACATCTGAGGATGTCGCCAATCTGGTCGCCTATCTGGCCTCAGACGCCGCTGCTTTCATTACGGGCGCGAACATCGACATCAACGGAGGCCTGCTCTTTTCATAACCGGCCTTCGCCGGGCATCGAGTCAACTGTCTGTTTTCTAGGGAGGAAAATATGAATATCAAACTGACTAAAACGCTGATGAGTGCCGCGACCGTGGTCGCAATTACCGGGAGCGCATCCTTCGCAGAGGATTGGCGCGGGTGGAATATCCACGTGGATGGTTACCCAAACACCATCGCGATGGACAAATTCGCAGAACTCATTACGGAAAAAACTGGCGGTGAAATCAGCCTTCAAATGTTCCATGGGGGCACGCTGGGCAGTCAGCCCGACGCTGTTGAACAGGTCCGCGCAGGCGCATTGGAAGTCGGCAACTTTAACCTGGGCCCAATTGGCCCGATTGTCGCCGAGGCCAATGTTGTATCGTTGCCCTTTATATTCAAGGACGTCCCGCACATGTTCCGCGTCTTGGACAGTGAGGGTGGCGAGGCAATTGCGGCGGGCATGGCAGCCAAAGGCTTGACACCTCTTGCGTGGTATGACGCTGGCGCTCGCTCCTTCTACAACGGAACAAAGGCAATCAACGCACCTGCCGATGTTGAGGGAATGAAAGTTCGGGTCATGAATAATGACCTCTTTACAGGCATGATTTCTGAGCTTGGTGGCAACCCATCACCAATGGCGTTTGCCGAAGTTTATCAGGCCCTGAAAACCGGTGTCGTCGATGGTGCCGAAAACAACTGGCCATCATACGAGTCAACTGGCCACTTCGAAGTTGCCGGTTTCTATTCGCTGTCTCAGCACCTGATCATACCCGAATGTATCTGCATTAATACCGACACGTTCAACGCACTGTCACCTGAGATGCAGGCCGCGGTTCGAGAGGCAGCTCAGGAATCTGCAGAACTTCAGCGGCAATTGTGGGCCGAGCGCGAAGCAGCCAGCCGTACAGCCGTCGAAGAAGCTGGTGTGGTCGTGAATGAAGTGGCAGACAAAGCCCCGTTCCAAGCGGCTATGGGCCCGGTTTACGAAGCCTACTTTGCTACGAACCCCGATTTACGCCCGCTTGTCGAGACTATCCAGGCGACGGACTGATTTAGCTACATTGGGTCTGATATTGTCCGGTCCCGCACATGCGGGTCCGGACGCCTGATCAAGAGTTGTGAGCCAATGAGTTATACTTCCCTGCCCCCGACATCTGTGCGCAAGATGATCCAGATCCTGGACTGGATCGCCGACTTGTGCCGGGTTTTGACCGGTGTCGCACTGGTTGTCATCACGGTCATATTCGGATGGCTAGTATTTGGTCGCTATGTTCTGAATGCGACGCCGACCTGGGTCGAGCAAGTCGCCTTGCTTCTCGTCATGACAATTGCGTTTCTCGGTGCGGCAGTAGGCGTACACGATAACACGCACTTGTCCGTGTCTCTCGTGCGTTCCGCAGTTCCTCCACGTGTGAGGACCATTTTGGTTATCTGCTCAGACGTGCTTATGGCTGGGTTCGGCGCCTTGATGCTGTGGTTCGGAGCTCGACTTACGATCTTTAAGTGGGGATCGCTAATCCCATTGATTCAAGTCCCCGAAGGCTTGCGTTCATTGCCTCTCACAATTGGCGGAGGACTCATATTACTCTTTTCCGTTGGTCATCTAATCCGCCTCTATGTCGGTTTTGACGAGCGCAATGACAGCATCGAATAGAGGCGAATGATGGGAATACTTCTGTTGCTTGGCGTGTTCGCCCTCTGCGTTCTGATCGGAACGCCTGTAGCATTCGCGCTTGGAATAGCGGCCATTTCGGCATTTTGGTTCGAAGGCTTACCCTTGATGATCGGATTTCAGCGGATCGTCTCCGGGATCAATGTATTCTCGTTGATGGCGATCCCGTTCTTCATTTTTGCAGGTGAACTGATGTTCCACGGCGGGATAGCCATGCGTCTAGTCAGGTTTGCTTCAGCCGCTGTCGGGGCCGTGCGCGGCGGCTTAGGAATTGTGAACGTGTTTTCTTCGATGCTTTTTGGGGGGATTTCAGGATCGGCCATCGCAGACATTTCCGCACTGGGGTCTATCTTGGTTCCTGTGATGAAAGAGAAAGGTTACGATACAGATTACGCCGTAAACGTGACCGTCACGTCCTCGATTGCCGGTATAATTATTCCACCCAGTCACAATATGATCATTTTCGCGATCGCAGCCGGGGGTGGAATATCGATCTCGAAGCTGTTTCTTGCAGGCGTTGTTCCAGGAGTTTTAATGTGCCTTTGCCTTGCTGTGGCGGCGTACCTTGTAGCGGTGCGCAGAGGTTATCAAGCTGAGACTTTCCCGGGTTGGCCAGCGCTCGTAGTGAGCTTCTTCAGTGCAATTCCAGGACTTTTGACGGCTGTGATTATCGTCGGCGGTGTGTTGTCGGGTATTTTCACCGTTACGGAGTCCGGAGCTTTTGGGGCCATTTACGCATTCGTGGTCACACTGATCGTCTACAGAAGCATAACGTGGGAAAACTTTTGTATTGCCGTCGCTTCTGCTGTGCGCACGACGGCGATGGTAATGATATTAATCGCATGCGCTGGTGCGTTTGCCTACATGCTGACCTTTTACAGAGTTCCGGACAGAACCGTAGATCTGCTTACTGGGTTGACAGAAAATCCGATACTCATCCTGCTGATGGTAAATGCGGTTTTGTTGTTGCTTGGAATGATTATGGATATGGCAGCGCTAATTCTGATCTGCACACCCATTTTTCTACCCGTTGCCAACAGCCTTGGGATTGATCCGCTGCAATTCGGGATGATCTTGCTCGTGAATTTGGGATTAGGATTGTGCACACCACCGGTCGGATCGTGCCTGTTTGTCGGTTGCGCCGTGGGTAAATTGCCAATGGAGAAAGCCGTGCGAACAATATGGCCCTTCTACTTGGCAATTCTCTTCGCATTAATGCTTATCACTTTTGTACCCGCGATTTCACTAACACTGCCAAGCTTGGTTGGGTGAATAAAGTACATTCAAGTTTAAAGGCAGACACTTGAAGCTAAGCTTGTGTTCGAGTTTCTTTCTTAATGAAAAAAGGAAGCTGACATGTCGCAAAAACCCAAAGTGAATGCTCCCGTCGAGCAGATCAGTGTTTTTGATGTCTGCGGTGGCGAAATAGAGATTGGTCGGCCCAAAGATCGATGGACGATGCTTTTCGTCTATCGCGGGCGTCACTGTCCCAGATGCAAGCGATTTCTCAATAAATTGAACACCATGCTGGCTGATTGGAGCAGCGTCATGGATGTGGTGGTCGTTTCTGCCGACTCTAAAGAAAAGGCTTTGGCCGACAAGGAAGAGTTCGGTTGGACATTTAATTTGGGCTTTGGATTGACCGAAACGCAGATGCGATCACTTGGCCTCTACGTGTCGGCCCCTCTTTCAGAGGCTGAGACAACGACACTGTTTGCAGAGCCCGGCGCATTCGGAATTCGGCCAGATGGCAGTTTGATGTTGGTCGACATTTCGAATGCCCCTGCTGCGCGCCCGGATCTTGAAGAATTGCTAGACGGAATGAAGTTCAATATCGAAAACAACCGCCCGACTCGGGGAACAGTTTTATAACTGCAATTACCTACTTTGATGCAGGACTGTTCCCAGAAAGCTCTCCGGACGCCACCCGATCGCATCCAACCCCTCCTGCATTTTTGAACTGTTAACCACAAGTGGTGGGCGAAGTACTGTCAACAAAATTTGAACCAGTCTCAGCTTATCCAATAAAGTCGCCCTTTTGGTCATGGGCAAAAGGGACTGATGCTACCGCCTGGTCTGAGCTTCAATGCTGTAATTGACCGGGCGTTGGAGCAATCAAATTCCGGGACCATGCCGCGAAGCTATTGGGATTGGGGGATATGGTCGAGCCAAACCAAAAAGGACTCTTCCCTTATACTCCCGGCACAAACCTTCTCTATGGACTGAATGAAGCCATCGACATGTTGCACGAGGAAGGGCTGGAGAACGTATTCGCTCGGCATTCGCGCCACGGAGCCGCGACTCGGGCTGCCGTGCAAGCATGGGGTCTCGAGGTGCTGTGTGCTCGCCAAGGTCAGGGATCGGGCATCCTGACCGTTGTCAAAGTCCCGGAAGGGCACTCTGCGGACGCCTTCCGCGCGACGGCGCTGGAGCACTATGACATCTCACTTGGAAATGGCCTGTCTAAAGTGGCCGACAAGGTTTTCCGCATAGGTCACCTGGGCGATTTCAACGACCTGATGTTGATGGCCACCCTCTCAGGCGTATAAATGGGGCTCGCCAAGAGTGGCGTGCCGCGCAATAAAGGCGGTACTCAGGCTGCATTGGAATATCTCAAGGCCGCATAGCGCTGGACAACGTCTCTAAAAACGCCACAAGGTCCGTGATCTCCTGTTTCGTCAAATTCAGTTCAGAAAGTATCGCCTCGCCATCGGCGTGAAGCCTTTCCGTATCGATTTCGCTGTAGTGCCGGACCACGGCGTCCAGATCATCCATGCTGCCGTCATGCATGTAGGGGGCGGTTTCGCCCAAACCTCGCAGGCTGGGCGTCCGAAAGATTCCAAAATCAGAATGGCTCCTGCGTACATTTCGCACGGCCCAGGCACCTTTCTTTTCCGGATCGTCGTTCCAGTCGCCGTCCAATGTGTAGGGGCTGGAGAGTAAAATGTTCAATCCTCCGAACCGACCTTGGTCAACCTCGGTTTCATTCAGAAAATATGGCACACCTGCGTCATGGAACTCGTTGTTGGAAAACCTCGGACCGTTGTGGCAAAATACGCATTTTCCGCGCCCTAAAAAGAGCTGAAGACCTCGCTGAGCTGCTTCGGGGTATTCCTTAGCCGCTGCAATATCTCGGCGCTCCAAAGCATCGCGAAAATCGTCAAATATCGTCCGGTCGGTGGCTAAGGTCTCCAAGTAAGCAGAAAGAGCTTTTGCAGTATTTACCAGAAAAAGTTCAGGGCTTTGATCCTGGAGGTGACCAAATATGGCTTCAAAATCATCAATGTAGGTACTTTCAGAGATAGCTATCTTTAGGCTTTCGGCACTATGCGCCATCTCTTGTTCTTCGATGATCGGATGCAGGCTAGCTGCCCAAAGATTATCGCTTTTGCCGCCCCAACCATACCAGCGCAGCCCGGCAAGGTTTCGCAGTGATGGTGTGTTTCGATTTAACAAATCACGACCGAGTGCCCGCGCCTCCGGCGTCGTAAATGCCTGATCAGGATCATGACAACTTGCACAGGAAAATGCACCATCGACTGATAACACCGGATCGTTGAATAAAGCCTGTCCGAGCTTGATTGCCGTGGCGTCTTTGGAAAACCTATTGCTTGGATCCGACTGGAAGGATGGTGGCCACGGCCCAAAGGACAACGTCTGTTCAATTTCGTCTTCGGTCAACAAGACATCTGCACGTACTGCCCCGGTCAGAAAAATTAGCGCAGCTGTCATCCACAGCTTCATTTCAGCGCAATTTCTGACGTGTAGAAAACCGATTGGCCACTGACGTCGACATCGATTTGCAGCTCCCACAAACCCGGCATGTGAAACAACATATCATCAATTCGGAACACTCCGCCGTCCAATGCGGTAACCTTGGGAGTATAGTTCATACCATGTTGATGAGCGGGCATGATTGCATCCACACCCATTTGGCCCACAGCAGTTTCACTACAAACTGAAACCAACACCGAAAACGGTTGGGCCAACGGAAATTCGTCGACCGTCAGATAAACCTTGGGTGCGTTTTGAACTTCCGAATTCATGCGTTGCCCCGTCGCTTCACAAGCAACCGCCGCGCTGGACCATATAAGAAACCAAGCAGCGCAGTGGGTCATTCTGATACCAGCAAACGTTCTGCGTTAGCAAAGGCAATGTTGTCTGCGATCTGGTCCGGCAGCAAATCCAACCATTCACGCGAAAAATCGGCATGAGGGCCTACGTAGTACCAACGTTCAGGTGCGAACGTATCCGTACCGACCATGAACCTATCGGGATGGGCTTGGAACGCAGCCCTCCAATCCGGGTCGACACGGCCTCGCGAAACCATGTCCGAACGAAATGCCAGATCGGCCCATAGCCCGGGATAGATGTCTAGCGCATCGACCACACTGGCTGGATCGTCAAACCCAGAATGGGCCCACAATACCCGAGCTTCCGGCCATGTTTCGAAGATCAAATCAACGGCCTCGCGATCACCATGGTGGTGCAGGATTAGGTTCCGCTCTTTCGCCAGTGCAATCATACGCTGGATGACCGGCGTCTTGATGTCATCTCCGTAAGCGTGAAACTCGCCGATGGCCTCGTAGTTGTTTTTTGCCAGGTTTGTTTCCAGATACTCGATTACAGTTTCATCGTGCATCCAGGTGTTGATCTCACCGCGACGACGATAAGGGCGAAGCGCCGGAACAACGATGTCCGGTGCCACGGCCAACAATAGCTGAGTGCCATTGTCATCCGAGCTGGAAATCAGCGCTTTACGCACGCCTGCATCTCGAAGGATTTCGGCCACCTGTTCAGGCGGAACCAGTTTGACGGCATCGTGGCTGTAGTGAATATGTGCGTCAAAGATCGGTCGCTGTTCTGCGACGGCGGTACTGCAAAATAACGCTGCACTTAAAATGGAGATATGTTTCAGCACCTCAAGCCTCCTCAATATCATTCAGACCCTGGCAAGCGTCACGTCGAAATTCACGTGCAAGAAAGGTTCGGCAATCTTACCAGAAAGCTCCATGCCATCGGGAAATTCTGATGCAGGTCGTTCAACATATGTCATTACCAGATCGTCCCGAACGCCAAAGACAGTATCCTGATCTAAATAGGGATCATTGTCCGGAAAAATCTCCGTCACAAGTGAGCGATACCCGGGGGCTTTGACGATAAAGTGCAAGTGTGAGGGCCTCCATGGATGGCGGCCACAAGCGCGCAGAATATCACCAACTGGCCCGTCAGACGGCACGGTGTATTCAACTGGCTTAACTGTGGTGAACGCATATCTGCCATCATCGCCAACTGACATCAGCCCGTGGAAAGAATAGGTGTCCTGTTCTTCATCCTGACTGGCGTAGAGGCCGTTGGGTGCCGTTTGCCAGATATCCAGTTCTGCCCCGGCAATCGGATGACCTTCGGTATCGCGGATCACGCCCTCTGCAAGTAGAACCGGCCCGCCGTAGTGACGCTTCATATCGCCACCGATTGGCAGCGGGGGGGCGCCCGAGACGTGAAATGGACCTAAAACGGACGAACTGGTCGCATCGGCACTGGAATGCAGCATATCAACCAATGACGACAGGCCCAACACGTCCGAGGCTAGCACGAATTCATGCCTATCCTCGGTTTCCACCGCAGCGCAGCCTTCCAGAAACGCAATCCCGGCCCGCCACTCGTCATGCGTCAGGTTGGTTTCCCGCGCAAAGTCGTGGAGGTGTTTGACCAGGGAGCCCATGATTTCACGCATCCGTGGATCAGTATCTTTTGACAGGTACCCCATGAAGACGTCGGTGATATTGTCTTTGGTGACAGAGCGCATCTTGTCCTCCTTAAATCAGGGCAAGGCTGAGGATCGGGAACTCGATCAGAATGAACAGAACGATCAGCATCACGAACGCAAAGGGAAGTGCGCCCATGAACACGTCCTTAAGTGATATGCGGTCATCGTTAATCGTGGATTTGATAACGAAGCAGGATATACCCAAAGGTGGTGTCAAAAGACCGATTTCAGCCCCGACCACGGTGATAATGCCAAACCAGATCAGCGACATATCAAGCGCTTCGGCCATGGGCAGGAACAGCGGTACCACAATCAGAATGATCGACGCGGTGTCGAGCAATGTTCCCAGAAATAGCATCAACAGAACATAGAGCAGCATGATCGACCAGAAAGATGCGGAATTCCCCGCAAGCAGATCCTGTAGTTGATTGGGCAGCCCGGCCAGCCCCAGCATGCGGCTGTAGATTGAAGCGGCCGTGATCAGGAACAGGATCGCGGCTGTGATGTGACCGGTTTCCAGCAACGCGTCCCAGAATGCGCGTGGAGACATCGACTTACGGGCAACCGCGATGATTAGCGCAACGAGAGCTCCGGCGGCCCCTGCTTCTACGGCAGTCAACCAACCTGTGTAGATACCACCAAGGACGATGGTAATGATGAACAGTGTCGGCAGTGTTTTGGAGGCTATCTCGCGCCCTGACATCCACTCGGTGTCTTCGACAACGCGGCCACCGACGAATGCTGGGGTGAAACGACCCATAACCCAAATCGCGCCTACATAAGCGATCGCCAGCATGATCCCCGGAATAACCCCCGCAAGGAACATGTCCCCTACAGATTGCTCGGCGACAAAGGAATAGATGATCAGCATCGCCGAGGGCGGGATGATCATCCCCAAAACCGAAGACCCGGCGACCACGCCAACAGCAAACCGTGGGTTATAAGCCTGCGCCATCATCTGCGGGACCGAGACCTTGGTGAACACGGATGCGGAGGCTATTGACGACCCAGTCACTGCGGCAAAGACGGCGTTGGCTCCAACGGTTGCCATACCGATACCGCCTTTGACCTTGCGAAATCGCATGGTCATGACTTCGTAGATGTCCCTGCCCAACCCGGCTTTTGAGACAATTAGCCCCATGAAAGTAAACAATGGGATGGTTGCAAAGCTGTATTCCATCGCGCTGTCGCCAACCGCCACTTTCAGCAGGTTGAGCGCCAGCGTGAAATTGTCCCGCATCAGCCAGATCGACACGAACGAGACCACGCCCAATGCGATCGGAATGTAGACGCCTGCGTAAATCAGAAAGACGATGGCAACGACCGAGATCAGGCCAATCTCAATCGGCGTCATTCTGCGGCCTCGTCATGTTCAGGTGCACGAATTAGATGCGGGCGGTCCTGCGCCGTGACAACCTTGAGCAGGAAGATCACGCAGGCAAGCGCAGTACCGCACGCGATGACCAGTTTGACCGGCCACCATGGCAGAGTGAAAAGACCCGGAACTCCGAAGTAGTCCTGTGTCTCCCACATATGCAGGAACTCGGGAAAGGTTACATAAGCAATCAGACCCATGAAGATTGCGGAGATGGCATTGATAATGCGCCTCAAGTTGGCCGTTAGCCCAGGACGGCGGTGGTGTAGCAGGTTCAGAAACCCGTCCGAGCGCGTCAGCCGATCCACTCTGACTACGTCGGCCAGCTGCAAAAAAACGATCATCACGACCGAAAATTGCACTATTTCATATGTGCCACGCAGAGGTGCCGAAAACAGACCGCGCGCAATGACGTCGACATTCAGAATGACCACCAACGCAAGGACGACAAGCGTACCCAATGCGTTGGCGGCGATAGCAAGCGAATTGGCGACCCGCGACAAGCCAGCAACTGCGGTCTTCAGCATGAAAGGCCCCTTTCGTGGATCGCCAGACTGTTACTCGGCCGTCCAGTCACGCACTCCGGTAAAACCGGCGTCCTGCAGCTTGCCGAGATAAGCGGCCAGTATCGCGTCGCCTTGTTCACCGTTCTCATTCAGTGTGGCTGCCCATTCCTGTGCTACATTTGGCATTGCGTTGGCCCAGGCCGCTCGGTCTTCGTCCGAAACTTCGACAATCGTCCCGCCGGCTTCGGTGTATGCGTCCCTTGAGGCCGCAGCCCGGTCCATAGCGATGCCGGCCACATGATCACGGTAGTCAATTGCGACGGCCTGCAGAACGCCTTTGACTTCATCCGGCAACTTTGCCCAATAGTCAGAATTCACCGTGATCGTCTTGGAGTTCACGGCACCCAAGTCAGCTTTGAGCATGTAGGGAGCCACTTCGGCGATCTTGAAGGTCTTGGCTGCTTCAGGCCACAGCATCGCACAATCAACAAGGCCGGTTTGCAGCATATTGTAGAAATCGGTCAGGCCACCACGAACCCCCGCTGCATCTTTGATACCTTCGAGATATCGGAGGTTCAGTCCCGCCCCTGCCACTTTTCGGCCTTCCAGATCAGAAACAGCCGAGACCGGCTCTGTACAAAAAACCTGATAGGTATCGAGTACTACGCCGGTCGCCAGATAGACTTGGTTCTGTGCAGCGAACTCATTTTGCATCGCTGGGTATTCGCGCGCGATCTCATCCACGGCTTTGGCTACCGCGCGAGAGTCCGATGACACGAAGGGGGTCGACCCCGATATCCCCTGACTGGGCAACTTGGACGAATGGAAGATAGTTGTGACAATGCCGATGTCGCCAAGGCCAAGCTGGATCCCTTCCAGGACGCCCTTCGGCTTTACGATCGAGCCACCGTAGTTCTCTTGCCAGTTCATCTTGTAGTTGCCAGAATCGGCCAGCCGCTTGTCCACTTCCGGAATGAAGAAGTTGGTGAATTCTTTCACCCACAACGCACGGTCGGGATAGCCATCAATTACGACGGCTGAGATGGTCTCTTCTGCCGCGAGGGGCATCGCCATGACGCCTGCCAGAGCAGCGCCCACTAGGCTGCGTTTGGTCCAATTTTTCATTTCTCTCCTCCCAGAAAGTCGGGTCCTGTCGATTTTTATTTGTTGGTTTTGACCCAGTTTACGGTCAGGTCCGTGCCTGCCGCTTTGAACAGTTTTGCGATGGCGCAATATTTGGCTGTCTCCTCGCCCACGCGTGTCAGCTCCTCCTGACTGGCGGGCGTATCGCAATTCACAGTGAGTCCGATTTCGGGAAACGGAACATCGATCTCCTCCTCCATCAGGACACCGCGTCGATCCAGCCTGCATTTCGCGTCGATTGTCACGGTGCCAAGATCAATTCCCAAACGGTGCGCATTCTTGTGCCCGATGACATTCGTACAGGCGATCAAAGCAGCCATTGCGGTTTCGGTCGGAGACGGGCCAAGATTTGTTCCGCCTCGCTCCACGGGCTCGTCGATAATCACGTCCAGATCGCGAATTGGGATCTCGGTCCGCGCGTGTGTCGGGCATTGAGCTGTCGTACGGTAGGTTACGACAGGTTTGACTTTCATCGCCACAGGGTCACCTCCTCATGCATAAGAGCAAACCTTTTCGAATGAGAAGCGAGGCAGCTTGTGAAACAATCCTGTTTCGTCTGCGTAGCCCAGATTGCAAAGAAAGTTCGACTTGAGCGTCGTACCCGCGAAGAATTCCTCGTCGACGATCTTGTTTGAAAAGCCAGACATGGCGCCGACGTCCAACCCGACAGCCCGGGCCGCGATCATAAAGTAAGCGCCCTGAAGCGTTCCATTGCGAAACGCTGTATCGGCTACATATTCGGGATTATTTTCGAAAAGTGACCGTCGATCTTCGTGCGGGAAAAGAAAAGGTAATTCCTTCCAGAAGTCCATGTCATAAGCAATGATCGCAGTGACCGGCGCATCCATCATCTTTGGCACGTTCTTCGGCTTTAACGACTTGGCTAGGCGCTGTTTACCTTCCGCGCTTTTAACGAAAACGAAGCGGGCGGGCAGCGTGTTCATGCTGGTCGCGCCGTTGATCGTGATGTCGTAGATCTCTTCAAGCAATTCGTTAGAAACAGCCTTGTCGGTCCAGGCGTAATGAGATCTGGATTCGCGGAGGATCAGGGCAATTGCGTCGTCTGAAAGACGTGAGATGCGCTCGCGCAGATCGCGATGATCTTGCTGCGCCTTTGCGCGAAGTGCCTCCAGCTCTGCCCCGGCTGGTGCGCTCATGCCGCGGCCACCTTAGTCTCGGCGTCCTTTTCGTCGATGACGGGGCTGGCGCATATGCCGATGCCCTCAATTTCGACCTCGACGGTTTCACCCGGCTTCAACCAACGTGGATTGGGCTTTTTGGCGTGACCAACACCCGGCGGCGTACCCAACGCAATCAGATCACCGGGTTCGAGAGTGGTATATTCCGAGATCGTGGCGATGACCTGAGGGACCCCCCAGATCATGTTGGCGGTGTTCGAGCTTTGCAGGATTTCGTCCCCCACTCGGCTTTCGATTTTCAGGCCGGATGCTCCCTCCGGCAAGTCTTCCGGCGTTACGGTGAAAGGGCCGATCGCGCCTGTGTCATCGAAGTTTTTGCCGGGCGTCCATTGAACGGTTTTACGCTGATAATCCCGCAGCGACCCGTCGTTAAACACGGTGTAGCCGAAGACATAATCCAGTGCGTCCTCTTCCGAGATATGACGGCCGCGTTTTCCAACGATCAGCATAAGCTCGGCTTCGTAGTCGAGTTTCTCGGAACAGGTCGGCCGCACCATAGGGTGCCCTGCCGCCATGATCGAATTCTTCCCGCGCATAAACAGCGTCGGATACTCCGGGATATCATACCCGCCTTCTTTGATGTGGTCCGTGTAGTTCAACCCCATGCAAATGATCGTTCCGGGAGCGGCAACGGGCAATGCAGGAGTGATGGAAGACACGGGCACACTGTCTGCGGCGTCAATTTTGCCGGAAAGTGAGTCGGCCAGTTCAGGCTCGGCTATCAAACCCATCAAATCCGAACCGATTGCAGGATGTAAAGCCGTTAGATTCACTGCATTTTCGCCGTTTACAGCAAAAACCGCTGTGCCATCCAAAGTCTCTCCCACCAGGTATTTCATTTTCACCATCCATGTCAGTTCACTTGATTTTTGCCGACTATTTTGCAATATGTCAAATAATATCGATATTTTTGGAGGCAGCAAATGGTTGCTTGGGCAGACTACAAATCAGAAGCAAAAAGCCGCGGTGCTCTTGCTTTGGAGCTTTACGTCGCGCTGAGCACGCCAGCCAAATCGCCCGAAGATGTAAAGGCGTCACTGCCAGATCACTTGGCGTATCAGACGCAGCTGGAACGTCTGGGGCAGCTGGCTTTTGCAGGCCCCATGTCGGATGAAACTGGCGAGCATATGCAGGGGATGGGACTGATCATCTATCGCGCCGACAGCCTTGAAGCCGCCCGGAAGCTGGCCGAAGACGATCCTATACACAAAAGTGGCGCACGTAGTTTTGTACTTCGGCGCTGGATGATCAACGAAGGCTCGCTGAACCTTTCGGTTGGCCTATCGACTGGAACGAGTGCCCTCAGTTAAGAGCACTCAAGAGTATTTGCCGCGAAATAGGAACAGTCGGATATGGACGCCATGCTTGATACTGAGGGCAAAGAGACATCAGCCACTCATGGAGCGTATCGAAGGCTACGCGAAATGATCCTGACCGGAGAATTACCTCCGGGCCAAAAACTCAAGATCGAGCAACTTCGCGGGCTTTTGGACACTGGCGCTAGTCCGGTTCGCGAAGCGCTTAGCCTTTTGACTTCGGACATGTTGGTCGAGCGGATTGATCAGCGCGGATTTCGGGCAGCGCCAGTCAGCAAGTGTAACTTCGAAGAAATACTCCTGTTGCGATGCAACCTCGAGGAAACAGCGCTGCGCGCTTCCATCGTCAATGCAGACGGAGCTTGGGAGGACAGGCTAGTCTTGCGTCATCACCATATGAAAAAGGCCAGTCAAAAAGGTGCGCCTGACTTCGAAGACGCCCACAAAGCGTTTCATATGGCCTTGTTGGAAAATGCAAAACTGCCGTTGCTGCTACGGTATTGCTCGCAGCTTTATGACCTCAACATTCGCTACCGTTATCTGGCAGCGGGAGGGTCGAGTTACAAAAAGCGCGATATCGCTGCCGAACACCAGCAAATCCTAGATGCCGCACTCGATCACGACGCAGACAGCGCGACCCAGCACTTGCTCAACCACTACCGCCGAACGGGTGAGTACCTGAGCAGTCAGATGGAGTCCTGAAATGCAGCGGAACTGGTTTCTGGGCGATCTGTTAAATCAGTTGTTCGACCGTCCCGGCAAAAGGCGCGGCAATGACGACAATCGATCTATTGTAGAGCTTTGTGAGGCCTTGTTGTCTGCAGAAGGCGAAGTATCGGGCTTTACCCTCGCTTCCACGATCCTTGATCGCTACCAGACTTTAAACGATTCCGAGAAATTTCAATTTTTTGCCTATTTGAATGATCAACTTGAGCTGGACGCGGATCAGCTTGCCGAAACGGCAAGTCTCTACGCCAAGGAGCGAAGTGCCGATTTATATCAAAAGCTTAGTGAAGTCGCGGAACCCAAACGGCAAGAGTTTTTGCGCCGATTAAACCAACCATCAGGTGCGACTCAAGAACTCGTAGCAATGCGCGTTGACCTGTTGCGCTTTCTCAGATCCAACCCCGAGTTCAAGCGAACAGATATTGATTTCGTCCATTTGCTGCGAAGCTGGTTCAATCGGGGGTTTCTTGTCCTCAAACAAATCAGTTGGGATACCCCTGCCCGCGTTCTAGACAAGATCGTTGCCTACGAGGCGGTTCATCAGATCAACGATCTGGACGATCTGCGACGCAGGCTCTACCCGCCTGATCGTCGTTGCTTTGCGTTCTTCCATCCTTCGATGCCAGATGAACCTCTGATTTTTGTCGAAGTTGCTCTGACGGCTGAAGTTCCAGACGCTATTGATGCGCTTTTGTCCGAAGGTCGAGAACCGATCCAAGCTGAACAGGCAAAGGTCGCGGCGTTCTATTCCATTTCAAATTGCCAAAAGGGTTTAATGGGTATCAGCTTTGGGAATCTGTTGATCAAACAGGTTGTGACCGAGCTGTCGAGAGAGCTCCAGGGGATTGATACTTTTGTGACCTTATCACCAATACCGGGGCTTAATCGTTGGTTGGCGGGCGAGACAGAACACCCTGAGCACGGCTATGCCGCCGAGGCCGTGCTTGCGGCAACAACATCGCCACAAGATTTGCGCGCGATGGCCGCGCGATATTTGATGTTCGCCAAGCGTGAAGATGGGATGCCGCTTGATCCCGTGGCCCGCTTTCACCTCGGCAATGGTGCCGAGTTGCACGAACTGCACGCCGAAGCCGATTTGTCGCCGAACGGACGATCACAATCCGGCGGTGCGATGGTCAACTATCTTTACGATTTGAACAAGACAGAACGTCATCACGAAGAATTCGCAACACATGCGACAATCGAAGCCTCGCGTTCAGTTCGTGCGGCCTCAACCGCCGCGATTGCGGCCAAGCCAAGGGAACATACAGAGTGACCAATACCCTCTACGATAGTTTGTTTGCCCAACATGAGGGTAACGAGGCTCCGTTCCTGCAGCTCGATGATGGCCAAGTGGTGTCCTATGACTCGTTTTTGAAGCGCGCGGCGCAGATCGCACGTGTTTTGCAAAGCAACGGAGTTTCACCTGGCGATCGCATCGTTGTGCAAGCGCCAAAGCTCGCCGATACGATTGCGCTCTACGCGGCGGCGGTTCAGGCAGGTGCTGTTTACCTGCCGCTGAATACGGCTTACACGTTGGCAGAGTTGGACTATTTCATTTCTGATGCCCAACCAGCGATGATCGTTTGCGACAGCAAAGACGAACTTGAAATCGGAAAACGGGCGGCTCGGTCTGGGGCAAAGCTGCGGACACTCGGCGGCGTTTCCGCTAGCCTGAGCAGCGAGGCCGACGCACAACCTTGTGTATTCGAGACCTTGGATCGCGCTCCGGACGATCTTGCCGCATTGCTTTATACATCAGGCACCACAGGCCGTTCCAAAGGCGCAATGCTGAGCCATCAAAACCTGTTGTCCAACGCCCAAGTTCTTGTTGATCTGTGGGGCATCACAAACGACGATCGCTTGATTCACGCGCTGCCGATCTTTCACACGCACGGGCTTTTCGTGGCAATGAATACGTCACTACTCGCCGGTTCCAGAGTTCGACTGATGGAAAAGTTCGACCTCGGCGCCATCCTGGATGAGTTGCCTCAGTCGACCCTTTTGATGGGGGTCCCCACTTTTTATACCAGACTATTGGCAGACGACCGGTTCACCGAAGAAATCACCGGGAACATGCGCCTGTTCGTTTCCGGCTCCGCCCCCCTGCTTGCCGAAACCCATCAAGCATTCGAAACGCGCACTAGCCACCAGATCCTTGAGCGCTACGGAATGACCGAGACGAACATGAACAGCTCTAATCCTTATAGTGGCGAACGACGTGCGGGAACTGTTGGTATGGCGTTGCCTGGCATCGAAGTGATCGTGACAAACCCGGATACCGGGGAACCGCTGCCTCAGGGCGAGGTTGGAATGATCGAAGTACGCGGCCCCAACGTGTTCAAAGGTTATTGGCAGATGCCCGACAAAACCGCTGAAGAGTTGCGGGACAATGGATTCTTCATCACCGGCGATCTGGGTCAATATAGTAAGGATAGCTACCTGTCGATTGTAGGTCGGTCAAAAGACCTGATCATCACCGGCGGTTACAACGTCTACCCAAAAGAAATTGAAGATGTCCTGAACGACATTGATGGTATTTTGGAATCGGCGGTGTTCGGCACTCCCGACAACGATTTCGGCGAAGCAATCATCGCCGCACTGGTGGCTGAGCCCGGCGCACAACCGGACATGGAACAGATAGCGAGGACCGTCGAAGACAGGCTGTCACGCTTCAAACATCCACGCCGCTACGAGCTCGTCTCGGAACTGCCGCGCAATACAATGGGAAAAGTTCAAAAAAATGTGCTGCGCGAACGGCACGCGCAAAAGGAGCCATTGGAAGTGTCTCAAAAGACGTACCGCGAACCTCAATCAAAAAAGGACTCCTTAATCGGATAGTACCCCACCCTTCGGACGACCAAACTCAACAGGAGATTTACTATGACCCGCATGACGGCCAGAGATTTCGACCAGGAGCTTTTGGACCTGTACGACTTTTACGCGCACGGCAAAATCACCAAGCGCCAATTCCTGGATCGTGCTGGCAAATTTGCAGTTGGCGGCTTATCCGCCGTCGCGTTGCTCAACATGCTTAGCCCAAACTATGCCCTTGCTCAGCAGGTATCCTTCAACGATCCCGATATCCAAGCGGACTATATTACTTACCCTTCACCTAATGGAACCGGCGATGTCCGGGGCTATCTGGTTCGGCCTGCGGGCGTGGAAGATCCCCTACCCGCAGTTCTGGTGATTCACGAAAACCGCGGCTTGAATCCCTACATCGAGGACGTGGCGCGCAGATTGGCGAAAGCTGGATTTATGGCGCTGGCCCCCGACGGGTTGACCTCGGTCGGTGGATACCCGGGCAACGACACCGATGGGCGCGAACTGCAAAAGACAGTGGACCGAGTCGAGTTGATGAACGATTTCTTCAACGGGTTCGAATACCTGATGAATCGGGAAGATTGCACAGGCAAGGTCGGCGCGGTAGGCTTTTGCTATGGCGGCGGCGTCGTCAGTGCAATAGCCGTGGCCTACCCCGAACTTGCTGCAGGTGTGCCGTTCTATGGTCGTCAGCCAGCAGCAGAGGATGTGGCCAAAATTCAGGCACCGTTATTGATCCAGATGGGAGAGCTTGATGAACGTATCAACGCAGGCTGGCCAGATTTTGAGTCCGCTCTGCAGGCCAATGAAAAAGTATACGAGGCCTATATCTACGAAAATGCCAATCACGGCTTTCACAACGACAGCACGCCACGCTATGACGAGGAGATGGCGAACCTAGCCTGGGACCGAACAATTGATTGGTTCAACACATATCTGAAGTAGTACGAACCCCGCGCAGCCAACGTCGCCAGCCAGCGACACGCAGGCTGGACGCTGCTGCCCGTGCCATACAACGATAATGGTGTGGGTACTGCCAGACAAACTCGGACCAGTTTCAGCAAGGTCAGAAGAGCGGCGCTTTGTCCGGCACTAAGATCACAGGGTCGGGCGGGGTCTTGCTTGCGCTCCACGGGCCTTGCAAAGTCTGGTTGCGAATATCCGCTATGGGCCTTTAGTTCGAACCCCATTTTCAGCTTTGCTTGTGATCTCTCCGAATGATTTTGACCTTGCTAGCGTGAAGAACCCCTTTTTCCAGATGGTTAAGAACCGGTCATTTTGTCGCTTTCGACATCACGAAACTGTTGCACCAGGTAATCCACGAATGCTCGGGTTTTCGGGGCTAGATTGCGCCTGTCAGCAAACATCACCACGATATCAGTGCTCGGTGGTGCGTATTCCGGCATAACATGGACGAGTTCGCCGGACTGAAACTTGCAGTTCGCGATGTAAAAGGGTAGCCGCGCTATCCCTATACCAGCCAGTACCGCTCGAAAAACGACATCGGTGCTGTTTCCCTCAAAACTGCCCGTTGCTTCAAATTTTTCGCCGACCTTTGGTTCGATACTGTTCCAAGCGTTCCGTTGGCTTCTTCCAGCAACTCTCAGGCAATTGTGTTCAGCCAACTCGGCAAAACTCGTCGGGGTTCCTGAACGCTCAAGGTATTCAGGTGAGGCGCATAGCACCCTGCGACTCTGCATAATGCGTCTGATGACCATATCTGGGTTCTTGCGTTGTTCAGCAAAGCAGATCGCCGCATCGAACCCTTCGCTCCGAAGATCAATCTCTCGGTCGGTCAAATCCAAGGACACATTAACTTCAGGGTTCTCTTCCATGAATTTCGGCAGAGCAGGGATCAGCTGTGCCTTACCAAAGGCAACCGTGGATGCGATTCTGAGCACTCCGCGTGGGATACCATCAAAGTTATGGATCATCGCCTCGGCTTCTTTGAATTTGTCAGCCATCGCTTTGCATTTTTCGTAGAACGCTTGGCCTTCCAACGTCGGGGAGATACCTGTTCTGGTGCGATTCAGTAGGCGGTAGTGCACCTGATCTTCAAGCAATCCGATCTGCTTGCTTACAGCCGAGGGGGTCTGCCCCATTGATCGTGCAGCCGCAGATATGCTTCCCTGCTCGACAACTGTCGTAAAGATTAGCATTTGCGCAGAAATATCCATGTCATGACCCTTGCTGTTCCAATCTGACATGGGGCCTATGCCAAATTGCCAAATTGTGAGCGCTACCAAACACACGTATCTCTGCATTGCAGCATAAATACTGCATTGCAGCAACGGACGAGGCAATATCATGACAATTACTCGATCAAACAGCGGGCTGGATGTCATTTTCGAAGCTGGCCGCACGTTCTTTCATCAAAAAATAGACACGATGCGAAAGGCACAGGCCAATCGCAGGGTTTACCGCGCGACGTATTATGAGCTCTCGGTGCTATCTGACCGCGACTTAACAGATCTGGGTATTCCGCGCAGTAGCATCAAAAAACTTGCTATGGAGGCTGCGTATGGCTGCTAACACTCAAGCTGCTGGTGCAGATCGCGGTCACGTTATCGCCTTATCAATCAGCTTCTTGGGGTGGGTTGGATCCACTACAAATGCTGCCTTGAAGGCACTGCAAATGGCTCGGATGCTCTCCACGCTTTCGAGTATGAACGACCATCAGCTCGCTCAGATCGGAATTTCGCGATCCGATATCCCGGAATATGCCGCGAAATTGATGGCTGATTAATAGAGCGGAGGCCCTCAGGGCAGAAGCTCACACGAAATTTGCTGGTTCTCGCTCCTCCCAGAGTTAGCCAGCATAAGCGGCGGCGAAAAAGCCAACAGGGAGCGCCAACGCAAAGGGCCAGCATTTTCACCTCCTCCCGAAAATGCTGGCCCAAACCACCCTGCCAAGCAGGAGCCGCGAAAGATGAGAGGCAGGAGAACATCACGAGATCCGCTCGTCCGTCATCTCCGTTTTGGCGACAAAATTTACATTTGTGACCAATACATAAATTAGCTGTCCAGATGCGATGGGCTCGGTTTTGCGGAGCTGTAAACGGAAGTGGCAGCTTGAACTCCGCATAGAACGTTCCGGGTTAAGACAAAATCGCATATGGGCCGTGTTTTGCAGGCAGGTAAGGGGCCTTGCGGAGCTACGCGGTGTCTTTCATACATAAATGTGGAAGATCTAGGCAGCGACCGCTGTTAAAGCTGAACGACCGAGCCCCTGGGATTTGCAGTGCTTTGTTTAGAGATATGTTCGCAATGGCGGAAAAAAGAGATTTCAGCACTACCCGGATAAGGTTAACTGCGGCGGCCAAACAGTCCCGCAGGTCGCCCGGAACATCATCTGCGTCAACTTGAAACTTGAGTGCGGGGGTTGCGGTTGATCCCCCAACCCGATGACGCGTGATCGAAATCAAAACGTGTGCTCATGCTATAACTGGGCATGGGCTATTTGCATCGCGATCTGCTCGTTGCTTGAGAGCCGAACCTGGGACAAAACGGTCAAGATTGAAATGAGTGCGGAAGCGAGCAAACTTAACCCTTTCTAGCCGACTTGACACTTCGGGTCCTTCATCTCTAAATTTACTACAAGTTTCCGCGCGACATGTTGAAAATTGGTGTGAGGCAAGAATTGAAACGCAAAATCCGAAACATGGAAGAATTTGCGGCCATCAGCGGGATCTCCCGACCTACCGTTTCAAAATACTTCAACGATCCAGAAAGCGTGCGTGTTTCCACAAGAGACAAGATCGAAGCAGCACTGGAAGAGTATGAGTATCATCCGAATGTATTCGCGATGAACCAAAACCGGCGCACGACCAAGAACATTGGAGTTGTAGTCCCCAATCTGGCTGACCCATTCTTTTCCGAGATCGGCAGACGCGTAGAGCTTGCGTGCATAGAGGCCGGCTACAGCCCGATTTTACTTAGTTCACACGGCAATCCTGAAATGGAGCGAGACAACCTTAATTCACTCAAATCCCTGAAACCTGCTGGCGTCTTATTGGCACCTTTTGGCAGGCTGTCAGACAAAGACGCCGTTAAAGCATTTGATGCCGAGATTCCAGTCGTCTTGTTTGATGCCAACATGCAAAATGTAGGACGAGCATTTGTTGGCACCGATCACTTTCAGAGCGTCAATTTGATGGTCGAGTACCTTTGCCGCAGCGGTGAACCTCCCTGTTTTTTCGAAATGAAAAAACCGCTCAACCCCAACGCCAATAAGCATAGGCAAGCCTATATCGAAAGTATGGAGCGGCACGGTCAGACACCGAATATATTTCAAGTGAACGGAGAAGGCTGGGACTTCGAAGAAATTGGGAAAGTCCAGGGTGGCCGGCTCTTGTCTGAGGGGGCATTCAAGACCAACACGATCCTATGTAGCAATGATCGCTTTGCCATCGGTCTTTTGTCAGCGGCTTATGGCCTTGGCTTTAAAGTTGGTCATGGTCCGGAATGCAATCTCCGGATTGCAGGCCACGACGATCACCCGTTTTCAAGGTTCACATGCCCCCCTCTGACAACGATCGCACAGGATTATGAAGGTATCGCGAATTGGTCGGTGTCCACATTGTTTGCATTGTTTGAAAAGGGAGAAGTCCCGCCGGAAAGACAGGAAAAACTGTTCGAGGGCCGTCTGATCATGCGGGAGTCGGCATAAGAAACCACTAATCTCGCAGTCAGCCTAAAATTTACGCGCGTAAATTTATAATTGACTTCGCGTTGTGATTTTGACTAAGGTCGAAGTCATCATCCAACGAGGAGGAGAATTAGGATGTCATTCAAACAAGCTCTATATGCGGCGACGGCAATGACACTCGTCACTGCAAGTGGCGCACTAGCAGAGAATCTTGTCATCGCCACCGTGAACAATGGCGACATGATTCGCATGCAGGGGTTGACTCAGGACTTCACTGATAAGACTGGCCACACGGTCGAGTGGGTCACATTGGAAGAAAACGTATTGCGCCAGCGTGTCACCACGGACATCGCCGCCAAGGGTGGTTCTTTCGACATCATGACCATCGGCATGTACGAGACTCCGATCTGGGGTGCCAATGGATGGCTGGTCTCGCTTGACGACCTTTCAGCTGAGTATGACGCTGATGATATCCTGCCAGCCATGCGAGCCGGTCTGAGCCACGATGGTACCCTATATGCAGCGCCATTTTATGGCGAGAGTTCGATGATCATGTACCGCACCGACCTGATGGAGAAGGCCGGTCTGGAAATGCCTGAGGCACCAACCTGGCAATTCATTCGCGAAGCTGCCGCAGCAATGACCGACCGTGACAATGACATCAATGGTATCTGCCTGCGCGGAAAGGCGGGCTGGGGTGAAGGTGGTGCGTTTATCACCGTAACCGGCAACTCCTTCGGTGCGCGCTGGTTTGACGAAGACTGGAATGCCCAGTTCGATCAGCCAGAGTGGAAAGAGGCGCTGACCTTCTTTGTCGAAATGATGCAGGAATCCGGCCCGACGGGCTATGCGACCAACGGCTTCAATGAAAACCTGAACCTTTTCCAGCAGGGCAAGTGCGGCATGTGGATTGACGCCACCGTTGCGGCTTCGTTTGTGACCAATCCTGATGACTCAACTGTCGCCGACAAGGTTGGTTTCGCGCTAGCGCCGAATAGTGAAGGTGTCGACAGGAAAGCAAACTGGCTCTGGGCATGGGCGCTGGCAGTTCCTGCCGGAACTCAAAAGGAAGCCGCAGCAAAGGCATTCATCGAATGGGCAACGTCAAAAGACTATATTGAACTTGTCGCCGAAAACGAAGGTTGGGCTAACGTACCGCCGGGTGCACGAACATCGCTGTATGAAAACCCCAACTATCAGGCAGTTCCCTTTGCCCAGAAGACGCTGGACTCAATTCTAGCGGCAGACCCCACAAATCCGACGGTTAAGCCGGTTCCCTACGTTGGCGTCCAGTTTGTGGCAATTCCGGAATTTGCGGGCATCGCTACCGAAGTGAGCCAGGAGTTCTCGGCTGTCTATGCCGGTCAGCAAACCGTTGATGAGGCGCTCGCCAAAGCTCAGGCACTTACAAACGACGCTATGGAAGCAGCTGGCTACCGCTGAGCATTCCCTTGGTCTCGGGCAACACTCTTCTCCCAAGTGTTGCCCGAGACGCCATCAATTCTCAAAAACTTTGCACTGTTTAAGATAGCCTTATGGCAATCAACAGAGGAGGTATGCCCGATGGCTACTAAACACTCCCGATCAGCGGCGCGGCTTATGATGGCCCCAGCGGTCATCTTGCTCCTCGGCTGGATGCTCGTTCCATTGATCATGACGCTCATTTTCTCGTTCAAACAATACCTGCCGCTGCGTGGCGGAGACCTTGGGTGGGTCGGCTTCGAAAACTATGTTCGCTTTGTCAGCTCCAGCGCGTTCTGGCCGTCGGTGATCGCCACGTTGACCATCGTTGGCGGGGTCCTTTTGATCACAGTAATCTTTGGCGTATTGCTGGCAATATTGCTGAACCAGCCAATGTGGGGCCAAGGTGTCGTCCGCATTCTGGTCATCGCACCATTCTTTGTTATGCCGACGGTTTCAGCTTTGGTTTGGAAGAACATGTTCATGGACCCGGTAAACGGTCTGTTTGCCCATCTGTGGCGCTTTTTCGGGGCTGAGCCGATCGCGTGGCTGTCTGAGGCTTCACTGCCTTCAATCGTCATGATCGTTTCCTGGCAATGGTTGCCGTTCGCAACGCTTATCCTGTTGACGGCAATCCAGTCTCTGGACGGTGAACAATTGGAAGCAGCAGAAATGGATGGTGCTCCGCCGCTGAAGCGGTTTGGTTACATCACTCTGCCACATCTCAGCCGTGCGATTACGATCGTGGTTCTTATCCAGACGATCTTCCTGCTGGCAATCTTTGCAGAAATATTTGTCACGACCGGAGGCGCGTTTGGCACCCGTACTCTGACCTATCTGATTTTCCAACGTGTTCTTGAAAGTCAGAATGTTGGCCTCGGTTCCGCTGGTGGTGTCTATGCAATCATTCTCGCCAACATCGTTGCGATCTTCCTGATGCGCATCGTCGGCAAGAACCTGGACGCGTGAGGAGGAAAAGATGGCCCGCGCAGTAACTCAACAACGTAAGATCATCAACACAGCCGCCGCTTGGGGTGTTGGACTGCTGATCTTTTTTCCGATCCTCTGGACTGTCCTGACCAGCTTCAAAACCGAAGCTACCGCAATCGCAGACCCTCCGGTGTTCCTGGCATTTGACTGGACGCTTGAAAACTACTCTGCGGTGATGGAGCGGTCCAACTACGCCCGGTTCCTTTGGAACTCGATCATCATCGCCGGGGGTTCGACAATATTGGGTATCATCGTGGCGGTCCCCGCGGCCTGGTCGATGGCTTTCGTTCCTTCCAATCGCACCAAGGACATTCTCCTCTGGATGCTGTCCACTAAAATGCTACCGGCGGTTGGTGTTCTGTACCCGATCTACCTGATCTGCATCAAACTTGGCATCCTCGACAGCCGAGGCGCGCTGGTCATCATCCTCATGCTGATGAACCTGCCGATCATCGTCTGGATGCTGTACACATACTTCAAGGAAATCCCAGGTGAGATCCTTGAAGCGGCCCGAATGGACGGTGCGACGCTGAAAGAGGAAATCCTTCACGTTCTCACACCGATGGCAGTTCCCGGCATAGCTTCGACCTTGCTGCTGAACTTCATTCTGGCCTGGAACGAGGCGTTTTGGACACTGAACCTTACAGCAGCCAATGCGGCTCCGCTGACGGCCTTCATTGCTAGCTACTCCAGCCCCGAAGGCCTGTTCTTTGCCAAACTCAGTGCAGCATCAACCATGGCCATTGCGCCAATCCTCATCCTTGGCTGGTTCAGCCAGAAACAACTTGTCAGCGGCCTGACCTTCGGCGCCGTCAAATAAGGAACTTGACCAATGGGACAAATTAAACTCAACCAAGTGACCAAAAGCTTCGGCGACGTTCAAGTCATTCCGCCTCTGGACCTCACGATTGGAGACGGCGAGTTCACGGTTTTTGTTGGACCTTCGGGTTGCGGTAAATCCACACTGCTGCGCCTGATTGCGGGACTCGAAGACATCACTACGGGTCATATCGAAATTGATGGCTCGGATGCAACGGATGTGCCTCCTGCCAAGCGCGGTTTGGCAATGGTTTTCCAGTCTTACGCTCTGTACCCGCATATGTCGGTGCGCAAAAACATCGCGTTCCCGATGAAAATGGCAGGGATCGATGAAGATGAACAAAACCGCCGGATTGAAGGAGCCGCAAAGGCGCTAAACCTCACCGATTATCTGGATCGGCGTCCGGGGCAATTGTCGGGCGGTCAGCGTCAGCGCGTTGCTATTGGCCGGGCAATTGTTCGGGAACCGGCGGCATTCCTTTTCGACGAACCGCTGTCCAACCTCGACGCGGCCCTGCGTGTTGGTATGCGGCTTGAAATCAGTGAACTTCACGAACGGCTCAAGACGACAATGATCTACGTGACCCACGACCAGGTTGAAGCCATGACCATGGCGGACAAGATCGTCGTTTTGCGGGCTGGCGTGATCGAACAGGTGGGGTCACCGCTAGAGCTCTATCACAGTCCACGTAACGAATTTGTCGCGGGGTTCATAGGGTCTCCGAAAATGAACCTGATCTCAGGTGCTGAGGCCGAGAAAAACGGGGCAACCACAATCGGCATTCGTCCTGAACACACAGATGTCAGCATGACTGATGGAATGTGGAAAGGCGTCGTTGGTGTGGCGGAGCACCTGGGATCGGACACCTTCATTCACGTCCATGACACGGGTCTTGCTGACATGGTCACCGTGCGGATTACAGGTGACATTCAGGCCAAGCACGGCGACACGATCTACCTGACACCGCAAATGGACAAGTTGCACAAGTTCGACGCTCAAGGTCTAAGGATCGAATAATGCAACTGGCTGGAAAAACAGCCCTGATCACAGGTGCCGCCCGAGGAATCGGGCGGGCCTTTGCCGAAGCCTACGTCAGTGAAGGCGCTCGAGTCGCCATCGCCGACATCAATATTGATGGCGCTCGCCAAAGCGCTGCCGCACTTGGAGAAAATGCAATCGCGGTGGCTATGGATGTGACCGACCAGGCCAGCATCGACAACGCTGTGGGCAATACAATAGGGGAGTTCGGGCATATAGACATTCTGGTCAATAACGCAGCACTTTTCACAGCAGCCCCGATTGTTGAAATCGAACGCGCCGACTATCAGCGCGCTTTTGACATCAATGTAGCGGGTACTCTCTTTACGACGCAGGCCGTAGCGCGGTGCATGATTGAGCGCGGGAAAGGTGGCAAGATCATCAACATGGCAAGTCAAGCCGGACGGCGCGGTGAGCCGTTGGTTGCAGTCTATTGCGCGACAAAAGCGGCGGTCATCAGCCTGACTCAGTCGGCGGGTCTGAACCTGATCAAGCACGGCATAAACGTGAACGCGATTTCTCCGGGTGTCGTCGACGGCGAGCACTGGGACGGCGTGGATGCGTTCTTTGCCAAGTACGAAGACAAGGCACCCGGACAAAAGAAACAGGAAGTTGATGCCGCCGTGCCCTACGGACGCATGGGCACACCGGACGATTTGACCGGAATGGCTGTTTTTCTGGCAAGTGATGCGGCGAACTACATCGTCGCACAAACTTACAACGTGGATGGTGGGCAATGGATGAGCTGATCTCCCTATCGAATTCAACACTCGATCAACTGACCGTCGAACGCCCAAGATATGACCGTGCCGCATTGAAACCTGGCATTGTTCATGTAGGGGTCGGCAATTTTCACCGTGCGCATCAGGCTTGGTACCTGCATCGTTTGATGCAGCAAGGCAAAGCCAAAGATTGGGCAATCATCGGTGCTGGCGTACGCCCTTATGATGCGATTATGCGCGATAAATTGCTCGCCCAGAATTGCCTTACAACCTTGATCGAACTCGACCCGGAAAAAATCTCTGCCGAGGTCATAGGATCCATGATCGACTACTTGCCTATTGAAGATGACAATGGGGCGCTAGTTCGCATGATGTCGAATCCTACGATTCGCGTCGTAACTATGACGGTCACAGAAAGTGGGTACTACATCGATCCAGTCAACAAGGAGTTTGACTCCAACCACCCCGACGTTCTTCACGACGCTAAAAACCCGCTGAAACCCCGCACCGTATTTGGAGCCATGGTGGCTGCGCTTGGTCAGCGACGTGATGCAGGGCATATGCCTTTTACTGGGCTCAGCTGCGATAACCTGCAAGGTAACGGTGACGTCCTTCGGCAAACTGTCATTTCGTTGGCTCGAATGACCAACCCTGAACTTGCCGATTGGATCGACGCCAATGCGTCCTTTCCAAATTCGATGGTAGACTGCATCGCCCCCGCGACCGGTCCAAGCGAACTGGCACTCGCCATAGACTTTGGCATTGATGACGCCGCGGTCGTCACGCACGAAGCCTATCGTCAGTGGGTGATAGAAGACAGTTTCTGCGCAGGGCGCCCCGACTTGGACAATGTTGGCGCAATTTTCACTGACGATGTTCATGCGTTTGAAACTATGAAAATTCGCGTCCTCAATGCTGGGCATCAAGTTCTCGCAAATGCCGGAGAGATCCTGGGGCTTCAGACGATTTCCGAATGCATGAAGCACAGGCAGCTTTCGCAGTTTTTTGGCAAAGTTCAAAGAACCGAAATAGCACCAACAGTTGCACCCGTATCCGGAAAAAGCCCGGAAGAGTATATAAGCCTAATTGAAAGTAGGTTCTCAAATCCACGAATTGTGGACACAACCCGACGAGTGGCTTTCGACGGCTCGGCGCGCCATACGGGATTCGTTATGCCGATCATTCGAGACCAGCTAAAGGCAAGTCGCTCTATTGTCGGCCTAGCCCTCGTCGAAGCTCTTTGGGCCCGCATGTGTGCAGGCAAGCGCGAAGATGGTAGTGTGATCGAGGCTAACGATCCCGTTTGGGGCAAACTGTCTGAGGCCGCGCTTGCCGCGAAATCAAATCCGGTCGCATGGCTCGAACAATCCTGGATTTATGGCGATTTACAGAACGCTAAGGAGTTCTCAGATGCGTTCTCTGAGTGGCTCAACCTTATTTGGAAGGATGGATGTGAAGCAGCCCTTATTGAGTACGTTGAAGAAGTGTGAGTCGGACCAGTCATTTTGTGGCGAATACTTTTGTTACAAGACAAAAGTCGATCGGGTAGCACTGTCAGCCGCTTGAGTTACAGATGTGTCTGAGCTGATATGAATTAGCTCATGCAAAGCACACATGCTTCAACCGCGAAGCCCAAAGTCGGGAGAATAACGTGAAACCAGAGCAATTGAGAATGGCCCGTCACGTGCTTGGGCTCTCTATGAAAGAATTTGCGGATTTGACGCGCGTTTCTCATATGACAGTGCATCGATTTGAAGCTGGAAAAAAAGGCGTAAACCACGCAATGATTGAAGCAATGCGCACCACGCTGGAGGATGAAGGCGTTCAATTTCTAAAACATGGCAGCACGTCTGACGGTATAGGCGTCGCCATCAAATCCAATTCAGCGTAAACGGGGCAGCCACTCTAACATGAAACCAGAAATCCTCAGACATCTCACTTACTCACTCGGTAAAGATGCCGAGCACGCGTCGATCTATGACTGGCGTATGGCGGTTTCGCTTACACTTCGCGATCGCATCGTTGACCCCTGGTTTGAAAGCACGCGCGAGACGTATCAGTCTGGTGCGAAACGCGTTTATTACCTATCGATGGAGTTTTTGATCGGCAGGCTGGTCGAAGACATGACTGCAAACCTAGGACTTACAGAAAAGGTCAGGCAGGCCCTTGAGGATCTTGGTCAGGATATTTCCGTCGTTTTTAACGACGAACCTGATGCCGCTTTGGGTAATGGCGGCCTTGGTCGGTTGGCGGCCTGTTTCATGGATTCCCTCGCCACCCTTGGAATACCTGCCTACGGCTATGGTATTCGCTATGAACATGGGTTGTTCGAGCAGAGCTTTGTCGATGGACGGCAGGTTGAAAAAGCAGAAACCTGGCTGAACCAGCGATTTGCATGGGAATTCGTGCGTCCCGAGGCCTGCTATCGTATCTCATTTGGTGGCTATGTTAGCCATCATGACGGTCAAGCTGAATGGCATCCCGCTGACACCGTTCAGGCGCAGGCTTTTGACACGCCAGTGGTTGGATGGAAAGGCGCGTGGGGCAATACTCTGAGGCTTTGGTCGGCCCGGCCAGAGAATGAGTTCGATCTGGAGAGCTTTAATCGGGGCGATTATCTGGCGGCCAGCCGGTCCGAGGCTCTGGCACGTACGATTTCGCGCGTTCTGTATCCGGACGATACGACCGATGCAGGCAAGGAACTGCGACTTAAGCAAGAATATTTCTTTACCGCCGCATCGATCATGGACTTGCTGCGCCGGTTCCTGAGCGATCATGGCGACATTCGCGAATTGCCGAATGCGGTAGCCATTCAGCTTAACGATACGCATCCGGCGATTGCGGGACCCGAACTGGTACGCCTTTTGGTTGATGAGCATGATTTGCCTCTGGACGAGGCGATTTCTCTCGCCCGCCGGTGCCTTGGATATACCAACCACACGCTGTTGCCAGAAGCACTGGAACGCTGGCACGAAGGGTTGCTAGGCCGCGTCCTTCCGCGACATTTGGAGATCATTCGGGCCATTGATGAGCAACAGCAGCAGGAGTTTCCCGGCAGCCCGCGCGTCCTGAAACACGGCGAAGTCCATATGGGCGAGCTGGCCTTTATCATGGCGCATAAAGTCAACGGCGTCTCAGCGTTGCATACTGATCTGGTAAAGGAAACAGTCTTTGCCGATCTGAACCGCATTCATCCGGCACGTATCATCAATCAAACCAATGGCATCACACCCCGCCGCTGGTTACACACCTGCAACCCTGTTCTGAGCGATCTGATCACTCGCGAAATCGGTGATGGTTGGGTTGCGGATTTGGAGCAGCTAAAACAGCTCAAGCACCGCGCCGGAGATCGCGGCTTCCTCAGCGACTTCAGCGCCGCAAAACGACACAACAAGGAAAAGTTGTCGAACTGGGTCGCTGCCAAATGTGGTGTCTCGGTTGATCCTGACGCGATCTTCGACGTCCAGATCAAGCGCATTCACGAATACAAGCGCCAGCTTATGAATATTCTGGAAACTGTCGCCCTGTGGAACGAGATGCGGGACAATCCAAGAGTCGAATGGACACCTCGGGTAAAGTTTTTTGGAGGCAAAGCTGCGCCGGGTTACCACGTTGCCAAGCAAATTGTGCGGCTGATCAACGATGTGGCAAAAGTCATCAACACCGATCCTGTCACGGGTAATCTTCTGAAGGTTGTTTATCCCGCCAACTACAACGTTACGATGGCTGAAAACCTGATCCCTGCCGCAGATTTGTCCGAGCAGATTTCGACCGCAGGGAAAGAAGCCTCAGGCACCGGAAACATGAAATTTGCACTAAACGGCGCGTTGACGATCGGCACGCTGGACGGCGCGAATGTCGAAATCCGCGAACATGTGGGGTCGGACAATTTTTTCCTGTTCGGCTTGACAGCACAGGAGGTCATGGAGCGTCGCAGGGTGCATGACTATGCGCGCGCCGCAATTGCAGACAGCCCACGGTTGGAGCGTGTATTGGGGCAGATTTTTGAGGGGCTGTTTTCGCCTGAGGAAGCGGGGCGCTATCACTCTCTGATCGGAACGCTATACGATCACGACTACTTTCTGGTCACCTGCGATTTCGACAGTTATTTCGATTCTCAGCGCCGCACCGACATTGCATATCGCAACAGTCAGAATTGGGCCGCGATGGCGCTGCAGAATACGGCCAGCATGGGATGGTTTTCGTCAGACCGTACAATCAGAGGATATGCCCGCGACATCTGGCAGGCGGATAGTGTTCTGATCAAACCCCTGGGCAAGTCGGCATGAGGAGCGACCTGATCCAAGCCGAGGATAGGGCTGCCATCGCTCAGGGCGAGCATGGTGACCCGTTCTCGGTCCTTGGGCTGCATGAAGTCGATGGACGGTTGGTGATCCGGTGCTTTCACCCCGAAGCGGACACGGTCGAGGTTGTGGATCAGAAAACCGGGCGGAAGCTCTGCGCGCTGTCGCGAGTCGACGCGGAAAGCGGTGTTTTTGTTGGTGCCGTCCCGCATAGGAAAAAACGGTTCCCTTACCTGCTACGCCTAACACACCACAGCGATAGCTGGACAGAACAAGACCCATACGCGTTTGGCCCTGTTCTTGGCGAAATTGATGAATATCTCTTGGCAGAGGGTACACACGGTCAGTTGTGGCGCGCGCTTGGGGCGCATGTGACGTCGCACGAAGGCAGCATTGGCGTGCATTTCGCAGTCTGGGCACCAAACGCGAGGCGGGTGTCGGTTATCGGTGACTTCAACGGCTGGGATGGACGGCGAAACGTGATGCGGCGACGTGGTGCAACCGGCGTTCACGAGATTTTCATGCCTGGATTGGGCGACGGTACAGCATACAAGTTCGAAATCGTGGGGTCCGACGGACATCTGATGCCGGAAAAGGCCGACCCAGTCGGGTTTGGGTCTGAATTACCGCCCAAAACGGCCTCGGTCGTGCGCGATCTCGGGAAATTCGACTGGTCGGATGCTGATTGGATGGCTAATCGTGGTCAACACCAACGCGTGGATAAACCGATTTCCATCTACGAGGTACATCTGGAAAGTTGGCGGCGCGTTCCTGAGGCTGGCAACCGGTCGCTGGACTATCAGGAACTTGCAACCGATCTTGTGGTTTATGCCAGCGACATGGGCTTCACCCATATCGAACTCACACCGATCTCGGAATATCCGTTCGGTGGGTCTTGGGGGTATCAGCCTGTCGGGCTGTTTGCGCCTACGGCGCGATTTGGAACACCTAATGATTTTCGGGCGCTGGTGGATGCTTGCCATCAGGCCGACATGGGCTTGATCATCGACTGGGTGCCAGGCCACTTCCCCTCCGATCCGCACGGGCTGGGTCGGTTCGATGGGTCTGCTTTGTACGAACATCTCGACCCGAAGGAAGGATATCACCCAGACTGGAACACGCTGGTCTACAACTACGGCCGGGCAGAAGTATCCAGCTATCTGATCGCGAACGCAAAATTTTGGATGGAAGAATACCATATCGATGGGCTTCGCGTCGATGCGGTGGCCTCGATGCTGTATCGCGATTATTCGCGGAAAGAGGGCGAATGGGTGCCAAACATCCATGGTGGGCGTGAAAACCTGGAGGCCATCGGCTTCTTGAGACAGATGAACGAAGCAGTTTATGCAGCGCATCCCGACGCGATGACAATTGCCGAAGAATCCACAGCATTCCCGGGTGTCTGCGCCAGGACATCGGAGGGCGGGCTGGGCTTTGGTTTCAAATGGAACATGGGGTGGATGAACGACACCTTGCGGTACATGGCCGAAAATCCTGTGAACCGGAAGTACCACCACGACAAAATGACATTCGGGTTGCACTATGCGTTTTCCGAGAACTTTGTGCTGCCCCTCAGTCATGATGAAGTCGTTCATGGCAAAGGGTCTTTGCTGGACAGAATGCCCGGTGATGATTGGCAGCGCTTAGCCAATCTGCGGGCCTACTACGGCTTCATGTGGGGGCATCCTGGCAAGAAGCTGTTGTTCATGGGGGGCGAGTTTGCGCAGGTTGCCGAATGGAACCACGAACAAAGTTTGGACTGGCACCTGTTGGAGCACCCCAGCCACGCAGGTGTCCAACGGTTGGTGCGCGATCTCAATATGCTCTATCGTGAGACGCCCGCTCTTTACCAACAAGACACGCGTGCGGAAGGGTTCCGTTGGATCGACGGCGGCAACGCCAGCGACTCGGTGTTCTCTTGGGTTCGCTATGGCACCGATGACGGCCCGCCGGTGTTGGTGGTCGCCAATTTCACCCCTGTAACCCGGACGGAATTCCGCGTTGGTGTGCCGGTCGCGGGCTATTGGGCAGAACGATTGAACACAGATTCCACATATTACGGCGGCAGCAATCAGGGCAACGGAGACGGGCTGAATTCCGAGCCAGTCGCAGCGCATGGCTGTGACCAGTCTGTTGTGATGACCGTTCCGCCACTTGCCACCGTTTTCTTTGAATTGAGGCACGAATAGACCGGAACCAATAGTGGGAGGACACCCGTTGAAACAAGATCGTCGCAGATTGGCCAACCAGACCATGGCCTATGTTCTTGCGGGTGGCAGGGGGAGCCGTCTGAAGGAAATGACCGATGTCCGCGCGAAACCAGCGGTCTATTTCGGCGGCAAAACGCGGATCGTAGACTTTGCTTTGTCCAACGCGGTGAACTCGGGTATCCGGCGGATCGGCGTTGCGACCCAATACAAGGCTCACAGCCTGATCCGGCACCTGCAACGGGGTTGGAGCTTTTTCCGGGCAGAGCGTAACGAGTCTCTGGACATCCTGCCCGCATCTCAACAGCTGGATGAGGATAACTGGTACAAAGGCACCGCAGATGCCGTTACCCAGAATATAAACATCTTGCGCGGATATGGACCGAAATACATTTTGGTGCTGGCTGGCGATCATATTTACAAGCAGGATTACTCGCTGATGATTGAGCAGCATGTTCAATCCGGCGCGAAGGTGACGGTGGGCTGTATTGAGGTGCCGCGCGAAGAAGCCAAAGGCTTTGGTGTCATGGATGTCGACGAGACGGACAAAGTACTAAGCTTTGTTGAAAAGCCTGCGGATCCGCCCCCGATGCCCGGTCAGGCGGACATGTCACTGGCCAGCATGGGTATTTACGTGTTCGAGGCAGAATATCTCTATGACATCCTTGAAGCAGACGCGAATTCGGAGACATCCAGCCATGACTTTGGCAAGGACATCATCCCGACTATCGTAGCCGAAGGCGGCGCAATGGCGCACCCCTTCAGCCGGTCTTGTGTCATGTCTGGGCTTGAGGACAAACCCTATTGGCGCGATGTAGGCACGATTGACGCCTATTGGCAGGCCAATATCGACCTGACCGATTTCAAACCGGGTCTGGATATCTACGCCACAGACTGGCCTATCTGGACCTATTCCGAACTGACGCCGCCGGCGAAGTTCATTCACAACGAGGAAGGGCGCCGCGGCCAGGCTGTTTCGTCGATGGTGTCAGGCGGCTGTATTATCTCAGGCTCGTCACTGTATCAGTGCTTGCTGTTCACCGGGGTAAAAACACACTCCTTTTCGCAACTGGAAGGCGCTGTCGCCCTGCCATATTGCGAGGTCGGGCGTCGGGCTTACCTGAAGAACGTTGTGATTGATAGGGGTGTCAAAATTCCACCCGGTCTGATTGTTGGAGAAGACCCAAAACTTGACGCCAAACGGTTCAGACGCACAGAAGGCGGTGTCTGCCTTATTACCCAAGCGATGATCGACCAACTGGACATGTGATATGAAAGTACTGATGGCCGCCTCAGAATGCGCGCCGTTCATTAAGACTGGAGGACTGGCGGATGTGGTCGGCGCGCTGCCTGCTGCGCTGTCCGGTCATGGCATCGACTGTCGCATTCTGTTGCCGGCCTATCCGTCGTTGCAGCCTTTGCTCAGCGACGGGCGGCAGGTTGCCAAGTTCAGTGATCTGCCTGGCGGCTATGGACAGCTTGTTCTGGTCTCTGTCCAAGGTATTGACCTGCTTCTATTGGATGCTCCGCAATTGTTTGATCGTCCCGGCTTGCCTTACACGGATCCCGATGGCGCGGATTGGGCGGACAATCATCTGCGCTTTGGCGCGCTGGCACAGGCGTCGGCGCGGGTGGGTCTTGACGGTGTCGACGGTTGGCAGCCGGACATCATCCACGCACATGACTGGCAGGCCGCTCTGACCCCTGTTTATCTCAAACAATCCGGTCAAGACGCGCCCAAATCGGTTTTGACCATTCACAACATTGCCTTTCAGGGCCGGTTCGGCCCGCATGCCCTGTCAGATTTAGGACTGCGCGGTGACTGGTTTCATCCCGAAGCGCTGGAATTTCACGGTGATCTTGCGTTTCTGAAGGGTGGGTTGATGTTTGCAGACCGGATCACGACGGTCAGCCCTACCTATGCCCGGGAAATCCTCACGCCGCAGTATGGAATGGGTTTGGACGGCGTTCTACAGTCCAGAACAGCGATACTTAGCGGTATTCTGAATGGCATAGACACCGGCACATGGGACCCCTTGAGCGATCCAGCACTGGCCCGAGGTTACAATGCACGAAGCCTGGGGCGAAAGGCTGACAGCCGCGCAAGTATCGCAGACCGTGTTGGACTTGATCCCGATTCCAGGGGTCCGCTGTTCTGTGTCATCAGTCGGTTGACTGAGCAGAAAGGTCTGGATGTGCTGATTGACACCGTTCCGCACATCGTCGAACGCGGCGGCCAACTGGCTGTTTTGGGCTCTGGCGAAACTGCACTCGAACAGGCTTTTGTGGACGCCGGCCAGCGCTTTGCCGGTTCAGTAGGGGCCGTGATCGGATATGACGAGGCCTTTGCCCATCTGCTACAAGGCGGATCTGACGCCATTCTGATCCCGTCGCGGTTTGAACCTTGCGGTTTGACCCAGCTTTATGGGCTGCGATACGGTACTTTGCCCATCGTCGCGCGTACCGGGGGATTGGCTGACACGGTGATTGACGCAAATGTCGCAGCACTGAACGCCGAATGTGCGACCGGATTTGTGTTTGATAACGTTACGAAAACCGGCGTTGAGGCTGTGCTTGATCGTGTTTTTGGCTGCTTTGACGACAAGAAGACGTGGCAGATGATGCAACGCGCGGCGATGCGCCAAGCTGTTGGATGGGATCGGTCGGCGCGGGAGTATGCCGAATTGTACAAGAGTTTGTCTGTATGAAGGATGTTGGACCTACACAACTGATAATTCGACAAGGGAACCCATCGCGGCTCGGTGCTCATTTCGACGGTGAAGGCGTGAATTTTGCCCTGTTCTCCGAGCACGCATTGCGCGTCAATCTGTGTCTTTTCGCAGAGGATGGCCGAACCGAGCTCACCCGACTGGCTTTGCCCGAACGCAATGGAGCCATCTGGCATGGTTACGTGCCGGGCCTGAAACCCGGAGCACTTTATGGCTACCGCGTGGAAGGCCCTTTTGCACCCGAGCGGGGTCACAGGTTCAACGCCAACAAGCTGCTTTTGGACCCTTATACGCGCGAACTGCACGGAACCGTCACCCATGATCCGGCAATCCTGGGTTACCTGCCCAATTCTCCCTACGGTGATCTGTCTTTCAGTGAAGTCGACAGCGCGCCTTTTGTGCCCAAATCCGTCGTCTCTAGTCCTGACAGTTTCACCTCGGACGCGGTGACGCTGGGACGGCGTTGGAACGGCACTTTCATTTATGAGACGCATGTCAGAGGGGTGACCATGTTGCACCCTGACATTCCTGACCATGTGAAGGGCACCTATGAAGGGATGTCGTCACAGCCGGTTCTGGATCATCTGATGCGATTGGGTGTGACGGCTGTTGAAATCCTGCCTATCCACGCCTTCACCTCTGAAGGTGCGCTGCGCGCGCGATCCATGCGGAACTATTGGGGGTACAATACTCTGGGCTTCTTTGCGCCCGAACCGCGCTATTTCGGGCCATCCGGCGTGTTCGGGTTTCGCGCTATGGTCGAGCGGTTTCATGCCGCCGGTATCGAGGTCATACTGGATGTGGTCTACAACCACTCCGCCGAAAGTGACCATCTCGGCCCGACGCTTAGTTTTCGCGGGATCGACAACGCGTCTTATTACCTGCTGCTGGATGGCCAACCGCGCTACTATGTGAACGACACCGGCACCGGAAATACACTTCAGGTAAAGCACCCGTTTGTGCTTCGGATGGTGATGGACAGCCTGCGGTTCTGGGTGCAGAGCATGGGGGTCGACGGTTTCCGCTTTGACTTAGCAACGACTCTGGCGCGCGAGGCGCATGGGTTTGAAGCAAGCGGCGGGTTCCTGGATGCCTTGCGCCAGGACCCTGTACTAGCAGGTGCAAAACTGATTGCAGAGCCTTGGGATGTCGGTCCGGGAGGCTATCAACTGGGACGGTTCCCGCCCGAGTTTTCGGAATGGAATGACCGTTACCGAGACACGGTGCGCAAGTTCTGGCGCGGCGACAGCCATTCGGCGCAGGACATGGGCTCGGCCTTATTGGGGTCAGCGGAATTATTCGATACCAAGGGTCGTCAGGCCTGGTCTTCAGTAAACTTCGTGGCCTCTCACGACGGCTTCACGTTGGCAGATACGACCCGGTACCTGCAGCGCCATAATGCAGCCAATGGTGAAGACAATCGCGATGGCCATCACAGCAACTACAGCGACAATTTCGGCATGGAGGGAGCCTGCGACGATCCCGAAGTGAAAGCCGCGCGCCTCCAAAGGATGCGAAATTTCCTGGCCACTGTCTTCTTGTCACAAGGCACCCCTATGCTGTTGGCCGGTGACGAGGGCGGCAATTCTCAGAATGGCAACAACAACGCGTATTGCCAGGACAACCCAGTAAGTTGGATCGACTGGACCACACTTGACAGCGATTTGATCGCGTTTACCGCGGCACTGTCGCGTTTCCGGTGCAATCATCCCGTACTCAATCAAAATCGATTCCTGCATGGTGCCCAACGGACAGACGGATATCCGGATGTCGAGTGGCGTGCCATGGACGGATCGCCACTGAACTGGCGCGATCCGGGACTGTCCAGCCTTTGTCTGATCCTGCGCGGTTGCGCCGAATGCGTGGCGGGCGACACTATCTTCGATGTGGTGATGCTGGCCTTCAACCGGGAAAATGAGGCGCTGGAGTTGCGGTTGCCGTCCGGCGGAGACAGAGTCTGGCAGCGAGAAATTGACACGTCGGTTTCTCATCAGTCGGCCAGCAAGATCACGACTTCAACGACGATCATTCCGGCACACTCGGTAGCCGCCTTTGTCTTAGAAGAACGGTCAGTGGAATGATGGGCAGCGACGACAGACTGCGTCAACTAGCGCAGGATTGCGGCATCCATCTGGGGTACAACGCCTGGGATGGAACGCGTTTATCATCGGATCCACCGACCCTGAAGGCTCTGCTCCGCGCGATGGACATAGATGTAGATACGGACAGCGCCGTTTCCGAGGCCTTACGGGCGGGTCAGGCCGAACAGGCAGCACGAGCGTTACCTATTGAACAGGTCATTCTGGCCGACCTGCCGTTTGAATTGGCACTGTCTCAGCCCAGCGAATGGCATGTGCTGGATAACAAAGGACACGAGGTTCAGGCGGGGCGCGGAGAAACAAGCCTGACGCTTCAACCTCTGCCTGTTGGATATTTTACGTTGGTTGTGCATAGCCCTGGTCGCTGCGAAGAAGTGTTTCTGTTGAGCCGACCGATACATGCGCCGACAATCGCAGACCTGACAGGACGCACGAAGGGATGGGGTGTATCGGGCGCAGTGTACTCGTTGCGGTCCCGATCAAACGGCGGGTTGGGAAACTACGACGACCTGGGCCATGCGATGTCTGTCATGGGGCAATCGGGTGCGATGTATTTTGGCATTAATCCGGTCCATGCGCTGGGATGGGCGGTAGGTGACACCAAAAGCCCTTATTCGCCTAGTCACCGCGGGTTTCTGAATATCGATCACATTGCAACAGGCACCCGGCTTGCATCTGTTTCGGACCGGGCGTTGATCGATTACCCGGCTTTTCGCATAAAACACCGCCTCGCATTGGACGCGGAGTTTCAGCGATTTCAGCAAAGCGCTGCAGCGACGGAGCACAAAGAATTTCAGGCTTTTTGCCGCGCCGAAGGTCTGGAACTGGCCCGGTTCGCCACGTTTGAAAGCATCAGCGAAATGCATGGCGGCAACTTTCGCAATTGGCCTATCCATTTAAGCCAACCTGAAAGAACAAAACCGACGCCCCGGAACGAATTCCATGCGTGGCTGCAATGGAGGGCCTATACTCAGCTCGAGGTCGCGCAAGCGACCGCAATTCGGTCCGGGATGGCTTTAGGTCTTTTCTTGGACCTTGCGGTTGGAGCGCGTCCCGACGGTGCCGAAGTTTGGATGCACCAGGATCTGATTGCACGCGGCGTCTCAATCGGGGCACCGCCAGATCAGCTCAGTCCTGCTGGGCAATCCTGGACATTAGCGGCCTACGCACCAAATAAGTTGTCGAAAAACCGCTACGAACCCGTGCGGACACTGCTGAGAAAACTGATGTCCCAGGCTGGGATTGTCCGGATTGACCATGTTCTTGGCCTGATGCGCAGCTTCTGGGTACCTGAGGATGGAAGCCCGGGTGGGTATATCTCGCAACCGTTCGACGTGTTGCTTGCGGTGGTGGCCATAGAGGCCTGGTGCAATCACTGCTGCGTTGTGGGCGAGGATCTGGGATTGGTGCCCGCCGGGTTCCGCGAGCGCCTGAATGAGTCCGGCCTCTACAGTTACGCGGTTTGGCAATTTGAAGGGACACGAGATGGCGCATTGAGGTCGGCGCAGGATTTGCGCCCTTTCAGTATGGCTTGTTTCAGTACACATGATACGCCGACGATCCAAGGCTTCTGGCGCGGGCGCGATATCGAATGGTGGCGCACCATCGGTTGGCTGTCCCGGGACAGGGCGATGGCATTGCACGCCGCGCGGGCCGTCCAGCGGAATTCACTGCGCCGTCATTGCGCCATCCCGCCGGAAGCAAGTTTGGAAGATATCCGCGGCGCGGTGCATTCAGAGCTGGGAAAGAGCCCGGCGGAACTGGTGACGGTGCAACTGGACGACTTGTTGGGCAGCGAGCAGGCCCAGAACCTACCCGGAACAATTGACGAGCACCCCAATTGGAGGCGTCCGGCACGCGTGTCTGTAGAGGAACTAGCTGCCGTTCAAAGTCTGAAAGACGTACGTAATTCGATGGAACCGGCGCGGGTAGTCCCCGCCACCGTTCAACAGAAGGAAACTGATCCATGCCTTTCGTAGTGTTTCCCTGCACCCCCTTTGCGGGTCAGAAACCCGGCACCTCGGGACTGCGCAAAAAGACGCGGGTGTTTATGGAACCCGGATATCTGGAGAGCTATGTGCAGTCGATTTTCAATGCCATTGGCGGCGCGCAAGGCAAGACTTTTGTCATCGGTGGCGACGGCAGGTTTTTTAACGCCGAGACCATCCAGATCATCTTGCGCATGGCCGCAGCCAATGGCGCTGTTCGTGCGATTGTCGGACAGAATGGCCTGTTGTCAACGCCTGCCGCGTCCAATCTGATCCGCAAGCACGGGGCCGATGGCGGCTTTATTCTGTCCGCCAGTCACAACCCCGGCGGCATCGACGCCGATTTCGGGCTGAAATTCAACGGTGCCAATGGCGGCCCGGCCTCCGAGAGCCTGACGGAAGAATTCTTTGCCCAGTCACGGAGCATGACCGAGTATCGCTCGCTTGAGTCCGGGGACATCGATCTGGGAGGGGTCGGCGTTTCAAGGCTTGAAGATATGGGCGTGGAGATCGTCGATCCGGTGGCCGATTACACAGAACTGATGCGTGATATTTTCGATTTCGGCCGGATCAGAGATTTGCTGTCCGGCGGGTTCACCCTTCGTTTTGACGCAATGCATGCGGTCACGGGACCCTATGCGACCGCCATACTTGAAGATGAACTGGGTGCCCCAAAGGGATCAGTCCTGAACGCTGTGCCATCGGTCGATTTTGGCAAAGGGCATCCCGACCCAAACCCGATCTGGGCCAAACCGCTTGTCGATCTGGTCCTATCTCCTGGTGGTCCGGACTTTGCTGCCGCGTCAGATGGGGATGGGGATCGCAACATGATCTTAGGGAAAGGGATCTATGTCACCCCGTCCGACAGTCTCGCCGTGCTGGCCGCCAACGCCCACCTCGTCCCGGGCTACGGCAAGGGGCTCGCCGGGATCGCTAGATCGATGCCCACCAGCGCAGCGGTCGATCGTGTTGCCGAAAAGTTGGGACTAGATTGTTATGAAACGCCAACAGGATGGAAGTTTTTCGGCAACTTGCTCGACGCGGGCTGCATCACGCTGTGCGGAGAGGAAAGTGCCGGTACTGGCTCGGATCACGTGCGCGAGAAGGACGGATTGTGGGCCGTTCTACTGTGGCTGAACATTCTTGCCGAACGTCGGGTCTCGGTCCGCGAAATCATGGAAGATCACTGGCGGACTTATGGCCGCAACTATTATTCGCGGCATGACTACGAGGCCGTTGACAACGCCAAAGCCGAGAAAATGATCGCCGATTTGACTGATCGGTTACCTGAACTTCCTGGCAGTAGCACCGGCAATCTTGTTGTCGCGACTGCGGACAATTTTTCCTACGAAGACCCGGTCGATGGTTCGATAAGCAAGAACCAAGGAGTGCGCATTACTTTCGAGAATGGCTGTCGAGGCGTGATCCGCCTTTCGGGTACAGGAACGGACGGTGCCACAGTTCGTATCTATTTGGAGCAGTTCACACCCGTTGGAGGAGATATGCATATGGATACCCAGTCAGCATTGCAAGAAATCACAGAAGCAATGGCTCGAATAACTAAAATCCCCGAAATCTGCGACCGCCAGACGCCAGACGTCATAACATAACAGCTACAAGGGTGCTGCCAGACTAAGTCCAACCAGTCTTAGTTTGACGCCAAATCCGCAAATTTACGTGGAACAATGCTGACGCCACTCAGCCAGAGCGGCGGAACAAGTCTGCTTGAAGATTACTCGGCTGCTAAATGATCTTTCCTGATTGAAGTAGTTGTAGACGGAAGAAAGGATGGAGGCGAATTTCTGTAAACTTCGCATAAGCTTGAATCGCTGCATGGCGCGTTCGCGTCGTCGGAAAGGAAGGTGTGAATTCTCGACGCGGTTGTTAAGCCACCTGCCCGTCATCTGCTTTTCCGTCGCATCGATATCTCTGGGCGCGGCTCGGCATGACGCGAAACGATCCGTTATAATTTCATCCACTACACCGTGTCTCTTCATCAATTTCTTGAGGAATCTCAGTGCTGCAACTTTGTTTCGGCGTTTGGTAACAACGGCTTCCAACACCTCGCCTTTGTGATCCACGGTACTCCAAAGGTAATGCCGCCTTCCATTGATTTTCACAAAGACCTCATCTGAATGCCATATAAATTTCGAGAATGCTCGCAATTACTGAACACGCTTTCTTCGGATCACTGACGCGAAAATTGGACCAAAACGGTTCCACCAATATCGGACAGTCTCGTGACTCACGTTGATCCCGCGTTCGTGCAGAAGGTCTTCAACATTCCGAAGCGAAAGCGGAAAACGGATTTAAAGCATCACCATAAAGCGGATGATCTCGGAGCTGGTTTTGAAGTACTTGAAGAAGGCAGGTTTGGCCATGGCCAAAAGCTACGCAACCGTCCCGCCCCGCTCAAGCAAAGCTCTTCTGACAAGACTCTTCTCATCTGTGAACGATGGTAGCTCAAAGCCAGCCTACATAACTGAGCTTTACAGATCCCGAGTTGTGCAACAATACAGCCCTTAGCGAAGGCTATACCAGATTTCCATTCGGGCTGGCGACATAAGCTGTTTAAGCGAATAATTTGCTGTGACCAAGGCCTTAAACGGGCGTTTGTTTCAATTTTGGAAAGCGGTCTAAATGGCCTCGAACTTAGTATCAGGGCCAAGAGCTGGCGAAGCACTTAATTCAGAATATCGGCGGTTGCTCCTATTAAGTTCAGCACTTCGTACGTCTCACGATTTACTTCGTATACGTAATCTCCGGCTCTCACGTAATAACCTTTGCGCCTTAGTCCCCAGCGGCCGGGATCATCGATGCGAACGTACCCATTATAGATGTAATCGCCACGTCGATATTTCTTAGCCTGCCCAGGCGGCACACAAGGGATCGCCTTTTTCGCCAAGCCAGGTGGACAATGTCCGGCTTTGGATTTCACTAGGATTGGCGCAGTTGCACCAGCTCGGCTAACCTGCCCAACGCTATGGCTCCACAAGCTGTGATTTGCGTTCGTAGATGATGCGCCCTGCGCCAACAGGGCCACCGCCAATACTCCAACGGCTATGTTCATTCCCTGCATCCTTCTTAGCTGTGCGGTCTACATATGCCCTTGAACGGGCATTGGCGAGTTCATCAGCAATGAGTGGCTTTCCACTACGAAGGTAGACCAGCGCTTCCACAGTAGCTGAGTAAAAAGCTTCTCATTTGAGCACGCACTTACGGCACCCCATCCGGCAGCTCTTAACCCGTCAATCAACCCATTCATTCCTTTGTCTTTATTTCGCGAACAACATTAACCGAACGTGAACAATGTATTCTCAGAGTGTTCAACCAAGCTAATGCATAGTGATCGGGTTGGATCGAACGAAAGGTGTATCGTTTGATCGCTGACAAGGGGAAACGCATGATCAAGTCTGCCTTTGTGACTGAAGAGTCCAGCACAACAGCTGTGATGCAAACCTCCGGCAAGATTGCCGAAGAGCGTTTGTTAACCACGACCAAGTCGAGCAGTGGTCGCTTCCCTCCTATCGAAAGTGCATTAACACAGATCGTCAAAAACAAGCGGCTTTCCGAGGCACATAACAACGTCTGAAGGCAGTTCAGCAGACCCCCACACAATTCCCGATATCTGTCCAAAATATTGGAATTGAAAACTGAACCCCGCTCCATGTTGGAGCGGGGTATCTTTTTCTGCGTGGTCGATGTGAGGCTCGTAGCCATCGATTTAAAGGCTCGGCTTCACATTATGCGGGCCAGCCATTTCCCGCCTCTGTGAAGCGTATGGCTGGCCCAGCATTCAGTGCTTCCGTGAGTGGTCAGTACTGCGTGTATCGTGAGGCGAATAAGCTGTTGCCTGTTCTTACAGACCCAGGAGCGACTTTACCTCCTGCTCAACGGCATCCGTGACGGGTTTGTTGGCAGCAGCTTCCAAGGCTTTCCGCTCGGTCAACCGCTGCACTTCAACCAGATCAGCCAGTTCCCGCACTTCCTCAGTCGCTTCTTCGTATTCGACGGCGGCCTGTCTTTCATCGTTCAGGTCTTGGGCTTCTTCTACCGAACTCTCTAAATCTGCGCGGGCTTGATCAAGTTGTTCCTCAATCTCAGGATCAGTTCCACCTGCCTCCTCCAGCGCCTGTTCAAGTTCTTCGACCCTCTCTTGGTTCTCCTGCACATCATCCAACGCAGTTCGCAGGTCTTCCTCGATTTCGGGTATAGTCCGCTCCGGCGGCTCCAGTCCGGCAAGTTCTTCCAACTGCTCCGCAAGTTCCTCACGCAACGGTTCGCCAGCCAAAACGGTATCGCGATAGTAGGCAATTCGACCGACGCGAGAATTGGGCGCTGCGTTCGCCAGTGCGGTTGCGCTGGCGTTGGCTGCGTTCAGGGCCCCCAACTCGGACGGATGGGCACCAAGAAGCGCAGCCATCCTGTTGCCTTTGGTCCGGACGGCCGGACGTATAGATTCTTCAACGATCACGGTTTTTGAAGGCTTTTTGTACGTCCGGGGCTTTTGCTTGCCGCCACCAGTCGTTGACCCTTTCCTGGAGGTGGTAACCGTTCTCGATTTACTTTTTCCGCTGAAGATGTCCTTCAATGAAATGCGACCGCCATTGCCGAATACAGACCGCGAAGCCTTGGACTTCGAGTTGCCGTTGTTGGATTTTCCTGCAGTCCGGCCAGCTTGACCTTTGTCAGCGCCCTTCTTTCCGCCTTTGTTGCTGGCAGAGCTATGGTCGCCGCGGTCTCCTTTTCCAGAGTTGCCCTTGCCGCCGCTGTTACCCTTTCCACCGCCGTTGCCGTTGTCACCGCCTTTACCATTTCCTCCACCGTTGCCTTTTCCTTCTTTTGCAAAGGCAACATCCGGCACGGCGACGGTGGCTATGATGGCGGTTGAACCCAGCAACGCGATTGCCAGGGTCGATGCTTTGAGCAGTCCCAAACTGGTGGTTTTCATATCGACCTCCTCGGTGGAAATCAGCGGGTAGCAGTTTTCTGAAACAACTCGCTGTGTTCTATCGTCTCGATTCGCGCCCGAATCTCATATGCCTGTTCCCATTTAACTTGAGAGCGCTTGAACGCAGGGCTAACTGCTTGTTCATCATCGGTTCATGTCGAAAAGCGTAGTCTATAGCCGCAAAATACGAGGACATTCATGCGTGCGAAGGTGATCTTGATGATTGCGAGCTTGCTTGTTGCTTTGCCCGTTGGGCAGGCGACTGCGCAGACGCGCGAGCTCAGGCAAGGTGAACTTCGCAAGGCCACTCTGAATGGCGACACCATTCGGTTGAAACGCGTTATCAAAGGTGTCGAGAAAGCCTATGGCGGCACTCCAGTTGATGCGCGGGCGTTTCAAGCTGATCAGATATACTATCGCATCCTTGTCAAAAAGCCTGATGGAAAGATTGTCAGTGTCATTGTAGATGCGCAGACCGGAACGGTCGTTTCCAATCGATCCAGCGTGGGCCGCCAAATATCGAAAGCTGCCCGTTCTACCCCTGCCAAAGCAAACAACGGTCGCAATTCCGACGGCAACCGTGGTACCGCTGCGAGCCGCGGAAACAACGGCAACGGCGGTGGAAATGGCAACGCTGGCGGCAATGGCGGTGGAAATGGCAACGGCGGTGGAAACGGCAACGGTGGCGGCAATGGTGGTGGTAACGGCGGCGGTAATAGCGGTGGAAACGGCGGCGGCAATGGTGGCGGAAACGGCGGTGGTAACGGTGGCGGCAATTCTGGCGGGAACGGCAAAGGTAACGGAAAAAAATAGTGCTTAAACCAAAGCCATTGTGACTGTAGCATTTGAATATGAGAGTACTTCTGGCCGAAGATGAGCCGCAGCTAAGCGCGCAGATCAAAAAGCTTCTAAGCGCAGAAGGCCGCGTAGTGGATGTGGCCGATAACGGGACGGACGCGCTTCATTTGGGGGCGACTGAACCATATGACATGATCATTCTCGATATTGGGTTACCGGAACGCGACGGCATCTCTGTTCTGCGCGAATGGCGCGGTGCGGGGGTAAAAACGCCTGTGTTGATCCTGACGGCCCGCGATGGGTGGAGCGAGCGCGTGGATGGCCTTGATGCCGGTGCCGATGACTACATGACCAAGCCGTTTCACATGCCCGAGTTGGCCGCACGTGTGCGCGCAATCCTGCGCAGGCAAAGCGGTCAGATGAACCCCGTGATCGAAATGGGCGATGTCACGCTCGATACGCGAAACGGGCGTGTCAGTGTTGGCGGCATTCCTGTTGATCTGACCGCGCAAGAGATCGCGGTTCTGACCTACCTTGCCCACAACATGGGACGCATGGTGTCTCGTACTGAGTTGTCAGAGCACATCTATGAATATGATGGCGACCGGGACTCGAACACCATCGCCGTATTCATAACCCGGCTGCGTAAGAAACTCGGCCCTGACCTAATAACAACGGTCAGAGGACGCGGCTATATGATCGATACCGCCTGATGTTATCGCTGCGCCAACGCGCGTTGCTTGGCGGCCTCGCCACAGGTGCGCTTTCTGTCGGCGTTGGAACTTTGGTTGTTTTTTCCTACATCAATGCGCGCGTTCTTGAGCAGTTCGACGAGACGCTGCGCAATAGACATACGCAGCTGGTCGTCGGGTTGAGCGCGACGACGGACAGCCCCGAGGCCTTACGTGATCTCATGTTCGACCCGGCCTATGGAACGCCGTTTTCAGGCAGATACTGGCAGGTGACCGATGCAAACGGGGTTACATTCACATCGGCCTCACTCTTTGACGAAACTATTTCTGAACCTGCGCGTGTGAGTGATGAGACCCTCGTTTGGAACACCACAGGTCCGGACAGCGAGGCCGTTCGCAGCGCTTATCAGAAAATCACCTTCGAAGACGGAACAGAATGGAGCGTGACGGTCGCCGAAAGCAGGCTTGAACTGATCAGCGAACGTCGCGCCGCGCAGAACAACTTGCTTCCAGTATTTGGGCTGGTCGGTCTGATTGGAGTTGCGGGTTCGCTGCTGTTGATGTCAGCAATTGTCGGTCCTCTCAGGAAATTACGCGCAGATGTGGCGCATCGTTGGGACAAGGGGGATGATCTTAGGCCGAAAGACTATCCGGAAGAGGTTTCGCCACTTGTCGAAGACCTCAATCAACTTCTGCACAGAAATCGCGAGATTGTGGCCGGCTCGCGGCGGCAAGCGGCGGACCTGGCGCATGCGCTGAAAACACCGACAGCAATCCTCAGAAATGAACTGAAAAGCTTGTCGGAAACCGGAGCTGATACCACTCAGGCAGAAGAGGCATTGGGTCGGATCGATGCCCAGCTTGGCCGCTCTCTCGCACGTATGCGTGCGACCAATACTGGAGAATTGACACATTCAAAAACCGATCTTTCGAACTCGGTCGGGAGATTGTCCAGACTATTTTCGGTCATGGCAGAGCGCGAGGGGAAATCACTTACTTCAGATCACGACGCCGGTCTCTGGGTGCGAATGGACACTCAGGACGTAGAAGAAGTGATTGGTAACCTTCTCGACAACGCTCTCAAATGGTGCCAAACAACAGTTCAGATCACCGCAAAGCGTGTTGAAGAGGGCATTCAGATCTGCATTGAGGATGACGGGCCTGGTATTCCTGAAATTGCACGTGAAGGAGTGCTTCGTTCGGGAGGTCGTTTAGACACTTCTGTCAGTGGCACCGGTTTGGGTTTGGCAATAGCCGTTGATCTGCTGAATGCATATGGATGCAAACTGACACTAGATACATCCCAAAAACTCGGCGGCTTGGCTTGCCAAATTCTGATTTCAAAATAAACACAATTGCACATAGGCACACATCAGCCGTTGAGTTCAGTCAATCGAATTGCAATTTTTTTTCAGATTATGGGTTCGAACAGTCTTTGGCTTTGACCGTGCTGGGAATAGCGGCAGCATGAACCGCGACCGCGGCATGGCAGCTCGATGTAGCGTAACCGCTTTGAGCTGCAGCCTTCACTTTGCAAAGTCCGCTTTCTGCGCAATGCGGCCATTATTCCACGACGCAGCATTCGCTACAAAGGGCTCACAGCGGTCATTCGACAAGTTCAGATGAACGACCGCAGTGCGGACGAAGCCACCGCTGGCCGTAGTACTGCGCCTTTGTTCCGCACGAACGACCGCCTAGCGGACAAAGCTAACCGCATTTGAGATAACTTTTGCCCGTCTCAATCCATGATCTTCTTACAGATCCAGTGCTGGAATGATCCCACATTGTTGCTGTCAGACGAATTTTAACCAGTCTCAGTTTGCCGCGGAGACCGTGAACTTATCCAGAACAAAGTTCGCGCCACTCGGCGAGAGCGGCGGTGCGCGACAGCTTGAAGGTGTCTCGGCAGGCTAGAGATCTTTCCTGATTGAAGTGGTTGTAAACGGAGGAATAGACGGAGGCGAATTTCTGTAACCTTCGCACGCGCCTGAACCGTTGGTTGGCGCGTCCTCTTGGTCGGAACGGCAGGTGCGAGTTCTCGACGCGGTTGTTGAGCCATCTACCCGTCGGTTGTTTTTCGAGCGCGCCCAGCTCTCTGACCGCGACTTTGTATCCGGTGAAGCGATCCGTGACGACGGCTTCCGCATGGCCGTGTCGATTCATCAATTTCTTTAGAAATTTCAATGCTGCAGCTTTGTTTCGACGTTTGGTGACAACGGCTTCTAGCACCTCACCTTCTTCATCGATAGCCCACCAAAGATAATGCCGCTTGCCATTCACCTTCACAATAACCTCGTCAACCTACCACTTCCATTTGGAATATGCTTTCAATTGCTAAACACGCTTCCGCCTTATCTCAGCAGCAAATGTCGGGCCAAACCTGTTCCATCAATATCGGAGGGTTTCGTGGCTCACGTCGATCCCTCGCTCGTGCAGCAGAACTTCGACATTCCGAAACGAAAGCGGGAAGCGGATGTACAGCATCACCGCAAGGCGGATGATCTCGGGACTAGATTTAAACTGTTTGAAGGAGGCAGGTCTGGTCATCTGCAAAAGCTACACAACCGCCCTGCCCGCCTCAAGCCAAGTTCTTCTGACAAGATGTAAAAAAGGTTTGTAATAATATCTACCTATTGATAGGTAGATTTCATGAAGCACAAACCCCGACGGAGGTACTCAGATGAAGATATATGATGTCGAAGGTTTCCCGAACCCTGCCCGTGTTCGTATTGCGCTGGCTGAAAAAGGCGCGACAGACAAAGTTGAATTCATCCCTGTGGATGTGATGGGCGGCGAACATCGCACGCCTGAGTTCAAAGCCAAAAACCCCGATGCAGAGGTGCCTTGTCTGGAACTGGAAGATGGTTCACACATCGCTCAATGCAACGCGATCACTGAATATATCGACGCAACCTTCGATGGCCCATCATTGACCGGCGTGACTGCGCAAGAGCGCGCCCGAATCTCGATGATGAACCTGCGCGCGGAAAACGGTCTGTTGAATGCGGTCGGCACCTACTTCCACCATGCCACACCTGGCCTCGGCCCGGACCTCGAAACCTATCAATGCGCCGAATGGGGCAACAAACAGAAAGAGGTTGCCGGAAACACCATGGCCTATCTGGATGCGGTATTAGCCGAAAACGAATACTTGGCTGGAGACACATTCTCGGTGGCTGATATCACCGCCTTTGCAGGATTGGCGTTCGCCGATTTTGCCAAAGTTGAAATTCCTGAAACCCTGACCAACCTGCAAGCTTGGCGTGCTAAGATGGCGGCCCGTCCATCTATCGCCGGCTAAGCGAGAACTGCCATTTAAGTTGAAAGGACCCCTCCCATGGAACTCAACTCGGACTTCTCTTCGCGTGTCGTTGTTCACTCTGATCAGCTTGAGTGGCAGGCCTCGCCCATGAAGGGTGTGGACCGGCGCATGCTGGACCGAATTGGTGGCGAAGTCGCCCGCGCCACCACCATTGTGCGCTATGCACCAGGCAGCAAGTTTTCGGCCCACACCCATACAGGCGGTGAAGAGTTCATCGTTCTGGACGGCGTCTTTCAGGATGAGCATGGCGATTTCCCGGAAGGCACCTATGTGCGCAATCCGCCCACAACCGGGCACACGCCCGGCTCAGAACCCGGCTGCACGATCTTCGTCAAACTCTGGCAGTTCGACATGGAGGACCGCAATCAGTTCCGCAAAACCATGGCCGACGAACTGGCCGCACCCGTGAACGGGGTCGCCACCGCGACACTGCACAAGGATGACCGCGAGGTTGTCACTTACAGCCATGTTGATGCAGGCACCGAGATTACTTCGAATGCGCCGGGTGGTATCGAGCTGTTAATGATTGGCGGATCGCTGACCTCAGGCGGTGACGTTCTGAAAAAGAACGACTGGCTACGCCTGCCTGAGGGTGAAGCGCTGTCGGCTATGGCTGGCCCAGACGGGGCGAAGGTCTGGATGAAGACTGGCCACCTGCCCTTTGCACAGCCACCGGTGGTTTAATTCATGAGTAGCAAGAAACCTCTGGCGATTGTCGCCGGTGCGGGAGCTGGCCTTGGCCAGTCCCTTCTCGCGCGGTTTCAGGCAGGTGGCATGACGGCCATTGGTCTTGGACGGACGCAGCCGCAGGAAACGATCGCGCCGTTTCATCAGGTCGATCTGTCCGATCCGAGTGCGGTTGCGCCAGTGATTTCTGAATTGATCGCTACGCATGGCCCGCCGAAGATCGTGGTGCACAATACGGCTGAGCTGGTGATCGCGCCATTCCCCGAAACCGCATTGGAAGACTATCAGAGAACGTGGACATCAATGGTGCAATCTTTGGTCCTGCTGGGGCAATGTGTTCTGCAACCGATGGTGCGCGGCGGTGGTGGCGCGCTGATCGTTTCCGGGGCCACAGCGTCGCTACGCGGCGGCCCACGGTTTTCCGCTTTTGCGTCGGCTAAGTTCGCCCTGCGCGGGCTGACACAATCGCTGGCACGTGAATATCAACCGGCTGGCGTACATATCTCGCACGTCGTTTTGGACGGGATCATCGATACACACCGCTCGCGGGATTTGCACTCGCTGGATCCGTCGAAGATGATGAAACCGGACGAGATTGCCGAGGCCTACTGGCAGTTAGCCCATCAACCGCAATCCACCTGGACCCATGAGCTGGACCTGCGCCCGGCATCTGAGGGGTTCTGAGCGATGCAGACGCAAACTCTGATCATTGGCGCAGGCCTTTCTGGCCTCTGCCTTGCGCGACAGCTACAGGCACGAAACCATGACTACCTGCTGGTCGAAGCGCGGGGTCGTCCGGGTGGACGTATCTTGACGGAAAGGCTGGAGGGTGGGTACTTCGACATGGGTCCCGCCTGGTTCTGGCCCGGTCAGCCGCGTATTGCAGCGTTAATAAAGCGGCTCGGACTGGAGTGGTTCGAGCAATATTCAACAGGCGCTCTCAGCTTTGAAAACGAGATCGGCCAGGTCGAGCGCGATCGCGGGTTTGCCTCGATGCAAGGATCTTATCGCTTGAAAGGTGGTCTGGGCGCCCTCACTGATGCGCTTGCCGCTGAGATACCGCCGAAGCGGCTCATCTTATCCGCGCCTATCGTCGGGTTAGAGAAGTCTGCGTCTGGGATCACCGCGACCGCTCAAACTGGGCAGGTCATTCATGCTCAGGAAATCGTACTGGCCCTCCCTCCTCGCGTGGCGAGCAAGATCGCGTTCTCACCTGCTTTACCAGATGAAGCTTTAGCGGCAATGACTGGGATCGCGACTTGGATGGCCGGTCAGGCCAAAGTCATCGCTGTCTATGATACCCCGTTCTGGCGCACGGCCGGGCTGTCCGGTGACGCGATGAGCCGCAGGGGGCCGATGGTGGAAATACACGACGCCTCCCCTGCCGAGGGCGGACCTTACGCGTTGTTCGGCTTTATCGGCTTACCCCCGCGCACCCGTAGCAACGAAGAACGGCTGCGGCAGTTGCTCAAAGAGCAACTGTCCAGGCTGTTCGGCGCCGAAGCTGCGGAGCCAAAGACACTCTTTGTCAAAGATTGGGCCTTTGACCTGTTCACCTCTATCGAAGCGGATCAACAGCCGTTATACGCTCATCCGCAATACGGGCTGCCCCATGCGATGACCCGTCTGTGGGATGGCCGACTAATCTTTGGCGGGACCGAAGTTGCACCACAGTTCGGGGGCTATATCGAAGGCGCCCTGGAGTCTGCGGAAAACGCGCTGGCCCTGATCATGACGGAAAAGGTTTGAGCACGTATGACGAGTGATACCAAGACGGCCCTTCTGGATGTTGCCGAACACGCTGCGCGCGCGAGGGGGTTTGACGGGTTCAGCTATGCCGATCTGGCAGAGGCGGTGGGTATTCGCAAGGCGTCAATCCACTATCATTTCCCGACCAAAGCGGCGCTGTCGGCGGCACTCATGGGTCGCTATCATGAGACCCTGCAGGCAGAGTGCAACCGCATCCGGGTAGAACACAAAACCGGGGCCGAGCAATTGCTGGCCCTGATCGACCTCTACCGGGATGCACTCAATGACGGGAAAACCTTGTGCCTCTGCGTGTCGCTTATCAGCAGCCGTGAAAGCCTTTCGGATGACGTGATCCAAAAGATCAAAAAATTCCGCGCCATGATGGTTACCCAAATCGAAGAGATCCTGAAGCTTGGCCAAGAGGACAAGTCAATCACCGGTATCACCGATCCGATCTCGGAGTCCCGTGCGATACTGGCCCTTTTGGAAGGCGCGCATCTGACCGCGCGCGCAGAAGAGAATGTGAATACCTTCGATGAGGCTTTGGGCGTTTTAAAGTCCCGCTGTTGACCTTCGCCCCGACACATCGGATCGTTGCCGCAAGCAATTCATTTGATATTCGGAGCTTCCATTATGCCCAAAGTCATTCTGATCACCGGCACGTCGACCGGCCTTGGTGTTCAAATCGCCGTACAAGCGGCCCAATCGGGCCATACTGTCTACGCTACTATGCGAAACCTCGCCAAGCGCGGCATCTTGGATGCGGCCGCCTCTGACGCTGGCGTCAATTTCAACGTGCTTGAGCTGGACGTGCAGAACAGCGCCAGCGTAAACGCCGCGGTCGATCAGATCATCGCGAACGAGGGGCGGATCGATAAGCTGATCAACAATGCGGGTGCTGGATTTGTTCGTACAACCGAACAAGCCAGCGAAGAAGACGTCGCTTGGGTCATGGATGTGAATTTCATGGGTGTCGTGCGCTGCACAAAAGCGGTGATGCCACACATGCGCGCAGCACGCTCGGGCCATGTCATCACAATCTCATCCGTAGGCGGCCTAGTGGGTCAGCCGTTCAACGAGATCTACTGCGCCGCAAAGTTCGCGGTTGAGGGGTACACTGAGGCTTTGGCCAGCTACGTCACGCCCAATTTCGGTATCCATTTCTCGACAGTTGAACCGGGCGGTATTCAATCCGAGTTTGCGACCAATGTGCTTAAACATGTCGAGGCCACGGGCGGGATGCTTGAGGATGAGTATCTACCTATTCTCCAGAAGTATATCGGCGGCGCTCAGGCGCGAATGGATGGCAGCGATATCTATCAAACTTCGGAACAAGTGGCATCAGTTGTCATGGGCGTGATTGAAGCCTCAGACCCGCCGATCCGCGTTCGCACTTCAAACTGGGGTGAGGCGTTTACTCGCCTGAAAACCGAAGCAGACCCGGATGGAAAAAAGCAACAAGCAGCCGTGATTGAGCAGTTCCTAAGCTGAGAGCTATTTGTGCGATGCTGCCCGGAAAGTGGCAGTCATGCTTCGGTTGCCGCAGGTTTCCATGCTACACCACCGGCGACGTCCGCTCTTTGAGATGACGCGAAACACCAACACGTATTTAGCATGTACTCATTTCCTGATCCGTTTCAGATCTGTCTTTGTAAGCAGAGTCGCGAAGCTTTGCGCGACCAGCGCAATGGCCGTGTTTTTTATGCAAGACTCTGGGTCTGAATGTCATCATGACGACACCAGAAGAACATGACAAAGAAACTGCTGTCGTTCAGGGGCTCACGCACCTCATAGCCAAAGTACTGCTGAGAATGGGACCGCTGCCGACGCGCATGACAACGAAGAGCTTCGACTTGTTGTCTGAGGCGATTTCCATGGTTCAGAACGATGCGCCAGAAGTATTCGAAGCGACTGAGAAGGCCAATCCCTACGCCGAGACCGTGCGACGACAGTATTTCGATTTGGCCGCGAGTCTGAGTGTGGAGCTGGAAGCAGCATTGATTACACCGCCGACAATAAAAGCGGACATTGATGCAGCAGCTTCCTAGGTCGGCTTCGTCAGCGAGGCTGCCTTTCGTATTCGTTTTACAGAACGGCCATCGCTCAACCAGAGATCGCTTGACATAAAACCGCTTCAGCAATGTTCGCGGTTTATTATGGCGCTGCAATTCGAGCGATGGTTGCAAAAATCGGTCAAACTGGGAACTCTGCTGGTTTCAGCGCCAAGCTTTATCGCAACTAACTTCATGGAGTCGCCTGGCGCTCTTTTTCTGGCCAGAATTCATCCACCACGACATATGCGATAATTACAAAGAAAGCGGCGCTGGCGACCTGCAATACGCGAGTGATGCTCTTGACGTCAGCCTCGTCTGAAAACGGCGCAACCGAACCGCCATATACAATCAGAGCTGTTGTAATAGCGGAACCGGCGGCGGCGGCGAGCGGGAATTCTGACTTTCCAAGTGCTCCGAGTGTTAGGCAAAAGAAAAAACACAGTAGAATGGGGGTTAGAATGACCGGAGCTATTACGTTTATTTCATAGCATATGATGGAGATTGCCGCCCCAAGTAGATTTGCCGTCAGCATTGCTTTTGCAACTGCTTTGCCTGCAGCAGGCATTGCCGCAAGTTGCTGGCTCAGCAGGGCGACAAAAAACAGAACCAACAAAGCAGAAGCGCCGGAAATAAAGAACGCCATAGCAAAGGGCACTGTGACAAGAGACATCCTGACTATTCGGCGATGTGAGTCGAAGTCCGGCGATGCTGCAGCTTTCTTTTGAGGTGCCGTTTGAGGTGCCGCGGGTATCAACACGAACATCAGCGTCGATACGAAGCCAGCAAACAGCAGGTTCAACGGGATCCAATACACAAGCACCAAAGCCAGATCCTGTGATTGCAGCACCAAATTCGGAATCATCAACGCCCCCATGAGAGCGATGACACCCGGCAATACTCCGGCACCGGAAACTGACCAAATGAAAGACAGGATTATTCCAATGGCCACCAGAATGAGAAACACAAGAGGATAAGGTGAGAAGATTGACGACAAAAGGAATGAAATGAACATCAATCCAATCGAGAAGACAAACAGCTTACCAAATGCTGCCATAGGTAGTGCCGCAGGTGCTTGAAGGAAAAGGGCAGTGAACACCGCCCCAACAACGGCAAGGGGCCACCCAAGAAATAGGCCCAATGCAAAGACACCCGTAACACCCAGCGCAAGCCGGGTGACAGAGCTCTGATCCTCAGTACGCATAGGAGAAGATTGAAACTACGCGGATGTAGGCGCGGCCTACGAGGTTCAGCAACGAGTTGTCGCTTAGATACATGATCACATCGGCCTGCCCGTTCAGTTGAAAGCGAAGATCGTCTTCGGCACTTCCAGCTTCATAGCCGGGTAAAACAATCCTGACCGGAAACCTTTCAGGCTCCCGCAAAAATCCCTTGGTGCTTGGCGGGCTCGCCAATTGCCCCGGCTCATCACCGCCACTCAAAGAAACAGCAGCACTAAAGCTCTCAATGACGCCCGGAACAATCTTACCTGGATGCATATCCAACACCACATCAACCGGAGACCCTATTGAAGCTCTTCCCAGATTGTTCTCGGTAAAATACGCCTCTATCCAGACGTCGGTTGCATCCAGAAACGTCAAAAGATCCTGACCGGATCGCGCATACGTTCCGGGGGCAATCAGCAGATTAGAAATGACACCTGTCGCCGGAGCACGCAGTTCGGTCCATTCAAGGTTCAGTTCCGCATCCGCCAAGGCCGCCAATGCGCGCTGGATTTTCGGGTTTTCAATCCCATCGTCACCAAGCCTTTGCTTCGCTTTTTCCAAATCAGCTTTTGCGTTCTCAAAGTTTGCCTCAGATTCTGCCAGTTGTCCTCGTGCATCATCGGCCTTTGAGACGGCAATCAACCCTTTCTTTTCAAGCGCAAATACACGTTCCGTCTGAATGCGCATCGTATCCAGATCGCTCTGCGCCCTTGCGAGTTTGGCTTGTGCCGCACTTACCTCTGCCGAAGACGCACCCACCTCTTGGGTCGCCGCTTCAAGATCAGCTTCCGCCTTTGAACGCTCGATTTCGTAGGGTCTGGAATCTATTCGAACCAGAACATCACCTGCCGAAACGACTTGGCCGTTTTCTACCAAAACTTCCGTTACCGTTCCGGTTACCTGAGGCACGATTTGGGTGGCCACAGCTTTTACTCTGGCGTTCCCGGTAAATGGCGTTTTTCGATCAGCGACCAGATACCAGACAAGAAAAATCAGAATGACAGCCAGGGTTGTCCATATCGTTTTCCTCATTTCGCCGCACCTTCAACAGTGCCCTCGGCTTCAGGTGAGGTATCAATCCAAACCTTGAACAGCTCATAGAAGACAGCAAAGAGAACCGGCCCCATAAAAACGCCGATCAAACCGTACGCCATCATACCTCCGAGAACACCGATGAGGATGACCAGCATGGGAGTCTCAAGGCCTTTTGAGATGAACACGGGTCTTAGGAAACTGTCCATTATCATGACGGGAACGGCCAATATGGTGAAGATCAAAGCAGTTCCGCCGGACATGGAACTCCAAGCGTAGATAATAACGGGTATCAGAACCAGTCCGGGCCCGATTTGGATAATCGAGAGTATGAGGCAGACAAATGCCAGTGTGGCGGCCGAAGAAATCCCAAACAAAGCCAGCAGTATCCAAACGAAAACAGCCTGAATGGCTGCTACGCCAATCACGCCTTTTGTAACGTTCCGGATCGTTGCACCTGCCAGTGTCACGAATTCACCGCCGCGTGGTGCAAAGACACGGTTGGCAAAGCGCTGAAGACCCTGGACCAAATTTGGCCCCGGGCTGAACAATGCCCCCATAATCAATACGGACAGAGCTAAGCCAAGAAGCCCGATACCAATGCCCAGCACCTTTCCGAAGAGCGATTTGGTTATCTCAAGGATTTGCGCGCCGTATTTTGCAAGCGCGCCGTCAAGATTGCGCTCAAACATTCCCCAGACATCGGAGATTTTATTTCCAACCAACGGCAATTCCTTGAGGCCCTCGGGCGCAGGGGGGATTTTCAATTCACCCTTGTCTGCTTGTTCCGCGAATTCAGACCCAAGTTCTGCGGCTCCAGATACCGCAGTTGCGACTGGCCCGAGGGTCAGAACAAGGCCCAACAAAACCAAGATCGTTGTGGCAAGCTTTTTCCGCCCTCCTAGCTTGGATTGTAGCCAATCAAATGCCGGGTAAAGCGCAACGCAGAGGATCGTCGCCCAGATGACTATGCTTGCAAGCGGAGCCACCATTACCAGGGCGCTGTAAAGGAACAATCCGAGAAAGAGCAATCGTATCGCGAGGTCGACAATCTTCGCGTCCTGGGTCTTTTCCATTCCATCCCTCCACTATCTGTTTTCCAAACAATACACTCAAAAAACGTAATATGTATATTTTTTGAGTTTTCGGCGCTCATCTATCAGTTTGAAGGTACGAGTGAATCCGAGGCACGGCTTCAGATGCGCGGTCGCACTGATACCTGCGCATGAACTCAAATTGCCTTAATTTGGGATAATCTATTTGTCCGTTTTTTCGTCGTCTTGGGATAAGATTGTATGTGCCACTGTGGTCGCCGCAGTCACGAAAACACCCAAGCCTACAATGATATATACCATTGTGAAGATTTTCCCCGCCGCAGTTTCAGGTGAGAAGTCACCGAACCCTACGGTCGAAATTGTCACTACGGAAAAGTAGATCGAGTCTAGCCAACTCCAACCTTCGACAAAGTGGTAGAAGACTGAGGCCCATAAAATCATTCCGACTGTGAAGGCAAGAAGGCTTTTCACTCTACCGTCCTTGAAAGCGACGCCTATCCCACGTGTTAATCTAGTTAGCGAATTCATTGTGTCCCCGTCGTTTGAAGAATTCACATATAACAGTAATTAGATGGATGTGGGAAATTGAAGCATTTTAACCGCGTCCAGTTTAATTGGGGTGTCCAGGCGCAGTAGTCAAAGCTAATGCAATGTGCTCGTTTATGAAACGTTAAACGCGTTTCAAGCCAGCTATTTTGAAACTGGGTCAGCAGCACATCCTAAATTTGGTCCTTTAACCGTTTCTTGGTCGCCCGACCAATTCCGCAAGAGAAGTCGGCTAAATGGTCAAGGTCATTTAGGGTTCAGCAAAATAAGAAGCCACATATTCCATTAACATGATGCTTTAATGGTCTAGTCTGCCCAAGAAAGGAATCAGAACCTTAGGAGAAAAGCGTGCGGTTCATCACAAGAGGTGTAATGGTTTGTTGCGCTGTCGCGTTCGTCGCGGTTGTTGTGGCATGGCTTTTCCTGTCCTCTGCGTTGTTTTCTTCTGTCAGAACCACTTTTGTTGAAAACCTGATCTCGAAGAAACTTGGTCAGGACGTGTTAATAGAAGATGAAGTGCGTCTAGGCCTTGGTCGGCAACTGCAGGTATCCGCAGCGGGATTGGTACTACCCGGCGCGATCAAGACCGAAGCGAACCTGGCAGCAATCGACAAACTTGAGTTCAAAATTTCCGCCCGCGACCTTTGGAACAGCAAATTGTCGCTGAGTGAGCTTTCTCTCTCGGGTGTTCACCTCAACTTGATCACGGACAAAGACGGTGTCGGAAACTGGCAGCCCACTTCCCAAACGGGCGCTAAAGCCGGGGATCCGGCCAAACCTGCAAACCTGTCTGTTGCTGGAATCCTAACGGACCACAAAATTGACCTGACCGATGTCACCGTTCTTTACCAGAACGATCTAAACGGGCTTGGTCTGGATCTGCAGCTTCTTGAGCTGAATCTAAAGCGTGATACGGAAACCGACGTTGTGACCGCGGTTGGGGCTGGTTCACTAAATGGAGAGAAGTTTGATCTGAACGCGAGCATTCCCGCGGACGACCCGTTTCAGGTCGCTGTGAATTTCGAACAGATTGCGATTGCCGCCGAAGAAGTCCCTCAAGAGAACGGGCTACAAGTGAATACGACCATAGAGGTTGCCGAACTTGGTCAGCTTCTTGATATCCTGAAACTCAATCGCGTTCTGGAGGGTTCAGGAAGCATTGGTGCAACATTCAAATCAGTCGACGGCGTAGCCCGGATTGATGACCTGGCTGTATTGACTGAATTGGATGGTGGGCAAAGCCTTTCGCTGACGGGACAAATCGGAGAGTTGGGAAACCCAGAAGACGTATCCCTGAAAACCCGCATTCGGTTGTACCCTGAAGATGCTGAACCCGGCCCAGCCGCGTCGCGGTATGATCTAAAACTAATAGCAGTTGACATGGTTATCGATAGCGTACCCGGGCAGGTCCCGCAGCGACAAATGGTCATTGAAACCAACGGGTTCACATTGGATACCTCTGGTGAAGGGCCGCCCCCGATTAAGTTTTCCGAGCTTTCCAGAACACCCGAAGGCGCCTTGAGTGTTGGAAACATCAATTTGAGAATTGGGAACCCTGCTGATCCATTTATCATTTTGAACGGTTCGGTCGAAGACGCGTTGCAATTACAAGGCATATTGGCCGATGGGTTAATGGATATACCCGCAAGCAGCTTGATCTCACCAGAGCTTCTGGGACCGGATGATCAACTTGGTCGATTTTCTGGTAACTTTCATTTGAACGGCGACATCAACCAGCTTTCGCTGACAAATTTGGATGGCCAGACAAGCGAAACGGAACTTTGGAACCTTGAGGTGCATGGCTCTGTAAAAAATGTGCTCAAATTCGAGAACCTGGATTTGGCAATTCAAGTAGAAGTCCCCTCCGGAGCGGACCTATTAGAAGCCCTATCGCTTGAACGGGTGGAAACTGGACAGGCTAACTTTGAAATTGGCCTTGCCAGCGAAGGAACCGATTGGGATGCGAATGCCAAAGTCAAGGTTGCCGACTCTGTCCTGCAAATTGTGGCCGATCTTGATGATGCAACGAGTGATCCTGTACTGCAGGGTTCCATAGAGAGTGACTTGATAAAGATAGATCAGATCCGAACCATCGTTCAGGCCGCTGCACAATTGAGGAAAATAGGCGGTCTAGACCCCGACGAGGAAGACTTCATTGAAGAATCCGGCGACACTAGTCCTCTAACAGATGTAACGCTTAAACCTATTGGGCGTTCAATTCTCTTGTCCGGTGTGGATATGGATGTCGACGTTGACCTTCGGCACATAGAGGGTGCCAAAGGCATAAGCAGTTTGCAGAGTGAACTGACGCTCAACGAAAATGAACTCAAGGCCGGACCTTTGAATTTTGAATACGGAGGTGCTCATTTCGATGTCAGCGGACAAATGGATCTATCGAACGACGCGCATCTGCTCACGCTGACCGGCACAGCAGGCGGCTGGCAGCTGGATGAAATTCTTCACAACCTGAACTTCAAAAAGGGCGCAAGCGGTACCATCTATGCGGATTTTTCGGTGACCGGCGGAACCGATTCACCTAAGCATTTTGCCAACAGCATGAACGGCAATGCCACGGTCTCAATGCGTGACGGCTCGATCGAGACCCAGCTTTTGGATCTGGCAGGGCTAGGGATACTACCTTGGGTGTTTACCAAAGAGAAACAAAAGATTGCTCCGATCGTATGTTTGCGTGCACCGATTAGTATTTCAAATGGAAGTATTTCGACGAAACAAACCACATTGGAAACAGATCATGTCCAAGTTGTCGTCTTTGGCGGTGTTAATGTGGCGGGGAAGGTTTTGGACCTAAATCTGCAGCCCCGCAAGATTGGCGAACCGCTTTCGAAGAGTCCCTGGCCCGTGACCTTGAAGGGCCCACTAGCAAAGCCGAAGATCAAGGTCAAAGACGGTCCCAAGCGACTGAAACGATCGGATGGTGCGGACAAAATGCCGGCAAAAAGAAAACTTTGCGTTCCGGATATTCTACAACTGCAGTAGTGGCGAAGGCAGTCGATATAAGAACACAAATAAAGTTCAAAAGGAATGACATCGCTTTCTGGATGCGATCTTTGCTTTGGGTTTTCTCTCGAAATATTCCACACTTTAGGCGAATGGAAACTCTCTTAGAGTTCAGCCGACATGATGGAAGGACTTTGAGACGCAAATGGAAAAACGTGTGCACTATTGAAATGGCAGCTAAAGTAAAATCAATAGTGCTGTCAGACTAATTCGAACCAATCTCAGTTTGCCGCGAAAACCGCAAACCTATCCGGAACAAAGTTGACGCCACTCGCTAAGAGCGTCGGTGAGGATCAGCTTGAAGGTGTCTCGGCTGGCTAGTGATCTTTCCTGGTTGGAGTGGTTGTAGACTGAGGAATAGACGGAGGCGAAATTCTGTAGCCTAAGGCAAATGACGGCATTGTGCGCAAACAAACCGTTTTTGGGTCAGCCCAGCGAACGGCTAACTGACCGACAAAGCCATAAGCGAATTGATGATACAAAGCGTGAAAGCCCCTGCGGGATTGTGGGGGCTTTTGTCTGGCCAGTTTGCAACCACCTCAGAACCCAGTACTGCTTTTCGGACCAGAGCGGAATTCAAATGACTTTATCGGCATGATCCATGCGCATTTGAAGCAATTTTTTGACGAACCAGACCCTTCCAACACTTTTAGAACAAGGCGCCACGTAACAATGGCCTGTATTGCCTTTGGTTATTCTTTGTCTTTCGTGGTTTGCCTCAAAACCAAGCGCGTGGAGGTGCGAGCATGTTGTGCCGGCGTAACTCCATCCTGCAGCCATAGCAATACAGTGTCCGCCACTTGTTCGCCAAACTCAGAGACGCCGCAGTGTACCGTCGACAGTGCTGGCCAGCATTCCGAGGCTTCCTTGATGTCGTCGAAACCAACGATCTGAAACTCCGTGCCAATCTTAACCTGAGTTTCATGGCAGGCATTAATCATCCCGAAAGCAACAAGGTCATTAAAGCAAACTGCCGCGTCGCACTCCGGATGCTCCTTGAAAAGGCTGATCGTTGCTTCATGCCCAAATGACCGACTGGATTTCCCTGTCTTCACAATAGGCTGCAAGCCATTGCGCTTCATTGCACCAATGTAGCCAGACAGTCTTTCCTGAGTGACTTCAGCGCCATCCAGGCCTCCGATAAAGGCGATGTTCCTCGCGCCTGTGTCGATCAGGTACTGCGTCGCCGCGCGCCCACCCTCTGAATAGTCGGGGGCGATAAAGGGAAATCTGGCCGTTTCGCTGTCAACTTGCCGCAAGACCTGCATCAAAGGGATGCCGGCTCGCTCGACCGCGGACAAGGTGTTCGAGACATCGCCATAAGCAGGCGATAGGATCAAGGCGGAAACCCCATGCTCCAGCATCGCGCCCACCACCTGGTCCTGAAGCTCGGGGTCTTCGTTTGTATTGGCCACAACGACTGCATAGCCTCGCGCCCCCAGTGCCATCTGCAAGGAAGTCGCAAACTCAGTGAAAAATGGGTTGGTCAGGTCGTTGATTACCAAACCAATAAGCGCCGTTCCCGTGGATCGCAGATTTGCCGCCGACCGGTTGTAGACATACCCAATTTCTTTCATCGCAGCATGAACCAGCTTGCGCGTATCCTGCTTCACCTGCGGACTACCCTGCAGCACTAGGCTTACAGTCGATTTGGAAACACCCGCCGAGTTGGCGACATCTATGATCGTGGGTCTGCGCATTCAGGCTATTGTTCAACTCCATGCAGGCTGAGAAGCGTGGTCATCCGTGCTTTAGCCAGTTCCGGGTCCGAGAGCAAACCGGCCTGATCCGCAAGTTTGAAGACTTGCGCGAAGTGGCAGATATCGCGGCTGGATTGGAACCCGCCCGGCATGATGAAATGAGACTGCGACCCGTTTAGCCACGCCAGATATGCGATCCCTCCTTTGTAGAACCGGGTCGGAGCCTTGAATATCTCTCGGCTGAGGGGAACGGTCGGAGCGAACAACGCGTTGTAGAGATCCATGTTTCCCATCGCCAGCGCTTCAAGCGCCTGACTGGCGGCGGGGGCAATAGCGGCAAAAATTCCAAGTAGTGCATGGGAAAAATGTGTGCCATCCCCGGCAATTAGGTCCGCATAGTTAAAGTCATCGCCGGTGTACAGACGCACGCCTTCAGGCAGCCGCGCCCGGAAGGCTTCTTCGTGCGCTTGATCCAACAGAGAAATTTTGATCCCGTCCACTTTGGCCGGATTCTCATTGATCAAAGACAGGACGAAATTGCTGGCGGTGTCTACGTCCGAACTACCCCAATAGCCAGTCAGAGCGGGGTCGAACATGTCGCCCAGCCAATGCAGGATCACCGGCTGAGCCGCGCCATCGATCAACGCGCGATAGACGTCATGATAGGTATCGGGGCCAGCGTTGATCGCCGGGAAAGCGCGCGAGGCCATCAGGATCAATTGGCCACCGGCAGCCTCAATCGCTTCGGCCTGATGTTCGTAAGCCGACAGGATTTCGCCAGCGGTGTTCAATGCGCTCAGCGGCAGGTGGTCTGTCCCTGCCCCACAGGCCACGCGGGGTGACATTGGGTGCGTCTTTGCTGCCGCCATGGTGCGCTGAATCAGCTCCAACGCAGTCGCCCAATCGACGCCCATCCCCCGCTGAGCAGTGTCCATCGCCTCGGCCAGACCCAGCCCCTGATCCCAGAGCCCTTGTCGGAAACGCAACGTTGCGTCCCAATCCACCGCCGGACGGCCATCCCAGGGGTCGCGTTCCGTCAGCGGGTCCGAGACCACATGCGCCGCTGCAAACGCCGTGCGCGTCAGAGGCACCTGCGGCTTGCGCGGTACTAACGGCGTTCCGGTCAGCGCATAGGGTTCCAGCTGCCCCTCAGGGTTTGGCAAAATCAATTTCACTGTCTCAAACCTCCAAATCCAGAACCAGAATGCCGTCGATGCCACCCACGGCGTTCTCGACCAGTTGCGCGCCCAGCGCTTTGTGCGTTTCGTTGTTCTGATAGGCCTCCAGCACGCCCCAATCGTTGAAGTCGATCACGAATCCATGCATGTATCCGCGTTCGATCTGCTCGGGGCTCTCACTGCGGCCCCCGGTAAACCCGCTGGCCCCGGGAAGGGCCTTGGACACGTCCTCGAGACCTTTGTAGATGGCTCCGATTGTCTCCTCGGTCACGTCGGCGCGGAATTTGGTCAGTACGATATGGCGGATCATTTTTAGAAACCCTGATCTTGTTTGATCATGTCGGAAGCTTTTTCTCCGATCATGATTGTAGGTGCATTGGTGTTCGATGAATTGACCGTCGGCATAATCGACGCATCCGCGACGCGAAGCCCTTCGACCCCATTGAACAGCAGGCGCGGGTCCAGAACGGCTTCGGCATCGCTGCCCATACGACAGGTACCAGCGCAGTGGTGCGATGTTTTGGAGTGTACACAGATAAAATCGAAATAATCCTGCTCGGTCCGCACGTCCGGGCCCGGCAAACGTTCTGCCAAGATGTACGGCTTCAGCGCATCCTGAGCGAGGATCTTCTGCACCAGCTTCAGACCCCGAATGGACATCTCGCGATCGTAGGGATCCGCCAGATAGTTGGGATCTATAAGCGGCATCATCGCGGGGTCAGAGCTTTGCAACCGGACGGTTCCGCGTGATCTGGGTCTCAGAAAACAGGCGTTCAGTGTAACCCCACCGTTGGGCATCGCCTCGACCCCTGCCTCAATGCCGGTACCAAGCCCCAGATGCATCTGAAGATCCGGCGAACGCGCATCCGGGTCTACGTACCAGAACCCACCCGTTTCGAACAGGCTGGACGCGACCGGTCCCTTGCGGGTGAAAAGGTATTGCAGGCCTGCAAAAGCTGAAAGGTGCAGCTTAGCGAAACGGTCGTAGGTGTGCGGGCCGGTCACTTCGCAGATGGAATATAAATCCAGATGGTCCTGCAAATTCGCGCCCACCTGCGGCTGATGAAAAACCGCGTCGATGCCAAGGCTGTCCAAATGATCCGCCGGGCCAATTCCCGACAGTTGCAACAAGCGCGGCGAACCGATGGCACCTGAGGACAGAATGACCTCTTTCGCGGCGGAGATCTTGTCCCCGTTCATCATCTCGACACCAGTCGCCCTGCCCTTGTCCACCAAAATGCGGCGGACCTGTGCGCCAGTGCGCACGGTCAGGTTCGGGCGGCTGCGGTTCGGCGCGATAAACGCCATCGCAGCAGAGGATCGTCGCGCATTGCGCTGGGTCAGCTGATAATACCCCGCTCCATCTTGTTTGGTCCCATTCACATCGCGTGTTTCAGGAATCCCCACTTCCCCAGCGGCCTTGATATAGGCATCGCAGATTGGCAAAGGGGCTGAGGGCATGGACACGCCCAGCGGTCCGCCCTTGCCGTGAAATTCGTCGTCGTAGGTGTCGTTGTCTTCGGACTTTTTGAAATAGGGCAGCACGTCGGCATAGCTCCACCCCTCGCAGCCCATTTGCCTCCAGTCATCGTAATCCTGAGCTGCACCCCGCGCGTAGATTTGCGCGTTGATCGCAGACCCGCCGCCGATCACCTTGGCCTGGGTGTAGTTGAAGACCTTGTTCTGCATGTGCTTTTGCGGAACCGTGGACCAGCCCCAACTGCCGATACCCTTGGTCATCTTCGCAAACCCGGCTGGTAGGTGAAAGAATGGGTGACGATCGGTGGCGCCGGCCTCTAGCAACAGCACATTCGCCGATGGTTCTTCGGAAAGACGCGCAGCGATCACCGAGCCTGCCGAGCCTCCCCCAACGACAATGAAATCATATCCTTCAGACATTCTTGTGTGCCCTGACTTACAGACGTGAAATCGACAAGCCGCCATCCACCGGGATGGCGGCACCGTTCGCAAAGTGCATGTGCCCTTGAACCAGTGGGACGACAACTGACCCAATATCCTCGGGCTCACCCCAGCGTGCCGCGGGAACAAGACCGCCCTCGATACGGTCGGTATACTTGTCGTGCACGCCCGCCGTCATCTCGGTCGCGATGATTCCCGGTCGCAGCTCAAAGACACCGATGCCTTCGGGGGCCAAGCGTACTGCGAACAACTGAGCCATCATCGCTGCGGCCGCCTTGGACACGCAGTAATCGGCGCGTTCGATCGATACCATTGTCGCGCTGACAGAGGTGACAAAGGTGATCGAACGATAGGTATCTTGCGTCTGCTCCAACATGCGCCGGGCCACCTCTTGCGCCAGAAAAAACGCGCCACGCAGGTTGATGCTCTGCACGAAATCCCAATTCTCGGGCTTCAGGTCCAGCATGTCACCACGCACTGGCGCCCCTACGCCTGCGTTGTTTATAAACGCGGTGATCGGGCCCAAATCGGCTTCGATCTGATCCAGTAGCGCCGGAACGTGATCAATGTCGGACACGTCGTGCTGCACATAAATTGCGCTTGGGCCAAGCTCTGCCAAAGTCGCCTCAACGACCGGTTTGTAGGGCGCCGAGCGAGAGGCTATTGCGACCTTGTACCCTGCGGCGATCAAGGCGCGCGCCACCCCGAGTCCAATGCCCTGTTGTCCTCCGGTCACCAATGCTGTTCCGGTCATGCGGCAAACTCCGTTTCAATAATGTGACGACCTGCCCGGAGTGCGAGTGCGGCTATAGTAAGAGCCGGATTCACTGCCGCAGATGTCGGAAGAACTGACGCGTCGGCGATGAACAGGTTCTTATGGTCGTGGCTGCGGCAGAACGTGTCGACGACACTGCTTGCCGGGTCATTACCCATCCGCGCTGTGCCGCATTGATGCGACGGAGTGCGCCGATCAAATGGTCGCGACAGTACCACAGGAAACCCCGCCTGCTTCAGATGCGCCTTTAGCCGCGCAACCAAGGCCTCGTGCGCCGCCCAATTCGAGCGTTTCCAGTCCAGCGTGATTTGGTCTCCTTCGACCGTCACCCGGCTGTCTGGGTTCGGCAGGTCTTCGGACATGGCATAGAAATCAAAGCTGCGATTGGCGATTAGCGCTGCAATTGGCCTCGGCAGGCTGGTTTGCGACGAAAGGATCGGCCCGGTGATCTTTCCCAGCATCTGAATATTGCCCAATGGCAAACCACCCTGCCCGCCGCTGTTGTAATAGTCGTTAAACATCAACGTTTTCTGATAGACCGCCCTATTTCGACGCAGCGGATGAAGGGCCAGCACCGCCGAACAATTGTGGTTCATAAAGTTCCGTCCGACCTGATCGGACCGATTGGCAAGACCGGTTGGACAATTGTCGTTCGCGGACTGCAGCAACAGTGCCGAGGACTGTACCGCACCTGCTGCAAGCACGATGACCTGCGCATGCAGGGTACCGTGACCATCAACTTCGACACTTGTGACACGACCAACGGCATCAGCCTTCAATTTTCGGACACGCGCGTCAGTTAAAAGCTCGACATTCCTATGCTTCAATGCCTCGGCGAGGGCACAGGTTTCGGCGTCCATTTTGCCGCCGCATGTATTGGGAAACGCATCCCAAGTTGTTTGCCCAGCCCGCAACCAGGTTTCAATATCCACGCCCAACGGCACTGAGGATGGCGTCAGGCCTGCGTGGCTTAGCCGGTTCCTCAGGTCTGCAATATCAACCTCATCCGGCACAGGTGGGTGCGGGTAACCCCTACTGTGCGGCGGTTCGGTGGGGTCCTCTTTGGTGGTCCCACGTGCGTCGTAAAGCTGTTCCGCGGTGGTGTAATCCGCCTCAAGCTCTTCATAGGGCATGGGCCAGCCGCGCGAGTAACCACCCATATGCTGACGCGGCTCAAAATCCTCTTTCCGATAGCGTATCAAAGCTGCGCCGTAGAACTTAGAATTTCCACCAACGCAGTAGTAGTTTCCGGGGTTAAAAGGTTTGCCTGCTCCATCTAGCCATGTTTCATCGGGGCGAAAGTGCCCATTGGCAAAGATCGCTTTTGGGTCTCGATCCTGCGGTGAGGGCTGCAACCGCTTTCCTCGTTCAAGGATCAGAATGCGACGACCGGACGGAGCCAACGCCGCAGCCAGCGTTGCCCCCCCGATACCCGTCCCAATGATTATGACGTCAGCTCGATTCATGGAAGAATCCGCATCTCGCTTTCGGGATCAAAAGCCACGGCCTTTTCCATGTTCACTGCAAAGTTGAAATCCTGACCCGGTGCCACTTCGGCATCCGAACGCATACGCGCGATCACATCTCGTCCACCCAATTGCATCGAGACGAAGGTGTCCGATCCAGCGGGCTCCGTCACCACGATACGGTTGGCCATCTGCGCGATGTTCGACGACTTTCGATCCGCGCCATCCATATCGGTGATAGTCTCTGGGCGGATTCCCAACAAGATCTCGCGCCCATCCCATGCGGCCAAGTTGTCCTGGCTGAACGGAAGTTGCGCCATAGATCCGTCGTGAACGGCGACCTCTGCATGAGGGTGGCCATTCAAAACCGTAACCTTGGCCGGTACCACGTTCATCGCAGGCGAGCCCATGAATGTTGCAACGAAGATATTCGCAGGCGTGTCATAGATTTCCTGCGGCGTACCCAGCTGTTGGACATAACCGCCGTTCATCACGGCGATCCGGCTTGAAAGCGTCATCGCCTCGATCTGGTCATGCGTCACATAGACGATGGTGGTCCCGAGATTTTGATGCAGCTTCTTGATCTCGGTTCGCATGTCGACGCGAAGCTTGGCATCGAGGTTCGAGAGCGGTTCATCGAACAGAAAGACATCAGGGTTCCGTACTAACGCGCGACCCATTGCAACCCGCTGGCGCTGACCACCCGACAACTGACCGGGCTTACGATCCAGCAACTGCTCGATCTGTAAGAGCTTGGCAACTTCTTGCATCGCTTTGTCGCGTTCAGGCTTGGGCACACCATGCATCTCAAGACCGAAAGTGATGTTCTGCCCGACCGTCATATTGGGATACAAAGCATAGCTTTGGAAAACCATGGCAATGTTGCGGCTGGACGGGTGCACCCCGTTCATCACCTGATCCTTGATGCGGATTTCGCCGCTGGTGATCTCTTCCAGCCCCGCGATCATGTTCAGCAGAGTGGATTTGCCACAGCCCGAGGGGCCAACCAGAACCAGGAACTCTCCTTCCTGCACCGAGATGTCGACTTTGTGCAGAACCTCGACCGCCCCGTAGGATTTGGTCGCGTTGTCTATGTCTAGAAAACCCATGAGGTCTTATCCTTTCACCGAACCCGCCATCAGGCCGCGGACGAAGTATCGACCGGCCACGATGTAGACGAGCAGAGTTGGCATGGCCGCCAGAATGGCGCCTGCAAAATGAACGTTGTATTCCTTCACACCGGTTGATGACTGCACCAGATTGTTCAGTGCCACCGTCATCGGTTGGCTGTTGGCATCGGCAAAGGACGCGCCGAACAGAAAGTCATTCCAGATGTTGGTGAACTGCCAGATGATCGAAACCACGGCGATCGGCCCGGAACTCGGCAGAAGAATGCGCCAGAAAATCTGGAAGAACCCGGCGCCATCAATCTGCGCCGCGCGGATCAGCTCGGTCGGGAACACAGCGTAGTAGTTGCGGAAGTACAGCGTGGTAAAGCCAATCCCGTAGACAACGTGGACAAGTGCAAGACCCCAGGTGGTGCCTGCCAGCCCGATTATGCCCAACATCCGTGCCATCGGGATAAGAACAATCTGGAACGGGATGAAGCAGGCGAACAGCATCAGACCGAATAAGATGGTGTCGTACTTGAAGCGCCATTTGGTCAGCACATAGCCGTTCAACGCCCCAAGAATGGTCGAGACGATCACCGCCGGAACCACCATCTTGATCGAGTTCCAGAAGTAGGGCTTCAGCCCTGTCGGATCGACGCCGATCTGCGCCGAAGACCACGCCTTGAGCCACGGCTCAATCGTGAATACCTGCGGCAGGTTCATCATGCCGCCGCCGGTGATCTCTTCCAATGGCTTCACCGAGTTCACCAGCATGACATAAAGCGGCAGCAGGTAGAACAGACCGAACAGAAGCAGCACCAGATATATCAACGTGCGCGTAACGCGGCCCGTTCGGATTGCGGTATCCTGAGTAGCTTGAGACATCAGCGTTTCTCCCGCAATTCGGCGTAAAGATACGGGATCATGATCGCGGCAATGGTCATCAGCATGATCGTGGCCGAGGCCGCACCGATCCCCATCTGGTTTCGCGTGAACGTGTAAGAATACATGAAGGTCGCGGGTAGTTCTGTGGCGCGACCGGGGCCACCCCCGGTCAGGGCGATGACAAGGTCAAAGGTCTTGATCGCCAGATGGCTGAGGATCACGAAGGCCGACAAGAAGGCTGGTCGTAGTTGCGGGATAATGATCCGGCGATAGAGGTTCCAGTTCGACGCGCCGTCCATCTGCGCAGCCCGCAGAATTTCATTGTCGATCCCACGCAGGCCAGCCAGAAACATTGCCATCACGAAGCCGCTCGTCTGCCAGACGGCTGCTAGAACAACTGTGTAGATGGCGTAGTCGCGATTCTTAATCCAGTCGAATTCAAAACTGGTCCAACCCCATGTGTGCATCACGTTTTCCAAGCCGATGCCGGGATCCAGAAACCATTTCCACGCGGTGCCGGTGACGATGAAGCTCAGCGCCATCGGGTACAGGTAGATCGGGCGCAGCAGCCCCTCACCGCGGATTTTTTGGTCGAGGAAAATTGCAAGACCCAGCCCAAAGCATGTGCAGATCACGATATACAGGCTGGCGTAGATGCCCATATTGATCAGTGATGTTTCCCAATGGCTCAGCCGCCACAGCTTGTCGTAATTTTCCCACCCGACCCAACCAAAGGTCGGCAGAATGCGGCTGTCAGTAAAGGACAGGTAGACCGAAAACAGAATGAAACCGTAGACAAAGACCGTCATCATCGCGATCGATGGAGACAGGACTAGCTTGGGAATCCAGTTCTGAAGGCGTGTCTTGAAATCCGCGTCGGCTGAACCAGCCATGGCGCGCCCTCCTCGTTCGAGTAGTTGTAGGTCGGAGCGATTGCGCCCACTTGGTGACAGGGCGGCCAACCTGCCGCCCCATCGGGAGGATCACGTTAAGATCACTTGGCGATCGAAACTGCGTCGACCAGTTCGACTACAGCTGTCTCGCTGTCATACTCACCGTTGAAATGGGCTGTGACGACGTCATAAACCGCGTTCTTCACCGATGCCGGCGCGGCATGGCCGTGCGCCATCGAGCCAAACAAGTTACCCGACGAAGCCGCTGCTGCCAGATCCTTCATGCCCTGTTGGCCACAAGCATCCAGATCACTACCGTCCACGTCAGTACGAGCCGGGACAGAGCCCTTCACCTTGTTGAAGGCAATCTGGAAGGATGGCGACAGGATCGCGCTGGCCAGAGCGGCCTGTTCAGCCGATACCGAACCGCCCTGATCGAACATCATGAACTGGTCAGCATTGAAGGTGACCTGATCCTGAGTACCCGGGAAGCGGAAGCACAGGAAATCCTCACCCGGCACTTTGCCCGCGTTCAGGAACTCGCCCTTGGCCCAATCCCCCATCATCTGGAAACCGGCTTCACCGTTGATGACCATCGCTGTCGCCAGGTTCCAGTCTCGGCCCGAGAAATTCTCATCCACGTTGTCGCGAATGAATGCCATACGGTCGAACGCTTCTTTCATGGCGTCGCCGCCAAGTGTTTCCTCGTCCAGGTCAACGAATGCTGCTTTGTAGCCATCGGGTCCAAGTGTCGACATCGCCACCGCATCGAAAATGGTCGCATCCTGCCAGGCTTGACCACCATGCGCGATCGGAGTGACTCCGGCGGCTTTCAATGCCTCAACCGCTGCGACGAATTCGTCCCAGTTGGTGGGCTGTGCAAGGCCGTTAGCGTCCAGCACCGCTTTGTTGGCCCAGACCCAGTTAGTGGAGTGCACATTGACTGGTGCCGAGACCCACTTGCCGTCATGCTTGGCAAAGGCTTTCAGAGCATCTGGAACGACATCATCCCAACCTTCCTTGGCGGCCACTTCGTTCAGATCGGCCAGCGCACCCTGATTGGCCCAATCGATAATGTCAAAGCCCAGGGCCTGAACGGCTGTTGGTGCGTTGCCAGCAGTGACGCGCGCCCGCAGAACGGTCATCGCCTGCTCACCACCACCGCCCGCTACTGGCATGTCGGTCCAGCCGATTCCTTGCCCGGACAGGTCGTCCTTGAGAACATTCAACGCTGCGGCCTCACCACCTGAAGTCCACCAGTGCAAAACTTCCACGTCTTCAGCATGCGCAAGGCTGGTCGTGCACAATAGACCGGCTACAAACAGCGATTTTGTCTTCATAAATTTACGCATTCTTGTTTCCTCCCTTAATGCGTTCTTCTTATACGGGACCAATCCGGTGCCCGGCTTTAGTCTTGCGGAACCCATGGCGCTCGGTTGTTGCCGATGCGCATGACCACTGATTTCACTTCGAAGAATTCCTCGAACCCGTAACGTCCGATTTCCCGCCCCTGCCCGGATTGCTTGAACCCACCGAATGCAACCTCGGGGAACCCGTCCATCCAGGTGTTGGTCCAGACCGTTCCCGTTTCTGCACGACGGGCGAATTCGAGGCAGGTGTGAACGTTTTCGCTCCAGACCCCTGCCGACAGACCGTAAGCGCTATCATTGGTTAGCGCGATTGCTTCGTCCAGTGTTTTGAACGTCAAAACAGACAGAACTGGTCCGAATACCTCATCCCGGGCTATTGGCATGTCGGGCGAGACATCAGAAATCACCGTCGGCTGGTAGAACTGAGCGCCCAAGCCTTCGACCTCCAGCGGCTCACCACCCAGATCAATAGTTGCACCCGAAGCCTGCGCCTGCTTGACGTACGCGTCGATTTTTGAGTTGTGCTCGGACGTTACGATAGCACCAACCTGCGTCGTCTGGTCCAGAGGATCGCCGAATTTGACTTTGCGCGACAGGGCAACGACACGCTCACGGAAATCGTCGGCTATGTCTTCGTGCACAATGATGCGACTGCTTGAATTGCAGCACTGGCCAACATTGAAATAGACACCAAACACAACCGCATCAGCGGCTGCATTTAGATCGGCGTCGGGAAAGATGACCTGAGGGTTCTTGCCCCCAAGCTCAAGCGCGACTTTCTTGAGTGTATCCGATGCTACTGCGCTGATCGTCTTGCCCACAGCCGTTGAGCCCGTAAAGCTGATCATGTCCACGCTGTCATGGCTCGACATCACACTGCCAACGGGAACTCCGTAGCCCAGAACGATATTGCATACACCGGCGGGCAATCCAGCTTCGACCAGCAACTCGCCCAGCATCAAGGTTGTCGACGGTGTCATCTCAGACGGCTTCACAACAACGGTGCAACCAGCCGCCAACGCGAAGGGCAGCTTCTGACTGAGAATCCAGAAGGGGAAGTTCCACGGCGTAATGATGGACACGACACCGATGGGTTCCTTCAGCACGACACCCATCATGTCTGCGCCAAGAGTGTTGTGGCTGTCGCCGTGTGTGCTGCGAGCCAATGAGGCCGCATAGCGCCAAAGGTCTGCTGCACCGCCGACCTCGCCCTTGGATTGGCTGATCGGCTTACCGCTTTCCAGCGTTTCGATCAGTGCGATCCGGTCGACATTCTGCTCAATCAGGTCGGCAACCTTCAGCAAAACGGTGGCCCGTTCTTTGCCTGATGCCCGGCTCCAATCACCGTTGTCGAACACCTTGCGCGCCGCCTGGATCGCGGCCTCGGCTTCAGCCTCGCCACCCAAGGCCGAACGGCTGACGATGTGCCCGTGCGAGGGCGAGCGCCGTTCGAACGTCTCACCAGACGCGCTATTCTGCCACCTGCCATCGATGAGATGCCGACCTTCGAACAACGGCGGCAACTCGAACGGGATGGCAGGGTTGATGGTGATATCTTTCATATTGTCAAAGGCCCGAAAATGTGGGGTTACGTTTTTCCATGAATGCGGCAACGCCTTCTTCGCGGTCCGCTGAGGCGGCAATCGCTGCGCTACCAAGGGTTTCGACCACGGCATGAGTGTCTTCACCGACCGCTGCATGGATCATGTTTTTTGAGATTTCGGTGGCGCGAGGCGAAAGGTCGCTAAGTTCGGCGGTGATCTCAAGCGCGCGCGCCAGAACGTCGTCAGTCACCTCGGTCGCATAGCCCAAGGCCACGGCGCGGTCAGCACCAATACGACGCCCAAAGAGTGCCATCTCTTTCACCGCAGCCTCGGGAAGCAGCCGGGTCAACCGCTGCGTCCCCGACCAGCCCGGCACGATCCCAACCCGAGCTTCAGGTAAAGCCAGCGTTGCACGCGGAGTTATCAAGCGCAGATCGCAGCAACTGGCCAACTCCAGACCGCCGCCGAAGGCGTGACCGTTGATCGCAGCGATAGTCGGTTTGCCGATCCGTGCCAACCGATCAAAGATTCTGTGTCCGTCTCGGACCCAGTGACGCGCAAACTCGGCGGGGCTCAGACCACCCCATGCTTCAATATCGGCTCCGCAACAGAACGCTTTTTCTCCTGCGCCAGTCAGAACAAGCGCACGAATGGACGCGTCACGCTCGACCTCTCGCAAGCGAGCCTCCAACGCATCCAGCATGTCTACGGTCAGAGCATTGAGCTTGGGCACGTTGTCCAATGTAAGTACGGCTGTCGGACCCTCGATATGAAACCCAAGTTTGCTCACAGGGTCATCCCCATCGGGCCTAAAGCGAACAGAGATTTGGGCATCTGAACCGCATTTTCCGCGACTTTGACGCGACCACCCGATGCTTCGACAATATCGCGCTGCGCCTCGATGCCGGGCATGATTTCCGTAGCAACCAGACCCTGATCCGTAAGGCGAATGACGCAGCGCTCCGTCACATACAGAACGTCCTGACCGGTTTCCCGGGCACGGCGACCTGAAAATGTGACGTGTTCAACCTGATCCACCATCTTGGTGAACTTGCCCGGGGCATTCACCCGGATACCGTCCTCTGCGAGGTCGATCTTAGCGCCGGCTTCGAACCAGCCCGAGAATACGATCTTTCTGGCGCGTGCCGTGATGTCGACGAACCCACCACATCCTGCGGTCAGGTAGGGCTTCTTACCCAGTTTGGAGACGTTCACATTGCCTTCGACATCAACCTCGAGGAACGAGAGGAACGACATATCGAAGCCGCCGCCCTGGAAATAAATGAACTGCTGTGGGGACGGCACGAAAGCATGTGCGTTGGACGCGCAGCCAAAGGCAAATCCGGTCAATGGGACGCCTCCAACGGCCCCTTGCTCAATCGCCCATGTCACAGCCTGAGGATGCCCCTCTTCCAACAAAACACGCGGGACCATAGCGCTGATTCCAAAGCCCAAGTTGGCGCTCATGCCGCTGCGGAGTTCTTGGGCGGCGCGACGCGCGATGACCTTTTCGACGCCATGCTCGGCCAGTGAAAAGCTGTCCCAAGGGCGCATGATCTGGCCAGAAATCGCAGGATCATAAGACGTTTCAGTCGTTTGCATCTGCTCCGGGTCTTCAACGATCAGGTCGACCAGATGCCCCGGCACGCGCACTTCATGGGGGCGCAGGCTTCCGGCGGCAGTCACACGTTGAACCTGTGCGATCACGATCCCACCGTGGTTGCGGACGCAGATCGCTTGCTCTAGCCCGCCCAAATAAGCGCCTTCATGCTCATAGGTCAGGTTTCCGAACTCATCCGCTGTGGTAGCGCGCAAAATACATACGTTCGGGTTGATGTTTGGGAAGTGCAGCCAGGTCTGACCGTCGAACTCTCTCCGGTTCACGATGGGCGTTGCCGCGCCACGCGCATTCATCGCGCACCCTTCGCGGACAGGGTCCACGAAGGTTTCAAGCCCGACTTGCGTCAGAACACCAGGCCGATGCGCTGCGGCCTCGCGATGCATGTCGAACAGAATTCCCGACGGCACGTTATATGCGGCGACCCGATCCTCGACGATCATTTTCCAGATTTCCGGCATCTCAAGGCTGGAAGGGCCCGACGGGTAAGATCCGGCAAGAACGCGGCTTAGCAATCCATCCTGCGCCAGATAATCCATGCCCTTCACGCCATACATATCACCGGCGGCTATAGGGTGCAGCGTTGTAATGTTGCGCGGATGCCCCTCTGTGCGAAACCGTTCTCCAAGTGCCTTCAGCACGAGGTTAGGGCACCCGAGCGCAGAGGACGACGACACGGTGACAACCGCATTGTCTGGGATACGAGAAACGGCCTCGGAAACGGAAACAAGCTTGGTCATCAGAAACCGCCATAATCTATGTTGATACGTTCACCCGACGCTGCGGCCTCACGAACGCTCAGCGCGATTGACAGCGATTTCACTCCGTCAGGTCCGTCGGCAGCAGGACGGCCTTGTCCCGCCGCTGCGGAGACAAATTCCGAAACGCCTTGAACATAGAGAGAGTGGTCCGAAAACGGAATCTCTTCGCTTCCGGCTTCAGTCACCAGTTTTATTGCCCCAACAGGGCGCTGCGTCATGACGCCATCCGCAAAAATCGAGCCCTTGGTCCCGTGCACTTGCAGGCCCGACCCGGCAAAGGGGTGCGTAAAGCTTTCGTGCGTCGTGACCATCGCCCCCGATGGCATCGTCCACACGGACATGCACGAGTCTTCGACCCCCTGCCCCATCCCAGAGCTGGCCATTTGCGCGACGACGGAAATCGGGTCCTCATTGAGCAGGAACCGCGTGACATCCGCATCATGAACGACGATGTCGGGGATCACGCCGCCGCCGGCATCTGCTGAGTTAATGCGCCACCCCTGCAGGTTCCCGGGCAAATGTACCGCGTGATGTATACGCAGCGAAAGAACGTCGCCGACGCGACCGTCTGCAATGAGATCACGAATGGCACGATGGCTGCCAGAGCATCGCAGGTGGTGATTTGTACCAAAAGTCACGCCAGCCGCTTCGGCTGCGCGCACCATTTCGACAGCTTCCGCTTGCGTCATCCCGAGCGGCTTTTCACATAGAACATGCTTACCAGCCGAAATGGCTGCAATTGCCTGACCGTGGTGTTTCTCATTGGTCGAGGAGACGTAGACAGCCTGAACGTTCTCGTCAGTCAGGGCAGCGCCCAAGTCTGTGGTTGCGTTGGGAATTCCGTGTTCCCTCGCCCAGCTTTTAACCCGCTCAGGAGAATTGCTGACGACCCAGGTCACGTCGTTACCTGTCTGCTGGCGCACTGCAACCAACATGTATTGCGAAGCTATTGTGCTCGCTCCGACAAATGCCCAATTCATCCATTTTCTCCAAAATTGGAAGGTTCCAAAATCTTTAATGGAACGTTCCAATTTTTACAAGAGAATTTCCTTAGCGTGCCCTAAGTATAAGAAATAAAGCAGTAAATTAGACATCAACCGCTGTGTTGAATAGGGGCGTCGGGAATCGACAGATGTTAAAGTGTCGTCACGCCCAAACTGAGTCGCTGAGGTCCGCTTTGCGCCACTTGCCTCACTGCGTCAAGGCAACCCCTTCAACCGTCACCCGGTGCATAAGGCGTCGAAAACCGTGGTAGTCGTTGATTGCCTTGTGCCACGTGGCTCGGTTATCCCAAATGGCGATATCCCCTGTCTGCCAACGGAGGCGGCATTGGAATTCGAGCTGCTTACAATGATCATAGAGCATCCCAAGCACAGCTGCAAACTCATCTGAGCTCAACCCCTTGATTTCGGTGGTAAACACAGGATTGACGAACAGCCCTCGCCTGCCGCTCAGCGGATGCGTGATTACAACGGGGTGCAAAGCGTCTTGCGTGGCAGCTTCGGCATTACCCAGCCTGCCGCTTTTAGCGGCCTCCGAATCCACGATGCCGGCGCCAAAGACATGGCGAGAGGAATGCACCGCCCATAGGCCATCCAGAAAACCACGCATCGTGGGCGACAAAGCCTCATAGGCAGCAGCCATCGACACAAACAGCGTGTCGCCCCCGTGCGGCGGGACTTCCAAGGCGTGCAGAATTGAGCCCATGGCCGGTTCCTGATCATAGGAGTGGTCTGTATGCCAGCCCTCTCCCACAGCCTCTTTCTGATCCTCCTCTTTCAAAACCGTGGCAATCTCGGGATGGCCGTCGACCGGTTTGAAAAAGCGGTTCACGTTGATCGGGCCGAACCTTCGCGCAAAGGACAGATGCTCTTGCGGGCTAACGCTTTGGTCCCTCAGAACGATTACGGAATACTCTGCAAAGGCCGAATTGATCGCATCGAATTGATCTTCGCGCCGGATGTCCGCCCCGACGATTTCCGCGCCCAATCCACCGGTGAGAGGTTTTACTTCCATGCGCCTTCCTCCCTGCTTCTCTCAGTCTAAAGAACGAGGAATATCACTTCAACGCTATCGGCGCTACTTCATACAATTCCAATGGAAGATCGTCCGGATCACTGAAAAAGGTAAACCGACGTCCGGTGTGTTCATCGACACGGATGTCCTCGACGGAAACACCCTTCTGTTCCAGACTGCCTTTCAACGTCTCGATGTCATCTACAACAAACGCAAGATGCCGCAGACCCAGCGCTTCGGGGCGGGACGCGCGTTTGGGCGGGTTGGGAAAGGAAAACAACTCGATCTGAGAACCATCCGGCAACGCCAAATCCAGCTTCCAGGATTGCCGCTCTGCCCTGAAGTTTTCCGCAATTATCTTCAACCCAAGCGTTTCTGAATAAAACGCCTTGGACCGTTCATAATCCGAACAAATGACTGCAGCATGGTGGATTGCTTTCAGACCGCCCACAGACTCGTTCCCTTTTAAAATCAAATGGTTTGGTCCAGCTCTTGAGGCAATTCTTCGCTCCACTTTCGAAGCTCATTAAGAAAACCAAGCGCTGTCTGGCCAAAATCGGTCACCGAGTATTGCACGGAAACAGGGGATGTATCCATTACCTGCCGATGCACCAGGCCCCGTTCCTCAAGTTGACGCAACCGTTCGGTGATCATCTTCTTGCTGGCCCCTCCGATCATACGCGACAGGTCGTTGAAGCGCACCGGGCCATCCTTAAGGTGCCACAAGATCGATCCGGTCCATTTTCCGCCAATGATCCGCATACCGCGTTCGATTGCACACGGCTCCAGACAGGCCTCCGAGACCCGTCGACGCCCCTTTGCATCCTCGTCAATCCGCGCTCGCATTACCGCCCTTTCACCCAGGCAACTAGGTTACTAAAAGTATACTAGTTGATTTCTTACACCCGCACAATCAAATGCTCTCTGAACCCGACCAGAGTCAAGGGTTCAAAATTTGCACTTATTGGATATAGACATGAGCAAAATCCTGATCGTGAACGGCACCCAGCCCTACGAATTCGCCCCCGGACAATTGAACGCCAGCCTGACCGAACACGCGCGTAACACGTTGGCCGCAATGGGCCACGAAGTGCGCGTGACCACCGTTGCCGATGGCTATGACGCCAATGCTGAGGTCGAGGCGCACCTTTGGGCCGACACAGTCATCATGCAGTTCCCGGTGAACTGGATGGGAGTTCCATGGGTTTTCAAGAAATACATGGATGAGGTGTACACCGCCGGTATGGATGGGCGGCTAAGTACCGGTGATGGTCGGACGGCTGACGCGCCGAAGGCCAATTATGGGATGGGAGGCGCGCTGAACGACAAGACGTACATGCTTTCGGTGACGTTCAACGCGCCAAAAGAGGCGTTCGGCGCCGTGACCGAACCGTTCTTTGCCGGTGACAGCGTTGATGACCTTTTGCGCCCGATACACCTGACCGCAAAGTTCCTCAACTTGAAGCCATTGCCGACGTTTGCGGCATTTGACGTAATGAAGAACCCGGAAATCGAAACTGATTTCGCCCGATTTAAGTTGCATCTTAAGACAGCATTTACAGAGGTTGAACATGTCCCAGCCTGATATTCATCTCTACACCTCGGGTACGATGAACGGTTACAAGCCGGTCATCTTCTTGGAAGAGGCAGGTGTCCCCTATGACCTGTCTCACATCAACTTTTCCGAGCAGGAACAAAAAGCGCCGGATTATCTGGCGCTGAACCCAAACGGAAAAATCCCAAAAATCGAAGACCGCTCGGATGGGCGAGCGATCTTCGAATCCGGTGCGACACTGTGGCACCTGACTGAAAAATATTGGAAATTCCTATCACCGGACCCGGTCAAACGGTCCGAGGTCATGCAGTGGATGTTCTTTCACGTCGGCCATATCGGCCCGATGATGGGACATGTGTCTTCCACCTATCACCTGACGGTGGGAACAAGAGAAGAGTCATGACCAAGACTAGCGATGTCGCCGATCTCGCCGCCATGGATCGATCGGATCTGGTCACGATTTGGCAACAACTGTTTGATTAAGCCGCCCCCACCATGCTCAGCCAACCCTTCCTGCGCCGCTTCATTGCCTTTGAGATGCAGTCCCGCTATCGTGGCGGGCTGTCGCGGCAGGTGAAAGCCACGCTGGAAAAAAGGTTCTGAGAAGAGACCCCGACCTACCTGCCCTGCCCTTAAACCCGGCGGGCGCCTACAGCGCGAGTGGAATGGCACGACCCATGTAGTGGACGTTACAGAAGACGGCTTCACTTGGAGCGGTCGGTCCTATCGCTCGCTCTCGGCCATCGCCCGAGAGATTACCGGCGCGCATTGGTCAGGGCCGCGTTTCTTCGGGCTCACCGGAAAGATCGCCAAATGAGCCTTCGCCATAAAATCCGATCCGCCATCTACAGGTGCTAGTCCTCAGAAGATGATCTGGACCAGGACTTCAATTCACTGGACGCGCGATATGAGGCCTGCGTGGCTTATGTCTCCAGCCAGCGACACGAAAGTTGGACCCGATTGCCAGGGCGCTACGATGATGGCGGGCTGTCCGGAGGCAAACTCGAGCGCCCCGCCCTTCAAGTCTTCTTGAAGAGATAGATGTAGGGCGCATCGACATGGTTGTGGTCTACAAGATCGACCGGCTGACCCGGTCGCTTGCCGACTTCTCTAAGCTGGGCGAACGGCTTGAACGGACGAGCTGTTCTTTTGTGTCCGTCACACAAGCATTCAACACCTCATCTTCCATGGGGCAACGGGCACTCAATGTGCTGTTGTCCTTCACTCAGTTTGAACGGGAAGTCACCGCCGAACGTATTCGCGACAAAATCGCGGCGTCGAAGAAAAAGGGGCTCTGGATGGGTGGCAACCTACCACTTGGCTATGATCGCAACCCGATCCAAAAACAAGAACGCCGGTGGTGAATGAAGACGAGGCAATAACCGTCCGGCGACTCTTCAGTCTTTACGACGAGCCGGGTTGCCTGCGCAAAGTAGTGGAACGGGCAACGGCAGAAGGGCTGCGGTCAAAACGGGTTGTTCGGACAGATGGCAGCGTGAAGGGGAGTTGTCCACTGTCACGTGGCCAGATCTATTACCTGCAGCGCAACCCGGTTTATCTCGGAAAAATCCGCCACAAGGGTAAGATCTGGGACGGACAACACCCGGTGATCATCGACCAAAGCGTTTAAGAACGGATGCAGGAAAAAATGCGCAAAGCGTCGCAGCGATCCCGTGCAGACCCTGCGCCCGATACGCGCCAACGTACCACTGACTCCGGCTCCTGGCTCAACGGTCTGCTGCAGGACGAAACTGGTGATCGCTTGACGCCAACCCACACCACGCGCAAAGGTCGACGGTTGCGCTATTACGTCTCCAATCGGTTGATCTCGGGTGGCAAGGATATCTCGGGCTGGCGACTGCCCGGCCGTGCGCTGGAACACGCTGTCATGGATGTCATCGTCAGACATCTGAAAGACGCCACCGCCGCGCACCAGGTGCTGGCGCAACCGGAGGCCGGGTCAGCGGAGGCAGTGCAGACTTCAATCACGGTTTTAGTAACCCGACTCCAACGCCAAGCCGGTCAGGCCGGTGCAGATATTCTGGCCAGCAGCAGAATTGTAAGAGGACAGATCGACCTCGAGTTGAACCTTAGAACTCTGGCGCGCACATTTGGCATTGTTGCGGACCATCTGCACCCGGATCTCACACACATCAGCACATCCTTCGATCTGCGCCGCCGCGGCGTTGAGGTCAAGGTCATCGCCGGAGATATGGCACCCCAACCCGATCCCCGCCTCCGGTCCATGTTGATCCGCGCCCATGGCTGGACCCGTGATCTGAAAGCCGGAGTTCAACTGATGGAAATTGCGCGGCGCGAAAGCTTCTCAGGCGCCTTTGTCCGTACCCGCGCTCAGCTCGCATTTCTCTCTCCGAAGATTCAAGTCGCGCTTCTCAACGGCACCCAGCCGCCCGAACTTACACTCAAGCGTCTGGTCAGCGTGACCCACCCACTTGATTGGTCCTAACAGGAACGCCTGTTCGGCTTCTGACATCTCCAGATCCTGCGTCCCTGATACAGACTTCGCCCTCCCTGATCCGGCGGAACAATTCCCCGTTCGCACGAGAAAACTACCTGCTCCACCTTTTAGGGAATTTGCAACATTAACCCCCTGTAAGACATTCAGTTCTGACAGGTGAAATTACTGAACTCAGACCCGTTTCACAAAAATTCCCTTTGAATTGCCGGATATCAGGAAAACCCCACCCAAAGCGATCCCACCAAAATGCGGCACTGAGACTGGGGCCTGAATCGTGATCCGAGTGTACGATCTGCTCCGACTCTGATTGAAAGCGCATGCGTCAACTCGCGGGAATTGCGGAACAATTCCGGGTCAAAAAACACAACTGAAGTGAGACAGGGAAGTGAGACAGGTATGAGTGGCGGGGAGACAGGGATTCGAACCCTGGGAACGCTCTCACGTTCAACGGTTTTCAAGACCGCCGCATTCGACCACTCTGCCACCTCCCCGCGTGAGGCTGGGTCTATGACGAGTTGAGCGCGGTGGCAAGCCATAAAGCGGGAAATCTTGCCGAAGCGAATGTAGCAGTCTTTCCATGGCCCGATGCCCGCGCTATGATCTGCGGGAAAGACCGCACAAGACTGGCAACAAGAACCAGCAATGACGCGGTGGGGCGCGGCCGAAATGGCCTTGTCAGGCAAGGGATTGAGAAAATGGAGCGAGCTACGGGCACACGCTTTGGGCCACAACGGCTGGCAATTTTGGTCGTGACCATGGCAGCATTGGCTGGATGCGAAGAAGGGCTACTTACAACAGAGGACCCGCCTGAGGATACGGCCGCCGAAGATGCGGACAACACAAACCGGTTCGAACTGTTCCCCGAAGCTGCCGCGACCAATCAGCGCGATGTTGAAGCCCCCGAGGTTTTTCAGGTCACCGAAGCAGGTTTGTGGGACGGGCGGCCATCGCTGGGTGGTATCTGGGTGGCGCATCCCGATGTGACTCAACCCGAGCGGGTGCTGATCAAGAATACAGCCAACAACAAATCGGTAACGGGTGCCCTGTTCCGCCGTGAGCGGAATTTGCCGGGACCCGCGCTGCAGGTCTCGTCATCCGCTGCCGAGCAATTGGGAATGCTGGCTGGTGCTCCAACCAGGGTGCAGGTTGTCGCATTGCGACGTGAGGCTATTGAAGAACCCCCTGCACCTGTCGCCGCGGAACCTGCCGAAGAGACAGATAGTGCAGAGAGTTCGGAAACAACCGACACCGCAGAAGCGTCGGAAACGGGCGCTGCTGAAAAGCCTCAAAAGCGGAAATGGTGGCAGAAAAAGCCAAGCACCGAAGCAGCGACCGGAGCTGCGGTCGTTGCCGGGGCCGCCGTTGTTGCATCGTCGGATGAAGATGCGCCCAGTGCAGAAGCCCCGACCAATGCAGAAGCACCGACCAGTGAATTGGCCGCGAATGAGGCACCAGCCCCAGAGAAACCGGCCAAACGCAAATGGTGGCAGAAAAAGCCAAGCGACGAGACTGCAGTCGCAGCAGCTGGCGCAGCAACCGCAGCTGCTGCCGGGACCGAATCCCCTTCGTCAGAAACACAGACGGCAGCATTGTCGGATCCCGAACTGACGGCACCGGCTGAAAAACCGGCCAAGCGCAAGTGGTGGCAAAAGAAAGACCCTAACGCAATCACCGAAACGCCTCTGGACCCGATTGCCGGAGCGGCAGCGGCCATCGAGGCCTCTGAACCAACGGCGGCGGCACCAGCGACGGCGAGTGCTGCGGCGACAAGTGGGTTGGCAAAACCTTTTGTTCAGGCGGGCACATTCAGCGTAGAATCCAACGCCAAGAGCGCGGCGGACAAGATCCGGCGCAATGGCATGGCTGCCGAAGTCATGGAACTGAAAAGCGAGGACAAGTCGGTCTGGCGCGTTTTGGTTGGACCCGTTGCAACCCGCGCGGAACGCCGGGCGATGTTGAACGATGTGAAAGACCTTGGGTTTACCGATGCTTTCACGGCGAAGAACTGATCAAACAGGAGGCCCATGATGCTTTCCGCTTTGCGATCCACCACACTGGCCCTCGGGTTGGCGCTGTTGGCACTGCCCGCCCATGCCTTCGACACCACCGCGCGTGCGGCTTATGTGATGGACCAGAAAACCGGCACTGTGCTGTTGTCTAAAGACGCCGATCAGCCTCTGCCTCCAGCGTCCATGTCGAAACTCATGACGCTTTATGTGGCGTTTGAAGCCTTGCGCGATGGCCGTTTGACGCTGGACGAAACTTTGCCCGTCTCGGAGCATGCGATGAGCTATGGCGGCTCGACCATGTTCCTGAACACGCAGGATCGTGTCCGGGTCGAGGATCTTTTGCGCGGGATCATCGTGCTTTCGGGCAATGACGCCTGTGTCGTGATCGCCGAAGCGCTCAGCCCCGACGGAAGCGAAGCCGGATTCGCCCGTTTCATGACTCAGCGGGCGCAGCAGATGGGCATGAACAACTCGAACTTTGCCAATTCCAACGGCTGGCCTGCTGCTGGGCACATGATGTCAGTGCACGATCTGGCAGTTCTGGCCGACCGGCTGATCACCGATTTCCCCGAGTACTATCCCCTGTTTGCCGAAGAAGAGTTCGAATTCGATGGCCGAGCGCCCTCGAACGCGCGGAACCGCAATCCGCTGCTGAAGCTGGATATCGGGGCCGATGGCCTCAAGACGGGCCATACTCAAGAGGCAGGATATGGTTTGGTCGGTTCTGCCAAACAAGGCGACCGACGGGTTGTCTTTGTTCTTTCAGGGCTCGACAGCACCGCCAAGCGCGCAGAGGAGGCTGAGGCCGTGGTTAACTGGTCGTTTCGAAATTTTGTCGAGAGGACAGTTGCCAAATCAGAAGAACCGGTAGCCCAGGCCAAGCTTTGGATGGGGGCGGAAAAGACTGTGGGATTGGTGCCCGAGGGTGATCTGACCCTGCTGTTCCCCGTTTTGGGCGACAAGGACATCAAGGCCGAGGTTGTCTATGACGGCCCTATCAACGCACCGGTCAGCAAAGGCCAGCAATTGGCCGAGCTGGTGATCCAACCCGAAGGATTGCCCGAAATCCGCCGCCCGCTGGTGGCGGAAAAGGATGTTCCCTTGGGCGGGTTTGTCGTGCGTATGTTGACCGTGGGTGGCATCGTTCTGAAAGAAGTGATCAACACCCCGCTGGAGCAAATGTGACAGCGCGCGGAACGTTTCTGACCTTCGAAGGCATTGACGGATCAGGCAAGTCCACGCAGGCGCGCCTGCTGGCCGAGCACTTGCGGCATCAAGGCCGCGACGTCGTTCTGACGCGCGAGCCCGGCGGATCGGACGGGGCAGAAGAAATTCGCAGCCTTGTGCTGCAGGGTGATCCGGACCGCTGGTCGGCCGAGACCGAGATCCTGCTGTTCACCGCTGCCCGGCGCGATCATCTTGAGCGCACGATTGAACCCGCGTTGGCAGAGGGCAAGGTTGTGATCTGCGATCGCTTTGCCGACAGTACCCGGATGTATCAAGGTCTGTCGCGCGGCGATCTGCGGGGTTTGGTGGATCAGTTGCACAGCTTGATGATCCGGCGAGAGCCAGATATGACCTTGCTGATCGATATGGACCCGGAAACCGGTCTGTTGCGCGCCAAAGGTCGTCAGGGCACCGAAGAACGATTCGAAGATTTCGGTTTGGATCTTCAACAACAGATGCGGGCAGGTTTTCTGGGTCTGGCCCAAGAATTCTCTGACCGTTTCCACGTGGTCGACGGCAATCGGGACATGGACAGCGTTGCGCGGGATGTGACAGATATTGTCATGGCGTCCCTGCAATTGAGCTGACATGAGCGACGATATCCAAACACCGGATCAGGCCCCTGGTGCCCCGCATCCGCGCGAAACTCTCAAGCTGTTCGGACAGGATGCGGCCCAAGAGGCGTTTTTAACCGCGTATAACTCGGACCGGCTGCACCACGGCTGGTTGCTAACGGGGCCGCGCGGCGTGGGCAAGGCTACCCTTGCCTGGCGCATTGCACAGTTTTTGTTGGCCACACCTCCGGCAGATGAAGGCGGGTTGTTTGGTGCCCCTCCTGCGCCTGAGACGTTGGACATCGACCCGGGCCACCCTGTCGCACACCGTATCCAGGCGGGGGCCGAGCCCGGCCTTGCCGCAATCACCCGGTCCGTCAACGATCAGGGACGGTTGCGCAACGAAATTGTTGTCGATGACATCCGCAAACTGGGCAAGTTCTTCGGCCTGTCCTCTGCCGATGGTGGTCGCCGGGTTGTTATCGTCGATTCAGCGGATGAAATGAATGTCAGCGCCGCCAATGCGCTGCTGAAAATGCTCGAAGAACCCCCAGCGCGCACGACGCTGCTGCTGGTTTCACACCAACCTTCGCGCCTGCTGCCGACCATCCGTTCGCGTTGCCGCACGCTGCGGCTTTCACCTCTTGGCGCAGATGACATGCAGGCCGCGCTAGCGCAGACCGGCACAGAAATCCCTAGTCGGGCCGAGCATCTGGCAGCCCTCGCCGCCGGTTCAGTGGGTGATGCCGTCCGCTTGATCAATCTCGGCGGGCTAGAGCTTTATGCCGAGCTGATTGCAATTCTGGGCTCCCTTCCCCGGCTCGACCGCCAGCGCGCCCTGAAACTGGCAGAAGCGGCAGCTCAGCGGGGGGCTGCCGAACGGTTTGACCTGCTGCTTTCACTGATCGACGTTGCGCTCTCGCGTTTGGCGCTGACAGGTGCAAAAGGTGCCGCCTCCATACCCGAGGCCGCCCCGAATGAGGCTGAAACTCTGTCGCGCCTCTCTAACTCGCAGCACAAGGCCCGCCAATGGGCGGAAGTCGCCGCGCTCATCACGGCGCGCGCGCGGCATGGGCAGGCGGTGAACCTTGACCCTGCCTCGCTTGTCCTAGATACGGTGTTCAAGATACAGGAAACCGCCGGTCACAGCTGATGAGCCTCACCCCCGAAATTACCGACAGCCACTGCCATCTGGATTTCCCTGATTTCGACGGTCAGTTGGATGATATCGTCGCCCGCGCTGCCGAGGCTGGCGTGACCCGCATGGTGACCATCTGCACCCGGCTGCGCAACGAACCCGCTGTGCGCGCCATCGCCGAGGCTCACTCCCCAGTCTTCTACGCTGCAGGCACCCACCCGATGAGCGCCGCTGATGAGCCGATGGCCTCGGTCGATGAGCTGGTCGCATTGGCTAAGCATCCCAAGTTCGTGGGCATTGGGGAAAGCGGGCTTGATTATCACTACACGGCCGAGTCGGCAGATGTTCAGAAACAATCGCTGCGCATCCATATCGAGGCCGCCCAGCGCACCGGCCTGCCTCTGATCATCCACGCGCGCGCTGCTGATGACGACATGGCCCGCATTCTGACCGAAGAGCATCTTAATACCCCCTATTCCTGTGTCATGCATTGCTTTTCTTCGTCGGCAGAACTGGCCCGGGCCGCGCTTGATCTGGGCTTTTACCTGTCCATGTCCGGCATTGCGGCCTTCCCAAGAAGCCAGGAACTGCGCGATATCTTCGCTTCGGCACCTGTTGACCGAATTCTGGTCGAAACCGATGCGCCCTATCTTGCCCCCCCACCATATCGCGGTAAACGGAATGAGCCCGCCTATACGGCACACACCGCCCGTAAAGGGGCTGAGGTCTTCGGATTGGATTACGCAGATTTCGCCGCACAAACGCAGGCCAATTTTGACCGGCTCTTCACCAAAGCCGCCACATACAAGGCGGCTGCATGAGCGAGCTGCGCCTGACAATTCTGGGCTGCGGGTCATCCGGTGGCGTCCCCCGTCTCGGGGGGCATTGGGGCGATTGTGATCCGGAAAACCCGAAAAACCAGCGGCGGCGATGCTCGTTACTGGTCGAACGGGACGGGCCGGACGGGACTACGTCGGTTCTGATCGACACCTCACCGGATATGCGTAGCCAATTGCTGGACACCGGGACTGGGCGATTGGATGGTGTCGTCTATACGCATTCCCACGCGGACCACATGAATGGGATCGACGATCTGCGGATGATCGTTTTCAATATGAAAACCCGCGTCCCCGTCTGGGCCGATGGTGACACGCAGAACGATCTGCTCAGCCGGTTTGGCTATGCCTTCGTTCAGCCCGAGGGATCGCCCTATCCGCCCATACTCGACCTCAAGACAATCAATGGGCCGTTCGAAATTCCCGGCCCAGGCGGCACGATCTCGCTTCGGCCACTTCGCGTGAACCACGGATCGATTGATGCGCTTGGCTTCAGAATGGGAAACATCGTCTATCTGCCTGATGTAGCAGAGCTTTATGATGAGAGCATGACTGAACTAGCGAATCTGGACTGCCTGATTATTGACGCTCTGCGTCGTTCCCCGCATCCGACACATGCCCATCTGGAAAAGACGCTGGAGTGGATCGACCAATTGAAACCAAAACGCGCCGTTTTGACCAACATGCATATCGATCTGGATTATGCGACGGTCGATGCGGAAACACCGGATCATATCACGCCTGCCTATGATGGCATGGTGATCCGGCACGCCCTGTAAGGCATGCTGCTGCACGCGCTTACGATACCCGGTATGGCGCCGCCATGTTACAAAGCCTGATTGATGTCATCCTGCCGGTGTTTCTGGTCATCGGTGCCGGATACACGGCGACGAGGTTCGGCTATTTTCGCGAAACCCATATCGATGGGTTAATGAGTTTCACGCAGAACTTTGCCATTCCCTGCCTACTGTTTCTCGCCATTGCCAATCTCGATCTCGGCACCAGCTTCGATCCTCGGCTTTTGGTCAGTTTCTATTCAGCAGCTGGTCTGTGTTTTGTCGCTGGTATGATCGGTGCGCGCCTGATCTTCGGACGAGCGTGGGAGGATTCGGTTGCTATTGGATTTTGCTGTCTGTTTTCAAACTCGGTCCTCTTGGGGTTGCCTATTACCGAGCGCGCCTATGGGGTCGAAAATCTAGTTGGCAACTTCACAATCATCGCGTTCCACTCACCCTTTTGCTATTGCCTCGGCATCACGGTGATGGAGGTGCTTCGAAACCGCGGCAACGGCGGAGTGCGGATGTTGAAATCCGTGCTGTCGGCCATGTTCAAGAATGCACTCATTCTTGGGATCTCGTTGGGGTTTGTCGTAAACCTCACTGGACTGGCCATACCCGGAGTTGTGGACGAAGCCTTGAACCTGATCACCCGCGCGGCCTTGCCCGGTGCCCTGTTCGCGCTGGGGGGCGTGCTGGTTAAGTACCGACCCGAGGGCGATCTGCGTACCATTATTTTCGTCTGCTGTATCTCATTGATGCTGCACCCGAGCCTGGTTTGGTTCTTCGGGTCATCTCTGGCGTTGCCGCAAGACCTGTTCCGCTCGGGCGTTCTTACCGCAGCGATGGCGCCGGGGATCAATAGCTACATCTTCGCAAACATGTACGGACATGCCAAACGTGTGGCCGCGTCGTCGGTTCTGATCGGAACGACCGCGTCAATATTGACGGTCTGGTTGTGGCTGACTCTACTGGGATGACGAAATTGCCAACACCGCATTGACTCTGCCCACCAGCAATACATCTATCGCAGAACCTATCCGGAGCCCTGCATGACACACGCCGTTATCGTCGCCCATGGCCAACCCTCGGACCCTGCACCTGCAGAAGCTGCGCTAGCAGCCTTTGCGCGAGAGGTAGATGAGTTATGTCAACGGGTTTCGGTATCGTCGGCCACATTGGCAGCCCCGCAGGCGTTGGAAAATTGCCTTGATGGATTGACCAGCGACACGGTTATCTACCCCTTATTCATGGCGCGCGGCTGGTTTGTCACCAGCGCTCTGCCTAAGCGGGTTGGCCAGCGTTCTGTCACGATTCTGGACCCCATGGGTATCGATCCCGAACTGCCTTCCCTGATTACAGCGGCCATACATCAGGAACTGACGAACAGGGTTTGGAGCGCGGCGGACACAGATCTTGTGATCGCTGCACATGGCTCGGGCCGCAGCGCCAATCCGGCCATTGTCGCAAAGGGTTTCGCCGAGAATCTGGGTCGGCTTACCGCGTTCAATAGCATTCGCACCGGGTTCGTTGAGCAAACCCCATCAATTGCGGACGCCGCCACCGGGTGCGGTGGCAAGGCGCTGTGCCTGCCGTTTTTTGCCTGCACCGGAGGCCATGTTTTGGAAGATGTGCCCGAGGAACTTGCCCGCGCCAGCTTTCACGGACACGTAATGCCCGTGATTTCAGAGCTTCCTCAGGTCAAACGACACATCGCGGCGGTGTTGGATACACAGTAGCGAAGCAATGGGGGGCCACCTGCAGTCAACCGGATTGCTGCGCATCCGATAGCTCGCAATAGAAACGGTGGCAGGATCGCCCGCTTCGTTTCGCGGCGTATAGGGCCAGATCGGCGGCATGCAGAATATCCTCGGCCTTGGGCACCTCAAATTGTGTTGAGAGTGCCGTGCCAATGCTCGCCGATATCCGGCAGGTTGCCCCATCAAACTGCATAGGCTTGCACAGGCGTGAAATCAGGCGCCCTGCTATACCATCAAGCTTTGTACGATCGTTCATGCCCTTAAAAATCAAGACAAACTCATCACCCCCGACTCGGGCAACCGTGTCGTCGCTGCGTGTGACGTCCAGCATGATCTTTGCGGCTTGCTGCAGAACATAGTCCCCTGCAGCATGCCCCAATCGATCATTGACCGATTTGAAGAAATCCAGATCCAGATGCATCATTGCAAAACTCGATTTCGACGAAATCAAATGCCCCAGAATATGATCCATCGCACGTCGATTTTTCAGCCCGGTCAACGTGTCCGTATAGGCTTGTTCTTCTGCCGCCAGCATCGCACCTTGCAGACGCAAGTTCAGTGAGCGTGACGCTTCCATCGCGGCAGAATTTGCCTCGACCAGATACAACAATTCTATGGCCAGATCAGTGCCCGGGAAATCGGTGCTGGTCAGAGAATAGTCGCGTACCGCATCCAGTATCGAAATTCCAAACGACAGGTTGATGACCGCCCCGCTTCCGCCAGGAAACGGCGCAATCAGACCTTTGAACGCAGTCTGCGGCCGGTCTTGCAACCTGAGGTGTAGCTTTCGGTCCGGCACCATCATCAGCGCAGCTACTGTCGTGATTGAGCGAGGGCGCACCAGTTCAAAGACATCCAGAAAGCTTCGGCCGACCATAGGCCGATCCGGACGTAGCTTCTGCAGAGTTGGTCCAACCTGCCCGATCCGCCCCATGTCATCTACAAGGACGAACATCGGACATAAGGTGTCCAGCAACTGTCCAAGATCTGCGGTCTTGATCATGATTTACGTGCCCCAAGATCAAAGTGACGCCCTTCGGCAAACGCGCTTTCGATCAATGTGATTGAAATCAACTCAGCCCCGTTTTGGCACCCTTCATTGGACAGGATCACCAACGCCCCATAGTCATCCGCCATGGCTCGTAGTACACCTGTCATGACGCTGGAATACCCCGGCAAATCAGGAGTACAGTGCAGGTGATATTCCCCGGGCGAGTGTTCCTGCAGTTCCAAATCCGGCAATCTCAGATCGGACACAGCGAGGCGGACGCGATCCGACAGATCATCAAGCGAATGCAGAAACTCCAAATAGGTGACCCCGCCAAAACGCAATAGCCTGCGTAGATCTTCCATGTTCGAGTGTGAGACCAGATAAGTGCCCAAATCCTCAAGAAATTCGGATTTTGGGCGGTTCAAGTCAGCGCACAAAGCGTCGAGCACTCGGGTCGATATCTCCGCGTCATAGATCAACATCGCCTCGAACTCGTCAAATCCCAGCCCGGCCGTATGAGTCGCGCGCAACCAGCATTGACGCCCGTAGGTGGCGCAGACAAAGGATTGGATCGCCCTGTTGATCAGCCCGTGCATGAGTCGCCTCAGATTGAAAGACACTCTCAAGTGATCGCAGAAAACTTAACAAAAACCCAAAATCCGATACGGGATTATGAGAATCCGATCTAATCCCAAACTGAGGGGCGGATTGGGCAGCGATCAGAAATCGGTCGGCGCACCGCCTTCGGCCTTGCGGCGCTCAACAAACTCGGCCAGCTCCTCGCGGATCGCCTCATCCATCTTCGGGGCTTCGAAATTGTTCACGATCTCCTTGAACATCCGATGGGCACGTTCCGCAGTCCAGATACCACCAGCTGCTTCCCAGGCTTCGAAGTTTTTCCAGTCACTCAGGAACGGCTGATAAAATGCGGTGGTATAGCGATCTTGCGTATGTTGGATGCCAAAGAAATGCCCGTCGTTTCCAACAGACCGGATCGCTTCAAGGGCGATGTCATCCGGGCCCGTTGCTGTCAGTTCCGGCTGCATATACCGCTGAATCTGCTGCAGGATTTCGCAATCCATGATGAATTTCTCGGGGCTTGCGATAAGGCCTCCTTCAAGCCAGCCTGCCGCATGATATACCATGTTGGTGCCTGACTGCACCGCCGCCCAAAGGGAATTCGAGGTTTCCCAAACCGACTGCCCATCGGGCACATTTGCCGCGCAAACGCCCGAGGACCGCATAGGCAAGCCATAATACCGTGCCATCTGCCCAGTCATCTGGGTCGAGCGCATGTATTCCGGTGTCCCGAATGCAGGCGCACCGGATTTCATATCGACATTCGAAGTAAAGGTCCCGATCACGCATGGAATACCCGGGCGAACGTACTGAAACAACGCAATCGCGCACAGCGCTTCGGCAAGCGATTGTGCCACTGCGCCAGCCATCGTCACAGGGGCCATCGCCCCGGCCAGAGTGAAAGGCGTCACGACAATTGCCTGCCCACGCCGCGCAAGCCGCAGGCAGCCATCGATCATTGGATGGTCGTGTTTCAACGGTGAGGTCGAGTTGATGTTAGTGTACATGCGGGGCGTGGCCTCGAATTCCTCGTGGCTCAGGCCACCCGCGATACGCACCATCTCCATCACGTCTTCGACGCGCTCTTTCCCCAGCGAATAGGCATGCATTGCCTTGTCGGTCAGGGTCAGCTTGTCATAAAGCACATCAAGGTGCCGTATGCTGGCGTGGATATCGACCGGCTCAACCGGATATCCACCTGCAAAGTGGATACAGTTGAAGTATTGCGTCAGCTTCAGCAGGTGCTGACACATCCGCCGGGTGCCGGGCACTTTTTTTCCGATTTCCATGTCCCAATAATTTGGTGGGGATGAAACATTGCCGAACAGAATGGTCCTGCCACCAATCTCGATCTGATGCTCCGGGTTGCGCGGCGTGATGGTAAATTTGCTGGGCGCCTTGCCCACCATTTCCATCACGAAATCCCGGTCCATACGGACGTTGTCGCCGGAAATTGTACAGCCCGCCTTGCGCAGGATCCCGATGGCTTCTTGATTGTAGAACTCGATGCCGATCTCTTCGAGAATCCGCATGGCACCTTCGTGAACCGCTTCGATCCCCTCGGGTCCCAACGGCTCGATTGGCTTGTCGATGTTTGTGGGCGGGTTCCAGGGCATCTGCTCGATCACCGCCGCGCCGCGCCTCGCGGCTGCGCCCGCGCGTCCACCACCGCGACGTTTGCGTGTCTTGCTCTCAGCCATCACCATCCTCCGCGCTTTCACTCCTATGAAAGCCCCGAAGATTCAGTATCGCCGTTCTGTCTGCGACAAGAGTTGTCGGTTTTATTATCCAACCCGGCGATTTGGAACCGAGGTTATTCGGTTTTCGACAACCAGCCGGGAATGTGCCCGATGTTGGGCAAGACGACATCCGCCAGCGGTTCGAGTGTTTTGGCCGTCGCCATGCCGGTCAGAACCCCGATGGTGACCATCCCCGCGGCGCGTCCCGCCTCTAGATCGTGAAGACTGTCACCAACCATCGCAACACGAGATGGCGCGACCTCGACATGCTGAGCAAAGGCCAATAGCTGCCCCGGACCTGGCTTGTAACCATGTCCGCTGTCATATCCGGCTACAAAATCAAAATGGTCTCGCACACCAACGGACTGCAGGTGCTGCAGGGCCGGCATTTCAGCATCGTTCGTCGCAACGCCCAGTTTCAGCCCGGCGCGCCGCAGCTCGGCAAGGAATGGTGCCAAGGGAACGGCTTGGATCTGCTCTGCGTTCGCTGACGCCCGGTTGAGTGTTTCGATCAGATGCCCCAGAGTTACCTCAGGCAAATGCGGTGTCAGAGCTGCAGCAACTTCATCGACCGTTCCGGCGATGACTACGCTATTCGGGTCGTAGCTCTCTTGTTCAAAATCAAATCCGATGGCCTTCCCCAACTCGGTCGCGCGCTGCACATCTCCATCAGAGAGCTGCAGCATCGCGATACGCCCGAACGCACCCCAAGTGGCTGCAAAATCAAAAAGAGTACCGTCCTTGTCGAACACCAGGGCGTCGATTGCCATGAAACAAATTTCCTTTGGGTTAGGTCCAGTGCATATCCGAAATTCCGGACAACGCGGCACGGGCTTGACCCGGCTCTTCGTAGGGCACGGAATTGGCGTCACAAAAAGCGATCACCCATGAATCGTCAAGCAGCAGAAAGTCCAACACAGACCCAAGAAATTCAGCCTCACCCGCACGGTCGCGCAAATCTTGTTCCGAGGCACCTGTCGCCCCAAGGAAAACGGGCAGCAACTCATCATTTCCCACCAGCCAGCCCAGCACATTCAGGGCCAGAGTTTCAGCGGAATTGGCGGAGATCGGCATAAACTGGCCTCGGACACTGTGTTGGAAAGGGTTTGTTAACCAGACTCATAAACACTTTAGCAACGCATGCAATCAAACGGTGAATGGCTATGTCTGTACAAGGCACCATACTCGTCCTCGACGGTGTTTCGACCAATCGCATAATGCTCAAGGTTCAGTTGACGGCCGCCTGGTACCATGTCGTGCAGGGTGAGAAACTGGCCGGGCTTGGTGCATTGCTGCGGCGGACACGGCCTGATCTGGTTCTTACAGCGCAAACTCTGCCCGACGGAAGCGCTGCGGATGTTAAGAAAGTGATGGCGGCAGATCCTGCTCTGATCGATGTGCCGATTGTTGCGATTGCACCGCAAAACGACAAAGCAGCGCGTTTGAAGGCACTGTCGGACGGGCTGGATGATGTGCTTGGCTATCCGTTCAAGGATACACTTCTATTGGCCCGCGTGCGCAGCTTGTTACGTACGCGCGCCGAACGGCAGGAATTAAACATCGAAGGTTCGGCCCAAACCATTGGCTTTGGCGAGGCGCCACAGGTGCTGATCGCCCCGCCATCGACGGCAGAGATCGCGATCCTGACGCAAACAGTTCGAACCAGCGCGTTGTGGAGTAATGCTCTGACCCATCAAACCCGGCATCGTGTGACCGGCCATACTCTGCCTGATCTCAAAGGCATCCTGTCCGGAACGATCCCGGACGCGATTATTGTTGAGCTTGCACCGAATAGCTCGGGGCGGAACCTACTGGCAGATCTTCGGTCGCGCGGTGCGACACGAAATACGGTGCTGATCGGTGTGTTGCCGGATGATAATCCCGCACTTGCGGCCGAGGCGCTGGACCGAGGTGCTGATGCGGTCTGCATGGGCGGGTTTCAGACAGATGAGATATGCTTGCGGCTTGAAACTTTGATCGCCCGCAAGACCCGAGACGACAGATTGCGAGCGACATTGCGCAGGGATTTGGCCGAATCCCTGATCGATCCGCTGACCGGACTGTTCAATCGCCGCTATGCGATGCGCGCGCTGGACCAGATCGCGCATCAGGCCCCAGAAACGGAAAACGGATTCGCCGTGATGCTGGCCGATCTGGACCACTTCAAGGCAATCAATGACCGTTACGGTCACGCCGCGGGGGATTTGGTTCTGACCGAAACCGCGAAAAGGCTGCGAGTCGTGATAGGAAAAACCGGTTTTGTCGCGCGTATCGGCGGCGAAGAGTTCATGATCGGGCTACCGAATACCTCAACCAACCAAGCGCTGAAGCAAGCGAAACAGATTTGTGAAACAATTTGCGAAAAACCTTTTCAGCTGCCGGATCGTCCGGCCCCAGTACCCGTAACGATCAGCGTGGGGGTGAAATTATGTACCCCGCCCGAACTCTCTCATCCAGGCGAAACAGACCCGGTTGGTCGATTGATCAGCTCGGCGGACAAAGCACTTTATGCCGCCAAAAAAGCGGGCCGCAACCAGGTACAGATTCGGCAAAGCGCAGCATGACTAGTCAGTCCCGTTTTTTTTGTTTGCGCGGGCCGCGTTTAACCACGTCCTCCAGCCGGTCCGCGTAAGCGGCACGTTGGTCATCATTCATGGCCGAGATCTGGGCCAGCCATTGCTGATGAAGCGCAGTCTGCAGATCAGCAGTTGCCTTCGACTGCTGTGCCAAAAGACTCGCAACCGCTGCGGGATCGAAGGGCACGGCCCTGAGCACTTGACTGAGAGCAGTAAAATCCTGCTTGCGCCGATGTGATCCTTTTCCGCGCAGGTCCGACAACTCACCCCTCAGAGCCTTTCGATCCGACTTTGGCAGCGCATAATACAGCGCCGGGCCAAATCCCGGAGGCGCATCGGCATGAGCGCTTCCTTTAAAGCGCAATGCCGCACCCAAAATGACTCCGACAATCAGCAGATTCAAAGCAAGAGAGACAACCAGCAATATCGGCATCCATTTGCGTTTGGGTGCGGGATGATCGCTCATTCTGCGTCCTCCAGATAGTTTTCGTCTAAATTCAGATCGGCCATCAGATAGGTCGTCTCTTGTGAGATGAAGTAGTCAACAGGGTCCGGCAAGAAGGCCGGAGCGGAGAACCCGATCCAGACGCCAGCTGCGCTTGCGGCCACAAGACCGCTCAACCCTTGCCACCCCCCGATAACGCCTATCTTTTGCCGCCATGTCCGCCGCTGCGGTCGTGCGGTTCGGGCCAGACGTATGGCTTCGGCATCCGTTTCGATGCGAACAGCCAGATCGTCGGGAAGCACATCCCGCGCCGCACGCGCCTGTGCAAACAGATGGTCGAGTTCGTTATCTTGATCAGCCATGTTCGTACCCCAGTTCATCCCGACGCCCCGCCAGTATCGCGGTAAGAGATCGTTTGCCACGCGCGGTCAGGCTTTCAACCGCCTCGACCGAAATATCCATGATCCCCGCGATTTCGGGATTGGACAATTCTTCGATGTGCCGCAGAACCACAGCCTGCCGCTGCCGGTCCGGCAAATGCTCCAATGCAGCCTGCAACGCGTCCTTGCGGGCACTCTCCTGCATCTGGTCGACCACACTGGCAGTCTCATCTTCGGGTTCGGCCACATTGTCCAACGCTTGAGGCCGCTTTTTCCGGCGCAAGTCCACACATAGATTCAGTGTTACGCGATAGAGCCAGGTCGATAACTGCGCCTGCCCCGGCACCCAGTCAGGTGCCATCTTCCAAAGGCGCATCATCGCTTCTTGCGTCACGTCCTCTGCTTCGGCTGGGTTTCCCAGCATTCGCAAAGCCACGGAATAACTTCGCGGCCCCAACCGCCCGGTCAGCAGGCGGGCCGCCGTAGCATCGCCATCAGAAAACCGGCCCAGCAACTCTTCGTCGCTGGGCTCGGGCATGGCAGGTGTTCCGCCATGCTCGATGTCGGGATAAGAGGTCAGATCCTCCATCCCGTATCAGTTGTTGTCGGTGTCCGACTTCTGATGCCGCTTGTGTTTCCGGCCCATTTTGTCTTTTGCATCCGCGTATTCCTGCTCTGAGATCGAACCGTTGCCGTCGGCATCGATGCGCTCGAACATCTTGGAGGCGCGGCGCGGTTTCGGCAATTCATCTTCGCTAAGGAAACCATCCGCATTTGCGTCGTGCTTTTCGAACATCTTGGTGACACGCTCGTTGGCCTTGGTCTGCGCCGCAGCCTGCATTTCTTCGACGCTCAGTTGGCCGTCGCCATCTGTATCGGCAGCGGTGTATTTCTGGTTGCGATGTGTCTCGATCTCGGCCTGAGTCACCTGCCCGTCCCCGTCGGCATCCAGTTCCTGAAATGTCGCACGCGGGCCCTTGGCCAAAGCGGAAGTGCCGGTCACAGTAACTGCAGCTACGACGATTGCCGAAATGAAGCTTTTGGTTTTCATTACATAGTTCCCTGAATTTGGCGGCCATTTGCCGCTGTTGATACCTATTCAAACGCGGCTTGGGCGGGTTTCCGTCGCTTCCGGCACAACTTTTTTTGCTTTATTTGAAACGCCAATAGAAAATGATACGCTAAGCAGCAGCGCCACAAAGCGACGCACCCCCCTTTTCCGTTGGGTTTGATCCTGCCTATATGCCTCCAGGAAAGATGCGCGAGATACATATGATTGACCAAACTATTGACAGTTCGCTCGAAGAAGACCGCCCAACAAAACCCGCATTGATCCGAGGGTTCCGGTGCAAATGCCCGAATTGCGGTGAGGGTGCGCTGTTGCACAGCTATCTCAAGGTGAATGACACCTGTTCGGAATGCGGGCAGGAATTGTTCCATCATCGCGCTGATGACGGCCCGGCCTACCTGACGATCCTGCTGGTGGGGCACCTTCTGGCACCCGCCCTTCATGTCTCTTACGTGCAGTGGCGTCCCGATCCATGGACCATGGCGATTGCATTCTCGATCGGATGCGTCGCGCTGTCCCTGTTCCTTCTGCCCCGTCTCAAAGGGGCCGTGGTCGCCTATCAATGGGCGCGGCGGATGCACGGGTTTGGCAAGGCCGGATGACGGCGGATAAAACCGCAATCCGGGATGCTGCTACCGTAATCGTATTGCGTGATCGGTTCACAGACCCGTCGATCCTGATGGGCCAACGCGGTGCCAAGGCTGCGTTCATGCCGAACAAATTCGTGTTCCCGGGCGGCGCGGTTGATGCTTCCGATGCGGGCATCTCGCTCAGCACGCCATTGCCCGATCTATGCACCGATCGCCTGTCACAACAATCAGCGCCAAACTTGCAGACCTCTCTGGCTGTCGCGGCGATCCGAGAGTTGTGGGAAGAAACCGGGCTTATTCTGGGGCAACAAGGGGATTGGCAAGGCGCGATCCCGGCCGATTGGCAAAGCTTTGCGGCGATGGGCTACCTGCCGTCTGCAGAAGCACTGCAATTTGTCTTTCGCGCAGTCACACCACCGGGACGACCCCGCCGGTTCGACGCCAGGTTCTTTCTGGTCGATGCGGACGCGATTCAGGGGGATCTTGACGACTTCACCCATGCCTCGGACGAGCTATCGCATTTGCAATGGGTCAAGATCAGCCAAGCGCGGGAGTACGACCTGCCCTTCATCACCGAAGTTGTTCTGGCCGAAGTCGCCGCCCGTGCAGAGGACCAGAACCCGCCTGAAACCGTTCCCTTCTTTCTCAACAACGAAGAGGCCAGCCTTTTCCTGCAGCTTCGGGGCTATCCGATGCCCTATGCAGATTAACGCATTCGGCTAACAACCACTGTTACCTCGGGTTTCTTGCCGATCTCGGCCTGCGCGGTCTGACGTGCGATCCGGCGCAACCCTTCTTCCAGTTTGTCGTCATCACGCAGCGTCTTTGCGCCCGCACGCATCAGGAACTGGTTCAGGTCCTCTTCCAGCACCTCAATCAGCCCCGCGCGGGATGATCCCGTTTCGGGCAGGCCCATCGTATCGCACCACGGCTCACCCAGCGGTTCGTCTTCTTCGTCCAATATCACGGTGATGATGATATGGCCGTTCAGCGCCATCCGAATCCGGTCGCGCACCACGCCGTCCAAGGCGCCGATTTTGACTGTACCATCCAGATAGGTCCGGCCAGTCTCGATATAATCCGCCACTTTGGGCGCATTCCCAGTCAGATCCAGCATAGTGCCGTTAACAGCGAGAATCCCAGTGCGACCACCCGTTTCGGCCAGTTTGGCATGCTCACGCAAGTGGCGGTGTTCGCCATGCATCGGGATGACCATCTGCGGATCGATCAGAGCGTGAACCTTCTCAAGATCAGGCCGGTTGGCGTGACCCGAGACGTGATACAGACCAGAGCTGTCATCGACCACATCCACGCCCTTCTCACTGAGCTGGTTCATGATGCGGATCACGCCACGTTCATTGCCGGGAATAGTCTTGGACGAGAACAGAAACAGATCGCCCTCTTTCGCTTCTAGCCCGCGATACTTACCGCGCGCCAGTTGGGCGCTGGCTGCGCGGCGTTCGCCTTGGCTGCCAGTCACAATCAACATCAGGTTCGCGCGCGGCACGTCGACGGCCTCTTCGGCGCTGATAACTTTTGGAAAATCGGTCAGGATGCCGGTCTCGGTCGCCGCCTCGATCATACGCCGCATCGCGCGACCCAGCAGAACGACCGAACGGCCGGCTTTCTGTCCCGCCTCTGCCAGCGTTTTCACGCGTGCCACGTTCGAGGCAAACGTGGTTGCGATGACCATGCCGCTGGCCTCTTGAACCAGACGGGTGATCTCGGGGCCGACTTCGGATTCCGAACGCCCGGGATGGCTTGAGAACACATTGGTACTGTCACAGACCAACGCTTTGACGCCGGGCTTTGCCACCTCGGCCCACAGATCGGGATCGAATGGTTCGCCCACGACCGGGTTGGAATCGAGCTTGAAATCCCCCGTATGCACCACGCGTCCGGCAGGCGAGTCGATAACGAGCCCTGCACTTTCAGGGATGGAATGCGAAACCGGCAGGAAACCAACGGTAAACGGGCCAGCCTTGATCTGTTCGGGCCATGGAGACGCAGTTTGCACCGCCTCGGTCGGGTGGCCGCGTTCTTCCATCTTGCGACGCGCGATATTGGCGGTAAAAGCGCGCGCGTAGACCGGCGCGCCCAAAGCCTCATAACAGTGGGCCACCGCCCCGACATGATCTTCGTGCGCGTGGGTGACAAAAACTGCTTCCAGCTGATCGGCACGCTCTTTCAGCCAGGTGATGTCTGCAAAGATCAGATCCACGCCGGGCGAGGTGTCCATGTCCGGGAAGGCAACGCCAAGATCCACAAGGATCAACCGCTCTTGGCCCGGCTTACCGTAACCATAGACATAGGCATTCATGCCGATTTCGCCTGCACCGCCCAGCGGCAGATAGATCAGTCGTTCACTGCTCATGTTGAGCCATTTTCCTTGTTATAGCGATGTATCACGGTCAACCCGTGCATCGTCAGATCATCCTCGATAGCGTCAAAACCCACGTCAGCCTGATCAAAAAGAGGCGCCAGACCCCCGGTACCGACGACTTTCATCGCCATTCCGTATTCAGCTTTCACGCGCGAGATCAGCCCTTCGATCAGGCCGGAATATCCCCAATACACGCCGGACTGGATACAGCCAACCGTGTTTGTTCCAATCACTTTTTCGGGCCTCGTGATGTCGATATGCGGCAACGCCGCTGCACCCTGATGCAGTGCCTCAAGGCTCAGGTTCACGCCAGGGGCGATGATACCACCGACGTAGGCGCCGTCGGCTGCGACCACGTCGAAATTCGTGGCCGTCCCAAAGTCAACCACAACCACATTGCCGCCATGGCGGTCGAACGCCGCCGCCGCGTTGGCCAACCGGTCCGGACCGGGCACGGTGCCTTCGTCCACGCGCGGATTGACCGGCAGCAGGCAATCTGGCTTGCCAACAACAATCGGCCGGCATCCAAAAAAGCGATCAGCAAAGACCCGCAGGTTGAACACCACGCGTGGCACGGTTGAGGCGATGATCACATCCGAGATATCAGCTTCGATACCGTAGTGTTTCACCAAGGTTGAATACCAGGTGAAATAGGCATCCGCTGTGCGGGCATGATGAGTTGAGGTGCGCAGGGTGCACAGAAACTTTTCGCCATCCCAGATCGAGAAAACGGTGTTGGTATTGCCGCAATCAATCGCCAGAAGCATCCCGCGCCCCTTTCAGAAGTACACATCCGCAGCCGGAATGCTGACCCGGCCCTTGGCGGTGTTTAGGACAAGGCTGCCACCCACGTCTACCGTTTCGAAGGTTCCAACCGTTTCGGACGTGGCTGTACGAGCGGTTATGACTTCGCCCAACCGCGCTGCTCGGGATAGCCAGGCGGTGCGGATCGGTTCGAACCCGTAGGTCATGAACTGGGTCTCATAATGCGCATAAGCTACCGCCAGTTCGGTCAGAAAATCCTCGGGGGTGGTGAGCGCGCCGGTTTCCGAGAGCAGAGAAACCGGTCGCACCGCTCCGGCTTCGACGCGATCAGTGCCCGGTGCCTCGGACAGGTTCACCCCAACCCCTATCGCCAGATGTGACACGCCCCGGCCCTGCCCCGTGCTTTCTAGCAGGATACCCGCTAGTTTTCCGCCGTTGAGCAGCACGTCATTGGGCCATTTCAGTGCCAAACCTACTGCGCGCCCTGTTACCGCCACACAGGCATCATACAGGGCGAGCGCTGCGACAAAACTTCGAAGCGCCGCCTGTTCCGGATCACCCGGCGGGCGCATCAGCAAAGTCGCTGCCAGATTACCTTTGGGGTTGGCCCAGGCTCGCCCGCGCCGACCACGCGCGGCGGTCTGATGATGTGCCATGATCCAGACCGGACCGGTCGCTGTTGGCGCAAGCCGCACCGCCTCATTCAGAGTACTGTCGACTTCTTTCAGTATATGCAGGCCATATCCCTGCGGCCATTCGCTCATGTCAAAAAGGCCCGGTCGCGCGAGACCGAGCCTCGGTTGTTCGAAACGCGGCAGTATCAGTTGACAAGCGTCGCCGCAGCAGCTGCAGCTGCCCCTTCCACACCGAACTGATAAAATACGCCAATCAACATCAGAGCCGCAGAGCCCATCAGCGCTGCCCACAAAACCGGGGTCGAGCGGATCTCGATCGGGTCTTCATTCTCCGCCCCGAAATACATGTAGAACACGATCCGCAGATAGTAGAACGCACCAATGACCGAGGCGATGGCCGAGACGATCACCAGCCCGAACAGGTCGGCATCGATACCCGCTTGCCAGACGCCGAACTTGGCGAAGAAGCCCAGCATCGGTGGCACGCCCGCCAGACTGAACATCAAGATCAGGACCGCCAGAGCTTTGCCCGGATCGCGCTTCGAGAACTGACGTAGCGCATCAATATCAGTGACCGGTTTGCCATCACGCTCCATCATCAGGATGAATGCGAAGGTTCCGATATTCATCGTCACATAGATGGCCAGATACATCAGCATTGCCTTGATGCCCATCTCGGTCCCGGCGGCCAGTCCGATCAGAGCATATCCCATATGGGCAATCGACGAAAACGCCATCAGCCGCTTGATGTCACGCTGCCCAATGGCCGCAACCGCGCCCAGCAGCATCGACAGGACCGAAAGCAGCACGATCACTTGCTGCCAATCCTTGATCACGCCTCCGAAGGCATCATGCATCAGGCGCGCGAACAGGGCCATCGCAGCCACTTTCGGAGCGGTGGCGAAGAACGCGGTAATCGGGGTCGGAGACCCTTCATACACATCCGGCGTCCACATGTGGAACGGCACGGCCGAGACCTTGAAGGCCAGACCCGAGATCATGAACACCAGGCCAAACAGGAGGCCAATCGAGACATCTCCATGATGCACCGTTTGGATGATGCCCGAAAACAGCGTGGTGCCAGTGAAGCCGTAAACCAGCGACGCACCATAGAGCAGCAAGCCAGAACTCAACGCGCCCAGCACGAAGTATTTCAGACCGGCTTCGGTGGATTTGGCACTGTCGCGCCGCAAGGCGGCGACGACGTAAAGTGACAGCGACTGCAGCTCAAGCCCCATATAAAGCGACATCAGATCGCCTGCGCTAACCATCATCATCATGCCTACAGCCGCAAGTGCGACCAGCAGAGGATATTCAAAGCGCAGCAGATCGCGGCGCGCCATATATTCCTGGCTCATCAGCAATACCGCAGCGGCAGACAGCAGAATCGCAACCTTTGCAAATCGAGCAAAGCCGTCATCCACAAACATGCCGTTGAAGGCCACGTTAGTACCTTCGCCATTCATCGCAATCCAGATTGCCAACACCGCCATCAGACCTGAAGTGGCCCAGACCAGCATGGGAGCCAGAGCATCCTTGGTGGTGTAGACAGCCCCGATCAGCGCCGCCATCGCATAAATTGCCAGAACAATTTCCGGCAGGATGATTGTCAGATCAGCCTGGATCATGTCTCCAAAGCCCCCTTAATGCGAAGCGGCTGTCTGGGTTGCGGCTTCAGCCGCGGCCAGAGCCGTGTCATAGTTCGAGATTAGCGCTGCGGTGGATTGCCCGATCACATCGGTCACCAGCGAGGGATAAACCCCAAGCAGAATGGTCATCACGATCAGCGGCGCGAAGATCAGCCGCTCGCGCGAGCTCATGTCTGTGATGGCCTTGAGGCTTTCCTTGATCAGATCTCCAAAGACTACCCGGCGATAGAGCCATAGCGCATAGCCCGCCGAGAAGATCACACCGGTTGCAGCCACAGCCGTCACCCAGGTGTTGACCTGGAATGAGCCCATCAGGGTCAGGAATTCCCCGATGAAGCCCGATGTACCAGGCAAGCCGACATTGGCCATGGTGAACAGCATGAAGACCAGAGCGTAAGCCGGCATCCGGATGACCAAACCGCCATACGCCTCGATATCGCGGGTGTGCATCCGGTCATAGATCACGCCAACACACAGGAAGAGCGCTGCGGAAATGAACCCATGACTGAGCATCTGGAAGATCGCGCCATCAATGCCCTGCTGGTTCGCTGCAAAGATACCCATGGTCACAAAGCCCATATGCGCGACCGAGGAATAGGCGATCAGCTTCTTCATATCCTCCTGCACCAGCGCGACCAGAGAGGTGTAGACAACAGCAATCGCCGACATCCACAGCACCACATCGGTCATCACCGCAGACCCCACCGGGAACATCGGCAGGCTGAAGCGCAGGAAGCCATAGCCGCCCATCTTCAACAGGATCGCCGCCAGCACGACCGAACCTGCCGTCGGCGCCTGAACGTGCGCATCCGGCAGCCAGGTATGCACCGGCCACATCGGCATCTTCACCGCGAACGACGCGAAGAAGGCCAGGAACATCAGCGTCTGCATGCCGCCGACGATATAGATGCCCAGTACGCTGAACCCTTCGGACGAGAACTGATGGCTCATCAGCGCCTCGATATCCGTGGTGCCCGCATCCGCATACATCGCAACCATCGCCACCAGCATCAGCACCGAGCCGAGGAAGGTGTATAGGAAGAACTTGAAGCTCGCATAGATGCGGTCCTTGCCACCCCAGATACCGATGATCAGGAACATCGGGATCAGGCCCGCCTCGAAGAACAGGTAAAACAGCACGAGATCCAGCGCCATGAACACGCCCAGCATCAGCGTTTCCAGCAGCAGGAATGCGATCATGTATTCCTTGACCCGGTCCGTGACCTGCCAGCTGGCCAGAATGGTCAGCGGCATGATGAAGGTGGTCAGCAGCACGAAAAGAACGCTGATCCCATCGACACCCATCTTGTACTTCAGGCCCAGCAGCCACTCGCCCTCTTCCACCATCTGGAAGCCGGTGTTGGACGGATCAAAGCCGGTATAGATGCCGATTGAGACCAGAAAGGTCACGGTTGTGGCAACCAGCGCAACCCATTTGGCGTTGCGCTGCGCGGCTACGTCCTCGCCATGCAGAAACAGGGCCAGAATGCCTGCTGCGATGGCGGGGATGAAGGTGACAATAGATAGGATATTGTCCATTAGTTTGCGCCTCCGCCGATCGACATCCAGGTGACAAGAGCGGCGATGCCCAAAACCATCCAGAAGGCGTAAGTAAAGATGTAACCCGTCTGAGCTTTGCCTGCGAGGCGGGTAAAGAAGGGCACGACGCCCATCGAAACCCCGTTCAGGAAGCCATCAATCGTGTTGCCGTCACCGCGTTTCCACAGGAACCGACCCAGCGCAATGGTAGGTTTGACAAAGATCGCGTCGTAGATCTCGTCAAAGTACCACTTATTCTTGAGAAACAGGTACAGCGGCCGCTGGTTCGCCGCCAGACGAGCGGGCAGCGACGTGTTCACGATGTAGAACCAATAGGCGACGACAAAACCCAGCAGCATAGCAACAAAAGGCGATACTTTGACCCATTTCGGAGCCTCATGCGCATCGTTCAGGACATTGTTGTCAGGTGCCATATACAGCGCGCCTTCGCCTGGCTCACCGCCAAAGCTGGCATGCTTTTTGTCCGCCTTGTAGCCACCCTCGCCTTTATCAGCCTTCGCGTCGCCTTGGTCGTCATCTGCCTTGGCCTCACCATGAGATGCGTCTGCGGCAACTTCGCCATGACCGCCAGTCTCTTCCGCCAGCGGAATACCGTAGAACTTGGCCACTTTATCGGTGTAGCCGAAGAACTGGTTGTACCACAGCATCCCCGAGAACGCCGCGCCCAGAGACAGTACCCCCAGCGGGACCAGCATGACCATCGGACTTTCATGCGCGTGCTCATGCGTATGCTTGTCGCCACGCGGCTCGCCATAGAAGGTTAGGAATATCAAACGCCAGCTGTAGAATGAGGTGAACACCGCTGCGATCACCAACATCCAGAAGGCATAACCTGTGCCACCTACAAAGGCGCTTTCGATGATGGCATCCTTCGACAGAAACCCGGCGAAGCCAAACGTGGTCAGCGGGATGCCCACACCGGTAATGGCCAGCGTGCCGATCATCATCGCCCAGAACGTATAGGGGATTTTCTTCCGCAGACCGCCGTACTCGGTCATCTCTTGCTCATGATGCATCGCATGGATCACTGAACCAGCACCAAGGAACAGCAGCGCCTTGAAGAACGCGTGCGTCAGCAGATGGAACATCGCGGCTGAGTACATGCCAACGCCGGCGGCGACAAACATGTAACCCAATTGCGAACAGGTCGAATACGCAATGACCCGCTTGATATCGGTCTGCACTAAGCCCACGGTTGCTGCGAAAAACGCAGTCGAAGCGCCAAGGAAGGCTATGAACCCGGTGGCCCCCGGTGCGAACTCCATCAGCGGCGACATACGGCAGACCAGGAACACACCTGCGGTAACCATGGTCGCAGCGTGGATCAGCGCGGACACAGGGGTCGGACCTTCCATCGCATCCGGCAGCCAGGTGTGTAGTATCAACTGCGCCGATTTACCCATCGCGCCGATGAACAGCAGTACACAGATCACCTCGATCGCGGTCCACTCACCCCAGAGGAAGCTCAGTTTTTCCTCCGCCAATGCCGGGGCCGATGCGAATATGTCTGAGAAATTGATGCTGTCGGTCAGGAAGAACAGCGCGAAGATCCCAAGCGCAAAGCCGAAATCGCCCACTCGGTTCACGATGAACGCTTTCATCGCCGCTGCATTGGCGCTGGGCTTGCGATAATAAAACCCGATCAGCAGGTACGAGGCGACACCCACGCCTTCCCAGCCAAAGAACATCTGAACCAGATTGTCCGCCGTCACCAGCATCAGCATGGCGAAGGTGAAGAACGACAGATAGGCAAAGAAACGCGGCTTATAGCTTTCGCCTTCACGCCATTGCGGGTCGTGATCCATGTAGCCGAACGAATACAAGTGAACCAGCGCCGAAACGGTCGTCACCACGATCAGCATGATCGCCGTCAGACGGTCCAGACGAATGGCCCAGCTTGTCGACAGCGAACCACTTTCGATCCAGCGCATGATCTCAATCTGCTGGGTGTGGCCATCAAATGAAAGGAAGACGATCCAGCTGAGCAGGCAGGCCAGAAACAGCAGGCCCGTTGCGGTCCACATGGCGGCTTTCTCACCAATGAAGCGCCAGCCAAAACCGCAGATCAACGCACCCACGAGCGGGGCAAAGAGGATGGTGGTTTCCATATTCTCTTACCCCTTCATCATATTGACGTCTTCAACCGCGATGGTGCCACGGTTGCGGAAGAAGCAGACCAGAATGGCAAGACCAATCGCCGCCTCAGCCGCCGCAACTGTCAACACGAACAGCGTAAAGACCTGCCCGACCAGATCGCCGAGGAAACTAGAGAACGCAACGAGGTTGATATTCACCGCCAGCAGCATCAACTCGATGCTCATCAGCAGGATGATGACGTTTTTGCGGTTCAGAAAGAGACCGAAGATGCCGATGACGAATAGCGTCGCCGCGACCGTAAGATAGTGTTCAAGTCCGATCATCGTCTCAAAGTCCCTGCCCCGGTTTCACGTCCTTCAACTCCATCGCTTTGGCCGGGTCGCGCATCATCTGGCCGATGATGTCCTGACGCTTGATGTCCTGACGGTGGCGCAGTGTCAGCACAATGGCACCGATCATGGCCACCAGCAGGATCAGGCCCGCCAGTTGGAACAGAAGGAAGTATTGATCGTATAGAATGACGCCGAGCGCCTCAGTGTTGTGGCGGTCGCTCGGTACCGGCTGCGCCAGATTGGCGGCGGCACCCTGCGCGCTGTCCCATGCTCCGATGGCCATGACGAACTGCATCAGGATCACCAATCCGATCAACAGCGCCAGCGGCATGTAGCGCGCCATCTCGGCCTTCAGCTCGGCAAAGTCCACATCCAGCATCATCACCACGAAGAGGAACAGAACCGCGACCGCGCCGACGTAAACGATAATCAGCAGCATCGCCACGAACTCGGCCCCCAGCAGCACGAACAGGCCCGCCGAGGACAGAAAGGACAGGATCAGCCACAGCACCGAATGCACCGGCTGGCGGCTGATCACCGTGAACAGCCCGCCGGTGATGGCGCTGATGGCAAACAGATAGAAGGCAAAGACGGTCATTGATCCTCATCCTCGTTATCACCCATGACCTCTTGCGCCAGATCCAGCGCACGGGTCATGGCCGGGATGCCGGCAAAGACCGACATCTGACCGATCGTTTCCACGATCTCTTGTTTCTTCGCGCCAGCTTCCAGCGCGTGGCGCACGGTCTGACGCACCGCCGAGTCTGCCTGAGCGCCCTGACAGGTCAGCCCGGCCAGCGTAAGCAGCAGGCGTGTCTTGGCATCCAGCCCGTCCTTGTTGACGGTATTGCCGAACATCATCTCCATGACCTCTTTCGGCATGGTCGGCCACAACGCCTCAAACCCTTTGGGCGAGAAATTCTCCATCGCCGGGTTCATCGCCTTGGCCATGTCCTGAGCTTGCTTCATCATCAGCTCGAACGGATTTGTCGGACTGTCACTCATCTGTACGGCGCGTCCATTTCCAGATTGCGAGCAATTTCGGCTTCCCAGCGTTCGCCGTTATCCAGCAGTTTCTGCTTGTCGTAGAACAACTCTTCCCGGGTTTCGGTGGCGAATTCGAAATTCGGGCCCTCGACGATGGCATCAACCGGACATGCCTCCTGGCAGAAACCGCAATAGATGCATTTGGTCATGTCGATGTCATAGCGCGTGGTGCGGCGGCTTCCGTCTTCGCGCGGCTCGGCATCGATGGTGATGGCTTGTGCAGGACAGATCGCTTCGCACAGTTTGCAGGCGATGCAGCGTTCCTCACCGTTCGGATAACGGCGCAGGGCATGTTCACCCCGGAACCGCGGGGACAAGGGCCCCTTTTCATGCGGGTAGTTCACGGTGGCTTTTGGGGCGAAGAAGTATTTCAAGCCCAATTTCATTCCGACCCAGAAGTCCTGCAGCAGGAAATATTTGGCGGCGCGGGTGTAGTCGATTTGAGTCATATCAGCCTCCTACGCTCCAACGGGCAAACGCGCCCCAGAACCAGTCGAATTTCGCCGCGAAGGCCACGAAGACGACCCAGACGAGGCTGAACGGCAAGAACACTTTCCAACCCAGGCGCATCAACTGGTCATAGCGGTAGCGGGGTGTGATCGCCTTGACCATCGCGAAGATGAAGAAGAAGAACGCCATCTTGGCAACCATCCACAATACGCCGTCAGGCAGGCCTGGGATCGGGGACAGCCAGCCGCCAAAGAACAGCAGTGTGGTCAGAGCACACATCAGGAAGATGGCGATGTATTCACCGGCCATGAAAAGCAGGAAAGGCGTGGCCGAGTATTCGACCTGATAGCCTGCAACCAGTTCCGATTCCGCCTCGGGCAGATCGAAGGGTGGCCGGTTGGTTTCAGCCAATGCCGAGATGAAAAACAGGAACACCATCGGGAAATGCGGCAGCCAGTACCAGCCGAAGAACCCGAACGAGCCATCCTGTGCGCGGACGATATCACCAAAGTTCATCGAACCGGTCGAGATGATGATGCCGATGATGATCAGACCGATGGATACCTCGTATGAAATCATCTGCGCGGCAGAGCGCAGCGACCCAAGGAATGGATACTTTGAGTTCGACGCCCAACCACCCATAATCACGCCATAAACCTCAAGCGATGAGACTGCGAAGACATAGAGGATGGCGACGTTGATGTCCGACAGGACCCAGCCATCGTTGAACGGGATCACCGCCCAGGCGATCATCGCGAGGACAAAACTGGTCAATGGTGCGAGGATAAACACTGTACGGTCGGCACCTGCGGGAATGACGACCTCTTTCACCACATATTTCAGTGCGTCCGCCACCGATTGCAGCAGGCCGTATACGCCGACAACGTTGGGGCCGCGACGCATCTGGACGGCGGCCCAGATCTTGCGGTCGCCGTAAACGAGGAACAACAGCGAGATCATCACGAACGCAACAACAGCAAGCACTTGCGCCAGAATGATGATGGCTATTCCGCCTGGGGTGTTAAAGAAGTCAGCCATTGGTCCTCACACCGTGGGTATTTTGGTTTCCGCGTGCGATGCAAAGGCCAGATGCCTGCGCAATCTGCGGCTGGGTCGGCGCGTTGGTGTAAACAGCATCTGCCGTCTGTACGCCACCCTTAATCTTCAATTTCACACGCAAATCCGGCGCGGCTATCTGCCACCCGGGCACCGCGTACGTCTGCGATATGAAACGTTTCTGGTTCATTCAGCCGCAATCTTCTCAGTCTTGCGGGTCTGCGCCTGTGCCGATAGTTCGGCCATCAATTGCGAGGCGCGGGCAATCGGGTTGGTCAGGTAGAAATCCTTGATTGCATTGCGGAAGCTGGCTTCACCCAATTTTCCGGCTTGTAGCGCCACTGCTTCATTCTCAATCACCTCATCAATGCGCGCCAGATGCGGAACAGATTCGAGCAAGGAGGTGCGCAATTGAGCCAATGTATCGTAGGGCAGAGTAGCCCCCAGCTCGGCAGATAACGCCCTTAGGATTGCCCAGTTTTCCTTGGCCTCTCCCGGTGCAAAGCCTGCGCGCATGGCGAGTTGAGGACGCCCTTCGGTGTTCACGAACAGACCGTTTTCTTCTGTGTAAGCCGCCCCCGGCAGGATCACATCTGCGCGGTGCGCGCCACGATCGCCGTGACTACCCTGATAGATCACAAAAGCACCCTCGCCGATCTCGACCTCATCGGCACCGAGGTTATAGATCACATCGGCCGCGTTGACCGCCTCCATGCCACTTTCGTTGGTCGCATCCACATCCATCGCACCCACGCGCGATGCTGCGGTGTGCAGAACGATCAGCCCACTTTCGGTATTTCTTGCAATGGCTTGCGCGGCGGCCAGAACGGCAGAGCCATCGGCCTCCTGCAGCGCGCCCTGCCCGACGATGACAAGAGAGCGCTTGCTCTTGATCTCATCGTCACCACCCATATCAACGACGGTCTGCAGCGCGGCACGGTCGCCGCCTAAATGGTGATACTCATAGGTCAGATCGACGGCAGGCCCGACCAGGGCCACCTCGGCACCGTGTGCCCAGGCCTTGCGGATACGAGCATTCAAAACCGGAGCCTCGTCACGCGGGTTGGTCCCGATCAACAGGATACGTTCAGCCGCATCAATATCTTCGATTGCCGCGGTCCCGGCATAGGCTGCTCGGTTACCCGCAGGCAGTTTGGCGCCGTCGGTGCGGCACTCAACGATACCGCCTTGCCCTTCGATCATCTGTTTCAGCGCATAGATGGCCTCAACCGAAGCCAGATCACCTACGATCCCAGCCGGTTTCTCGGCCCCCTTAAGAACCTCAGCAGCTTTGTTCAGTGCTTCTGGCCATGTGGCAGGACGCAGCTTGCCGTTTTCGCGCACATAAGGCCTGTCCAGTCGCTGACGCCGTAAGCCGTCCCAGACAAAGCGGGTCTTGTCGCTGATCCATTCCTCGTTCACACCGTCATGGTTGCGCGGCAGAAAGCGCATCACTTCACGCCCTTTGGTATCTACACGGATGCTTGAGCCCAAAGCGTCCATCACGTCGATACTCTCGGTTTTGGTCAGTTCCCAAGGGCGAGCGGTGAATGCATATGGCTTCGAGGTCAACGCCCCTACCGGGCACAGATCGATGATGTTGCCCTGCAGGTTCGAATCCAGCGTCTGGTTCAGGTACGAGGTGATCTCGGCATCTTCGCCGCGTCCGGTCTGACCCATCTGGGTGATCCCGGCGACCTCTGTGGTGAAGCGCACGCAACGAGTACAACTGATGCAGCGAGTCATCGCGGTGCCAACCAGCGGACCAAGGTCCAGATCATCCACGGCACGCTTGGCTTCTTTGAAGCGCGTCCCTGACAGACCATAGGCCATGGCCTGATCCTGCAGGTCACACTCACCGCCCTGATCGCAGATCGGGCAATCCAGCGGGTGGTTGATCAGCAGAAACTCCATCACCCCTTCGCGGGCCTTCTTGACCATGGGCGAGTTCGTCTTGACCACCGGTGCCTGCCCTTCCGGACCCGGACGCAGATCGCGCACCTGCATCGCGCAGGAGGCCGCCGGTTTCGGCGGGCCGCCCACGACCTCGACCAGACACATCCGGCAGTTCCCGGCAATCGACAGACGCTCGTGATAGCAAAAGCGCGGCACCTCGACCCCGGCCTGCTCGCAGGCCTGGATCAGTGTCATCGCGCCATCGACTTCGATTTCCTGCCCGTCGATATTGACTTTGCGGAGGTCAGACATCGCTAGTTCGCCCTCAAATACACGCCTATGGCGCTGTTTCTTTCAATCTCTTTCCGCCCTAACGTGCAGAAAGAATTGGGATTTTCATACGACACGCCGTTTTGGATCAGATACGCCTCACCCTTGGCGCGCATCCTGTCTTTTTCGGCATCCGAGTCCACATAGGCGCGGATTTCCTTGTCCGAATATCCCAATTTGTTCGCCTTGGACCGCAGATCCCACATCACCCCAATCGCCTTAAGTCGACGCCCGCTGATCGACGGACAGTACTCCGAAATCTCATTTGCGATCGCGATGTAGTAGAGTTCGTTGTCGATCTCTTTGACATCCCTCAAGGGTGGTTTGGCTTCGGCCATTACAGGCATCGAAATCGCGCAAATCGCGGCCAGAAGTCGTACAACGGTCATGACATTTCCTTTCGTCTTGGGATTCCCAAGACGGCGGTCAGCCGGGCTGCTATGCAATAACAGCCCATGGGTTTTGCCGTGATATGCGATACGGTGGCTCATGGTCGCTGACAGCTTCCGGCATATGTGAGCTTATCGTTTTCGATCCGTAGATTTTGCGGCTCGGTCTCCGGCCCAACCTTCCATACAATTCTGGACGATCCAAAATTCTGAATGCAGAATTTTGTGCCCTCATAACGGCCTGCTTCGCGTGCGCCTTCCAATGACTGCGAAACGCCATTCACAGTCACAGTGAAATCGGTAGGTGTCGTCTTCTTATCCACGTGTTTAGCGTTGGCGTTGAAGAAAATGCCGTCAAACGCCACGCGGGTCGCCCTCGATTTCGCTGTACCGCAGGCAGATACAAGTAAGCTTCCCACCAATACCATTGTCATTACGAATACGCGTTTCGCCATCATGACCACTCCTGTTTCGTGGCTGGCGCTTGTGGCATCCGCTGATGCGCAGGAGAAAGCGTATGAATCAACATCCCGTTCACTCCGCCGCGACCTGTACGCAACGATTGTCGCGCCACTTGCTGGCCTGTTTCAATTCTGCCCACCCAAAGGCATGCTCGCTGGGTCCTTCCGAGCGCAGCTTTTCCAGACGATCCAGCGCTTCGGCCAAACTGGGGCAATGCCCTTCCCGCACCCACCACATGACAAAATGTTGTTCGCCAAGGATTTCGAACCACTCTTGCCGACGCTCGTAGAACTGTTTGTGGATAGTCCCCCAAACAAATTTCTCAAGGCTGGCGACGTCTTCCCAAACCGTCAGGTTCGCGACGAATTGCGGATCATCCCCGATGCTGTTTTCGGTGTTGCCTGTTCCCGGTTCTCCGGACCCTTCCATCATCCAGACAAAGCCGGACATCCGCTTGCCAAGCCCGTTGACGCGATCCAGGTTGGCCATGAATTCAGCCACGCGCGGATCGTCTGTTGGCGCCAACAAACGGCCGACATTCAACTCGGCCAGATGATATCCTTCGGGCTGGATCAAAACGCGGCCACCAACGCAATAAGGCCAAGAATGAACATGCAGGCCCATCCAACCACATAAGCAACAGACCGGACCCCGCTATGCGGCTTGCCGATCCCGCGCAGGTGAATCACCAACATAACAACCCGCGCCAGCAGCGCTATTGAGGCCAGCAGGTTCACCCAGAACGGGCTGGCCCCCAACAGGATCGCCGCGACTGTAACAGTCAAAAAGGCAGGCAGAGTTTCAGTGCCGTTCAGATAAGCGCGGTTCAAACGATAGGCCCTGTCCGAATAATCCTGATCCGGAGTGGCCCCCGGTGCCAGCCCCTTGCCCGCTTTTGCAAGCGCCGAGAACGGCGACATGAACAGAACGATCAGGGTAAAGATCACCAAAGCGGCGATCGCGTGGGAATATTCGGCATAGACTTCCATCGATTTTACTCCGCTGCCATCGCACCCATGCGGCCCGATTTCTGGGCCTTGATGCGGTCCTCTATTTCTTCTCGGAAATTGCGGATCAGACCTTGGATCGGCCAAGCGGCGGCATCGCCAAGGGCGCAGATTGTGTGGCCTTCAACCTGTTTGGTGACGTCAAACAGCATGTCGATCTCTTCCAGTTCGGCTTCACCGCGTACAAGACGGTCCATCACGCGCATCATCCAACCAGTGCCTTCACGACATGGCGTACACTGGCCGCAACTTTCGTGCTTGTAGAACTTCGACAACCGCCAGATTGCCTTGATGATGTCGGTGGACCTGTCCATCACGATGACCGCTGCCGTGCCCAGACCCGAACCCAGTTCTCCGCGCAGATAGTCAAAATCCATGATCGCGTCGCGCATGTTCTCACCGCGCACGCATGGCACCGAAGACCCGCCGGGTATTACCGCCAGCAGATTGTCCCAGCCGCCACGAATGCCGCCGCAATGGGTTTCAATCAGCTCTTCGAAGGAGATCGACATCGCCTCTTCGACGACACAGGGGTTGTTCACATGGCCCGAGATCGCAAACAGCTTGGTGCCCGCGTTGTTCTGACGGCCAAAGCCTGCGAACCAGTCGGCACCACGCCGCAGAATCGTGGGCACAACGGCAATCGATTCCACATTGTTCACCGTGGTCGGGCAGCCATAAAGACCCGCTCCCGCCGGAAACGGAGGCTTCATGCGCGGCATACCCTTCTTGCCCTCAAGGCTTTCGATCAGAGCAGTTTCCTCGCCGCAGATATAAGCCCCAGCGCCGTGATGCAGGAACAGGTCGAAATCCCAGCCGGAACCAGCAGCATTCTTCCCGAGCAGACCCGCGTCATAGGCTTCGTCAATCGCGGCCTGCAGAGCCTCACGCTCGCGGATGTATTCGCCGCGCAGGTAGATGTAGCAAGTATGCGCGTTCATTGCGAAAGACGCGATCAGGCACCCCTCGATCAGCGTGTGCGGATCATGACGCATAATCTCGCGGTCTTTGCACGTCCCGGGTTCGGATTCATCCGCGTTCACCACCAGATAAGCCGGGCGACCATCGCTTTCCTTGGGCATGAAAGACCATTTCAGACCGGTCGGGAAACCCGCACCACCACGGCCGCGCAGACCTGAGTCTTTCATTGTCTGGATGATCCAGTCGCGGCCTTTCTCGATCAGGCCAGCGGTGCCGTCCCAATGCCCGCGGGCCTGCGCGCCTTTCAACGTGCGCTCATGCATCCCGTAGATGTTGGTAAAGATCCTGTCCTGATCCTTCAGCATCGCGTGTTACCTTTGGCTGTCCTGACGCATGCGCCAGAGTTGAAATATGTTGACGCCCGCATAGATGAATCCTGCCAAAGCGGCAAAATCAAACAGCAGCGCATAACGCCCCGGCAATCCGATTGCAGGGCCAATGAACAAGGTCATTCCAAGCCAAATCACCATCGTCACCGCAATGACGATGCCGATATGTCGGCCCTTGCGGGCAATGGCCAGTTCCTTGTCCGTATCCATCTTGTCCTGATGCCCTAGGCGGGCACTCGTTTAATCTTCGTAAGTGCCGTCTTCTTTGGCACGTTTGGCAAACTCGGTTTCTTCACCTGCAGCCAGTTTCGCGGCTTGTTCGATCCACCCGTCCCGCTCGATCCGGCCTTTGAATTTCAGCCGTGCATCGACCCAGGCCACCTGCTCAGGCGTCCATGCAGCGATCTGGTCATAATGATAAAAGCCCAGCCCGTTCAGGGTTTCTTCCAGCTTCGGACCAACGCCCTTGAGCATCTTGAGATCATCCGGCTTGCCACCCCGCGCTTCTTTCAGCGTTTCCGGCTGATCCTCTTTCGCTGCTTTCGCTTCTGCGGCCTGTTTCACAGCAGGTTTCGCGGGGGTCGGCGCTTTGGGTGGCTTCGGCGCGGCTTTGGTCGCTGCTGCTTTGCCATCCTTGCCCAGCCACGGGGTCAGGATCGGAACCTCGGTCCCGTCGATGCGCTTGACGGTATCACCCAGATCGCTCGCTAGCTGGACGCTGGCGTTATACTGCGTTCTGCCGCTGTCATATTCTGTCAGGCTTGTCAGCCCTTTGAGGGGTTCCGCCGCATAGCGCCCGTTCTGAGGACCCGGAGTCGGCACTTTGCCCGCCACCAGATCATCGAGAATCTTGCCAAAGCTCTCGGTCGTCAGATCTTCGTAATAATCCTTACCGATCTGCGCCATCGGGGCATTGGTGCAAGATCCGAGGCATTCCACCTCTTCCCAGCTCAGCTTACCGTCAGCAGACAGTTCATGCGGCTTGGTCGCGATCTTTTCCTTGCAGACCGCAATCAGATCCTCGGCCCCGCAGATCATGCAGGATGTCGTGCCGCACACCTGAATATGTGCCACCGATCCAACCGGCTGCAGCTGGAACATGAAGTAGAACGACGCGACCTCAAGCACGCGGATATAGGCCATACCCAGCATGTCGGCGACGGATTCAATCGCCGGACGGCTCAGCCAGCCCTCTTGTTCTTGCGCACGCCACAGCAGCGGGATCACCGCGCTGGCCTGACGGCCTTCGGGGTATTTGGTGATCTGCGCTTCGGCCCATTGCTGGTTGGCAGCGGTAAAGGCAAAGCTTTCGGGTTGTTCGGGGTGAAGACGGCGGAGCATTAGCGGTCAATCTCTCCAAATACGACGTCCATGGTGCCGATGATGGCGGCGACGTCGGCCAGTTGGTGTCCTCCGGCAACGTGGTCCATGGCTTGCAGGTGCAGGAAACCCGGCGCGCGGAGTTTGGCGCGGTAGGGCTTGTTGGTGCCGTCGGCGACCAAATAGACGCCGAACTCGCCCTTGGGGGCTTCGACAGCGGCATAGACCTCGCCCGCAGGGACGTGGAAGCCTTCGGTATAGAGCTTGAAGTGATGGATCAGACTTTCCATCGAGGTCTTCATGTCCGAACGTTTCGGCGGGGTGATCTTGCCGCGTGCCAGAACGTCACCGGGGCAGTCACGGATTTTGGCGATGGCCTGACGGATGATCAGCAGCGACTGGCGCATCTCTTCCATGCGGACGAGATAGCGGTCATAGCAGTCGCCGTTTTTGCCGACGGGGATCTGAAACTCGAACTCGTCATAGCACTCATAGGGCTGCGCGCGACGCAGGTCCCAGGCCAGACCCGATCCACGCACCATCACGCCCGAGAAGCCGTATTTCTGAATGTCATCCTCGGTTACGACGCCGATATCGGCGTTGCGCTGTTTGAAGATGCGGTTTTCGGTCAGCAGTCCGTCAATGTCGTCCAGAACGGCAGGGAATTCATGGCTCCACGCCTCGATATCATCCAGCAATTCCGGCGGCAGATCTTGGTGGACACCGCCGGGGCGGAAATAGGCGGCGTGCAGGCGCGCGCCGCAAGCCCGCTCATAGAACACCATCAACTTCTCGCGTTCCTCGAACCCCCACAAAGGTGGGGTCAGCGCGCCCACATCCATCGCCTGCGTGGTCACGTTCAGCAGGTGGTTCAGGATGCGGCCGATCTCGGAATACAGCACCCGGATCAGCGATCCGCGACGCGGTACTTCAACACCGGTCAGTTTTTCGATGGCCAGACACCAGGCATGTTCCTGGTTCATCGGTGCCACGTAATCAAGACGGTCGAAATACGGCAGATTCTGCAGATACGTCCGGCTTTCCATCAGCTTTTCGGTACCACGGTGCAATAGGCCGATATGCGGGTCGCAACGTTCGACGATCTCGCCGTCCAGCTCAAGCACAAGTCGCAGAACTCCGTGCGCCGCAGGGTGTTGCGGGCCGAAGTTAATGTTGAAGTTGCGGATCTTCTGTTCTCCGCTCAGCGCGTCCGTGCTGCCGTCATCGTATCTTGAGCCGTCCATCAACGCCCTCGTTTCTTCTTCGCTTCGGCCCGTACCCGGACCTTTTCCGCCTCAGCTGCCTTGGCAGCGGCCCCAGCCAGCAGAACCCCAAGCGCCCCAAACGCAATCAGTTCCCCCAGACCCATCAGCGGCGCTCCATCTCTTGCAGTTTCATGGCCATGATCCAAATCAGGATCAGCGTTCCAATCGGGATGACGCAGGCTACGACCCAGTATTTCTCGATCCCGAAATGCGGTAGCAGTTTCAGCATCGGGATAATCGTGGCAACCGTGACGGCAATCCAGATCAGGAACTCCATGACTTACGACTCCTGTTTTTCATCCCCCGGAAGAATGTAGTTCGCACCTTCCCACGGGGACATGAAATCAAATTGACGGTATTCCTGAACCAATGAGACCGGTTCGTAGACCACGCGCTTTTGCGCTTCGTCATAGCGGACTTCAGTATAGCCAGTGGTCGGGAAATCCTTGCGCAGCGGATAGCCGCGGAAACCATAATCCGTAAGGATGCGTCGCAAGTCTGGATGACCTGAGAACAGGATGCCGAACATGTCGAACACCTCGCGCTCGAACCAATTGGCAGAGGGGTGCACGTCCACGACTGAAGGCACCATGTCATCTTCTCGGATCGAGACTCGCAAGCGAATGCGCTGGTTCTGATACATTGACAGGAAGTGGTAGACCACATCGAACCGCTTGGCCCGTTCGGGGTAGTCGACGCCGGTGATGTCAACCAGGGTCGAGAACTGGCAGGTCCGGTCACTTTTGAGAAACTCAATGAATTCCACCAGATTCGAAGGAGCCACATCGACGTTCAGCTCACCATGGGTGACATCCCAAGACAGAACGCAATCGGCCCGTTTCAGTTCCAGCTGCGCGCCGAGTTCTTTGAGTGCTTCGCTCATCTGCCCTCTCCCTTAGCGCACAATGGTGCCGGTGCGGCGGATTTTGCGTTGCAACTGCATCAGACCGTAAAGCAGCGCCTCGGCGGTGGGGGGGCAACCGGGGACATAGATATCCACCGGAACCACGCGGTCACAGCCGCGCACCACGGAATAGGAATAGTGGTAATACCCACCGCCATTCGCGCAGGACCCCATCGAGATCACATAGCGCGGCTCGGGCATCTGGTCATAAACCTTGCGCAGCGCCGGGGCCATCTTGTTGGTCAGCGTTCCAGCGACGATCATCACATCAGACTGGCGCGGAGACGCACGAGGCGCGATGCCGAACCGTTCCGCGTCATACCGTGGCATCGACGTGTGCATCATCTCTACCGCGCAGCAGGCCAGACCAAAGGTCATCCAGTGCAAGCTACCGGTCCGCGCCCAGTTGATGATGTCTTCGGTCGAGGTCAGCAGAAACCCCTTGTCCTGCAGTTCCGCGTTCAGGGCCTGGGTGGCGACTTCCTTGTCGACGCCGGCGGTGTTTGCGCCCGTCATCACTCCCATTCCAGGGCCCCTTTCTTCCATTCATAGGCAAAGCCGATGGTCAGCACCGCCAGGAACACCATCATCGACCAGAACCCAACATCGCTGATGTCTTTGAAGCCAACGGCCCAGGGGAACAGGAAGGCGATTTCCAGATCGAAGATGATGAAGAGAATCGCGACCAAATAGAATCGGACGTCGAATTTCATCCGCGCATCGTCGAATGCGTTGAAGCCACATTCATAGGCGCTGACCTTTTCGGGGTCGGGATTGCGGACAGCCAGGACCACAGAAGCCAGAATCAGTACGATTCCAAGGCCCACGGCAACGGCCAGAAACACCAGAATCGGGAGGTACTCCCGCAGCAGGTCTTCCACGTATAGCTCCTTTCCTGCGCAAGTCCCGAAAGGGTGCGCCGTCAATTGGCGATTTGACTGGACATTCTCTATCCCTGTGGGGTCAGAGGGTCAACCGAACAGAAACGCGCAGGTCGGCATTGTTACAATCATCCAGCGGGCTATTGCGGAGAATACTTCTGGAACAAAGCGATCGGCTAAACCTAACTAATCCATGTAGGTTTTCGTTTGTCGAAAAAGGCGCCGATTCCCTCTTGCGCCTCATCAGTTTCCCAACGCGCGACAAGCTGTCGAATGGTGTGGTCAATCACCGCGTCATCAATTCGCGGCCCAAGTGACTGGATCAGCTGCTTGGCCGAAGACACCGCACCGGGTGCACAGGACAGATAGGGTTGCACCTCAGCTTCGACCGCCTCGGCCAACGCCACAGCGGGCACCGCGCGGGTCAACAGGCCCAGTTCGACCGCTTCCGCCGCTTCGAACAGGCGGGCAGACATAAAGACGCGCCGCGACCGTGCTTCGCCCATTCGGGCAATGACATAGGGTCCAATCGTCGCCGGGATCAGGCCAAGCCGCGTCTCGGTCAGACCCATCTTCAGGCTTTCCACACCGATCGCCACATCGCAGACCGAGGCCATCCCGACACCTCCACCAAACGCGTTTCCCTGCAACGCGCCGATCAAGGGTTTGGGCAGCGTATTTAAGGCATTCAGCATCTCAGCCAGCTTGCGCGCTTCGGCAAAACGCGTCTCGGGATCGGCAGCCATCTGCGCCTGCATCCAACCCAGATCTCCCCCGGCGCAAAAGCTCTTGCCCGAGGCGGCCAGAACCACCACCCGCACCGCATCATCATTTGCCAATTGCCCAGCGGCCTGGGTTAGCTCTGCAATCATCTGAGCCGACAGTGCGTTGTGCTTCTCGGGTCGATCCAGCGTCAGAGTGGCCACGCCACGCGCGTCTGTGTTCAGCGTAATGGTCTCGAACATATCTTATTCCGCCCGCATTGCCCGCGCCATGCGCGCCGCCTGTTCCAGAACCGGCACATCCAGACCGGTCTCATATCCCAACCGTTCCAGATGTGCGGTCACGGCTTCGGTTGCGACATTACCGGCCGCACCCGGCGCATAAGGGCAACCACCCAGCCCGCCCACGGCGGTATCAAATACCCGCACACCCAAGGCAAGCGAAGCGTCTATGTTGTCGATTGCCCGCCCGTTGGTGTCATGAAAATGTCCTGCAAGTCGGGTAACCGGCACTCGTTCGCGCACGGCCAGCAGCATATGAGCAATCTTGTCCGGCGTTCCCTGCCCAATTGTGTCCCCCAGCGAAATCTCATAGCAGCCATGGGCAAACAGCGCGTCCGCTACCTCGGCCACCTTCTCGGGCGGGGTCGGGCCGTCATAGGGACAGTCGGTCACGCACGAGACATAGCCCCGGACGGGCAGATCAATATGTCGTGCTGCTTCGAGAATGGGCACAAAGCGTTCGATGGATTCGGCAATCGTTGCGTTTATGTTCGCTTTCGAGAACCCCTCGGACGCCGAAGCAAACACCGCGATCTCATCTGCCTTGGCTGCCAACGCGTCCTCATACCCGCGCATATTCGGCGTCAGCGCAGCGTACCGCACGCCTTCGGTCCGTGTGATTCCAGCCATAACTTCACCGCTGCCCGCCATTTGCGGGACCCATTTCGGTGAGACAAAACTGGCAACTTCGATCCGGTTGAAACCGGCCCGGCTGAGGCAATCGACCAAGGCGACCTTCTCGGCCACCGGGATCTCGCGCTGTTCGTTCTGCAGGCCGTCGCGTGGCCCGACCTCGAATATTTCGACCCGTTCTTTCATCAGCGCATCCCTTCCCGGTTTCTTATCGTTTCAATTGCGGATGGCCCGACTGTGCCACGCAATCCGCGGGCCGAACAGATCAATCCTCGGCCAACCGAACCAACGCTGCACCGGCCTCGACCTGTGCACCTGCCTCGGCCAACACTTCCGCGACCACCCCATCTCGGGCGGCCAACAAAGAATGCTCCATCTTCATCGCTTCCAGAATGGCCAGCCGGTCGCCCTCTTTCACCTCCTGTCCCGCCGAGGCGAAGACGGCCTTGACCAGCCCGGGCATCGGCGCCTCGATCACGTTGGTGTCACCTGCAGCACTTGCATCGCGATCCAGAGGATCGATAACGTCAAACACCTGCCCGTAATCGTCGAACACGGTGACCTGAGATCCTGCGATGGCGACGTTGGGCATTGGCTTTCCGTCAATAATCCAACCGCCATTTCGCTGCGCAATCACCTGCGCGCCGTTAACAGTCCAAACCTGCCGATGCGGGTTTTCAACCTGCACGTCCAAATCAATGACCTCTCCGTCGCGCATTAGCTGCACAGCCCGGTGCAATGCCCCCCAAAGGGTGAAGCCTGTCTCAGAGGCAGTCTCTATCAGGCCCAGCGCCGTCATCGCCGCAGCCACCGTTGACGCATGACCTGAATCAGCGACCTCTACCAGAGCCTCAAGATCTCGCCCGATCAGCCCGGTATCCACGTCGCCCGACGCAAACCCGCTGTGCCGCGTCAGAGCACCAAGGAAGGCGAGATTTGTGACAGTCCCGGCGACCTCGGTCTGGCGCAAGGTCCGGTGGAGATTTTCCAAAGCGACCGCGCGTGTCGGGCCATGCACCACGACCTTGGCGATCATAGGGTCGTACCATGGGCTGATCGTATCCCCGGCGCGCACGCCACTGTCGGCACGGCAGCCTTCCGGGAACTGTAGATGAGTCAGCGTACCCGTCGCAGGCAGAAAGCCTTTGGGCACATCTTCGGCATAAAGCCTCGCCTCAAAGGAATGTCCGCGGATCGACAAATCGCCCTGCCGCTTCGGCAGGCTTTCACCCGCTGCTACGCGCAACTGCCATTCGACCAGATCAACGCCGGTAATGGCCTCGGTCACCGGGTGCTCGACTTGCAGGCGCGTGTTCATCTCCATGAACCAGAACCGATCCGGGCGCAGCCCGTCCGAGGCATCGACGATGAACTCAACCGTCCCTGCACCTTTGTAGCCAATCGCCTCAGCCGCGCGCACGCCCGCCTGCCCCATCGCCTCACGCATCTCGGCAGTCATTCCAGGGGCTGGGGCCTCTTCGATCACTTTCTGATGTCGCCGCTGCAACGAGCAGTCGCGTTCAAACAGATGCACCGCATGGGTGCCATCGCCGAACACCTGCACCTCGATATGGCGGGGCTTGGCGACGAATTTCTCGACAAGTACAGCATCATTACCGAACGCCGTCTTTGCCTCACCGCGCGCGCTGTCCAATGCAGCCGAGAACTCCTCGGGCGCCTCGACCAGCCGCATCCCCTTGCCACCACCACCTGCAACGGCCTTGATCAAAATGGGATACCCGATTGTGTCTGCCGCGCCAGCCAGATGTTCAGGGTCCTGATTGTCGCCATGATAGCCGGGGACGACGGGAACTCCTGCGTCCTCCATCAATACCTTGGCTGCATCCTTAAGGCCCATCTTGCGGATCGCGTCCGCCGATGGCCCGATGAAGGTCAGACCTGCAGCCTCGACTGCATCCACAAAATCCGGGTTTTCGGACAAGAACCCATAACCAGGATGGATCGCCTGCGCTCCTGTATCTAGCGCCGCCTGAATGATCACATCACCCTTCAGATAGCTTTCGGCTGGGGCCGCGCCACCAATATGCACCGCTTCATCCGCCATTTGCGCATGCTTGGCCGATGCATCAGCATCCGAATACACAGCCACACAATATACGCCCATCTTCTGAGCAGTTTCCATGACCCGGCAGGCGATCTCGCCGCGGTTGGCAATCAGGATTTTGTTAAACATAGCTTACCCCTTAACCGCCAGATCTTCGACAAGGCGGAAGCGTTCGCACAGCAATTCCATCTCGGGATCGAACCCGCCATTGCGTTCGAAATACCGGCGATGATCCCCTCGCCATCCCTCAAGCGTTTCATTCTCACCCTCGGCCAACGCAAAGTCTTCGGTCACATCGCAATATCGGCAGGTCGAGACCTCGACCGTTTCGATCACCAAAGCGGGGCGATCATCCCATTCCAGCGCAATATCCTGACGCCCAACGACCGGGGTATCAGCACTGCCTTCTGGGTAGTCTCGCAAAGCACCACATGTCGCTGTTTTTCGGCCCTCCCGCACGAGGGCCAGCAGTTCGGCACTCAGCTGGGCATTGTCGCCAAACTTGAAGGTCTGGGCACCCGGGTAGCGAGCCATCACTTGCTTTAGACTACGGTTCATGTTGCCCCCTCAACTGTTTGAATAGTCGTATTGTGGAGCGACCTTGCTTCCGGCATCGGTAAATCTGTCAGAATACCTCCGTACGGAGAGACCTCTTTGCCGGTAAGACAAGCACGATTGCGAATCCCAGGCGCACCGATTGCGAGAACCGTCGCTTCACCTAGTTCTGTTTCAAACCGATCGCCTTCCAATGGCTCTCCGACTACGGCCGTTAGCCAAAGTACGGTTCCCTTTCCGGATATGGAGAACACATCCTCAATCTTGGCAGAGAACGCCATCATCACATCCTGAACACGCCGAAACGTGTCTCCTCGATCGGGGCGTTTAGCGCGGCGCTCAGCGATAGGGCCAGCACGTCGCGGCTTTTGCGCGGGTCGATGATGCCGTCATCCCAGAGCCGGGCCGAAGCGTAAAGCGGGTGGGATTGTTCTTCGAACATGCCCAGCGTCGGGCGCTTGAATTCAGCTTCTTCCTCAGCCGACCATGTGCCGCCCTGTCGTTCGATCCCGTCGCGTTTGACAGTCGCTAGGACACCTGCAGCTTGCTCGCCCCCCATCACTGAGATACGCGAATTCGGCCAAGTCCACAGGAACCGAGGCTGATAGGCGCGTCCTGCCATGCCGTAGTTTCCAGCTCCGAAGGACCCTCCGACAAGCATTGTGATCTTTGGAACGCTCGTCGTCGCCACCGCCGTCACCATCTTGGCCCCGTGCCGCGCGATGCCTTCGTTTTCGTATTTGCGGCCGACCATGAAGCCGGTGATGTTCTGCAGGAAGACCAGCGGGGTTTTGCGCTGCGAGCACAGTTCGACAAAATGCGCACCCTTCTGCGCGGCCTCAGAAAACAACACACCGTTGTTGGCAATGATCCCGACCGGGCAACCTTTGACATGGGCAAAACCGGTCACCAGCGTCTCACCAAATCGCGGTTTGAACTCGTCGAACCGAGAGCCATCGACCAGCCGCGCAATCACCTCGCGGATATCATAGGGCGTCCGCAGATCGGCCGGAACTACGCCCAAAATTTCCTCGGGATCATAGGCAGGCTCTTCCGGTGTTTCGAACTGTAGGCCAGGCTTCAGCCCGGCACCCCCCAACGACCCGACGGCCCGCCGAGCCAAGGCCAACGCATGCGCATCATCCTCGGCCAGATAATCCGCCACACCGGACAGGCGCGTATGCACATCGCCGCCACCCAGATCTTCGGCTGTCACAACCTCCCCCGTCGCAGCCTTGACCAAAGGCGGTCCGGCCAAAAAGATCGTCCCCTGCTCTTTCACGATGATCGTCACGTCGGACATCGCCGGAACGTAAGCCCCGCCCGCCGTACACGACCCCATTACAACGGCGATCTGAGCAATCCCCTTCGCGCTCATCCGCGCCTGATTATAGAAGATGCGGCCAAAGTGATCGCGGTCGGGGAAAACCTCATCCTGATTGGGCAGGTTCGCACCGCCACTGTCGACCAGATAGATGCAGGGCAGATGATTTTCCTCGGCAATCTCCTGCGCGCGGAGGTGTTTCTTGACCGTCATCGGATAATAGGTGCCGCCCTTTACTGTGGCGTCATTGCACACCACCATGACCTCGCGCCCTTGCACCCGGCCAATCCCGGCGATCACCCCAGCACAGGGCGCGGCATCCCCATACATCCCATGCGCCGCCGTCGCGCCGATTTCCAAGAACGGAGAACCCGGATCGAGCAGGTTCGCCACCCGACGACGCGGCAGCATCTTGCCCCGCGATTCATGCCGCGTCCGCGATTTTTCACCGCCACCCATGCGGGCCGCTTCGGCGGCATCCGCAATATGTGCCAGCGCATCCAGATGTGCGGCTCGGTTCGCCTTAAACCCCTCAGAGGTTGGTATGGCTTTGGATTTTATTTTCATTCCATCTTCCCCAAGTCGCGCAATTCCACAGCGCGTTCAGCGGTTTCGGTCAGCAGGCAATTTGCGGCAACAATCGAGCGTATCGTTCCATCAGACCATATGCCGTAGGCTAGAGCACATTCAGCATCCCGAAATCCGATCCATGCGCGTTGAGCATCTCGCAACTGGTCCGAAAGTTCGGGACTTTGTTCAGCCAGTTCTGCTCGACGCTGTTTATACTGTTCGTTTAGAAATGAATCCCAAATTTGGGTTTCGGCTTGAATACACTCGGTGATGCCAAGGGTTGTTTCATTTCCCGGTATAGTTTGGCAGGCATTGGCAGCTGTACCGAGACATGATGACAAGCTATCGCCATGCTGCGTCTGAGAAAAACATTGTTGAATATACGACTGGTCTACCCAAGCGCCCTGAGCGGAAACAAGCGATGGTACTAGCATCGCAGCAAATGCAATTCGCATCATGTAATTGCCTCCCCTGCAGCCCGCGCCTTCAATTCCTTCCGGATCACCTTTCCCGTCACCGTCATCGGCAACTCTTCCAGAAAGGACACCTCACGCGGATAGGAATACTGCGCCAAACGGTCCTTAACCCAATTCTGCAACTCAGCGCCCGACGCCTCAGCCCCCGGCTTCAATACCACATAGGCCTTCACGATCTCGGTCCGCAGCTCATCGGGCTTGCCGACCACGCCCACCGTTGCCACTGACGGATGGGTCAGCAGGCAATCCTCGATCTCAGCCGGGCCAATCCGGTATCCTGCCGAGGTAATCACGTCATCATCACGACCGACAAAGCGCAGATAATCGCCCTCCCACACGCCACGGTCACCGGTGATCAGCCAATCACCTCGGAATTTCTCAGCCGTTGCTTGCGGATTATTCCAGTATTCCAGCAGCATTGAGGCCGAACCGCGCCGGATGGCGACGTCACCTTCCTCCGTCGTCGGTTGGCCATGATCGTCAATTACCGCCACCTCATGACCCGGCAACGGTTTACCGATACAGCCGGGGCGAACGGAGAAGTCCTCGGCGCAGGAGGATACGACCATGTTACACTCGGTCTGGCCATAAAACTCGTTGATCGTCAGACCAAACGCCTGCTGGCCCCAAGCCAACATCTCCGCGCCCAAAGGCTCGCCCCCAGACGCCACCGACCGCAATCCCGGTATCGACTGATCCGCAGCTTTGAGCATCCGTAAAGCCGTCGGTGGAAAGAAGACGTTCCGCACCCCCGCCCGCGCGATCACATCGGCGCAGGCCTGTGGGGTGAATTTGTCCAACCGCGTGGCGACCACCGGAACGCCCAGCGCAAGCCCGGGCATCAGAACGTCGAACAAACCGCCGATCCACGCCCAGTCTGCTGGCGTCCACAGGCAATCCCCATCGCGCAAGTGATTGTGGCTGATCGAGACGCCCGGCAGGTGGCCCGTCAGCACGCGATGGCCGTGCAGCGCACCCTTGGGGCTGCCAGTAGTGCCGGACGTGTAGATTAGGACTGCCGGATCCTCGGGGCCGGTATCAGCAAAGGGCACCGGTTCCCCTTCCTGCCTAATCTCATCAACCAAAAGCGGTTGGGCCAATTCACCCAGTAACGCAGACCCTTCCGCATCGGTCAAAACGATCCGCGCACCTGCATCTCTGACACGCGACGCCAGCGCATCGTGCTTGAACAGCTTGAACAGCGGCACCGAAATCGCGCCGATCTTCCAGATCGCCAGATGCGCGGCGGCACACCACGGCGACTGGCTGAGCAAGACGCCAACCCGGTCTCCTGGCTGGACCCGAGCTATCAACGCGCGAGCGATGCCATCAACCATAAGCTCCAGTTCGCCAAATGTTACCACGCTCGGATCGCCCCGGGTCAGATCCAGCAAAGCAACCCGATCGGATTGTTGCGACAGGCATTGCTGCGCCATGTTCAGCCGATAAGGCATCGCCCAGCTTTGGTCGCCGCGCAAACCCGGTATGCGCTCAGCGGGATGCATGCTGATTTTCCCTTATTTCATTAGCGGTTGCAGCTAGCCTCCCCGCTTCAGCAATTTCCGGAGTTTGATGCAGATCAGAGCATTTCTGCGCCGCGGCATCCAAAACCTCGGCATCAACGCAAGCAAAGGCACGAATATGACAAAGAAACTCGCCGCTTTGACCCTTTCTACCGCACTTGTCGCTCTGGCTGCCCCAGCCTTCGCCCAATCCCAAGGCGATTGGACAGTCGGTGTTGGTGTCGGCTATCTGGACCCCAAATCCGACAATGGGACTCTGGCCGGGTTCGACGCCGAAATCGACTCGGACACCCGTCCGATTTTCACCGTCGAATACTTCGTTCAGGACAATCTCGGGATCGAGCTCTTGGCCTCGACCCCCTACAAGCATGACGTCACTCTCGGTGGCAGCGTTGACGCGGGCAGCGTCAAGCATCTTCCGCCTACTCTGTCGCTGAACTATCACTTCCCGACCAATAGCGCGTGGAAGCCCTATGTCGGCGCCGGTCTGAACTACACCATCTTCTTCGAGGAAGACTCGCCTTTGGGCGATCTCGATCTGGACAACTCCTTCGGCGTTTCTCTGCAGGCCGGTCTGGATTACATGGTCACGGAAAAAGGCGCGGTGCGTCTGAACGTGCGCTGGTTCGACATCGACTCGGACGTCAAACTTGACGGCAACGACATCGGCACCGCCGAAATCGACCCGTTCCTGATTGGCCTGTCCTACGTTCATCGTTTCTGATCCAATCGCAAAAAGCCCCGTGGTTCAATGAACTGCGGGGTTTTCCATCACAACATCTCGTTCATCATTTCGCGCCCAATCAGCATGCGGCGGATTTCGCTGGTGCCCGCGCCGATCTCCATCAGCTTTGCATCTCGGAAAATCCGGCTGACTGGCGAATCCGACAGGAATCCGGCACCACCCAACGCCTGAACGGCTTGATGCGCCTGCACCATCGCCTGTTCCGAGGCATATAGGCAGCACGCTGCAGCATCCTGACGGGTTACATCCCCGCGGTCGCATGCCTTGGCAACTTCGTAGACATAGGCCCGCGCCGAATTCATCGCTGTGTACATATCCGCGATCTTGCCTTGCATGAGCTGGAAGCTCCCGATCGGTTTTCCGAACTGCTTACGCTCGGCCAGATAGGGCATCACTTCATCCAAGCAGGCGGCCATGATCCCGGTTCCAATACCCGCAAGAACCACACGCTCATAGTCCAGACCGGACATCAGAACGGCTACACCCCGCCCTTCTTCGCCCAGAACATTCTCGAACGGCACTTCAACATCTTCAAAGATCAACTCAGCGGTGTTCGAGCCGCGCATGCCAAGCTTGTCGAAATGAGGCGAAGTCGAAAACCCGGTCATCTCTTTCTCGATCAGAAAAGCCGTGATCCCCTTTGACCCGGCGTCCGGATCGGTCTTGGCATAGACGACCAGAGTGTCTGCATCCGGCCCGTTGGTGATCCAATATTTGTTGCCATTCAGCCGATAGTGATCGTTTCGCTTTTCTGCACGTAGCTTCATGGAAACCACATCCGACCCAGCCGAGGGCTCGGACATAGCCAACGCCCCGACGTGTTCACCCGAAATCAGACCGGGCAGATATTTTTTCTTCTGCTCTTCTGTTCCGTTCAACTTGATCTGGTTCACGCACAAGTTCGAATGCGCCCCGTAGGACAAAGATACCGAGGCCGAGGCGCGCGCCACTTCCTCAACTGCCACCGTATGCGCCAGATAGGACATACCGGCCCCGCCATATTCTTCAGGGACTGTAACGCCCAACAAACCAAGCTCACCCATCTCTTTCCACAGCTCATTCGGAAAGGCATTGGACGCGTCGATCTCGGCCGCCATCGGCTTGACCCGTTCCTGAGCCCAGCGGTGCACCATCTCACGCAGGGCGTTCACGTCCTCGCCCAGATCGAATTGCATTGTGGCCATAAACATGCAGGGCTCCTCCGATTGCATTAATGAACAAGCGTTCAATAATCAGATAGCAGCGTTTCCTCCTCGGGTCAATGACGACACGCAGGCCAACGCAAAACGCCGCCCGGCAAGGGGCGGCGTTTTCAGATAAATCGAGCGTGCGCTGAGAGCGCACTCCGCTGGACTATGACTGATAGACAGCGCTGACTTCAGCCCGGATAATGCGCGCAATTTGGGCACAATCCTCTAGCGAGAAGGTCAGCGGAACGCGCATATCCATGATCCCGGCCAATATCCGATCACTGACCGGCATCGGGGCGCTGTCGGCATAACGCCAACTGTCATAGCGTGATGTAAATCCCGACGGTTCAGCCCCCCCGAACCACTTCAGTTCAACCCCGCGCGCGGCGCAGCGCTGGATTACCTCGGCAATGCGCTCGGGTGTCCAGTCCAGCAACAGGAATTGTATCGATGAACCGACATAGGTCTCAGCATCAGGCCGCTCCACCATCGTCAAACCCGGCGTTTCACGCAGGCCATGCTCAATCACAACATAGCGTTCATTCCAACGCTGTACCTGCCGATCAAGATCACGCAACTGCGGACGTAAGATCGCTGCACGCAAATTATCCATCCGACCCGAGACATTGGGGGTTGTGTATTTGATCTGCTCGAACACCTCCGGCCCGGGCGCGGCCAGATGGCGTTCATACAGCATATATGAGCCAGAGAGCATCGTTGCCTTGGCCGCCAGCTTCGGATCATCCGTGATCAGCAACCCGCCCTCGCCCGAATTGACATGTTTATAGGTCTGGCACGAGTAACATCCGATGGCCCCCTGCCGCCCAGACAGCTGCCCGCGCCAGGCGGCACCCATGGTATGGGCGCAATCTTCGATCACGATCACACCCGCCGTATCACACGTCTGCATCATGCGATCCATATCGCATAGATGCCCTCGCATGTGGCTCAGCATCAACACCTTCGCCTGATCCAGCTTGGCCTCAAGATCATCCAGATCGATGGTCAGGGCTTCGGTCACACCAACAAAGACCGGCTTTGCCCCAACCGACGCGATCGCCCCGGGCACCGGGGCCAGAGTGAACGCGTTGGTCAAAACCGGATCGCCCGACTTAACCCCCACCGCCCGCAGAGCTGTGGCCAGAGCGTAGCCACCCGACGAGACCGCCAGACAGTATTTCGCTCCCATCTGGGCGGCGAATTCCTGCTCCAACAAAGCCGTCTCGCTCAACTCGCCAGGGGCAACATTGTAGCGGTGCAAACGACCATGGCGCAAAACGGCCAAGGCAGCCTCGATCGCCTCTTCGGGAATGGGTTCTTGCTGGGTGAAATTACCTGTGAATGTCTCAGTCATGAATCCGTTTTTATGCTGAGTGTTAAGCGGGTCAAGGGATCAGGCCGCCGCTCCGATCAAATCGGAGACCAGTTTCGGTAAATCATCAAAATGATGCAACAACGCCTCGGGCTCCAGCGCAGCCATCTCATCGCCCGACGGGCCGAATGTCACCAGTACCGACGGCACTCCCGCAGCCCGCGCCGTATTTCGGTCGGTATCTGAGTCGCCGATCAATACGCAGTGGTCAGGGTGCCCTCCGGCGCGACGCGCTGCTTCGCGTAACGGTTCAGGGTCGGGTTTCCGCACCGGTAATGTGTCTGCACCGATCAGTGAAGCAAAGTGATCACGGACACCCATCCGGGTCAGCAGCAAATCAGCCAGGCCTTCGGGCTTGTTGGTGCAAATCCCCACGCCATAACCTGCATCTTTCAGTGTTTCGACGGCTTCAAGCGCACCGGGATAGAAATAGGTATGCGTATCGATCGCCTGCCCATAGACGTCCAAAAAGACCGGATAATAGGCTTCGACAACATCCGCATCATAGGCGCCGACCCGCTTCAATCCATGGGACAACATCAAGCGTGCACCGCGTACCGATACCGCCGCATCAAGCTCGGGCGACAGAACATCCCCATGACCCATCTCGCGAAAACAATGGTTTGCAGCGGCCAGCAAATCACCAGATGTATCCGCCAAAGTTCCATCCAGATCAAAGATTACCGTTCGCATGCTCACCTCCTGAACCGGCGGGATTCCGCCATGTCGTGTTGCAAACGGCAATCTTCTTTGATGGCTGAACCGCTTGCGCCTTTGCCCACAGCGGATAAAACGGGCGGCGACAAAACAAAAGAGAAAACGATTTCATGAGCACTGCCCTTGTCATTCTTGCCGCCGGAAAAGGCACAAGGATGAACTCTGATATTCCCAAAGTCCTGCATCCGATCGCTCAGGCTCCAATGCTGGTTCACGCCATGCGGGCCGGTGCTGTCCTGTCGCCCGAGCGCACGGTGATTGTTACCGGCCACGGTGCGGAAGCAGTCGCGCGTGTGGCTGAAGCCGAAGATGAAAACGCCAGCATTGCGGTGCAGGAAGAACAACTTGGCACCGCCCACGCGGTTGCGCAGGCGCGTGCAGCGCTGGAGGGCTTTCAGGGGGATGTGGTCGTCCTCTATGGTGATACCCCGTTTCTACAGCCCGACACCCTGCAGCGGATGATCGAAGCGCGCGCAAAAAACGATCTGGTCATTCTAGGATTCGAAGCTGCAGACCCCGCCCGTTATGGCCGCCTTGTGATGAACGGAGATGCCTTGGAGCGGATCGTCGAGTTCAAGGATGCCACAGATGAAGAGCGCACTATAACCTTCTGTAACTCAGGACTTTTGGCATGCGATTCCGAGACCTTGTTCTCACTGATCGATGCAGTTGGCAATGATAACGCCTCGGGTGAATACTATCTGACCGACGTAGTCGAGATCGCCCGCAGCCAAGGGCTGTCCGTAACTGCGGTTGCCTGCGACGAAGCTCAGACGCTGGGCATCAATTCGCGCACTGACCTGGCGGCTGCTGATGCGGTGTTTCAGGTGCAAGCACGGTCTGCATTGCTGGATCTGGGGGTCACTCTGATGGCCCCTGAAACCGTGTATCTGGCCGCAGATACCGTCATTGGCCGCGACACGGTCATTGAACCCAATGTGGTTTTCGGCCCCGGAGTGACCGTGGAAAGCGGCGCAACGATCCGGGCGTTTTCACATCTCGAAGGCTGCCATGTAAGCCGAGGTTCGGTGGTCGGACCCTATGCCCGGCTGCGTCCGGGTACAGAGCTGGCTGAAAACGCCAAAATTGGCAACTTTGTCGAGATCAAAAATGCCGAAATCGCCGAAGGCGCAAAGGTGAATCACCTTAGCTATATCGGCGACGCTTCGGTCGGGGTGGCGACCAATATCGGCGCGGGAACTATCACATGTAACTATGATGGCGTGATGAAGCATAAAACAACCATCGGGGAAAACGTGTTCATTGGATCGAACACGATGCTGGTGGCCCCGGTCACTCTGGGTGATGGCGCGATGACCGCCACGGGGACCGTAGTGACCAAGGATATTGAGCCAGACGCATTGGCCGTAGCGCGTTCCAAGCAGGAAAACAAACCCGGCTATGCGCGTAAATTGTTTGAAATGTTGAAGGCGAAGAAGGCTCGCCGCGACAAAGGAGCCTGAGTTATGTGTGGAATTGTTGGTGTTCTGGGCAGTCACGAAGCTGCCCCTATCCTGGTCGAAGCACTGAAGCGGCTTGAGTATCGCGGTTATGACAGCGCCGGTATCGCGACTGTGAACGATGGAGCTTTGGGCCGTCGGAGGGCTGTCGGCAAGTTGGTGAACCTAAGCGACCTTCTGGTTCACAACCCCCTTCCAGGTAAATCCGGTATCGGTCACACACGCTGGGCCACCCATGGTGCCCCATCGGTTAACAATGCACATCCGCACAAGGCCGGGCCTGTCGCCGTAGTGCACAACGGCATCGTTGAAAACTATCGTGAACTGCGGGCCGAACTGGCCGATAATGGGGTCGGTTTCGTGACGGATACCGACACTGAAACCGTCGCCCTGATGACGGAACGCTACATGTCCGAAGGGCTGTCTCCGGTCGACGCCGCGTTTAAAACCATTGATCGACTCAAAGGTGCATTTGCGCTCGCCTTTCTGTTCGACGGTCAAGAAGACCTGATTGTTGCGGCGCGCAAGGGCTCGCCCCTTGCAATTGGTCACGGCGATGGTGAGATGTTTGTTGGGTCTGATGCGATCGCGCTGGCCCCCCTGACGGATCGCATCACCTATCTTGAGGAAGGCGATCGGGCGGTTCTGACCCGCACTTCGCTTGAGATTCGAACCGAATCGGGAGAGCTTGCCAACCGCGAAATACGGCAAATTCAAATCGATCAGACCCGTGCCGACAAAGGCGGCCACAAGCATTATATGGCCAAGGAAATTGCCGAGCAGCCTGTTGTGGTGGCCGAAGCCATCCGCTCGTATCTTCCGACCGGAGGCGATCAGGTTGTATTGCCCGGCGACGGTCTGGATTTCACCAAGCTGGACCGTCTGACCATGGTGGCCTGCGGCACGGCATTCTATGCTTGCCTGACGGCAAAATACTGGTTCGAACAGCTGGCCAAGATGCCGGTTGAAGTCGATATCGCCAGCGAGTTCCGCTATCGCGAACCTCCGATCTCGGACCGGACGTTGGCGCTGTTTGTAAGCCAGTCGGGCGAAACCGCCGACACGCTTGCTGCCCTGCGCTATTGCGAGGGCAAGGCGGACAAGATTGTCTCGGTCGTGAATGTCGCGGAAAGCTCGATTGCGCGCGAAAGCGATGTGGCGTTGCCGATCCATGCGGGTGTTGAGATCGGTGTTGCCTCGACCAAGGCGTTCACCTGCCAGCTTAGCGTGTTGCTCATGCTTGCCCTTAAGGCCGCTGCAGATCGAGGCACGCTTAGCGATGAAGAGATCGCCGATCACGCGGCCGCCCTTCGCGGTTTGCCGACTGTTCTGAATGCTGCGCTGGATCAGAACGACGCTATTCGCCAATCCGCCCAACGCCTGTCCGAAGCGCGCGACGTGCTGTTCCTGGGCCGTGGCCTCATGTACCCGCTGGCGATGGAAGGCGCGCTGAAACTCAAGGAAATCAGCTATATCCACGCCGAAGGCTATGCCTCGGGTGAGTTGAAGCACGGCCCCATCGCCTTGATCGACAAGCATATGCCGGTTGTTGTCATGGCACCGCGCGACGCAGTTTTCGACAAGACAGTTTCGAACATGCAGGAGGTGATGGCGCGCAAGGGCAAGGTTATCCTCGTCTCCGACGATGATGGAATCGCTGAGGCAGAAGATGGAGTTTGGAGTACGATCCGTATGCCACATGTGCACACCAGCCTTGCCCCGATTCTCTATTCGGTGCCCGCGCAATTGCTAGCCTACCACACGGCGGTGGCCAAAGGCACAGATGTTGATCAGCCCCGTAATCTGGCAAAATCCGTCACGGTTGAGTGATCGGGCATGCAAGCCTATCTGGATCAGATCAAAGCCCATGCCGATCCCGAACGCGCAGAACAGGTGGCGGCCTACCATAAGGTAGACCGCACCTATCTGGGCGTTCCGAACCCGGTTTTGAATGATCTGACCAAGGCTTGGCGGCGCGAACTTGAAGTCATCGACCGCATCGCTGTCGCCGATGGCTTATGGCAGACCAACATTCATGAAGCGCGGGTCGCGGCAGCAAAGCTGCTGACCCAAGCCCGTATCCGACCGGATGACGCGATGTGGGACCTGCTGCAAAGCTGGCTACCGGATTTTGACGCCTGGGCAGTGGCCGATCATGCCTGTATGGCGATGCAAAAGCGCCTGTCGGCTGATCCAACCCGGCTGGATCAGGTCGAACGCTGGACCACGTCGGGCCACATGTGGACCAAACGCGCCGCGCTGGTCGCCACCCTGCCCTGGACCAAACAGAATCATCCCAAAACGGAAGACCTGGCATGCCGCGACCGTATACTCGGCTGGGCTGCTACGTATGTCCTCGATCGGGAATGGTTTATCCAGAAGGCCATCGCATGGTGGCTGCGCGAATTGTCAAAGCATGATCCAGAGCGCGTAGTCGCGTTTCTGGAAACGCACGGCGCAAACATGAAACCCTTTGCCCGCAAAGAGGCTGGGAAATACCTGCGCGCTCAGTCGGAATAGACTTCCAGTTCCACCAACTCGTCATATGGCACCAACAACGCGCGCATGGCTTCAAGCGACAGCCGTCCGCCACCGCCTTCGGGGCCTGGTGCGGGAACAAGCGTGACATAGGCCTGCGCACCCGTGCGCGGCACAACCACGCGGCCGTTGATTTCAGTTTGCACCAGAGGCGTCTGCAACCAGCGCCCCGGTGTGTTGGGATCGCCCAGCCCGGCAACGGTCGTTTTGGCGCCAGACCACCCTGCGGCAGCCACAGGTTCAGGAGTTACCTCCGTCGCCTCTGCTGTAACGGGTTCAGCCGCCGTCTCGTTGGATGAACTTCCGAACACCCGATCCGTCGTGGACCGAACGGCATCGCAACCGGCAACGAGGCTAAAAGCTAAAACCAAAACATATTTCATAACACAAAACCTAGAGCGCTGCGCCTAACTGTACCAGTCCAAAACGCAGATGGCACTTGCCGCGAACATGCCTCCGCTTTACCTATGAGCCATGACAGCTCCGCTTATAGACCCGTTTGCCCGCGCCATCACCTATCTTCGCGTCTCCGTTACGGATCGCTGCGATTTCCGCTGCGTCTACTGCATGTCCGAAGATATGAAGTTTCTTCCCAAGAAAGACCTTCTGACTCTGGAAGAGTTGGATCGTATGTGCACGACTTTCGTCAATTTGGGCGTCGAGAAATTGCGCATCACCGGGGGCGAACCTCTGGTTAGGCGAAACATCATGTCATTCTTCAACAGCATGACCCGACATCTGGACAGCGGCGCCCTGAAGGAGTTGACGCTGACAACCAACGGATCACAATTGCACCGATTTGCGGATGATCTTTACGCAGCGGGCGTGCGGCGCGTGAATGTATCGCTCGATACGCTGGATGAAGACAAATTTGCCAAGGTCACCCGATGGGGCCGCCTGAAACAGGTGCTGAACGGCATTGACGCAGCACAAAAGGCTGGCCTGCGGATCAAGATCAACGCTGTCGCTCTGAAAGGGTTCAACGAGCCCGAGCTACCCAAGATCACCGAATGGTGTGCCGAACGTGATATGGATCTGACCTGGATCGAGGTGATGCCCATGGGCGACATAGGCAACGAAGACCGGCTGGATCAGTATTGGTCGCTCAAAGACGTCCGCAAGGAATATCAGAACCACTATACGGTCACTGATCTGGCCGAACGGACAGGTGGTCCGGCGCGGTATGTCAGGCTTGAGGAGACCGGTCAAAAGATCGGTTTCATAACGCCACTCAGCCATAACTTCTGCGAAAGCTGCAACCGCGTGCGCCTGACCTGCACTGGTGAGATCTACATGTGCCTTGGCCAGGAAGATATGGCTGATCTGCGCGCGCCCTTGCGCGATCATCCCGATACCGAGAAACCGTTGGAAGACGCGATCCGCGCAGCCATCAATCTCAAGCCCAAGGGCCATGATTTCGACTATTCCCGGCAAGCCGTCGACGGTCAGATGAGCCGCCACATGAGTCATACGGGCGGCTGAGATGCCCGATAGATCCGCGCAGCCGACGCTGCTGTACAAACTGTACTGCGGTCTCATATCTATTGCCGAACCCCTGATTTGGCGGAAAGTACGCAACAAACTGCACGCTGCGGGTGTTCCCGAAAGCCGCCAGCAAGAACGGCTTGGCCACGCCAGTTTGCCGCGCCCACATGGGCAGCTGATCTGGTTTCACGCGGCCAGTGTGGGTGAAAGCCTATCGGTTCTAAGCCTGATCAACCGTCTGGGGCAGCGCCTGCCGAATGCTGAGTTTCTCATCACCTCAGGCACCCCGACCTCGGCGACGTTGATTGCCAAGCGCTTACCTGCGCGGACGCGCCACCAGTATCCGCCATTGGACAGCGCCGCTCCGGTGCGCGAGTTTCTGGACCACTGGAAACCCGATGCAGGCATCTTTGTAGAAAGTGAAATCTGGCCCCGGCTGATCGTAGAGGCCGCCAATCGCGCCACGCCACTGGCGCTCTTGAATGCCCGGCTATCTGACAAATCAGTGGATAGTTGGAACAAGCGCCCGAACACGGCGCGCTTCATTCTGGATCATTTCAAGGTATTTCTGACCCAGAACGACAAAACCGCCGCTAATCTGATCGCAATTGGTGCCGACGCGGATCGCGTACAGCCCGGCACCAACCTCAAGGCCATGTCTGACCCGCTGCCCGTAAATCAGGATGTCCTGACCAAAACCCAAGCGCAGATAGATGGTCGCCCGCTATGGATTGCCAGTTCGACCCATGCAGGGGAAGAAGAAACGGTTCTGGCAGCCCACAAAGCGTTGCTACAGCGCTGGCCCGACCTGCTATTGCTGCTGATCCCTCGCCATCCGGAGCGTGGAGACGACGTTGCTAAATTGGTGAGTGATGCTGGTCTTTCGCATGCACGACGCAGCGCTGACCAACAGATAGCATCAGACATACAGGTCTATGTCGCGGATACATTGGGTGAAACTGGAACCTGGTACGCCCTCTGCCCCATCGTTTTCCTAGGGGGATCGCTGAAAGAGATCGGCGGCCATAACCCGTTTGAACCGGTTCAGGCGGGGGCTGCGGTGATCACCGGCCCTGGTTATTTCAATTTTGCCGAGACATTTGAGCCGCTCATCAAAACGGGCGGCGCCGTCCGGATCAACTCGGCCAACGCATTGTCAGATGCTGTCACCCTCTGGCTGTCGGACAAAGCCGAACTGCACACCGCTCGAATGGCAGCCGATGCCTGCGTGAAAACACAGAGTTCGGCGTTGGATGCGGTGATCGAAACGCTCTGCTCCCGCCTGTCTCTCGGCTGACAAAACACACCGATCCCTCGTCATCTGGCTAAAAATACCTCGGGGGTGTGGGGGCAGAGCCCCCACCCTTCCGATCAAGCAGCAGGCATCCGCTGCTCAACAATCTCGGCCCACCAACTACACCCGGCAGGAATGGCCTCGTCGTTGAAATTATACTCGGGATGATGAACCATGGCCGTATCGCCATTGCCCACCAGAATATAAGCCCCCGGACGCTCTTCGAGCATAAAGGCAAAATCCTCACCCCCCATGACAAGGGGCGCCTCGTCACAGCTGCCCGAGACCGATTTCGCCACCTCGGCCGCGAAATCGGTCTGCTCGTCACTGTTCACCATCACCGGATAGCCACGAATATAGGTCACATCCGCCGTGCCACCAAAGGTCGCTGCAACTCCTGCGCAAATCTCGTTGATCCGTTTCTCGGCAAGATCGCGCATCTCTTTGCTCATGGTGCGTACGGTGCCTTTGATCTGCACCGTTTGCGGGATCACGTTGAACGCCTTCGAAGAAGTCTCGAACGACGTCACCGATACCACCACCTGATCAATCGGATCAGCATTACGCGAGGCAATCGTCTGCAGCGCCAGAACCGCCTGCGCCGTCATCACGGTTGTATCCACGGTCTCCTGCGGTTTCGCGGCGTGGCCACCGCGTCCTTCAAAGGTGATGTCGAACTGATCGGTCGCGGCAAAGAACGAACCCGGACGGATCGAGAAACTGCCGACCGGACGGCCCGGCCAGTTGTGCATGCCGTAGACTTCCTGAATATTCCAGCGCGCCATCATGCCGTCTTCGCACATTTCGCGACCACCGCCGCCACCTTCTTCAGCGGGCTGGAAGATGACCACTACAGTGCCGTCAAAATTACGCGTTTCCGAAAGGTATTTCGCCGCCCCGAGCAGCATCGCCGTATGTCCATCATGGCCACAAGCATGCATCGCCCCATCGGTTTTCGAGGCGTAATTCAACCCCGTCGCCTCGTGAATCGGCAGCGCATCCATATCAGCACGCAGACCGATGACTTTGCCACTCGAGTCTGATTTGCCCTTGATCACACCGACAACCCCGGTGCGACCGATCCCGGTAACGACCTCGTCGCAGCCGAACTCTTTCAGTTTGTCCGCGACCAAAGCACTGGTGCGGTGGGTTTCAAACAGAATCTCGGGGTTTTCATGAATATCCCGTCGCCATTCGGTGATTTCGGCCTGCAATTCGGCAAAGCGGTTCTTAACTGGCATGTCTTCTCTCTCCTAATTCAAGCCGCCGGCATCCGGCGCTCGACCATTTCGGCAAACCATGAGCATCCCATCGGGATGATCTCATCGTTGAAATTGTATTCAGGGTGGTGCAGCCCAGCGCTGTCGCCATTGCCCAGCACGATGAAGGCCCCGGGGCGTTCTTCCAGCATGAACGAGAAATCCTCGCCCCCCATCACCATCGGCGCTTCATCACAGCTGCCACCTACGGAAATGGCGGCCTCAGCGGCAAATTCCGTCTGTTCTTCGGCGTTGATCGTCACCGGAACTCCACGCGTGTAGGAGACTTTGACAGTGCCACCGAAGGTTTCAGCAATACCCTCAGCCACCTCGCGTAGCCGCGTCTCGATCAGGTCGCGCATTTCGTTCGAATGCGTTCGTACAGTACCGCGCACCTGCGCCGATTGAGGGATCACATTGAACGCTTTGGATGAGGTCTCGACCGAAGTCACAGACAGAACCGCCTGTAAAATAGGGTCCGCGTTACGCGACACGATGGTCTGAAGTGCCACGATCAGTTGCGACAACATCACTGTAGTATCAATTGTTTCATGCGGTTTCGCCGCGTGGCCGCCTCGACCTTCCAGATGAATGTCGAACTCATCCGCAGCCGCCAGCAGCGGGCCAGACCGGATCGCGAACTGCCCCGTCGGCACACCTGGCACATTGTGCATGGCATAGACTTCCTGAATGCCGAACCGATCCATCAGACCGTCTTTGCACATCGCCTCGGCCCCATTGCCGCCTTCTTCCGCTGGTTGGAAAATCACAATGGCCGTGCCGTCGAAGTTCCGCGTCTCAGACAAGTATTTCGCCGCGCCCAACACCATCGCCGTATGGCCATCATGGCCACAGGCATGCATGGCGCCATCGGTTTTCGAGGCATAATCAAGGCCCGTCTGCTCCTGCATCGGAAGCGCGTCCATATCGGCACGCAGGCCGATCACACGACCCTGCGTGTCGGTCTTGCCCTTGATCACGCCAACAACACCGGTGCGGCCAATGCCCGTCACAACCTCATCGCAACCGAACTCTTTCAGCTTTTCAGCCACCAAGGCGCTGGTGCGGTGGGTGTCATAGAGGATCTCAGGATGTTGATGAATATCCCGCCGCCAACCGGTGATTTCTTCGTGCATTTCGGCAAGTCGGTTCTTGATTGGCATCTGATCCTCCCAAATCAGGCGACGGGTAATCGTCGTTCCACCAGCTCGGCAAACCAGCTGCAACCGGCGGGAATGGCGTCGTCGTCGAAGTTGTATTCCGGGTGATGGCACATGGCCGTGTCCCCGTTTCCGATAAAGATGTAGGCTCCGGGCCGTTCTTCAAGCATGTAAGCAAAATCTTCTGACGGCATGATTGGATCGGTGCTGTCATTGACCTTGCCTGCCACGGCCTGCGCGGCCTCAGCAGCATAGATGGTTTCATCGTCCGAATTCACCGTCACCGGATAGCCCGGTGTCCACGTCATCTTAGCCGAAGCTCCAAAGGCCGAGGCAGTGTCCTCGGCGATCCGGCGCACGCGTTCTTCAGCGACCTTTCGATATTCTGGGTCAAGTGTACGAACAGTTCCCCGCAACCGCACCGTATGGGCAATCACATTCGAGGCCACACTATCGGTTTCAAAGGTCCCGACGGTCAGCACCACCCTTTTGATAGGATCCACGGTACGCGACACCACTGATTGCAAAGCTACAACAATGTGCGACGCAATCAGCGTTGTATCCAGCGCCTCATGCGGGGCGGCAGCATGACCGCCTTTACCCGTTACAACAATTTCGAATTCATCCGAAGAAGCCAGCAATGCGCCTGGTCGAATGGCAAACTCACCAACCGGCATCCCGGGCATGTTGTGCATGCCGTAGACTTCCTGAATACCCCAGCGCTCCATCAGCCCGTCCTGACACATGGCCAGACCACCTGCCCCGCCTTCTTCGGCAGGCTGGAAAATCAACACAACGGTACCGTCAAAATTCCTCGTCTCAGCCAGATACTGCGCCGCGCCCAACAGCATCGAGGTATGACCGTCATGACCACAGGCATGCATCTTACCAGAAACCGTCGAAGCATAGTCCAGCCCCGTCGCCTCTTCTATGGGCAGCGCGTCCATGTCGGCACGCAGCCCGATAACACGGCCTAGCGTATCCTGACGTCCCTTGATGACGGCAACCACGCCAGTCTTGCCGATGCCGGGCGTGATGTCATCCACACCGAACTCCTTCAGTCGGTCGACCACAAACCCTGCCGTTTCCTCAACATCATACATCAGCTCGGGATGCATATGCAGGTGACGACGCCATTTGGTGATCTCGCCATGCATTTCGGCGAGCCGGTTCTTGACGGGCATCTTTAACCTCTCCTTTGAGATGTTATTCGCAGAGCCTCTTTACCAGACGCTCCATAAATTTTTGACCTGCGTTGAATTGAGAAATCGTAATGAACTCATTCGGCTGATGGGCCTGCGCGATATCACCTGGGCCGCAGATAACAGCGGAATAACCGGCTTCCTGAAACTGCCCCGCCTCAGTGCCATAGCTTACCACATGTGTCGCATTGTCACCGGTGAGCGCGCGCACCAGCGTCTCGGCCTCGCCATCTTCTTCAGGCACAAGACCTGGGATCGAAAAATGCTCGGACAGCTCGATCCGGGCGTCGGGATGAACCGCTTGCATCCGCGCCTCGACCTCACGAACCCTATCGAAATAGGCCTTCTGCCAGACCGATTTTTTATCGTCCGGAACGGTGCGGAAATCCATCATAAAGCGACAGTCTTTGGCGGTGATATTATGCGCGGTTCCGCCTTCAATCATTCCCACGTGGCAGGTTGTCCAAGGGGGGTCGAAGACCGCTGCAATATCCGAAGGTTGTGCCGCCATGCTCTCGGCATTGCGCTGGTTGGCCCAATTGATCAGCGGCGCGGCCTCCATAATTGCGTTGACACCCGTATGCATGATCGAGCTATGCACCTCAAAGCCAACGATATGAGTGTCATAGCCGAATCCGCCCTTATGGCCAGTAACGGCCTGCATCATCGAAGGTTCACCCACAATCACAGCCGAGCCCTTGGGTAATACGTCCTGCATGCGAGCGATCATTGGCGGCGCGCCGGTGCATCCGACCTCTTCATCAAAGCTCAGCGCCAGTTGAAGCGGACGTTTGATACCTGAATGATGTGCCTCGACCAAAGCCCAGATCGCCAGCGCGTCAAAGCCCTTCATGTCGCAGGTGCCACGCCCGAAATACTTGCCATCTTTCTCGGTCACGACAAATGGATCGGTGTCCCAAGGCTGGCCATCGATGGGAACAACATCAGTGTGACCTGATAGAACAATCGCGCCCTCTTCCCACGAGCCGACATGTGCGAACAGAGCCGCCTTATGCGGCTGATCCGGATCAGGCCAACGATGCGGTTCGATCCCGTGGCTTTGCAGATACGCCTCGACCCAATCCACCAACGGTAAATTCGTATCGCGACTGACAGTCGGGAATGAGATCAGCTTAGTCATGATCTCTAGCGGAGACAGGCGCTCAGCCATGAGGGTCAATATCCGCTGTCAGTGGTCAAAACAAAATGGCCCGGTTCAACCTCGTTGTATTGCGAGGGTTCGGGCGCGTATCCAATCGGATGAATTGGCGACGGAATCGGTTTGAAGTTCAAGTCTTTTTCCGACTTGCGCTTGTTCGGATCGGCTATCGGAACCGCCTTCATCAGCGCCTGCGTATAAGGGTGCTGTGGGTTCTCAAACACCCGAGCACGCGAACCCAGTTCGACAATGCGGCCCAGATACATCACACCGACATGGTGACTGACCCTCTCGACCACCGCCATGTCATGGCTGATGAACAGATAGCTTAGGCCAAGTTCCGATTGCAGCTCCATCATCAGATTCAGCACCTGCGCCTGAACCGAGACGTCCAGCGCCGAAACAGCCTCATCCGCGATGATTAGCTTGGGATTCAGCGCCAGTGCTCGCGCAATCGCAATCCGTTGCCGCTGACCACCCGACATCTCATGCGGGAAGCGGCGCATGAAGCTGCGCGGCAGTTGCACCTTGTCGAACAGTTGCGCTACCCGGTCCTGCAGTTCTGACCCCGAGGCAACCCCATAGTTCCGCATCGGTTCAGCGACCTGATCAACCAACTGCATCTGAGGGTTCAGCGAGGCGAACGGATCCTGAAAGATCATCTGCATGTCCAGCCGCGCTTTGCGCAGGCCGGCCTGGTCCAGCTTCATGATGTCGACACCGTCCAGATCAACCTCACCCGCCATCGGCTCCACCAATCGCAGGATCGAGCGCCCTGCCGACGACTTGCCACACCCAGATTCGCCAACGAGGCTGAGAGTCTGCCCCCGGTTCAGCGTGAACGAGACATCTTCGACTGCATGCACGTTCGAGATGGTCCGACGCAGCAATCCGCCTTTCACCGCAAATCGCGTGGTCAGGTTCTTGACCGTCAGCAACACTTCGTTCGTACCCGGGATCGGAGCGATCTTCTGGCCTTCCTCACCCAGCAGTTTCATTGGCTCGGGCGCGGCTTTACCCTGCATCTCGCCCAATTTCGGAACCGCCGCCAGCAACGCCTTGGTGTAATCGTGCTGCGGGTTTTCGAAGATTTCTTTGACGGTGCCTTCCTCGACCTTGTTGCCGCGGAACATAACCACCACGCGGTCCGCCATCTGCGCGACCACAGCCATGTCATGGGTGATAAACATTACTGCCGTTCCGGTCTCGCGCTTCAGGCGGTCCATCAGCGCCAGAATCTCGGCCTGGATGGTCACATCCAGCGCGGTGGTGGGCTCGTCCGCAATCAGCAGGCGAGGCTCACACGCCATGGCCATGGCGATCACCACACGCTGGCGCATGCCACCGGACAGTTCATGCGGATATTGCTTTAAACGTCGCTCGGGCTCGGGGATGCGCACCTGACGCAATAGTTCTAGCGCGCGCTCTTCGGCCTGCGCTTTGTTCATGTCCTTGTGGATTCGCAATCCTTCGGTGAGCTGCCGTCCGACGGTGAAAACCGGGTTCAAGGCCGTCATCGGCTCCTGAAAGATCATTCCGATCTCATTTCCGCGAATCTGCTTCATCAGATCTTGATCGGCGTGGGACAGATCCATTTCCTCGCCGCCGCGGCGATCGAAAAGCAGTTGTCCGCCAGCAATTTCACCGCCGCCGAACTCGACCAAGCGCATCAGCGATAGAGATGAGACTGATTTGCCCGACCCCGATTCGCCCACGATACAGACGGTTTCGCCTGGGTTAACCTCGAACGAGACGTCCTCGACGCCCACCACTGGGCCATCTTTAGTTTGAAATTCGACCCGCAGTTTTTTGATCTGGGCAATTGGCTGATCCAGCACGCGCGCTCTCCCCTTGGCGGCTTTTCGGATTGGGTGCCAAACGCTAAGGCGGGCAGATGTGAAAAGTCAAACCGATAGGTCAAATTTCGCAAGGCAAGGCTTGCAATTTTCCAAAACTCTGTTTCGATACGCCGCGTAACCGTTCTGGGGAGAGGTCTGAATACACGAAGGCGATACAGTCGTTTCCGTTTGATTCCAAATCCTTATCCCTTTTGACGGCCACGCCTAACCCGCGGGCATCGCGGAGATAATCGAGACACGTATGTGTCCAACATGGAGTGTATGATGAAAATCAAAACCCTTTTGCTTGGTGCGATTGCAAGCACGGCAATAGCCCCGATGGCCATGGCCGAGCGTGGATCGGACGGCAATGTCAGCATCATTTACTGGCAAGCCCCATCGATCCTGAACCCGTTCCTTTCGGGTGGCACCAAGGATGTGGAATCCGCGTCGCTAGTGATTGAGCCGCTCGCCCGGTACAATCAAGATGGCGAAATGGTTCCGTTCCTGGCATCCGAAATTCCGACAGTTGCAAATGGTGGCGTCAGCGAAGACCTGACCTCGATCACTTGGAAAATCGCGCCGGGAATCACCTGGTCAGACGGCACGCCATTCACCTCCGCTGATGTTGTGTTCACTGCAAACTATTGCATGGACCCAGAAGGCGGTTGTGCGCAGGTGACCAAATTTGAAGGTGTCACCAATGTCGAAGCTGTCGATGATCTGACCGTCAAAGTCACATTCGATGCGCCGACCCCGTTCCCTTACGGCCCGTTCGTGGGTGGTGAGAGCCCGATCATCCAGGCGGCACAGTTCGCGGATTGCATGGGAGCCAAAGCGCCCGAATGCACCGAGCAGAACTTTAACCCGATCGGCACAGGCCCATTTGTTGTCACCGAGTTCAAGCCAAATGACGTGATCACTTTCAAGGCCAATGATAACTACCGTGACCCGGCAAAGCCTGCGTTCGCAACGGTGACATTCAAAGGCGGTGGCGATGCAACTGCTGCTGGTCGTGCGGTCATGGAAACCGGCGAATTTGACTATGCCTGGAACTTGCAGCTTGCGCCTGAAGTGATCGCGCAGATGCAGGAAGGCGGCAAAGGTACTCCGGTCGCAGGCTTCGGCCCGCTGGTGGAACGCATCATGCTGAACCAGACCAACCCGTCGCCAGATCTGCCGGAGGGCGAGCGTTCGACTGCAAAGCATCCGCACCCGTTCCTGCAGGACCCTGCTGTTTACAAGGCCATGTCGCTGGCCATCGACCGGCCGCTGCTGGTTGAAATCGGCTACGGTCAGGCCGGTAAGGTTACCTGCAACTGGGTACCTGCGCCTGCCGCGGTGAATTCCGACACATTCAGCTGCGATACTCAGGATATAGAAGGTGCCAAGAAGCTTCTGGATGACGCGGGTATCGTTGATTCCGATGGCGATGGCATCCGTGAAAAAGACGGTGTACCGCTGAAGATTGTCTACCAGACCTCTACCAACGCAGTTCGCCAGGACTTCCAGGCGCTGATCAAAGAATGGTGGAGCCAAATCGGTATCGAAACTGAGCTGCGCAACATCAATGCTTCGGTCTTCTTTGGTGGTGATCCGGGTTCGCCTGACACCTTCCAGAAGTTCTATGCCGACGTTGAAATGTATGCCAACACCTTCAACGGCACTGACCCGCAGTCCTATCTGGGCAACGGCCTGTGCGACAAGGCACCCAAGCCTGAAAGCCAGTGGCAGGGCGAGAACATCAGCCGTTTCTGCAACGAAGAGTTCGACAAGCTGCATGGCAAACTGGCCGAAACCGCAGGTGCGGATGAGCGCGCTCAGATCGCGCGTCAGCTGAACGACATCATGGTTGAAAATGGCGGCATGATCCCGCTGGTGCACCGTGGTCGTCTGTCGGCACACGCCAACACGCTGGGTGGCGTTGTCCTGAACGTTTGGGACAGCGAGCTGTGGAACATTGCGGACTGGTACCGCAAGACCGGTTCCTAAGCGTTAATCTTGCAAAACCGCGCCCCGACCCATATCGGGGCGCGGTCATTTGCAGACCACTCCAACAAGAAGACGCATATAAAGGCGCCTCTTAATGCTCAACTTTACCATCAGACGACTGGTGCTGGCCGTTCCCACGCTACTGTTCATCAGCCTCGTCATCTTCCTGCTCCTCGAACTCGCACCCGGCGATCCGATGGCGCAGGTTCCACTTACCGTCCCCCCCGAAGTCAAAGAGAAGATGCGCGAGGCACTGGGCCTCGGTCAGCCGATGCATATCCGGTTCTGGAAATGGATCGTGCAGTTCTTCTGGATCGAACCGCAGGTTCTGGTCGACTCGATCTTTGGTACAACCTTCTCCGAAGGTGACCTGCGCGTGATTTCGTGGCAGACCCGCTCACCCGTCATGGACATCGTCGTTCAGCGCATCCCGCAGACCCTGTGGGTTGTTGGCACCGCTTATGTAGTCGCCATCCTGATCGCCCTGCCCATCGGTATCTATTCGGCCTATCGCCAGTATTCCTGGTTCGACCAAATGGGCACATTCGTGTCGATGGTCGGCTTCTCGGTACCGCCGTTCTTCTCGGGCGTATTGGTGATCGTGATCTTCTCAGTCCAGCTTGGGTGGTTCCCGTCGATCTATGACACTACCCATGCGGTCAACAGCTGGGACAGCTTTGTTGTACAGCTGAAACAGATGATCATGCCGGTCATGGTTCTGGCTCTGCAGATCACCGCGCAGCTCAGCCGATTCATGCGCGCCTCGATGCTGGACAACCTTAATCAGGATTATGTCCGCACCGCCCGCGCCAAGGGCCTCAGCGAATACACGGTCGTCATGGTCCACGTCCTGCGCAACTCGATGATCCCTGTGGTCACCGTTATCGCGCTGGGTATTCCGGCCATCTTCGGCGGAGCGATCATTACCGAGCAGGTGTTCAAAGTGAACGGCATCGGCCAGTTGCTGATCGGGGCTATTCAGGCCAATGACTTGCCGATGGTCCAAACCCTGACCTTCATATTTGCCGTGCTGATCGTCCTGTTCAATCTGATCGCCGACGTTCTCTATGGCATTCTGGACCCGAGGATTCGTTATGACTGATCATGATCGTACCGATACACTGGTCCCGGACGAAGGGCTTGCGCCCGCCTCGACAGCGCTGCCAACCACCGATGTGATGGAAGAACTGGCCACCCCACCGCGGAGCCAATGGCGCGATGTCTGGGATCAGTTCAAGACCCACAAAGGCGCGATGATCGGAGCGATTCTGTTCATCTTCATCGTCGCAGGCGTCTATCTGGGCCCATACTTATGGAGCATCGACCCTACTCAGATCGACATCCGTTCGCGCAATCAGGGCCCCAGTTGGGCGCATCCCTTTGGCACCGACCAGTTGGGCCGCGATATCCTAGCTCGCATGATGTCAGGCGGTCAGACATCGGTGTCAGTCGGCATCACCGCGATGCTGTTGGCGCTGTTTCTAGGCTCGTTCATCGGTGTTCTGGCCGGGTTTTTCAAACGGCTGGATGGCCCACTGATGCGCCTGACGGATCTGTTCTTGGCCTTGCCGTTGCTACCGCTGCTGCTGGTCATGATGCTGCTCTTCCGCGAGCCGCTATCTGCTGCCTTCGGGTTAGAGCGTGGAATCTTCATCCTGATCGTCTGCGCCATCGGCATCACCTCATGGATGCCCACAGCGCGGATCGTGCGCGGCGATGTGCTGGCGATCAAAGAGCGTGAGTTCGTTCTGGCCGCCCGGTCCATCGGCACCAGCAATGGCCAGATCATCACCCGGCACATCCTGCCGAATGTTCTGTCTCCGATCATGGTCTCGGCCACGCTGGGGATTGCAACTGCGATCATCACCGAAAGCGCGCTTTCCTTCCTCGGCCTCGGATTTCCGCCGGACTTCCCGACATGGGGTCGGCTGCTCTTCGATGGCGTCGACTATCTGCAGCAATACCCCGAGCGCGTGTTCTGGCCCGGACTGGCGATCTCACTAACCGTCCTCAGTGTAAATTATCTGGGTGACGGCCTGCGCGATGCGCTGGATCCACGTATTCGCGGACGTTAAGCGAACTTAGTCGGCGCGCTTCAGCGCGCCGGCCAATACGATGATCAGAACGGCCAGCGGTAAAAGAACTGCAAAGGCAAATCTCAGCGTCATCAACTCGGCCAGAAATCCGATCAGAGGCGGCCCAATCAATAAACCTCCGTATCCCAAAGTCGCGACGCTTGCGATCGCCTGTCCGGGCGGGACATGCGGGTCGTTGGCCGCGCGGCTAAAGGCCAGAGGCATGATTACCGCATAGCCCACTCCCATCAGAGCAAAACCCGCCAAAGCCAATCCTGCCCCTCCCGCCGATACCACGCCAAACACGCCCAGCGCGGCGCAAACGCCGCCAAATCGTGCTGTTGCAACAGGCCCGAAACGCGCGATCACCACCCCGCCCGCAAGCCGGAACGCAACCATCGTGACCGAGAAGACCGCATAGCCCAACGCCGCGATACTCTCAGCCGCACCGGTGACATCGCGCAGGAAGATCGCACTCCAATCCGCAACAGCCCCTTCGCCCAAAGCGCCGCACAGCGCTGTGAAACCCACAAGGATCAGGGCACCCGATGGCAAGGCGAACACCGATCCAGGTTTCGAAGCCGATCGTTTCGAAGTCCAGCGTACCCAAGACAAAACAAGCGCAAGCGCGACGACAACGCCACCCGCTAGCAGAAAATGTTGCAACACCGACAGCCCCATCTGTACGGCACCGTATCCGCTGAGCGCCCCCAGCCCGGCTCCAAGGCTCCACATCGCGTGAAAGGACGACATGACCGGCTTGTCATAGGCCTGTTCGACCTCTGCCGCCCAAGCGTTCATCGCAACATCCATCGAGCCATGGAAGGCTCCGAATACAAACAGAAACGCCGCAAGCGACCAGAACCCGCCGGCGAGAGCCAAAAGGATCAGGGAAGAGGTGTAGAGAACCGCGATCACCCGCGTGATCGCCACTGCCCCAAACTTGTCGGTCAAACGGCCTGTGATCGGAAACGAACACACGGCCCCTGCAGCCATGAACAGCAAACCAAGCCCTAGCGCCTCGTGCGTCAGATCCAGCCTGTCCCGAACCGCAGGTATGCGCGATGCCCAGATGCCGAACAGCGCACCGTTCAGGATAAACATGGCGGCCACAGCCCGCCACGCCGCAACAATACCGATCACAGGGAACCCTCATAAAATCTACCAAACGCCACCCGTTCTACAGATCATTCGTCGCCCGGCATAGACCGCTTATTCAATTCGCTTCCGGATCTGGCGCACCCCGAACCAAACGGCAAGGATGACAGGCACGGTCACAATTGCCGTCAGCATCCCTTTGCTAATCCCGGCCTGCGTCAGTGGGTAGAGCAAGTAGCTGACCAGAGACACCGCATAGTAGCTGATCGCCACCACAGATAATCCCTCGACTGTGTGCTGCAATCTAAGGGCCAGATCAGCACGCCGGTCCATGCTTTCCAGCAGAGCCTGATTTTGAGCGCTGCGTTCGACATCGACACGGGTACGCAACAGGTCGCCGGCGCGAATAGCCCTGTCGGACAAGGCCTGCAAACGTCGCTCTGTTGATTTAACCGTCCGCATCGCGGGGTCATAGCGACGCATCATGAAATCGGCAAAACTCTGACGTCCATTGAATCTTTGTTCACGCAACACTTCGATGCGCTGATTGACAATCGCCTCATAGGCACCCGTGGCGCCGAATCGAAAAGAACACCGTGCCGAAAGTGTCTCAAGCTCGATCGAGGTAGACAGAAGATCCGGCAACAATTCGTCCGGGTGGGCTGTTTCGTCGGACATCTGCCCCATCAGGCGGGTCAATTGACCATCCAGTTCGCCGATGCGCGGCATCAGTTGCTTGACCCTCGCAAATCCCAGCATCGACATTGCCTTGTAGGTCTCAATCTCGCACAGCCGCTGAACGATCCGCCCGGTCCGACGCCGCCCGGTGCCTTTCTTGACAAACATCGCAAGCCGCATATGCCCCGCCGGATCAATTCGGAAATCACAAGCGCAGATCGCAGCATCATCCAGCACCCGCGCCACCGCCAGGCTTTCCGGCTCGAACCACTGAGCCAGCGAAGCCTTTGCCGCCTCATCTCCCTCGTACTCGACAACGCGAATTAAGGCCGATGTCACGCGCTGCCCCGGGCTCGCCATCAACCAATCTGGAGGAAACACCTCAAAGTCTGCCGGATTGAATGCACGTTCACTGACGTTCGGAGTGATCGCGGTATAGGTCACAAACTCGGTATGTTGTTCCCATTTCAGCCAATGACGCCCGATCTGACCCGCGTAGTGAGTGGCTTCTGGCTGAGGGTGCTGCGCGCCGTGGCGATCCAGCAGATTGATCAGGTGGGCCATATCCTCGCCACGATCGCGCGTAACCGCTTCTTTGGGCTTCTTGATCGCCAGAAACACAACCGTGCTGGGTAAGGGTGCAACCGGAAATGGGCGTGCATGCAGTTCATTGGCCAGCGTATAGCGAAGCGGATGATTGTCTATGGGCGTCATGTAAGGCTCCGGTGTATCACCGGCACTATAAGGCAGACCGACACAACATCAATTGTTTATTTATTTCAATTACTTACAAGGATACAACGGTATACAATACCGCTATCTTATTGATTCGGCTCCCATAGCTCGATGGGATTGCCTTCAGGATCGTGGATGCGGGCGAATTTCCCGACCTCGCTGTCCCACTCCGGGTTCGTCTCGACGGTGATTCCGGCGATCTTTAATTGGTCGATCAACGCGCTCAGGTCATCGACACGAAAATTGATCATCCATTGCTGCTCGGAGCGGCCGAAATACTCGGTGTCCTGCGCAAAGGGTGCGAACACCGTATATCCTTCCCGCTGCTTCCAGGGCACAGGATCGTAGTGATTGACGCCCAAATGCTTCTCATACCAAGCACTCAACGCCTGCGGATCACGGGCCCGAAAGAATATCCCGCCAATTCCATTTACCTTCTGCATGGTCTGCCTCCTACTATCCCGAGCACTCGCCAAGTTTAACACGGCCCGCTTGCTTCATATGGCTAAAAAACCTTGAGGGGGTTGGAGGCAAGCCCCCATCTCATCACAAAAGAAAAGGGCGCCCTCAGGCGCCCTTTGCAATCAGATTGTCCCGTCTGATCAATCGATCATGGGCAACAGCTTGTCGAGCGAAGCCTTGGCGTCGCCATAGAACATGCGGGTGTTCTCCTTGAAGAACAGCGGGTTCTCGATGCCCGAATAGCCGGTGCCCTGACCACGCTTGGACACAAACACCTGCTTGGCTTTCCAGCATTCCAACACCGGCATCCCGGCGATGGGGCTGTTCGGGTCTTCCTGCGCCGCAGGGTTCACGATATCGTTCGAGCCAATCACGATCGCCACATCCGTATCCGGGAAGTCGTCGTTGATCTCGTCCATCTCAAGAACAATGTCATACGGTACCTTCGCCTCGGCCAGCAGCACGTTCATGTGGCCCGGCAGACGACCGGCAACGGGGTGGATCGCAAAGCGCACCTCTTTGCCTTTAGCGCGCAGCTTGCGGACCAGTTCAGAGACCGACTGCTGCGCCTGCGCCACGGCCATGCCGTAGCCAGGGATGATGACGATACTATCTGCATCATTCAGCGCCGCCGCGACACCATCTGCCTCGATGGCGATCTGTTCACCCTCAACAGCCATCTGTTCACCCTGCGGGCCACCAAAGCCGCCCAGAATTACGCTGACAAAGTGACGGTTCATCGCCTTACACATGATGTAGGACAGGATTGCACCAGACGAGCCCACCAATGCACCAACCACGATCAGCAGGTCGTTGCCTAGCGAGAAGCCGATGGCCGCAGCCGCCCAACCCGAATAGCTGTTCAGCATCGACACAACCACCGGCATGTCGGCCCCGCCGATGCCCATGATCAGGTGATAGCCGATGAACAGCGCTGCCAGCGTCATCAGGAACAGCGGGAAGAAACCGCCCGAATTGGTGTACCAGATCAGGCAGATGAACGACAAAGCAGCCGCACCCGCGTTCAGAGCATGACCGCCCGGAAGCTTGGTCGCCGCCGAGGTCACCTTGCCCGCCAACTTGCCATAAGCCACGACCGATCCAGTAAAGGTGATCGCACCGATGAAGATACCGAGGAACAGCTCAACATGCAGGATCGCCAGTTCGGCCGCGGTCTTCTTCGCGATCAGCTTGGCGAACGCCCCCAGATCGGACAGGTCCGCCTGAGACGCACTGTCAGCAATCGCCATGACTTGCGCCACATTGCCGATCTCGAAATGGGCATTGAATCCCACGAACACAGCCGCGAGACCCACCAGCGAATGCATCGCGGCCACAAGCTGCGGCATCTCGGTCATCTGCACGCGTTGCGCCACGTACTGACCGATCAGACCACCGCCCGCGATCAGCAGCAACGACAGTAGCCACAGGCCTGAACCCGGACCAACCAGCGTGGCAAAAACCGCCAGCGCCATACCAACAATGCCATACCAGACCGCCCGCTTGGCGCTTTCCTGGTTCGACAATCCACCCAGAGACAGGATGAAAAGGACAGCCGCAACGACATAGGCGGCAGTAGTGAAGCCAAATTCCATGTGCCCGGCCTCCTTAAGATTTCTGGAACATGGCGAGCATACGCCGGGTTACGAGGAAGCCGCCGAAGATGTTGATTCCGGCCATGAAGACCGACAGCGCCGCCAGCAGAATGACCAGGAAAGATCCCGATCCGATCTGCATTAAGGCCCCAACGATAATGATCGACGAGATCGCGTTGGTGATCGCCATCAGTGGTGTGTGCAGGCTGTGGCTCACATTCCAGATCACCTGGAAGCCCACAAAGATCGCCAGCACAAAGACGATGAAATGCTGCATGAAGCTGGCCGGAGCGATCAACCCCACCAGCAACATCAACGCACCGCCGACGCCCAGCAACGTGAACTGTTGCTTGGTCTGCGCTTTGAAGGCCGCGATTTCCTGCGCCCTTTTCTCTTCCGGTGTCAGTTCCTTGACCTCGGCCTTAGGCTGTGCCGCAATCGCCTGCACCTTGGGCGGAGGTGGCGGGAAGGTGATCTCGCCCTCATGGGTCACGGTCGCGCCACGGATCACGTCATCTTCCATGTCGTGATTGACCTTGCCGTCCTTCTCGGGTGTCAGGTCAGCCATCATGTGACGGATATTGGTCGCGTACAGAGACGATGACTGCGCCGCCATCCGGCTGGGGAAGTCGGTATAGCCGATAATGGTCACGCCATTGTCGGTCACGATCTTCTCATCCGGCACCGTCAGTTTACAGTTACCGCCCTTTTCCGCTGCAAGGTCAACGATGACCGAACCCGGCTTCATGCTCTCGACCATATCTTTGGTCCAAAGCTCAGGTGCCTCACGGTTGGGGATCAGCGCCGTGGTGATGACGATGTCCATCTCGGGCGCCAGTTCCCGGAACTTGGCAAGCTGGGCGTTGCGGAATTCTTCCGACTGGACCGATGCGTAGCCGCCAGTCGATGCACCGTCCTGCTGTTCTTCCTCAAAATCCAGATAGACGAACTCAGCCCCCATGGATTCGACCTGCTCGGCCACTTCGGGGCGCACGTCGAACGCATAGGTGATCGCACCCAGCGAGGTTGAGGTCCCAATCGCGGCCAGACCAGCCACACCAGCACCAACGATCAGCACCTTGGCAGGCGGCACCTTACCGGCCGCCGTCACCTGACCGGTGAAGAAACGGCCAAAGTTGTTGCCTGCCTCGATCACAGCACGGTACCCGGCGATATTGGCCATCGAAGACAGCGCGTCCATCTTCTGCGCGCGCGAGATACGCGGGACCATCTCCATCGCGATCACGGTCGCGCCCTTGGATTTGGCGGCCTCCATCCCATCTTCATTCCCAGCCGGGTTAAAGAAGGAAATCAGGGTCTTATCCTTGGTCAGACGCTTCAGTTCGGTGGCATCGGGCTGACGCACCTTGGCAATAATATCCGCCGCCTTCCAAAGCGAGGCGGCGGTCTTCATGACCTCAACGCCTGCGGCTTCATAAGCGGCGTCCGAAAACCCCGCAGCAGCGCCTGCACCCTTTTCGATCAGGCACTCATAGCCCAGTTTCTGCAACTGCACAGCCGAGTCCGGAGTCATCGCGACCCGGTTCTCGCCCTTGTACGTTTCCTTTGGCGTCCCAATTTTCACCAGTCGGTTCCCCCTAATTTTTGATTCAGGCCAGGTGGGTGTTCAGCATAGAATGACAAGCAGACATGTATCCTGCGCAAGATTATTTCGCAAGCGCAGCAATTATGACGCTGTGTCATGATGACCACACCCTTATATCCAGCGCCGGGTCTTGCGTTCATACCGGGCGAAATCGGCGCGGAATGTGCGGCGCAGACGGTCTTCCTCGGGTATGATAAAGCGGCGTTCCAGCACCCAGACAAAAACCGGGATCAGCACCAGCGACAACACCGCGTCAAAACGCAGGATCAGCCCGGTCAGGATCAACACATCACCCACATAGATTGGATTGCGGCTGCGCTTGTAAATTCCGGTCTGCACCATGGTCGAGGGTGTTTCGTGCGGAAAGACCGTGGTTTTGTGCCGGCGGAACTCGATCACCGCCATCACGGCCAGAATGATACCGCCACCGATCAGTATGCCGCTGAGCAGATCTGTCACCGCCCCATCCAGAGACAACCCCAGCGGCAACACGCGGGCCTGGACCCAGGCGAGCAAGGCAAAGCCCACAAGCCAAACAGGTGGTATGTCGATAAGGCGCATGGCTGTCCCTTCACGCGGCGACACATGGTGGCAGATGTCGCTTCTGATCGCTCTCCTATCGTTTTCTGACCGCATTGGCAAAAGCGCAGGGTGTCGCATCGACCCAGGGCGCTGGACAACCCGCACCAATAGACAGACACAACGGGATCAGATAGCCAGTTACAACCTGACTGTTTCAGAAAGACAAAGCCTCGCCATGACCGATTTCGCCAAAACCAAATCCATGTTTCACCTGCCCGAGGGCGTTCTTTATCTCGACGGTAACTCTCTGGGCCCGTTGCCGAAATCAGCCGGTGACCGTGTCGGAAGCATGATGAAGGACGAATGGGGTCAGTTGCTGATCACCGGCTGGAACAAAGCCGGGTGGATGGGTATGCCGACCGGCCTGGGGGATCGGATCGGACGGCTGATCGGGGCAGAGCCCGGCAGCGTCGTGGTGGGCGACACTCTGTCGATCAAGGTTTATCAGGCGGTCGCCTCAGCGCTGGAACTGAACCCGACCCGCAAGCTGGTCCTGTCGGACAACGGCAACTTCCCGTCGGATCTTTACATGGCAGATGGGCTGTTGCGATCACTGGGGACGGATTACGAACTGCGCGTGGTCGATCCCGAAAACGTCGCTGCACATATCACCGAAGAGGTCGCCGTTCTGATGCTGACCGAGGTCGATTATCGTTCCGGCCGTATGCATGACATGAAGGCTTTGACCGAACTGGCCCACGCGAACGGTGTCGTGACCGTCTGGGACCTTGCCCATTCTGCGGGGGCAATCCCGGTCGATCTGTCCGGTTGCAACGCGGATTTCGCTGTTGGCTGCACTTATAAGTACCTCAATGGCGGTCCCGGTGCGCCAGCGTTCGTCTATGTCGCTCCGCGTCTGTCGGATCGCGTGCGCCCGGCGCTTTCGGGCTGGTTGGGGCATGAAGCCCCCTTTGCCTTCGATCTCGACTATCGCCCCGGCGCGGGAATCGAGAGGATGCGGGTCGGAACCCCTCCGGTCATTCAGATGGCAGCGCTGTCGGCAGCGATGGATATCTGGGACATGGCTGAAATGGCCGATGTGCGCGCCAAGTCAATCGAATTGACCGAATTGTTCATTACCCGGGTTGAGGCTACCTGCCCGGGATTGACACTCGCAAGCCCCCGCGATCCAGCCCAGCGCGGAAGTCAAGTATCGTTTCATTTTGATGAAGGATACGCTGCCATGCAGGCTTTGATCGCGCGTGGCGTGATCGGCGATTTCCGAGCGCCCGATATCATGCGGTTTGGCTTCACACCGCTATATGTCGATGAAGGGGATGTAGAACAGGCCGCCCAAATTCTAGCCGATATCATAACCAACAAGCTGTGGGACAAGCCGGAATACAAGATCCGTCAGCGCGTCACCTGACCTCAAGCGCCGCGCCCAAAAGCGTGGCCAATTGCGAGATACCCTGCTCAAACTCTTCAGCGCTGGAGGCTGTCATCTTGACACCCTTCAGCGATGTGGTGATTGTCTTTGCGGCCTCATCCGGGCCGACGGGCAAATGCGCACGACCCGCCGCATCCTCACGCCGCAACCAATCCGCGTAAAGACGGGTCAGTTTGGCCTCACCCTCTTGAACGATGTCTGTCGACATGGATTTGGTCGCGTCCAACATTTCAAGCCCATGGGGTGATGCCAAGATTTCAGCCATCCCACTGGATTGCACCTCGATCGCCCGCGCAAGAATCTCAGGCAAAGGACCTTCGTTGGCCAAGGCCTCGGTGACCAGGGTGACCTTCTCGCCATAATAGAACTGCGTCAGTTCGCGAACGATGGCCTCTTTATTCTTGAAATGAAGATAGACCGCAGGCCGGGACATCCCTGCCCCTTTGGCAATGTCATCCATCGAAGTTTTCTTAAACCCATAGGTCGCAAAGGCCTGAAATGCCGATTTCAGAATGGCCGCTGTCTTGGAATCTTCACTTACACTCGTCATGCGAGAACCTCTGACACTTCTTGTACATTTTGTCAATTGACAAACTGACACTTTTCATTAATTATGTCAGAAACCAGCCAAAGCTAAGAGAGGTGCGCCATGACGACGGCCCTTAAGATCAACGGAAAGACCCATCAGGTTGATCTGCCTGATGATGTGCCCTTGTTATGGGTTCTGCGTGATGAGGTCGGACTAACCGGTACCAAGTTCGGCTGTGGTGTGGCTGCCTGCGGCGCCTGCACCGTTCATATTGATGGTGAGGCCGTGCGGTCCTGCCAGGTAGCGCTCTCGGATGTTTGGGGTGATGTCACCACGATCGAGGGGCTTGGCACGCCTGACGCCATGGCAACGATCCAGAAGGCCTGGGTTGACCACCAAGTGGCCCAATGTGGTTACTGCCAGTCGGGCCAGATCATGCAGGCCGCATCGCTACTGGCTGAAAACCCGGCCCCAACGGACGAAGACATCGACGATGCGATGCAAGGCAACCTTTGCCGCTGTGGCACCTATCCTCGCATCCGCGCGGCCATCCACGATGCCGCTGCCAAGTTGAAGGAGGCTTGAGCCATGGGACGTATCGGTAAAATCGTTCGCCGCACATTCCTGATCGGATCTGCCGCCATCGTAGGTGGAGTGGCCTTCGGTGCCTACTACGTCACGCGTCCAGCTGCGAACCCGCTGAAACCGCGTGACGGGGAAACCGCGCTTAGCCCCTTTGTTCTGATCGACCAGCAGGGCGTGACCCTGTTCGCGCCCCGCGCTGAAATGGGTCAGGGCGTTATGACCACCTGGGCAGCACTGATCGCCGAGGAGCTGGATGTTGAGCTGGACGAAATCCGTGTGCTGCACGGACCTGCTGCTGCCGCCTATTACAACCATGCTCTTATGGGGGAAAGCCTGCCACGCAAGGGCTATGACATCTCGGATTTCCAGCACAATCTGGGTGAGGCACTGGGTGTTCTGGGCAAAACGTTAAGCCTGCAGGTTACCGGCGGCTCAACCTCGATGAAAGACGGGTTCGAACGGATGCGGATGGCTGGCGCTACTGCGCGCGAAACCTTGAAGCAGGCTGCCGCGGACCAACTGGGGGTCGATCGCGATCAACTCATGACCGAAAATGGTGCTGTGTTTGCCCCGGATGGCACGCGCATTCCCTATAGCGAACTGGCCGAGGCCGCAGGCCAGATCGAACCGCCCGAGGTTTCCCTGCGTGATCCGTCCGAATGGCGTTTGCTCGGCAAATCCCTGCCCCGCGTCGACATTCCGGGCAAATCCACCGGCACCGCCACCTTTGGCATCGACGTGCGCCCCGAGGGCCTGAAATTCGCCTCGGTCCGCATGAACCCCAAGCTGGGCGGGGCAATGAACGGCTTTGACGCCAGTGCTGCAGAAGCCATGCCCGGCGTTGAAAAGATCGTCGATCTGGGCACGGGCGTCGCGGTGATTGCCAACAACACTTGGCTTGCCATGCAGGCGGTCGAGGCGATTGACGTGGATTGGGGCGATGCCCCCTATCCGCCCGATACTGATGCGGTATTCGCGCAAATTGCCAAGGCGTTTGATGACGCCCCGAACTCGACCATGCGCGATGAAGGCGATGTCGAAACGCTTCCTGAAGGTGCCACCGAGATTACGGCAGAATATACCGTGCCCTATCTGGCCCACGCCACAATGGAACCGATGAACGCCACGGCGCTCTATACCAGTAACAAGCTGGACCTGTGGTGCGGCAATCAGGCCCCGACCCTGATCCAGATCCGCGCAGCCAACACCGCCGGTCTAGATACCGAAGCGGTTGAGATTCACACCACCTATCTGGGCGGCGGTTTCGGCCGCCGGGGCGAGTTGGATTTCGGCGAGATCGCCACTAAGGTCGCCATGGCCATTCCAGGCACCCCTGTGCAAACGACGTGGAGCCGCGAAGAGGATATGCGTCACGATTTCTACCGCCCCGGCGCGATGGCGCGCATGCGGGGGGCAGTGAAGGATGGCAAGGCCGTTCTGATCGACGGTAAGGTTGCTTCGCAATCCCCGACCCACCAAGCGGTCGAACGTGTGACGGGTTTCTCTGGCGGCGGCCCCGACAAGGTTCTGGTCGAAGGCTTTTTCAACCAGCCCTACGCGGTGCCGAACTACAGAATGAGTGGTCACGTTGCCGATTTGGCTGTACCGGTTGGTTTCTGGCGCTCGGTCGGCAACAGCCACAATGCCTTCTTCCACGAGACCTTCCTGGATGAAATGGCCCATGCCGCCGGGCGCGACCCGCTGGAGTTCCGGCTGGAGTTGGCAAGGTCCGAGTTCGCCCCGGCTGCGGGGTGCCTGGAGGCCGTGAAAGAGATGTCAGGCTGGACCGGCAAAACCCCCGATGGTGTCGGTCGTGGCGTGGCAATGGCCTACAGCTTTGGCACCCCTGTCGCACAGGTCATCGAAGTGGTGGACGAAGACGGCACCATCCGCATCAACAAGGCCTGGATCGCCTGCGATGTCGGCTTGGCTTTGGATCCGGCGACGGTCGAGGCGCAGATGATCGGCGGCATGATCTACGGATTGTCTGCCGCCGTTCAAGAAGAGATCACCTTTGCCGATGGTGAGGTCGAACAGTATAATTTCCCGGATTATGATGCGTTAAGGATGCAAAGCACACCGATCACGGAAGTCCGGATACTCGAGACCAACAAACATCTGGGCGGTGTCGGTGAACCGGGGACACCGCCGTCGATGCCCGCTTTGGGCAACGCGCTGTTCGACCTGACCGGCCAACGCGCGCGCAGCTTGCCGCTGAACAAGCAGTTCGACTTGCTCGTATGATCAATTTGCGCCGACCCGGCTATGGGTCGGCGCTCGCTCTTTCTGATGGCCTTAGAAGTTGACAGAGAGAAAGATTGCAGCTTCCGTCGCTTCAAAATCACTTTCGAACATGTCGAGATATCCGATTGAAGCCTCCAGAAACACCGTCTTGCTTGTGCGTCCTCTCACACCCAAACGGGTTGACCAAACAACATCATTGTCAGTGTTTGCAACTGTTCCACCCCCTAAGTTCTCGCGTTCAAACCAATAGGTCGCGCTGAGCGATGCATAAGGTGAAATGACAGAGCTGCCATTGAAGAACGGACGACTTACTTCGACCTCGGGCGTTAGGGCACTGTATTTTGCTTCTTGGATTTCACCAATAAACTCGGCTGGATTTCCCAGATACGTCCCGGTGAGATCGTAATCCTCGGCACTGTAATTATAGTAATCAAACGAGATCGACGGACGAATTAAGTAAGCTCCAGCCTCATATTGTCCGATTGCCTCGAGATTCGCGCGCCAACGGGTGCGATCAAAATCACCGCTCAGCTCCAGCACATCCACATCCGTGGAGAAGCGACCGATCGTGGCGAGACCGTTTAGAACCCACCTCTCAGACATCCGCCAGGCGAAATAGGGTCCGATCGCGAATCCCGAAGTATCCTGAGAAAACTGCCCCTGAAAGCCGTCCAGCTGAGTGTTTTCGTATTCAAGCTGCAAACCAAGCACGAGGTTTTCTTGGACAAGACGGTCGATCCCAATTTCGAAAAAGCTGTCGTTCACATCCAGTTCGCTGTTTCCACGGGTGTCTTCAATGTCTGTGTAGGTGAAATTGGTCCATACATTCCAAACAGATTCTGGCCCAAACTCGCGCCCCTCCGTCAGCGGAGGGCCGACAACCGGATCGCACAAGGCAGGGTCAAGCTTACCCGTCGCATCCGCCACGCAGGCTTGGTCATCGCCCGAAGGTCGCCCCCTTACGTAGAGCGGATTAACGGGTCGACCTGTCTCGCCTATGTTGCCAATTCCACCGCCCGACCCTCCGGAACCGCCACCAGAGCCACCACCGGATCCGCCCGAGCCGCCGCCGCCGCCGAAGCCACCCCCGGAACCGCCGCCTCCAAAGCCGCCCCCGCCTCCGAATCCGCCACCTGATCCACCCGAGCCGCCGCCCCCAGAGCCACCGCCAGAGCCACCGCCGGATCCACCCGAGCCGCCTCCGTTTCCTCCCCCGCCGCCACCATTGCCACCACCCCAACCCGGCAGCGTCCAATCTCTTTTTTGGTTTTGCGTATCGATCAGACAGTCGCGCCCATTTGGTGCCCCTCCGCGTTTGAACAGACGATGAACGCCCCCTGATCCATTAGATACGAAGGGAGACAAGCTTAGATGAACTCCGGGCCGAGATCGGCTCCAGGTATCAACGGTCGTGTTGCCCTGTGCAGCTTCCAGACGAAAAGCACCGCTTTCCGTCTGCGATAACCACAATGAGGATGAAGAGTCAGGTGTTCGTCCGATGTAAAGCAGGTCTCCGGCCGAGCTGCATTGTTGCGCATGCCCAGCAGTTCCCAGGACCGCCAAAAAAAGTGCCGCAGGAACGAATTCTCTTAAACCGCGAGGGTACTTTCCTGAAAAGCTGTGCATGAACTGCTCCGAACCCAGTCGGATTTGAATATGGCCAAGGGTATCTCGGCGCAAATTCGCGGTTCAGGGAAGATATCCAATTATCTTTTTATTCGAATGTTGCCGGCAAACCTTAGAACGATCCATCGGCAGATTAGCGTGACTAAGCAGACTGCCGGATCGCCCCGACCGTTTTCGCGTTTTTCCAATCGTATACGGCGCGACCAAATTCCTTGAACAATGGCCGCGAAACCGGGTCATTCGCCGCGTCCCATTCAGGGTGCCATTGGACCGAAAGGGTAAAGCCGGGGGCATCCTCGACATAGATCGCCTCGGGCGTGCCATCAGGCGCGTGGCCATCGATCACCACATTCTCGCCCAGCGTCTTGATCCCTTGTCCGTGTAACGTATTGGTCATCACTTCGGCCGCGCCCAGCAGGCGGTGGAACACACCACCTTCGGTTAGCGACACGACATGGCGCAGAGCAAACTTCTCCTCCAAAGTGCCGTCGGGTGGCATCCGGTGGTTCTGACGCCCCGGGAGGTCACGAATCTCAGGGTAGAGCGTACCACCCAAGGCGACGTTTACTTCTTGAAACCCGCGACAAATCCCAAAGAACGGCTGACCCCGCTCGGCACAGGCCCGGATCAGAGGCAGCGTGATTGCATCCCGCGCGCGGTCAAACTCACCATGCGCCTCGGTTGCGGGCTCGCCATATTCTTCGGGGTGAACGTTCGGACGGCCGCCGGTCAGCAGGAAGCCGTCGCAAACCTCGAGCAACTCATCAACCGCTACATAACGCGGGTCGGCGGGGATCAGTAGCGGCAGACAGTCAGACACGTTCGAGACCGCCTCGGAATTCATCGTTCCGCCCGCATGGGTCGGATACTGATCATTCATCAGATAAGAGTTGCCGATTATTCCAACGACGGGGCGCGCCATTCCAAGTCCCTTGTATCGCTCAATCCCTGCAAAACCTATCGGCAGGTTTGGCCGCGCGCAACGGCACAGACCCTGCATGGTAGCGCAAGCGCGTGTTCAGCGACGCACATCCCTGATGAAGTTCGATAAAGGGGTCAGATCTCGCCCGTCAACCCAGCGGCTTCGATACCTGCCAACGCGGCCGCTGCGTCATTATCCGAAGTGTCGCCGGTTACACCCACGGCACCGATCACCGCGCCCTTGCGGTCAAGCAGCAGCACACCGCCAGGAACCGGAACAACCTGACCGCCATAAACCCCGTTCACGGCCGCCATGAAATAGGCCTGCCCTTCGGCCCGCTGCATCTGCGCGGTCCCCGCCATACCTAGCATTACCGATCCGTAAGCCTTGCCATGTGCGATTGCAAAACGCCCCGGCGCAGCACCGTCTTCGCGTTCGAACGCGATCACGTGACCGCCGGCGTCCAGGACAACAACCGAGAGCGGTTTCAGCTCCATCTCGCGCCCTTTTTCCAGAGCTTTCCGAATGATGGTCCGCGCTTTGCGCAATGAAATGTTCATGCCCGATCCTTTTCATCTGGCCAAAAATACCTTCGGGGGAGCAGGAGGGGGCAGACAGCCCCCTCGTACCTGCCGTTGCCCCTAACTCAAACTTGCCTTCAGTTCCAGGCGACGGGCGTGCAGCACAGGCTCGGTATAACCCGAGGGCTGCACCCGCCCCCGGAACACCAGATCACAAGCCGCCTGAAACGCCACCCCTTCAAAACCCGGTGCCATGGGCCTGTAGGCCGGGTCTCCTTCGTTCTGACGGTCCACTACCGCGGCCATTTTCTGCATCGCCGCCATCACCTGTTCCTGACTGACCACATCGTGATGCAACCAGTTGGCCAGCGCCTGCGAAGAAATCCGACAGGTCGCGCGGTCCTCCATCAGTCCTATGTCGTTGATATCCGGAACTTTCGAGCAGCCAACACCCTGATCAATCCAGCGCACAACATAACCCAAGATTCCTTGTGCGTTGTTTTCGATCTCACGGGTGATCTCACCAGCGCTGAGATTACGACCGCCCAGCAGAGGTATGGTCAGCAGATCATTCAACGTACCACGAGCCCCATCAGCAGCCAATTCATCCTGGCGCGCCAACACATCGATCTTGTGATAGTGGGTTGCATGAAGCGTTGCCGCAGTAGGTGACGGCACCCAGGCGCAGGTTGCACCGGATTGCGGGTGGCCGATCTTGGTCGCCAGCATGTCCGCCATCCGATCGGGCATGGCCCACATACCCTTGCCAATTTGCGCTCTGCCTTTCAGGCCGCAGACCAGTCCGATATCCACATTGCGATCCTCGTAAGACGCAATCCATGGCGTATCCTTGATATCGCCCTTCGGCAGCATCGGGCCTGCTTCCATAGAAGTATGAATCTCATCCCCCGTCCGATCCAGGAATCCGGTATTGATAAAGGCCACGCGCGATTTTGCGGCCCGGATGCATTCCTTGAGGTTGGCCGATGTGCGCCGCTCTTCATCCATAATGCCCAGCTTCACCGTATTGCGCGGCAGGCCCAGGATGTCCTCGACCATGTCGAAAATCTCGACCGAAAACGCCACCTCCTCGGGCCCGTGCATCTTGGGTTTGACCACATAGACCGACCCCTTGACCGAGTTCCCGCCCTCGCGCTTCAGGTCATGCATGGCGATCAGCGTTGTGCAGAGCGCGTCCATCAAACCTTCACCAATCTCGCGCCCTTCGGCATCCAGCACTGCGGGGTTCGTCATTAGATGGCCCACATTTCGCACCAGCATCAGCGACCGACCTTTCAGAGTGGCTGGCGTGCCATTCGGAGCCATGTAGGCCAAATCCCCAGCAAGCTTGCGCGTGAAGGTTGTGCCGCCTTTCGTAACCTCTTCGGTCAGGTTGCCGGCCATCAAGCCAAGCCAGTTTCCATAGGCCAACACCTTGTCGGTCGCGTCGACACAAGCAACAGAATCCTCGCAATCCATGATGGTCGAAAGCGCGGATTCCAAACGGACATCAGAAATACCTGCAGGATCGGTGGCGCCAATTGTGCTATGCGCATCAATCTTGACTTGAATGTGCAACCCGTTGTTGCGCAGCAGTACAAACTCCGGTGCTTCAGCTGCGCCAGCGTAGCCTGCGAACTGAGACGGGTCGGCGAGCTTCGGCATCAGCGCACCGTCCTTAACGCTTAACCCGGAGACCTCCGCCCAGGACCCGTCGGACAGCGGCACAGCTTTATCTAAGAACGCCTTGGCCCAGGCGATGACCCGCGCACCGCGCCCGGCGTCATAAGCCTTGCCTGTCGGCAGATCGCCTAACGCATCTGTTCCATAAAGCGCATCATATAAACTGCCCCAGCGCGCATTTGCGGCATTCAACGCAAAGCGCGCGTTGGTGATCGGCACTACCAATTGCGGTCCGGGGATTAGCGCGATTTCAGGGTCGACATTGGCTGTCTCGATCTCGAAATCGTCGCCTTCCTCTACCAGATACCCAATCTCACGCAGAAAAGACTGATATTCAGCCGCGTCAATGGGCAACCCCCGCCGCGCCGCGTGCCAGCCATCGATCCGGCCCTGAATGTCAGCCCGCTTGTCCAGCAGCGCACGGTTTTTCGGCCCAAGCTCATTGGCCAAGAGCGCCAGACCCGCCCAGAAATCAATTGCCGAAACTTCCGTGCCCGGCAGCGCCTTCTGTTCGATGAAATCCACCAGAACCGGGTCAATCTGCAGCCCGTTGCGGGTCTCTCTGCTGCTCATATTCCGAATCCCCTACGATTGTGTGCCATTGTATGCGCTCCTCAATTAGGGCGTTCGTTTCCGATAGGCAACTTCTGTCCCGACATGAGGGGCATTTGACCCAGCGCGAACCGTCTCAAATGAACAGCGGCAATGGCACATCGGTTGCAGCGTCCGCGCGAAGCCCATAACGTCGCGCCAGATTCCCAGTCGATGAGGCCCCCGATGCGCGACGCCGCCCCCACAACGATTTATCTGAAAGACTACACTCCGTTCGGGTTTCTAGTGGACAGTGTGCATCTGACCTTCGATCTGGCCGCACACGCCACTCGCGTCACTTCCCGCATCGCCTTCCGCCCGAACCCCGAAGCGACCGACCGCACGTTTTTTCTGCATGGCGAAGAGCTAAAGCTGATCCGTGCTGCAATTGATGGCGACGTGATCACGCCTGAGGTGACCACCGAAGGCCTCACCGCACCGGTTCCAGACGCGCCTTTCGTGTGGGAGGCCGTGGTCGAGATCGATCCCGGCAATAACACCGCGCTTGAGGGGCTGTATATGTCGAACGGCATGTATTGCACCCAATGCGAGGCCGAAGGGTTTCGCAAGATCACCTATTACCCCGACCGCCCGGATGTGATGTCTACCTTTACGGTGCGCATCAATGGCGACCTTCCCGTGCTGCTATCGAACGGCAACCCTTCGGGCAAAGGCGAGGGCTGGGCTGAATGGGTCGATCCATGGCCAAAACCCGCCTATCTGTTCGCGCTGGTCGCCGGAGAGCTGATCGCCCATCCCGGCCAGTTTACCACCAAATCCGGTCGCGACGTCGAACTAAATCTCTGGGTCCGCCCCGGCGATGAAGGCAAATGCGCCTTTGGCATGGAAGCCCTTAAGAAGTCAATGAAATGGGATGAGGATGTCTATGGCCGCGAATACGATCTGGACGTGTTCAACATCGTGGCCGTGGACGATTTCAACATGGGCGCAATGGAGAACAAGGGGCTGAACATCTTCAACTCCTCCGCCGTTCTTGCCAGCCCTGAAACCTCGACCGACATGAATTTCGAACGGATCGAGGCGATCATCGCACATGAGTACTTCCACAACTGGACCGGCAACCGCATCACTTGCCGTGACTGGTTCCAGCTGTGCCTGAAAGAGGGCCTGACTGTGTTCCGCGACGCGCAGTTCACTTCGGATATGCGCTCGGCTCCTGTGAAACGTATCCATGATGCCATCGACCTGCGCGCGCGGCAATTCCCCGAAGATAACGGGCCACTTTCACACCCGGTCCGGCCCGAGAGTTTTCAGGAAATCAACAACTTCTACACCTCAACCGTCTATGAAAAAGGCGCCGAGGTGATCGGGATGCTGAAACGGCTGGTCGGGGATGAGGCCTACAGCAAAGCACTGGACCTGTACTTCGATCGCCACGACGGGCAGGCCTGCACGATCGAAGATTGGCTGAAAGTATTCGAAGACACTACGGGCCGCGACCTGACCCAGTTCAAACGTTGGTACAGCCAATCCGGTAACCCCCGTGTCTCAGTTGCCGACGATTGGACCGATGGCACCTATACCCTGACGCTGCGCCAACGGACCGAGCCGACGCCGGGGCAAGAAGACAAGCAACCTCAGGTCATCCCTATCGCTGTGGGTCTGCTTGGCCCGAACGGGGACGAGATACGTACGACCGAAGTGCTGGAACTGACCGAAGCCGAGCAGAGTTTTACCTTTACCGGTCTCGCGGCCAAACCTGTGCCCTCGATCCTGCGTGATTTCTCGGCCCCTGTGATCCTTGAACATGAGATCAGCAATGCCGAACGCGCCTTCCTTCTGGCTCATGACACCGACCCGTTCAACCGCTGGCAGGCAGGGCGGTCGCTAGCCGAGGACACCCTGCTGCGCATGATCACCGATGAGGCAACGCCTGATACCGACTACCTTGACGGCTTGCTGGCAGTGCTACGGAATGAGGCGCTGGACCCGGCCTACCGGGCACTGATGCTGGGTCTGCCGACGCAATCGGAACTGGCCGCAACACTATTTGACAAGGGCATCACCCCCGACCCGATGGCGATCTGGCGAGCGGTGGAGACTTTGCGTCAAGCCACGGCGCAACACGTTCAAGACCTGCTCCCCCGTCTGAACAGTGAAACGCTGGTGGACGCGCCTTATCAGCCGGACGCTGAACAATCAGGCAAACGCGCCTTGGGCAGCGCGGCGCTTGCGCTGACCTCGAGACTGGATGGAGGTGCCAAGGCCGCAGAGCAATATGCACGTGCTGACAACATGACCCTACAGTTGGCCGCGTTGTCTTGTCTGCTACGCGCGGGCAAAGGCGAACGTGAGCTGGCCGCCTTCTATGATCAATGGCAGCATGACCGGCTGGTCATGGACAAGTGGTTCGCCATGCAGGTCTTGATGACCGGACCGGAAAAATCGGTTGAGACCGCGCGCAGGTTGACCGAGCATGCTGATTTCAATTGGAAGAACCCAAATCGTTTCCGCGCCTTGATGGGATCCCTGGCAGGCAACCACGCAGGCTTCCACCAAGCGAACGGAGCAGGTTACGCGCTGCTGGCAGACTGGTTGATCCGACTTGATCCAGTAAACCCGCAGACCACCGCCAGGATGTGCAGCGTGTTCCAAACTTGGAAACGCTATGACGCCGACCGTCAGGCCTTAATACTTGCACAACTGAATCGCATTGCCGGCACGCCGAACCTGTCCCGGGACACGACCGAAATGGTCACGCGCATCTTGGGCGCATGACCGCGTTTACGTTCACTCGACAGAACCGAAATCAGCGAACGGTTCTGATCCTGATCGGCGTTTACGCGATGTTGATCGCTTTGATGATCCTGCTGAACGCGGTCTGGTGGCTGATGGCGCTTCTGGCCCTGACTACCCTGCCCGCGCTGTGGGATGTCATCAAGGACACCAGCGCAGGTATGGAGCTGACCGATGAAACCCTGCGTTGGCACACCGGCCAACGTCAGGGACAACTCAAGCTGTCCGAGGTGGATCGATTCCGGTTTGACACGCGGTGGGATTTCTCGGTGCGCGTCTCAGCGGTTCTGAAATCCGACAAACGCGTGCGTTTACCCGATGAATCACTGCCACCACACAAGCAATTCGAAATGGTCCTGAATCAGGCGGGATTCGCGGTCGAACGACATCATTTTAGAGTTTTCTGAAACGATTCATGGAGTCTGGGCCACATTGGCACCTGAATCACGGGCTCTCCGCGACGCAGTCTTGATTTGAGCAGATTTTTTGGCAAACTGGACGGGTTACAAGTTTGTTCCAGTTCGAGTTTTGCCATGTTTTGGTCTTTGAAGGCTTTTGCCGCCCGTATTGTCGGTTCTTCTGATCCCACCCCTACACCTCTGCCTGCGTCCGTCGCCGATGCTACTGCATGGCTTGTCGCCTCGGGGCAGTTGAATATCCCAATCGCAGAATCAGATGAAAATGATGCGATCGGGCATCAGGTGATCGAACGTGGCCGCCATCTGGCGCGGCAGGATATGTGGGCAGAACTGTCGCTGGAGATGCGCGCTGCAGATGAGGGGCGCAAGGCTACCCCTTGCGGGCAGCCGATCTCCGAGCTGTTGGCATTTGGGGCCCGGTCCGATGTGGTTTTGGCGGCCGAGCACGCGCTGTCGGACGGCAAAGCACTGTCAGACTATGATCTGCTGGGCGGGATCTCGGAATTGGAAGGCGAGATTCAGAACCATCCCGATGATCCGATGATCACGCTTGTGGTTGCCTTGGCCCATATCGATTTGGCGTGGGCCTGGCGCGGGACGGCGCACCCGGACACGCTGCCGGCGCTGCACCAATCCCGTTGTGCCGCGCATTTCGACCGGGCTGCTGCGCTGCTTCCGAAATGCCGCGCTGCGCTGCCCGACAGTCCGGCGATTGCTGCAGCGGATTGCGCCTTGCTGGCAGGACACATTGATCCGCGCACCCGCGTTGCTGATAAATACGAGGCCCTGATCACGCTGGATCCCCAGAACCATCGCCACATGCGCGCGATGGGCAGCCACCTGCTGCCACGCTGGTTCGGCAGCTATGAACAGCTTGAGGTGCAAGCCTTGCGAAACGCCGCACGGACCCAGAAAAATTGGGGTGCGGGTGGGTATACCTGGGTGCAATTCGACGCCATCGCGCTGGATGACGAGGCCTGCGCGCGGGTAGATGTCGAGTACTTCCTTGAAGGTTTGCGCGATATCGTTGCACGTCGTCCGGATCAGCAGACAATCAACCTGCTGGCGGCCTATTGCTCGGTCACATTGCAGAACAGAATGGGCCAGAACCCGCGCGCCGATATCGCCCGCAAACAGATTTGCGAGGCCGCAAACTGGCTGATCCGCGATCACATGACCGAACTGCATCCGCTGATCTGGGCCCACGCGGCAAACGGGTTCAACAACAGCCTTCGCGTAAACTCGGCCGAGCGTTTTGCCGCCCGTGGCCGCCGCGATGCGCTGAAGGCAATCGCCAATCTGTTGCGGGATGAGTTGCGCAGTGGGCAGAGTGTGACCTTTACACCGTCAGGGCTGCAGTTCTCGGGGAACTAAAGCGCCATTGCCCCTTGCCCCTTTGGCGCGCCGGGCCTAATACGCAGGCTTAGACTTCTGCGGAAATGAGGCGCGCCATGCTCGACCTGACATACGAAATGCCCAAACCCAAAACCATTGCCGGGGCCAAGCACGATTGGGAACTGGTGATCGGGATGGAGGTGCACGCTCAGGTCTCGTCCAACGCCAAACTATTCTCGGGCGCGTCGACCCAATTCGGGGCCGAGCCGAATTCGAACGTGGCGTTTGTGGACGCCGCAATGCCGGGGATGCTGCCGGTGATCAACGAGTATTGCGTTGAACAGGCCGTGCGCACCGGGCTGGGTCTGAAAGCGGATATCAACCTGAAATCGGCCTTTGACCGCAAGAACTATTTCTACCCCGACCTGCCGCAGGGCTACCAAATTTCCCAGCTTTATCAGCCTATTGTGGGTGAAGGTGAAGTGCTGGTTGAGATGGGCGACGGTACCGCGCGCATGGTCCGCATCGAACGCATCCACATGGAGCAAGACGCGGGCAAATCGATCCACGACATGGATCCGCATATGTCCTTTGTCGACCTGAACCGGACCGGCGTCTGCCTGATGGAGATCGTTTCGCGCCCCGATATTCGTGGACCAGAAGAGGCCGCGGCTTACATCGCCAAGTTGCGTCAGATCATGCGCTATCTGGGCACCTGCGACGGTAACATGCAGAACGGCAACCTGCGGGCAGACGTAAACGTCTCGATCTGTTTGCCGGGTGCTTACGAGAAGTATCAGGAAACACAGGACTTTTCGCATCTGGGCACACGCTGCGAGATCAAGAACATGAACTCAATGCGCTTTATCCAGCAAGCGATCGAGGTCGAAGCCCGCCGTCAGATTGCCATCGTCGAAGGCGGCGGTACCATCGATCAGGAAACCCGTCTGTACGACCCGGACAAGGGCGAGACACGCTCGATGCGGTCGAAGGAAGAGGCGCATGATTATCGCTACTTCCCGGACCCTGATCTGCTGCCGCTGGAGATCGAACAGGCGTGGGTGGATGACATCGCCGCCAATCTACCCGAGCTGCCAGACGATAAAAAAGCTCGTTTTATCAGTGCGTTCGGCCTGACCGACTATGACGCATCGGTGCTGACCGCCGAGGTGGAATCGGCTGCTTATTTCGAAGAGGTCGCCAAGGGGCGCAGCGGCAAGCTGGCCGCGAACTGGGTCATCAACGAACTGTTTGGTCGCCTAAAAAAAGAAGACCACGACATCACCGAGTCTCCGGTGTCTCCGGCTCAGTTGGCGGGTATCATTGATCTGATTTCGTCGGATGCCATCTCGGGCAAGATCGCCAAGGATCTGTTCGAAATCGTCTATACCGAAGGCGGTGACCCGGCGCAGATCGTTGAAGACCGCGGCATGAAACAGGTGACAGATACCGGCGCGATTGAGGCCGCTTTGGACGAGATCATCGCCGCCAATCCGGCGCAGGTTGAGAAGGCCAAGGTGAACCCGAAACTGGCCGGATGGTTCGTCGGTCAGGTGATGAAGGCCACCGGCGGCAAGGCCAACCCGAAGGCCGTTAACGAATTGGTCAGCAAGAAGCTGGGTTCGTAAATCTTCCGAGTTGTACAAACCCCGGACAGGGGTTTGTTCGACTTGTACATAACGAAAACTTAATTTCAGAGTGCTCAAATCGGGCAAGCCATCGGCTTGACTCCCTGCCCGAATGCGCATTCTCATCTCGCCAAGTCAGAGAGGTGAGCATCAATGAAAAATCGTTTCGATCAGGAACTGGAAACCCGGCTGGTGCGCTATGCCGCCATCGACAGCCAGAGCGATGAGACCTCGCCATCGACCCCCAGCACCGAAATCCAGTTCGACATGCTGAACCTGCTGAAGCAAGAGCTTACCGAAATCGGTGCGCAGGATGTTGAGATGACTGGTGACAGCGTCGTGGTGGCAACCATCCCCGGTACGGCCGAAGGGCCGACCATCGGGTTTCTGGCGCATGTCGACACCGCGCCTCAGTTCAACGCAACCGGGGTCAAGCCGCGGGTGATCAAGGGGTATAATGGCGGCGAGATTACATTCCCCGATGACCCCGATCTGGTGCTTTCGCCCGAAGAACACCCCTATCTGGCCGAGAAGATCGGGCATGACCTGATAACCGCCTCAGGCACCACGCTACTGGGGGCTGATGACAAGGCGGGCGTTTCGATCCTGATGACGATGGCGCGATACCTGCTGGAGAACAAGGACGTGCACCATGGTCCGATTCGTATCGCCTTTACCCCGGATGAAGAGATCGGGCGCGGTGTTACCGAACAGCTGCCCAAAGATCTGGGCGCGGATTTCGCCTATACGCTGGACGGACAGGAACTGGGTGAAATCGAATACGAAAGCTTCTCAGCAGACCGCGCGGTGATCAAGATCACCGGTGTTTCGATCCACCCCGGACTGGCCAAGGACAAAATGGTAAACGCGGCGCATCTGGCTGCAAAGATCGTGCAGACCCTACCTCAGGCAACGATGACGCCCGAGGTGACGGATGGGCGCCAGGGGTTCATCCATGTCACCGATATGAACGGCGGCTCGTCCGAGATGGAGATAAAACTGATCCTGCGCGATTTCGAGATGGATGCGCTGGAAGCCCAGCGCGAGATCGTCCGACAAGTCTGCGCCGCCGTACAGGCCACCGAGCCGCGTGCGACCATCACCTGCGACATCTCCCATCAGTATCGCAACATGCGCTATTGGCTGGAAAATGACATGACGCCAGTTGATCTGGCCCGCGAGGCCTGCCGTGAACAAGGGATCGAGCCGGTCTCGGTGCCGATCCGGGGTGGCACCGACGGCTCGCGCCTGACCGAATTTGGCACACCGACACCTAATATCTTCACAGGCATGCAATGCATACACGGCCCGTTGGAATGGATTTCGGTTCAGGACATGGCGGTCGCAACCGAAACGTGCCTGTCGCTGGTCAGCAAGGCAGCGCGAGGCTAAAGCAACAGTGCGGGCTGAATTTCGCCAATGCGTGATCTTGGCTTTCGCCCGCCTGTCAAAATGTTAATTTGCCCCGACACGGCAATCAGGACCAGTTGATGCAGCGCTACGAATACAAAGTTGTCCCCGCTCCGCAAAAGGGCACCAAGGCGAAGGGCGTGAAAACGCCCGAGGGCCGGTTTGCCACCTCGATCGAGCAACTGCTGAACCAGATGGGACAGGATGGCTGGGAGTATCAGCGCGCCGAATTGCTGCCCAGCGAAGAACGTTCGGGGCTGACCGGGTCAACCACCAACTGGCGCAACGTGTTGGTTTTCCGCCGGGCTCTGGCGTTGGAAAAACCTGAACAGCCCGAACTCGTCGAAGAGGACACCGCCCCAACCGCGCGCGAAGTCCCGGGACCCGAAGAGGTTCTGGCCAAAACTCCTGCCGCCCCTGCCCCAATCTCGGAAGAGCCCGAAGACCCGCCCTTGTCTTTGAAACCTTCGGACGAAGTGGCGGATGACGAAGTGCGCCCCGAGCAAGCACGCCCAGCCGAGCCGTGATTGGATAACAATCAATCGAAGGATACCGCGTGAAGGGGCAAGGCCCTTATACCCTGCCCCATAACGGTTATGCTTTCTCTGTTCCGACCCGCGAACCCCATCGGCGAGAAACGACGCAGTAATGGGATTGCTGCTGAGCCAGTTGACCTTGAATTTGGCACATCCAGGAAGCTAGGCGCGCAACCGCCAGACAGGGCAACTAAATGACCTGCGAAACCAATATTTGCGGAGCCAAAAACGAGCTTGGGGTAAGAGGGTTTATTGCAAGGTTGTCAATTGCAAGCTGATTGCCCTGCATACATCCCAGCGCCTGCACCTGCTGCAGTCGCGAGTGTCTTGCCTGTACCGCCACCGAACCGATTTCCAACCACTCCCCCAAGGGCAGCGCCACCAAGGATTCCCGCAGCGCAGCGGGCGTCTTGCTGTACCTGCGCCTGAGTTGGCGTCGTCGGAGCCCCGCAAGCAGCCAAGAGCAGTGAGGTCGCAAGCGCACAGGTTGTCAGTGCTTTGTTCATCTCGATTGCCTCTCAAATACCAAATAGTTATCTGAGTAAGTGGCTCTGGCGCGTCTAGCGTACAAGAGATCAGCGTCTGTTTGATTCGAGATTAATCAAAACTTAATAAAGAAGACTAAGGGTCGAGCGCTTAATACGATATTTGCTGGTTTCCGATGGTTGCGGGTGCCGGGTTCCTGGTAAACCCCGACATTGGACGGCCGCGTTTTTATTGTAGAAAACGGGCGATGAGCGCGGAGCATCACAGTAAGATTTGACGCACAATAAAGCGCGACTACTGAATCTTCTGTTCCCCTATATTTGCCCCCAAGACCACATAGGTCGCGAGCCAGATCGAGCAAATATACATAGATATCTGAAGAGATGGTGCCCCCACACGGACTCGAACCGCGGACCTACTGATTACAAATCAGTTGCTCTACCAGCTGAGCTATAGGGGCACTGGGTGTCGATTAATATCTCGGAACAGGGACTGCAAGCCCGAAATTTCGGGTCATCTTAACTTTGTGCTGGTTTGCCTTAGGATAACAGTAATATCAGGCCTCATCCGAATTTGACTGCACCGGGGACAGGTTGTAACCCAGGCGTCGATCCCGACCGAGGTAAGGACAATTCCGATATGCAGATGGTCATCCAAGCCGGAGCGCACTTTACCGACCATGATCACTTGCTCAATCTACTGCAGGCGAATGCGGATCTGGTTGCGGGAAATCATACCGCCTTCTGGGGGCTTCGTCCGTTCAGAAAGATCTTTCGACCTGCGCTGAAACCCTCTGCCGACCGGCCATCACATCAGGATACACTGGCGCGATTTCATAAACTGTTCCCCAACGGGCAACAGGTGGATCGGGCGATCCTGTCGAGCGCGCTGTATCTGGGAGAGCGGGCTTCGATCATCATGGACGGGCAGTTCTACGCCAATGCCGGGCAGCGGATGGCTTATCTGGAACAACTGTTCAGCGACTCGACGGTGGAACTGCTCGTAGGTCTGCGCAACCCCGGCAGCTTTATTCCAAAGGTGCTGATGTTGCTATCGGCACCGGAACGCGCGCATATTCTGTCGACCACCGACCTGAGCTGCCTGAGTTGGCTTGCGATGATCGAAGACATTCGCGATCTAGCACCAGATGTCAAAATCACCTTGTGGAGCAATGAGGATTCGCCGCTGATCTGCGGCGACATCGCGCGCGCGCTAGTGGGGCTACCCGAGGACACGCCGCTGGAACAGGAATACGCGCTGCTGTCCTCACTTGTCTCAGACATGGGCAAACAGGAGATTCAGAGCTTGTTAGAGCATCAAGCGGCCCCCAATGATCCCGTGCTCAGGGGCAGGCTGGCGCAGGTGTTTCAGCAGCATGCGCTGACGGATGAAATCGAAGAAGAGGTGGAGCTGCCTGGCTGGAACGAAGATATCGTTACCGCCTTTACCGAGCTTTATGAGCAGGATCTGGCACGGCTGCAGACCATGCCAGATATACGTTTTCTGAACCCGTAAGCGGCTGGCGCTACATGCCCAGCGCTTCCTTGTACATTTCCAGTACCGCCTCTTCCTCGGCGATGTCGTCCTTGTCGCGCTTGCGAAGAGCGACGACCTTGCGCATGACCTTGGTGTCGTAGCCGCGGGCCTTGGCCTCGGCCATGACCTCTTTCTGCTGGTCAGCGATATCTTTCTTTTCGGCCTCAAGACGCTCGAACCGTTCGACGAACTGGCGCAGCTCGCCTGCGGTCACTCGGTAGTTGGCTGCGGCCTGATCTTCGGTGATGTCTTCCATCTGCGTCTCTCCCAAGGGCTGAAAATAAGGTGCCGGATACATCGGCACTGACCCGACCGCAAGCGTGCATTCTGCACGGCGGGCTTGTCTGACCTGCGCCGATCCGATAAGCGCGGTCACGGATTCAAAGGGTGAGCGTAAACAACCATGTTCGACATTATCGTCTGGGGCGGGGCCGCCCTGTCTGTGGCCGGGCTGGTCGGTCTGGTCTGGTGCATCCTGCAAGTGATGAAAGCGCGCAAAGCCAACCTGACGGATGACGAGTTGCGCGCTGCAGTTCAGGGTGTTCTGCCTTGGAATCTGGCGTCGCTTTTCCTGTCGGTACTTGGGCTGATGATGGTTATCCTGGGCATTTCGCTGAGATAACCAGATCGATCAGATCGGCATATTGTCGAACCGCGCCTCAAGCACGTCTTCGCATAGCGCAGCATCCAGCCGACGCAAGCGCGATGGGATATGAACCCCCTGCGCGCGCATTTTATCCAGAACCATGCTGACATGTGGCTGAAGCTCTAGCCGGGTCTCAAGACACGCACCATTCAGCTTTTGTTCAAGCCGTTCCGCTTCGGTAAAAAGATCCTGAGCAGTCATTTCCTTCCTCCCATATGGTGCCAATGTGCCTGATATAGGTAACGAGTTTAAGACGAGCACGAGACCGGAACAAAACATCGCGAATTCTTGCCTATTCAGGCAAAAAACCGTCAATATGTCCGTGGTCGCCTAAAGCATACGCTCAAATTGCGGAGATTGCTTTGACAGACATCAACTCGTGATTAGGGGCTTTAAACATATTCCACTATTGTTATATGTATGCAAGCTGAACGGAGGAACCCATGACGCCCAGTGTGAAAGCTTTTTTCGACCCGCAGACCTTCACCGTCTCATACGTTGTGCAGGAACCTCAGGGGCAGGCCTGCGCCATCATCGACAGTGTACTGGATTTCGATCACGCCTCGGGGCGGACCGACACCAGCTCGGCCGACCAGATTGTCGACTATGTGACGGCACAGGGACTGAAGGTGGAATGGATTCTGGAAAGCCATGTCCATGCCGACCACCTGTCAGCAGCCCCTTACCTACAGGAAAAGCTGGGTGGTCAGATCGGGATTGGCGAGAATATCGTGGTCGTTCAGGACACGTTCGGCAAGGTCTTCAACGAAGGCACCGAGTTTCAGCGTGATGGCAGCCAGTTCGATGCACTGTTTGCCGAAGGGTCCAGCTTTCACATCGGCCAGATGCGCGGGGACGTTTTGCACACGCCAGGCCATACGCCAGCCTGCATGACCTACGTGATCGGCGATGCGGCGTTTGTGGGCGATACGCTGTTCATGCCGGATTTCGGAACTGCCCGATGCGATTTTCCCGGCGGGTCATCGGCGGACCTGTATGCCTCGATCCAGAAAATCCTGTCTCTGCCTGACGAGACGCGGATTTTTGTAGGCCATGATTACAAAGCGCCTGGTCGCGATGAATACGCCTGGGAGACCACGGTTGGCGAACAGAAGGCGCTGAACGTTCATATCGGTCAGGGCCGCAGCGTCGAAGAATTTGTCGAGATGCGCGATGCGCGGGATGCAACCCTTGCGATGCCGCGCCTGATTTTGCCCTCGCTGCAGGTCAATATGCGGGCCGGTCAGATGCCACCAGCGGATGAGCAGGGCGACGTTTTCATGAAAATCCCAGTCAATAAGCTTTGATACGAGGGCAGATGAGACAATGAATATCGAATGGATTTCGGGTCTGGCTGGTGGTCTGCTGATCGGGCTAGGTGCCAGCGTTTATCTGCTGTGTAATGGGCGGATCATGGGGGCGAGCGGCATATTGGGCGGGCTGCTGGAACGCAGCGACCGGAGCGTAATGACTGAACGCCTGGCTTTCGTCGCGGGCTTGATCGTGATGCCCTTATTGCTGCGCCCATTGATTGCGCCGCAGGCCGAGACCCATTTGACCCCGGATCTGGCGATCGTGATCCTTGCTGGGCTGCTGGTGGGGGCTGGAACACGGATCGCCAATGGCTGCACGTCGGGTCACGGCGTTTGTGGGATTTCTCGCTTCTCGTTGCGCGGGATCGTCGCAACGGTGTTCTACATCCTTGCAGGTGGCCTGACGGTTGCGCTGTTTCGCCATGCTTTGGGGGTGATCTAATGCGCGCAGTGTTTGCTTTTCTCGCCGGATCGCTGTTCGGCATCGGGCTTTTGATCTCAGGCATGACCGACACCACCAAGGTGCAGGGGTGGCTGGATGTGTTCGGCAATTGGGACCCGACGCTCGCCTTTGTCATGGGCGGGGCGATCCTGCCGATGCTGGTGGCGTGGCGATTGACACGGAACAGGGTCCCTGTTGTGGGCGGACAATTCCCCACCCCGCCCCGTGTTGAACTGGATCGCCGTCTGATCGTCGGGTCGGTCCTGTTCGGCGTCGGTTGGGGATTGGCGGGTTTGTGCCCGGGCCCGGCGATGGCCTCGCTTGGATATGGGGGCGTTGGCGGGATTGTGTTCCTGATTGCGATGATCGCAGGCATGTTTGCGGCACCAAAGCTGGGTGCGCAACTGGACAGGATCGCCGACGCAGCCTAAGCAATTGCCATGGAGATTCGACCGATAACCCCCCGCTACGCCGTCTCACCTCAGATCTCGGTGGAGGACGTGCCAGCCATTGCCGAGGCCGGTTTCGTCAAGGTGATCTGCAACCGTCCCAATACCGAAGTTCCGCCGGATCAGCAGTCAGACGCCATCGGTCAAGCCGTTCGCGAGGCCGGGATGGAATATGAGGTTCTGGAGTTGACACACCAGACGATGACACCGGAAAACGTGGCGCTGCAACGCGATCTGGCCGAAAGCTGCAGCGGGCCGGTTCTGGCCTATTGCGCCTCTGGCACACGATGTTCGGTGGTCTGGGCGCTGGGACAGTGCGATCGGCTAAGCACGGATGAAATCCTCGATGCGACCGGAAAAGCGGGCTATGCGCTCGACGGGTTACGCCCGGCATTGGAACAGCTGCGAGGGCGCGGATAAGCCTCTTAGTCGCGGCCATTGCCTTCGGGCGCTGGTAGACCGGCGAGGTGCGAGATTTCCGTGACACGCTGTTCGGAACTGGCAGGCAACAAGTCGTCGGGTTCCAGGAGGGAATCCTCGGTCGTCAGATCATGCGCTACAATATCGTCATCAAGCGGGGACGACATCTCGTCATCCGGGGCCGAGGGCGTCAAGCTTGATTTGCTGGCCAGAAATCCGGCGCAGTCCTTGGCGGGCAACGCAGTAGGAGGGCCTTGTTCGTTGATCCGTACCGCACGCATTCCGCCGCACTGACCCAGACGTCCGATGGCGGTTCGGGCACGATCGATTGACAGAACTTCAACCCGATCCACCCGCGCGCCTTGCAGCGACAGGACATCCCCGACGGACAATTCCGAAAGCGCTGTCAACGGCAAAGACAGGCGGCAGATCACGGTGTTCAGCTCAGCCCGAATTACCCCGGATGCCTGATCCAGATTCACCCCCGATTGGGTGATATCCGCAACCTGTTCCTGATCCGAGAGCGGGCGCTCGGGCAGCAGGATACAGACCTCGCCCTGACGCGGACCACCGGCAAGTTCGACCGTCAGATCAAACATGCGATAGACCTCATCCACCAGCGCCAGGTTCAGTGCGCGCCGACCCTCGGCGCGTGAGGTGAACTCATACCCGGACAGGCTGGCCATGTCTGCCGGGGACTCAACCAGTTTCAGCGCCCGGCTCAGCATATCCTCGATCAGAGGGGCGACCATGGCAGCGTCGGTGTCGGTAAACGCACGCTCGGGTGGTGGGTCAGAGGTGACCATGGCAATCGTTTGCTGCTGGACGATGGCAGAGACGCAACCCGGGTCCAGACAGGCCGCGGCCAGGCCGCCCTGATCCGAGGTAAACAGCAGCATCAACCACCCCTCATTCAGCCGGTCGGCTATATCTTCCTGCGCACGTACGGCCTGCTTTGCCCCGATGACCGACAGCGCCAGCCCCATGCTTTCGCCGGAGGCGCGTGCCAACCCCAGCCGCAAGGCGCGCAGGACCGAGCGGGGCGTGTCGGCACCGCATTGCCCCGCTGAAAGCTTTCGTGCCAGTGCTGATGTGGTCATGGCCCCGTTCCGCCGTTTGTCGATGCGATGACAATTTGTCTAACCCGGCGGAGGTTACGAATGTCTTTATGACGCCCTCATTGCGCGGCCTGACGAAAAGCCAGCGGAAGGCTGACGCGGAAGGCCGCCCCTCCCTGCCCCGGCAGATAGGCAACTTCGCCGCCCAGGCGCTGCATAATCTCTCGGCAGATCGCCAGCCCCAACCCTGCCCCGCCTGCCTTGTCCGAGCCGACGCGGGCAAATTTCTCGAATACCATCGATTGCGCCTCGGCCGGGATACCACCGCCGTTGTCGATGAAATCGATTACCACCTGCCCGCCGACATCATGGGCCGAGATGGTCAGTACCGGTTCAATGGCGTCGCAATATTTCTGGGCGTTGGAAATCAGGTTGATGAACACCTGTCCCAGCCGGTCGAGATCCGTGTGCAGCGGGATACGTTCGCTTGCGCGCACCCGCCGCACGCCAATCTTACGATCACTGCCCGCCAGCGCGCTTGAAACGGCGCGGTCCAGAACTTCGCTTAGGGTGGCTTCGCCCATGTTCAGGCTAACCTGGCCGCTTTCCAGCACGCTAAGGTCGAGCAGATCATCTAGTAGCCGGGTCAGACGCAGCGATTCATCATGTATGATCGCAGCATAACGGATTTGTTCCTCGGCACTGAGGCCATCGGTGTCGCGCATAATTTCAGAAAACGCCCGAATCGAGGTCATGGGCGTGCGCAATTCGTGGCTGACCTGGCTAAGAAACGCGTCTTTCTGTTTCGAGACTTGCGTAAGCTTGGCATTCGCCTCGCGCAATTGCCGCGCTGTGCGGCTGAGCTCAGTCGATTTCGCCTCAAGCTGGCTGGAATATTCCAACATCTGCGCGGACTCGTCGGCAACGGCCAACAGGTCTTCGACAGACACAGACGCCCCGCCAACGATCTGACCGATCATCGCATGCGCGGTTGCGGCCCCGACCGAGCCGCTGAGTTCGCGTTCCAGCCGTTCCAGAAACTGCGGCGTGGGCTCGGGCAGTCGTCCGGGGCGACCATTCTGGCGCTCGGCTTCGGCTTGAAAGAACTCTTGCGCGGGAATAGTGCCCAGAATCCGCTGGGTCATGATCATCAGGTCTTCGCTTTGCGCAACCGAACCGGTCCAGCCACGGGCTGAAACCGAATGGTCAAATACATTTACGAATTGCGCACCCTGAAGGCGTTCCAGCGGGCTGGGGAAGCTGAGCATCGAGGCGACACAGAAGGCGATTGTATTCAGCGACAGCGACCACATGACCGTATGCACCATCGGGTCGATCCCTTCGATCCCGAACAACGCCTGCGGGCGCAGCCAGCCCCAGCCGAAGGGTCCGTTTTCAATCACTGATGCCGGGACAATGCCGCCACCCATGCCAGGCAGCAGCAGTGTGTAAATCCAGAGAAAGAACCCGACGCTGAGCCCGACCAACGCCCCAGTTCGGGTCGCGCCGCGCCAGAACAGGCCGCCCACCAGTGCGGGCAGAATCTGGGAAATCCCGGCAAAGGCCACCAGCCCGATCGAGGTCAGGGCAGCCCCGCCCCCCGAAAGCTGGAAGTAGAAATAGCCCAACGCCATGATCGCCGCGATCGAGACGCGCCGCGCCATCAGCACGACTGTTCGCACATCACCAGAGACCGACGCGGTGCCTTCCTGCGTATTCAGCCAGATCGGCATGACCACATGGTTCGAGACCATGGTTGACAGCGCCATCGCGGTAACGATCACCATTGATGTGGCCGAGGAAAACCCGCCGATGAACGACAGCATCGCCAACCAGTCATTACCCTGCGACAGCGGCACGGTCAGCACAAACAGGTCGGGGTTCGAGCCTTCGGGCATCAGGTCCAACCCAACGACGGCGATGGGCACGACAAACAAGCTCATCAGCAGCAGGTAGAGCGGAAAGGCCCAGGCGGCGGTGCGCAGGTGGCTCTCATCGTCGTTCTCGACCACCATGACCTGAAACATCCGTGGCAGGCAGACAAAGGCCGCTGCCGAAAGGAAAATGAAAGTGGTCCAGCGCCCAGCATCCACATGCCATTGGCCAATTTCCGAGGCATCGATCTGATCCATCATCGGCCCCAAGCCGCCAGCGACGCCCCAGACAACAAAGATGCCAACGGCCAGAAGGGCGAAGAGTTTCACCACAGATTCCAACGCAATAGCGGTAACAACGCCGTGGTGGCGCTCATTGGCATCCAGATTGCGCGTCCCGAAGAGGATCGCAAAGACGGCCAAGCCCGCCGCGACCCAGAACACACTGGAGCCTTCGCGATAGAGACCTGAGGGATCGGCCTCGGCAAAGATCGAAAAGGACAGTGTGATCGACTGCAATTGCAGCGCGATATAAGGCGTGCCGCCCAACACCGCCAGAATGGTCACGCAGACCGCCAGTGTGTTGGACTTGCCGTATCGTGACGAGATCAGGTCAGCGATCGACGTCACGCGCTGGCTGCGTCCGATGCGCACGAGTTTGCGCAGGCCCCACCACCAGCTGATCATCACCAGTGTAGGACCCAGATAGATGGTTACGAATTCAAGCCCAGAACGCGCGGCGTTGCCAACCGCGCCATAAAACGTCCATGCAGTGCAATAGATCGACAGTGACAGGGTGTAGATCAGCGGGGAACGCAACCATTTCCCGCCGCCACGCGCAGCCAGCCGGTCCGCTGCGAAGGCGACGCCGAACAGAAGAACCACATAGCCCAGACAGACCAGAATCAGGACATTCAGGGTTGCCATGTCTCGGCCTCGGGCTCGGCAGTCTCGCGCGCGGTCATGCGTTTGGCGACGAAGCCGAAGATCACGCTGATCAGGATCAGAACACCCCAGCACGCAAAGATGTAGAACATGGCCGTCGACAGCGACAGAGCCTCGGCGCCTGCGCTATCATCCGGCCATAGAAGCGGCAGCGCGAGCATTGCGGCACCTAGAAACGGCAGCAGCCGCGCTGCATCCGCCAGCCTGCGCCGACGATAGCTTTGCCGTTCCAGAAACAGGGACGGACGAACTGGCGAGGGCCGATCTTTGCCGTCGCCCGCGGAGCTCATAACTGAGACGCCTGCGCATGCAGGTCGCGCACCGCTGTCAGGACTTCGGTGTTCGAAAACGGCTTGGTCATGAATCGGCTGACCCCTGCCTGCTCGGCCATTTCACGATCGCGGGATTGCCCGCGCGCGGTCAGCATCAAAACCGGCAACGCCTTCATATCATCATGTTCGCGCAGATCACGCAGCACATCCATCCCGCTTTTTCCCGGCAACATCACATCCAGAATCACCAGATTGGGCCGCGCGGACAGAATCACCTGCACCGCATCCGTTCCCTCGGCATGGGTTTCAACCTGCCACCCCTCGCGTGTCAGCAGAAACCGGATCGCCTCGGTGATGTTGGGCTCATCCTCGATCAACAGAACCTTGCGGCTCATATTTGCATATCCTCCCCATGACGGATTGCACGTCCGGCCACCCGTCCAGCCCAGATTAAGCGCTGTGTCACGAAACTGTCAAAACCCTTCGCTCAGGATCGATGGCTCGCGCCGCGCGCTGCATTCGCGTTTCGGGCATATCCGACAACTGGCTCCGGCTTGCGCCGCGTTTTCCGCAGGCTGCACCGTGTCTTCGACCGGCAGCACCAGCATGACCGAACGATAGACCGGCTCGGCCCCGAATTCCTTAGCTGGCTGAGGGGTTGCGATTGCAAAACACTCAAACTCAGCAGCGGTTCGACCAAGCTGAACGACCCGTTTCCGGATCGGGACCAAGGGCCGATTCAAGGCGGTGAACAAGGGCCAGAGCGGACAGGCCTCGCCATGGCGCGGCAGGGCAAACCCCGGCGCGGGTTTAAAAAACAGAACGCTGCCGGAGGCGTCGCAAATCACCAAGCCAGCCGGACGCGCCAGCGTGCCTTCAGGCAGAAAGGCCAACCGTCGCAGCACCGTAGCAAGGTCCACTGAAAACACCGTCGCCAACGCCAGAGGATCGGGGTTTGCTGCATCCAGCGCGGCACACACCTGATCCAGCGGCATAGCGCGCGCGTCGGCGGCATAAAGGTCCAGCAACCCCGAGGCCACAGTGTTGGCTGCAGCGGAATCGAGCCCATCCAGCGGCACTTCGGTCAATTGCCCGCCGGCTTCGAGTTCCGGGAAATGATATCCTTGCTCGGCAAAAAACGCCTCGACCGCGTCCAGTGGGATACCGCGCAGATCGCGCTGCCCGTCACTGTCATCCAGATAGGTCACCAGCGCTTTGGAGCTTTCGGCCAGTCGTTCGGCATCCTGATGCAAGTTGCGATGGAACCGGTCGCGCCATTCCGGTTCGATCTCTCCCGGTTCAGCCAAGATTGCAGCTGTTGAGCGGATGGCGGCGGCGGTCGACAGCACCTCGTGCATTGAGGCCGCCAGATGCGGGTCATGGGTCAGTCGGTCGGAAAGAACTTCGACAGTGCGCTCCAGCGACACTACGCGGCGATGCATCTGCGCCAGAACACCCGACCAACCGGGAAAGCGGCCGGCGAATTCTTCCAGCCCGTCCACCTCGGCCTTTTGGCCGACTGCATCCGCCGCGGCCTCGCGCAGAGCGGCGATGAGCGTCTCTTCGATCCCTTGAGTCAGCAGCGACGGCTCGACGGACAAAGCCGCCGCGATATCGACAAGCAGTTTGCCCCCAATGCGGCGGCGGTTGTGCTCGATCAGGTTCAGATACGATGCCGAAATCCCCACCTGCCGCGCCAGTTCCGCCTGTCGCAGCCCAGAGATTTGCCGTCTTTCGCGTATCCGGCTGCCGGTCAGCGTGTCGCGCATGGCGTTTATGTCCTTGGCTACTGCGGCTGCATTTTCAGATTAACTAAGTAATTATTATCTGTTGCCGACTAATTTTCAAAGAAGATTTACAACTTTGACAACGGCCAGAGAAAGAAACCCACCCTTTCCTGCCGCCCACCCTTCTCTTTCGACGCAATACCCGTCACCATAAGAACATGAGCGATCCCGCCTTTGAATACGCCCCCATCGGCCTTGTTGAGCTTGAGAACCGGATCATCCGACGGTGCAATCTGCAATTTGCGCGGACCTTTGGCGGGAATGAGGTTGACTATCGCAACATGCCCCTGCTGCATCTTTATCCTTCGGTCGCCGATTGGGAACGGATCGGCGCGCGTAGTCTGCAGGTGATGCGCGATACAGGCTATTACACAGACGAACGGGTGATGCGGCGACGCGACGGTGACCTGTTCTGGTGCCGCGCGCGGGGGCGTTCGCTGACGCCAGACGATCCGTTCCGGCACGGGATATGGAGCTTTTCGGACATCTCGGAAGAGCGCCCCTTGGTGCAATTGACAACCCGCGAACGCGAAGTGGCCATCCTGTCATGCCGGGGTTTATCCGCAAAGGAAATTGGCGTTGAACTTGGGCTAAGTTACCGCACGATCGAGGCCTATCGCGCCCGCCTTTTGGAAAAATACGGAGCCCGCAAGCTACCAGAACTGGTCGCAAAATTGTCAGGAACGCCGCTGTAATCGCGACAGCCCTCGTAATTCGCGCAAAAACCCCCATTTGGCAGGCTTAGACGGCGCTTTTCATGGCCGTCTGCATGGCTTATAACCCTGCGTAATCAAACCAAGCCCGCAGCAAACAGACGGGCATAGGGGAACCTTCGAGGACACTCATGACAGATACCAAACACGAAGCGGATGTCGCGTTTATCAAGGCACTGGCCGAACTGCTGCGCGAGAATGACCTGACCGAATTGCAGGTCAAGCGCGAATATGGCGAGGAAGACAGCCTGAATGTCCGTGTCAGCCGCATGTCGCAGACCGTGGCCGCTCCGGTTCAGGTTGCGGTTCCTGCGGCTGCACCGGTTGCCGCACCTGCTGCCGCGCCGGCCGCTGCCGAAGCGCCCGCTGCCGTGGATGATCCCGCCAGCCATCCAGGCGCTGTGACCTCGCCCATGGTAGGCACGGTTTACATGCAACCGGAACCGGGCGCGCCTGCGTTTATCTCGGTCGGTGCATCGGTCTCGGAAGGTGACACGCTATTGATTGTCGAAGCCATGAAGACAATGAACCACATCCACGCACCCAAGTCGGGCACCATCAAACGCATTCTAGTCGGCGATGGTGATGCTGTGGAATTCGGCACGCCTCTGGTCATCGTTGAGTAAGGCGGGCCCATGTTCGACAAAATCCTGATTGCCAACCGAGGCGAGATCGCCCTGCGTGTGATCCGTGCTGCGCGCGAGATGGGGATCAAGACGGTTGCCGTGCACTCCACCGCCGACAGCGATGCGATGCATGTGCGCATGGCGGACGAATCGGTCTGCATCGGCCCCCCGCCCAGCCCGCAAAGCTATCTGTCCGTGCCCGCGATCATCTCGGCCTGTGAAATCACCGGCGCGCAGGCGATCCATCCCGGCTATGGCTTCCTGTCCGAGAATGCCGAGTTCGTGCAGATCGTCGAAGATCACGGCATTACCTTCATCGGACCCACCGCCGAACATATTCGTGTCATGGGTGACAAGATCACCGCCAAGGACACGATGAAGGAACTGGGTGTACCTTGCGTTCCGGGTTCTGACGGCGGTGTGCCAACGCTGGCCGACGCCAAGCGCATTGGTGAAGAGTTCGGCTATCCCGTCATCATCAAGGCAACCGCCGGTGGCGGCGGTCGCGGCATGAAGGTGGCACAAAACGCCGATGAGATGGAAAGCGCCTTCATGACCGCACGCGCCGAGGGCAAGGCCGCCTTTGGCAATGACGAGGTCTATATCGAGAAATATCTGACAACCCCGCGCCATATCGAGATTCAGGTCTTCGGCGATGGCAAGGGAAAGGCAGTGCATTTGGGCGAACGCGACTGTTCGCTGCAGCGCCGCCACCAGAAGGTGTTCGAAGAAGCCCCCGGCCCCAGTATCACGCCGGAAGAACGCGCCAAGATCGGTAAGATCTGTGCCGATGCGGTCGCCAAGATCAACTATATCGGCGCAGGCACCATCGAGTTCCTCTATGAAAATGGCGAGTTCTACTTCATCGAGATGAACACGCGTCTACAGGTGGAACACCCCGTGACCGAAGGCATCTTCGGCGTCGATCTGGTGCGCGAACAAATCCGCGTCGCCGCTGGTGAGGACATGTCGTTCGGTCAGGACGATCTTGAGATCAATGGCCACGCCATCGAGGTTCGCATCAACGCGGAAAAACTGCCGAACTTCTCGCCCTGCCCGGGCAAGATTACGGCCTATCACGCGCCAGGTGGTCTGGGCGTGCGGATGGATTCCGCGCTCTATGACGGCTATTCGATCCCGCCATATTACGACTCGTTGATCGCCAAACTGATCGTTCAGGGCCGTGACCGGGCTGAAGCTTTGGCCCGTCTGGAACGTGCTTTGGGCGAGTTGATCGTCGACGGTATCGACACCACCGTGCCGCTGTTCCACGCGCTGCTGCAGGAACCTGACCTGCACAGCGGCGAGTACAACATCCACTGGCTGGAGCACTGGCTTGCGGAGAACATGGCCTAATCTGACCAAAGGGCCGAAGGACAACCCCCCTTCGGCCCCGAGGCACCCGGCATGAGCCTTTCCCCTGAACTTCTGCTCCATGGCTATTCCATCGGCATTTTTCCGATGGCTGAGCATCGCGACGACCCCGAGTTGTTCTGGGTCGACCCGAAGTTTCGCGGCGTGTTCCCTCTGGATGGGTTCCACATCTCCCGCAGCCTAGCGCGGCGTATCCGGACCTGTGGGTTTTCGGTAAGCATCAATCGCGATTTTGCGGGCGTCGTGGATGGCTGCGCCGACCGATCGGATACCTGGATCAATCCCGAACTGCGCCATCTGTATCAGGAACTACACCGGACCGGCCGCGCGCATTCCCTCGAAGTCTGGGACGGCGCTTCACTGATTGGCGGCGTTTACGGCGTAGTCCTCGGCGCGGCCTTTTTTGGCGAAAGCATGTTCTCGCGTCGCACGGACGCATCGAAGATTGCACTTGCCTATCTGGTGGATCGACTGCGCCAAACCGGGTTCACGCTGTTCGATACGCAGTTTCTGACGGCGCATCTGGCCTCGTTGGGCGCGATCGAGATCCCGCGTGCGGTTTATCATAGCGAATTGAAACAAGCGCTTGACCTGAAAGCAGATTTCACCGCTGATCTGCAGCAGACCCCTCAGGGTGTGATACAACGTATCACCCAGACATCGTAGCGGGCGTGATCCAACGCGTTCAGCGCGGGTGAGGTCGCAATCATCCAGCCATCAAACAGCTGCTGCGCCTTACCCTGTTCCCAGATGGTCAGATAGGCAAAGGCGTCACCTGTCGGGTTGTCGGCTGGATAGCGACAATCACCCAGCGCGACATCCAGACCAAAGACCGACGTGGTCTCGCCGTTCTGCATTTCGATGTCCACCGTCTGCCCGCTGACCTTGTCCAACCCGCGCAACATTGCGCCAGGGCCGGATTCGACCTTTTGCTGCGCAGCAGCTCCGGTTGCGGTGACTATCAGAGCCACCAGTGCAGGGCGGATCATTCGCTTCCGTCCCCGGCCACGAATTTGACCAGCAACGAGATCAGGCTGACCGCGCCTTGCGTATCGGTAATCTCATCACCCGCCTCAAAATAGAACGGGGAACCGCCCGGCATAACCTCAACAAAGTTGCCACCCAGCAAGCCTTCGGAAGAAATCACAGCGGCGCTATCGTCTGGAATAAGAATACCATCTGCCACGGAAAATCGGGTGTCCGCGCGGTACGTATCAGAGTTTAGCGTAACGCCGGTCACCGTCCCAATCTTGACCCCGGCAAGGCGTACATCCGTGCCAACGCCCACACCTTCGAGCGAGCGGAAAGACGCGCCCAGCTCGTATCCTGCGCCGGATTGAGACAGGCCTGTGGATTGGCTGGCGTAGACACCGAACGCAATGGCGCAGGCCAGCACGGCACCGCCGACGATAACTTCGGTCTTCGTATGAGTAGACATCAGGCCTCGCTTATTCCGGGCTCCACGCCTCGTAATCGCTACGTTCAACCGGATCGGCACGACGCAGAGAACCGGCAGGTGCATAGGCCAGCGCGGTGCCGGTCAGATTCTCCTGATGCGGTTTTTCCCAGGACTTGTGCGCCAGAGGTTTATCGGTAGGCGGTTCATCCCATGTGCGGTGCAGCCAGCCATGCCAATCGGGATCGATCCGGCTGGCCTCGGCTTCGCCATTGAAAATCACCCAGCGCTTGCTGTCGTCGGCATTGCGATAGAACACGTTGCCCTCGTCGTCCTCACCGACCTTGATCCCCTTGCGCGCAGTGTAGAACTGCGTGTTCAGGGTGGCCCCGTTCCACCAGGTCACGGCCCGCAAAAGACTGTTCAGGATTCCCATCGGCTGCCTCCGGCATTTCTGTCACCGAAGATATGGACCAAAGGCACGCTAAGGTCCAGTACTGCCAGCGCTACCTGCGTCATTCCGGCAGGATAGCGGTGACTTCAATTTCAATCCGGTATTTCGGATCGATCAATCCGCATTCGATCATCGTCGCTGCAGGAGGGTTCGCACCAAAGGTTTCGGCCAGAATGGGCCAGCAAGGTTCAAATTCGGTTCGATCCGGCAGCATATAAGTGATGCGCACGACATCAGAGAATGAAGCACCCGCCTCGGCCAGCGCGTTTTCGATGATAGACAGCGCCGAGCGGCATTGCTCCACGACCGTTTCACCTTGCCCAACGGTTCCCGCAACATGAACCCAACCACCCGCGACAACCGCGCGGCAATAGCCAACCTTGGCTTCAAACTCACCACCCGAAGAGATACGTCTTACTGTCATCGTGTCCTCAAACGAAAACGGCGCGGACATTGCCGCGCCGTGTGTGCATTAATCTATGCGGTTCAACCCGCCGAAGCCGATTCCGCCGCGTCTGCGTAGATGATCAAAGGCTGAGAGTCCGACGTCACAGCCTCTTCGTTGACCACAACTTCGGTCACGTTCTTCATGCCCGGCAGTTCGAACATTGTATCCAGCAGGATGTCTTCCAGGATAGAACGCAGACCACGTGCACCGGTTTTACGCTCGATCGCTTTCTTGGCGATCGCCTTCAGCGCATCATCGGTAAAGGCCAGTTCCGCATCTTCCAACTCAAACAACCGCTGGTATTGCTTGACCAGAGCGTTCTTCGGGCTGGTCAGGATGGTGACCAAAGCGTCTTCGTCCAGATCTTCCAGCGTCGCCAGAACCGGCAGTCGGCCGACGAATTCGGGGATCAGGCCAAATTTCAGCAGGTCTTCGGGTTCCAGATCCTTGAAGATCTCGCCCACGCCGCGCTCGTCATTGTCACGCACGTCGGCACCAAAGCCCATGGCCGAGCCTTTGCCACGCTGTGCAATGATCTTGTCTAGTCCGGCGAATGCACCGCCACAGATGAACAGGATGTTCGTGGTATCCACCTGCAGGAATTCCTGCTGCGGATGTTTGCGCCCACCCTGCGGCGGAACGCTGGCCACGGTGCCTTCCATCAGTTTCAGCAGGGCCTGCTGAACGCCCTCGCCCGATACATCGCGGGTGATCGAAGGGTTTTCAGACTTGCGGGTGATCTTATCGACCTCGTCAATATAGACGATGCCGCGCTGTGCGCGTTCGACATTGTATTCGCTGGCCTGCAGCAGTTTGAGGATGATGTTTTCAACATCTTCACCCACATAACCGGCTTCGGTAAGCGTGGTCGCGTCCGCCATCGTAAACGGCACGTCCAGAATCCGCGCCAGCGTTTGCGCCAGCAGGGTTTTGCCGCAGCCGGTGGGGCCAATCAGCAAGATGTTGGATTTTGCCAGTTCTATATCGCTGCCCGCTTTCTGGGCATGATTGAGACGCTTGTAGTGGTTATGTACCGCAACCGACAGCACCCGCTTGGCGGTGGCCTGACCGATCACATAATCATCCAGCACTTCGCAGATATCCTTGGGCGTTGGCACACCGTCCGAGGATTTCAGACCGCTGGCCTTGGTTTCCTCGCGAATGATATCCATGCACAGCTCGACACACTCATCGCAGATGAACACGGTCGGGCCTGCGATCAGCTTACGCACCTCATGCTGGCTTTTGCCGCAAAAGCTGCAATAGAGCGTGTTCTTGCCGTCACCGCCTGAATTCGTCGCCATGCTTTACCCCTCGGGCTCCGTCTCAGCGGCCCCTCTCAAGGGCCGCGCTTGCCGTATATGCCTGCAGCTTAGGCCAGCGTTCTGGCAGCTACAATCTCAAAATCATCCCTCACGCCGGACGCGCGCGGATTTGAACCTAGGCCTCGTCACCATCCATCTTGGCGCGGTTCTCGACGATCTCGTCGATATGGCCCCAATCCTTGGCCTCTTCCGGGCTCATGAAATTGTCACGATCCAGCGCCTTTTCAACCGCCTTTTTGGTCTGCCCGGTATGGCGCACATAGATGTCATACAGGCGATCTTTCAGCTTTTGCGTCTCGGCCGCGTGGATCATGATGTCGCTCGCCTGGCCCTGATAACCGCCGCTGGGCTGGTGCACCATGATCCGGCTGTTAGGCAGCGAAAAGCGCATTCCCTTCTCGCCCCCGGCCAGCAGAACCGAACCCATCGACGCCGCCTGACCGATCACCAATGTGGAACATTTCGGCTTGATATACTGCATTGTGTCGTAAATCGACAAACCACTGGTGACCACGCCACCGGGAGAGTTGATGTAGATCGAGATTTCCTTGTTCGGATTTTCCGCCTCAAGGTGCAGCAGCTGAGCGACCACCAAATGGCTCATACCGTCATGGATGGGGCCGTTGATGAAAATGATCCGCTCTTTCAGAAGGCGCGAGAAGATGTCGTATGCGCGCTCGCCCCGGCTGGTCTGCTCGACGACCATGGGGACGAGTGTGTTCATATATGTATCAACTGGATCGAACATTCGGAACCTGCCTGTTTTGCGATGGATCGGGACATTACCCGAAGAGTAGTTACCCGAGTCTTAGTGCCGCCACAGGGGGGCTGCAAGGGGGGCCGAACGTTCCCACGAATTCCGTCTACCTGCACAACCCGAATGCACACGCCGCTACAGGTCGGTTGACGGATTGCGCGGAAACGTGCTGGTTACATCACGCTATTTTGATCCATGCATATGGAAATACATGCCTGGAAATTGTACCAAGAGTTCTCGCTGCGGATGCGGCGCCGGTCAGGCGTCGGGATTCGGCGGCACTAACGAGGGAATACGATCATGGCTTTTCCGCAAATGACCGAGGATATGTCACCCGGCGACCTTGACCGGATGGTTGAAAACGCAACGCGCGCGTCGAACTTTCTGAAAGCCATAAGCCACGAAGGGCGTTTGATGATCCTGTGTCACCTCGTCTCGGGCGAGAAATCCGTTACTGAACTGGAACAATTGCTATCGGCCCGCCAAGCCGCCGTTTCTCAGCAACTGTCGCGGCTCAGACTTGAGGGGCTGGTTGTTCCTCGTCGCGAAGGCAAGGCGATATATTACCGGCTGGCAGATGATCGACCAGCCCGAATACTGGAAGTGGTGTACGAACTGTTTTGCGCTCAGGATGCGACCTGAGCCTAGTATTTAGCCCTTCGAAATCGGCCATGCAAAACCTGTAGCTATGGCCCGGGAAAGCTGCTAGTCAATTCGAAACAAGCACTTATGGAGCAACCGATGATCCGCGCAATTCTGATTGGCCTGGCCCTGTTCACCTTGACCGCATGCGAAACCGCAAAGGGCGCTGGCAAAGATATCGAAAACGCCGGAGATGCCATCCAGAACGCGGCCGAGGACGTTCAGGAAAACATCTGATCGTGACGGGATGTTGCGTTCAGGCAACGCTTACACGCAATATGTAGTTGCCACACCGACCCAACCCGAGTAGTGTGCCGGTACAGGTGCATAGACGCGGCATTGCATTTCTGACACTTTGACGGGGTTCTTTTGCGCAAGCGAAAGAACCCCGTTCTGGTCCGGAGGGTGGTGCGTGGTAGCCTGTATGAACCTTGGGTTCTCAAAAAGGAAAAGGCGTCAGGTGCTCAGACGCGGTCTTTGCATGCATCCTTGCGGACACTCCTGACGCCTTGCCGGTCCGTTCCGCCCGAGGGGCTTCCCGGTCCAGTTGCCTCGGCCCCCGAAGGGACTTTGGCCACTGCCACACGCGCTATGTCGCGTCGCAGTCCGCGCGGACCTTCTGAGAGGCTGAGCATTTAACCCGAACCGAAGCCCAGACCACCTGCTCCACCACCGGTAAGCCATTGCAACTACAAACAAATCCTAAAATCCGCCTTCGCTGCTGCGGCCCCCTTGGCCCTTGCGTCCCGCCCCTGTTCCGAAGATCAGAAGCAGTAACCAGACTGTTACATCAGCGTCATGATCCGGCAAGAAAATAGCACTGCAGCATAAAAATTAGACGGGGATAAGCTGTTGATATCCGCCGGGAGAGCCATGTGGATAACCCGAGAATTCGCGTCATCGCGCAGGCTTGGAGATGGAAAAAGTCAAATATGGATCTCGGGCCAGAATTCGCTTGGTTTCTGCACCTGCGAAGGTCCCGTGCGCTGAATTAGGGGGGGTATTGTCCGAGTTGTACAACACTCAAGCCCCCAATCTTTCGAATCGTACAACCGGAGATTCGCCTATGCGCCTGACCATTTCTCAAGCCCGCGCCCGTTTGGGCGAACTGGCCACCTTGTCGCAAGACCCCCGGCAAGTGATCGTGCTGACCCGTTATGGCAAACCGATCGCCGCACTGGTGTCGATGAACGAGGCGCAGCGGATTTGGGAGTTAATGGATGATGACACCATCGGACGCAAACACCCGCTCAGCGGGCTGCGCGGGTGGTGGTCGAAGGGGCGTGGTATTCCGGGGATGGAACCTGGGCCGGACGGTTCTTACCTCACCGCGCGCGACGCCGCGCTGAAGGTCCGCGAGATCCAGATGACCCGAGCCGAGGAACGCCGCATTCTCAAACGCGGGGGTCTGGACCCTGTCGCGGGCGGCGAGATCGCCGCCCGGCCCGTCGCCTCCCTGTGGAGACTGTTGTTTATGAGAAGCGCTCCGACCTGACCGGGGTACCTACTACTCCTGCCGCAGTCACAAATCTCAGCGGCATTAACCCCCTTTAACATCCGATCGGGCCGGAAACGCTTCAGTTCACCTGACGTTCCAGAACGGTGCTGTAGGTCGTTCCGTTCCGCAGGCTACGGAAATCGGCAAAGATCTTGCCATCCTCGTACCGCGCATCGATCAACGCATTGGCGCCAATCACCAGCGGGGAAGTTTCAACGATGCCGATCGAGCCAGACCCATCGAGGCTGATGGTTCCGGTGGCCTCGTATTCATTCCATTCAGTGTCGCCCTCACGGCGCCATTTGCTGGGGCCCCAGAAGACATTGTCTTCCTGCATCTGGACGTCGAGCATCCATTCGGCCTGATTAAAGCGGGGCTGATCCCCCTTGTAATAATGGCTGGGCTGCACGGTCGTATAACTTCCCAACCACGTGCCGCGCAGATCCGGTGTGGTATCGGCCAGTGCTGCGGTTCCGAGGGCGAGGGACGTGGCCAGAGCGGCGGCTCCGGCGGTCATATATCTGGTCATGGGGATCTCCTCCTGAAAGCGACCCTTTGGAGTTCAAAAGCGAACATCCTTGCTGTGGCATACAGATTGGGCGGAGGTGCGCCGGTTACAACTTACCTAAGGGAAACTTCATGAACCGGTAATGTTTGCGTCAGGCCCAGGCCAGCGCGGTGCCGAGGATGACCAGACCGATACCTGCCGCCTCGCGATACGAGAAGTTCTCGCCGAACAGAAAGAATGAGGCGATGGCGATCAGAACCACCTCGGCCCCCAGAATGCCGGTATAGATGATGCCCAGCCGTTCCTCGCGCAGCGCGGCGAGTTCCAGCGTGGCCCCGGCCAGCAGGGTCGCGACGATCAGTAGACCAAGACCCACGCCGGGGAGTTTCCACCAGAACTTCATCGCGATCATGGCAACGGAATAAAGGCCTGCTGATCCAAAAGCGATAAGGGGAACAAGCGATGTAGACACAAGGGCCTCCTGCAAAGGTTGCCGTTAGGTCAACTGTAGCAGATGGGCTGATTTAGGGCTGTGAGGTGGGTCACAGTTTCAGGTTCCATTCTCGCTTTTCTTCTTGTGTTTTTTTGCCCCCGAACTTGCAGTGATGGGTCGACCTGTTCAAAATTCAATTATTCATATGCGACTGGGGAGGGGTGCAATGACAACACTTTGCGAAATAGGTCAAACCGGAGTGCGAATCCCACGAATTGGCTTTGGATCAACCGGTATAGGCAACATTCCACAGATTTACGGTTACGAAGTTGATGAGAATAGGGCGCGCGAGACCATACGTGCCATACTTGCCCGGCCCGACGGTTTTATCGACACCGCCCGAGGCTATGCGTTGGGGCGTAGCGAGGAGCGCATCGGGAGTGTCATCCGTGAACTCGGTGGCTGGCCGAAAGGCCGCGTTCTGTCCACAAAAGTAGACCGTGACATGGAAACGAATGTTTTCGACGCCGCCCAAGCGCGGCGGTCCTTTGAACAAAGCCTCAAGGCTCTTGAGGTAGATCGCGTAGACATCCTTCATCTGCACGACCCGGAATACGCTGGTGACGTAACTGAGATTACCCGCAGCGGAGGTGCGCTGGACGAATTATTCAAAATTAAAGAGGAAGGATTGGCAACTGCAGTTGGTCTGGCGGGCGGGCAGTTGGATGTGTTGATGCCAATGCTGCGCGAACGGGATTTCGACGTGGTGATGACTCACAACCGGCACACGCTTGTAAACATGAATGCGGCGCCGCTGATCGAACTGGCCAACTCGAAGGACGTTACGGTGTTGAACGCAGCGCCTTACGCCGGCGGAATCTTGGCCAGAGGCAGCGCAATCCATCATTTCTACGTCTATCGGCCAGCAACAGAAGAAACGCTCGCACCTGTGCGCGCGGTTGAGGAAATCTGTGCCCGCTATGACGTGCCCTTAGGCGCCTTAGCGCTGCAATTCTCGATGCGGGACGCAAAAATTGCGTCAACGGTGTGTGGAGTGACTTGGCCACAGCATGTGAGACAAACACTCGAATGGGCGGATTGGGATATCCCAAGAGCGGTTTGGAGTGAACTCGCGGAACTTGGTCAGAGTGACGCTGATCCTGAGGCCGTATAGAACCGATCAACGGAGAGGAAGGACAGCCTTAGCTGTCCATCTTCAACGCTGAAATAAACGCCTCCTGCGGGATATCCACTTTCCCGAACTGGCGCATCTTCTTCTTACCCGCCTTCTGCTTGTCCAGCAGTTTGCGTTTCCGCGTGGCGTCGCCTCCGTAGCATTTGGCGGTCACGTCCTTGCGCAGGGCCGAGAGGGTCTCGCGGGCGATGACCTTGCCTCCGATGGCGGCCTGGATCGGGATTTTGAACATGTGGCGCGGGATCAGGTCCTTGAGCTTTTCGCACATCGCCCGGCCCCGCATCTCGGCCCGGTCGCGGTGAACCATGGTCGACAGCGCGTCGACCGGTTCGTCATTCACCAGCACCGACATCTTGACCAGATTATCCTCGGTATAACCGGTCATCTGATAGTCGAACGAGGCATAGCCCTTGGTCACCGATTTCAGGCGGTCGTAGAAGTCAAAGACGACCTCGTTCAGCGGCAGGTCATAGACGACCATGGCGCGGGTGCCCGCATAGGTCAGGTCCAACTGGATGCCGCGGCGGTCCTGGCAGAGTTTCAGCACGTCGCCGAGGTATTCGTCGGGCACCAGAATGGTCGCCTTGATGCGCGGTTCCTCGATATGGTCGACCTTGGACGGATCAGGCATGTCGGCGGGGTTGTGCAGCTCGATCATCTCGCCGTCTTTCATGTAGACGTGATAGATCACCGACGGCGCGGTGGTGATGAGCTCGATATCATATTCGCGTTCGATGCGGTCTCGGATGACCTCAAGGTGCAGCAGGCCAAGGAAGCCGCAGCGGAAGCCAAAGCCAAGCGCGGCCGAGGTTTCCATTTCAAAGCTGAAGCTGGCGTCGTTCAGCGCCAGCTTGTCGATCGCATCGCGCAGGTCTTCGAATTCGGAACTGTCGACGGGGAAGAGGCCGCAGAACACCACCGGCTGCGCGGGTTTGAATCCCGTCAGGGCCTCTTCGGTGCCGTTGCGGTCATTGGTGATGGTGTCGCCGACGCGGGTGTCGCGGACCTGTTTGATTGAGGCGGTGAGAAAGCCGATCTCACCGGGGCCAAGCGAGTCGACCATCTCCATCTCGGGCCGGAAGACACCAACGCGGTCGACATGGTGCAGGGTGTTGTTCGACATGAACTTGACCCGCATGCCCTTTTTCAGCGTGCCGTCCATGATGCGGACCAGAACGATGACGCCGAGATAGGCGTCGTACCATGAATCCACCAGCATCGCCTTGAGCGGCGCGTCGAGATTGCCCTGCGGCGCGGGCAGCTGCTGCACAATGGCCTCAAGTGTTTCGTGGATGCCCTGCCCCGTCTTGGCACTGACCTGAATGGCGTCGGTCGCGTCGATGCCGATCACATCCTCAATCTGCTCCGCGACGCGGTCACAATCGGACGCTGGCAGGTCGATCTTGTTGAGCACCGGCACGATCTCATGATCGGCGTCGATGGCCTGATAGACATTCGCCAGCGTCTGAGCCTCAACCCCTTGGGTCGAGTCCACGACCAGCAGCGAGCCCTCGACCGCACGCATGGACCGGCTGACCTCATAGGCAAAGTCCACGTGGCCGGGCGTGTCGATCAGGTTCAGCACATAAGCCTCGCCATTGTCGGCGGTATAGTCGATGCGAACCGTGTTGGCCTTGATGGTGATGCCGCGTTCACGCTCGATATCCATGCTGTCGAGCAGCTGTTCCTTCATGTCGCGATCCTTAACCGTTCCGGTCTCTTGGATGAGCCGGTCAGCAAGGGTGGATTTGCCATGGTCGATATGCGCGACGATGGAGAAATTGCGGATATGAGCGAGGTCTGTCATGGGTTGGGGATATGCGTCGGAAATGGGCTGTGGTCAAGGTGGGACGAAGCCCCAGCGAAACCCTTTGATTGCGAGGCCTCTGACCGTTCAGAGCAACCTGTTTTTGACCAACTCCGCGTTCATCCAATGCGTATCACTCTGCACGTGACCCTCGCGCACGTATTTCGCGTGGTGAGTGGGCATGTCTTCTTCGTTAAACGCTGCAGTTGTGCGAACGACAAAACCCTCCTGAGTATCCAGATCCAGGCCCGCGATCACATCTGCCAGAACCTTAACAGAGAACCGTCCGCGATAGAGTTCGGGAACGGCAGCAATCCCCAGCTCGAGAAAGCGTGAAAGCGTCGCGTCCCACGATTGCACGCGCTTTGCCTTGATCCAGGCGAAGCCCAGGAAATAAGTCGGCAACGCCGAGTACGCTATCGAGTGGCGCGCAAACAGATATTCACCGACTATGCGCTCATCTTCGTCAAGCTGTGGCGAAATTCCGGTAGCGAAGGCCTTCATCCAATCTCGGGACGGGTGGTAACGCGCGTCAATACTGCGGGGGTGGCAGCCCTGACTATGAATCGTTGTATTCTCACCGTCCAGTTTTTCGGTGAAGACGACCTCATCAGCCGAAGCCAGTTTATCAACGCTGGACATGATCTTATCATCGCTGGTCGCCCCGGGAGACTCCGGCAGATGGAAGTGCGCCCGTATTTCTTAAGCATAGTGGTCTCATGAAAGAGATTTAAACAATGTCTGGCTAGAAAACGCGACATCCCAGCCGCGTGCAATCACTTTTTCGAACCACCCAATTGATCCCGAATCCACTTTGATTCATACTCCGCCGCAGACCGAGAGGGGCATAAGACCCGTCCGGGCAGGCAAAAAACGAGGCTCGAGTATGAAACAGTTCCTCTTAATCGCATTTTGTGCGGCATCGCTGACGTCGGTGGCCCACACAGTGGACGCGGCGCAGATCAAGCGGGCGTGTCTGGCATCAGACCGTGAAGCGGCGACGCGGGCGCGGTGCCGGTGTATTCAGCGCGTGGCGGATCAGGCGCTGACGCGTAGTGATCAGAAGACCGTCGCCAAGTGGTTCACCAACCCGCATCAGGCGCAGGAGTTGAAGATGTCGCAGACCGCGCGCGATGATGCGCTGTGGGATCGGTATCAGAACTTTGGCCAGATGGCGCAAGCGATCTGCAACTGAGCCCTGTCAATCCTTGACCTGATGCCCGCTGCGCCTCAGAAATGGCGCAGCGAAAGGTATGTGCGATGGTGATGAAAGGGCTGACCCTGCGGGGCCTTGAAGTGTTCGAGGCGCTGGCGCGGACCGGATCGGTGGCGCAGGCGGCCGAGATCACGGGGCTCAGCCAGCCCTCGGTTTCCCAGCAGTTGCGCAATCTGGAAAAGGCTTTGGGCACCGATCTGGTGGATCACGGGCGGCGACCGATGCGACTGACGCAGGCCGGCCGCAGTTTCCTGGCGCGGGCCGAGGCAGTGCTGGCCGAGTTGCAGATGGCGCAAGGCGAACTGGCAGTGATGGATCTGGGGCATCTGACCACCCTGTCCATCGGCTTGATCGACGATTTCGACAACGACCTGACGCCGCGATTGGCGACGTTGCTGGCCGACAGTCTGACCCGGTCGAAATTCAAGCTGATCACGCTGCCCAGCCTGGACCTGTTTGCCGAGCTGGAAGCGCAGCGCCTGCACATGGCGGTCTCGGCCCATTCTGGCGAGGTGCTGGAGGGCGTGGTCGAATATCCGCTGGTGCAGGATCCGTTCATTCTGGTCGCGCCTAAGGGCGTTGCGCAACCAGTGCAGGATCTGCCCTTTCTGCGCTATGCCCGCGAGCAGTTGATCAGCCGTCAGATCGAAAGCCATCTGGCCCGGCAGCAGCTGGAGTTCGAGGAACGGTTCGAAATCGGCTCACACCTCGCGCTGATGGCGATGGTTGCGCGCGGCCTCGGCTGGGCGATTACCACGCCGCTGGGCTATATGCGCGCCGCCCGCTTCCACGACGGGATGGAGGCGCACCCTGCCCCGTTCGGTGAGTTCGCACGCACCATTTCCTTGTTTACACGGACCGACTGGTCCGATCAGGTACCTCAGGAGGTGGCCGACATGATCCGACGCCTGATGCGCAGCCAGATCGTTGATCCAGCGATTGCGCAATTGCCGTGGTTAGCTGGTCAGTTGAAGGTGGTGGGGTGAACCGGAAAGTGAGCATCCAGGCTCTTTTATTTGAGCCATGCGTGATCCGTCCTGCAAACCAAAAGACGTTTGATGAGCGTTAGCATGTCCGGAATAAAGGCTGTCCTTACCTGCTGAATTCAGCTTCTACTAACGCCTCGTAGGCGTCCAGTTCAGCCTCTTTGACAACGTCGCGATCAGCCAGCACTTCCAGAGCCATAAGTGCGACATCGGGGCTTTGAAACACTGCGTCCGCCAGGATCGCAAGATGTTTCAAGCTTTCTGTCGGTGAGTCCTCCAGTGCGAAGAACCTTTTCAGGAACACGGCGTCGCCATCAATGGCCTGATTGCGCATAGCGCGCATCTTCAGGCGGGACGAGGCACGGGTCTTGACCGCCATAGACTTTAGAAAAAGAAACTTGTGGAAATGAAATCCCTGCGCAGACAACTCACTCATTTGTGAGTCAAGCAGTGGCTGACCCTTGTAAAGCGGAACCATGGCGATTTCGGATATCACAGCGACCGCATTCTTGAGTTTTTCGCGCGCATTCCTGAATACGTCCAATTCTCCGCCCTGCACGTCAATCTTCAGCAGATCGAACTCTGGCAGCTCTTTCAGGTCGTCCAGCCGATGGGTGGTTATTGGTACAACTTCTTCGACCCGCATTTGCCTGGGCCACCTTCCCATAACTCTGATGAAGTCGGGGTTGGGCTCGAATAGCGAAGTGAAGCCACTTCCCTTGCAAACATGAAGGCGCTCACTTCCTCCTCTGCCGATCGCATAAGGAAGATAGGTTTCATTTTCTCCTCCCTCTTCAGAGAGCCGTGCAAATGCATCTTGCTGTGGTTCGAAACCCCAGACATCGCATATGCGGTTCTTCAGGAGGGTTGAATATGGGGTAGCGCCAAGAGGATTGGCACCCACATCCACCACCCGCGTCAGTCTTTCCGGTGACAGAACTTCGTGCAGGAACAGCGCGCGCTCGTCGTTCATTTTTTGTCACTAACCTTTGGGGTATTCAGCTGGTTAAACGTGCCTGTGATCATATGTCTAACTCACTTGGATTAGCTGGCTGTAGTCGCTCTTGGAGCTTGGAGATTTATGTGTGCTGATGACAGCCTCGTGCGTGCATCAGGAATTTGTATCATTCCATCAAATGACCATTGGGGATCGGACTACTATTCCATGCACTTAATGCGACTATCTGCATAGGCACAAGGGTTTGCGCTAAGAAGGCAGATGATTTGACCCCTGTCGCTGATTGCGATGCAGCCTGCGGAGGCCGAATAAACGTTGGTTTTGGGCTCAAACATGCTGTCGCTCTGGATTGATTGAATACGCAAGGCAAAACTACCGCTGAGCCCGTACATGCGCATCCAGCCCCGCCACGGCCTCTTCGATCAGGTCCAGAGCACCGTCGAAATCCCGGGTGTAGTACGGGTCAGGCACATGGTCGGCACCGGTATGGGGGGCGAAATCGGTCAACAGGCGGACCGGGGTGTCGTTGCCGTCCGGGCGCAAATCTTCGATGTTCGCGATGTTTTCTGCGTCCATTCCGATGATCAGGTCGAAGTGGTTGAAATCCTCGGCCACGAACTGGCGCGCGCGTAGGTCGCTGAGGTCGATATCACGCGCGCGGGCGGCCTTTTGCATTGGGCCGTAAGGCGGGTCTCCGATATGCCAGCCCGAGGTTCCGGCGCTGTCGGTCTGGTAATGCGGGGCGCGGGCGCGAAAAGCGCCCTCGGCGGCGGGGGATCGGCAGATATTGCCCAGGCAGACGAAAAGGATACGGTGTGTCATAAGAGTGGTTTAGCGCGTGGGGCGGATATGGAAAAGATCGTCATTCTGACCGGGGCCGGGATTTCCGCCGAAAGCGGGTTGGGCACGTTCCGCGATGAAGGGGGCCTGTGGGCGCAGCACCGGATCGAGGATGTGGCCACGCCCGAGGGCTTTGCCCGCAATCCGTCGCTGGTGCATCAGTTTTACAATGCCCGCCGAGTACAGGCCGCCAAGGCGCAGCCCAACGCGGCGCATCAGGCGCTGGCCCGGTTGCAGCAGGGCTGGCCTGGAGAGGTGATCCTTGTCACCCAGAATGTCGACAGCCTGCACGAGGCAGGAGGGGCCGCGCATGTGCTCCATATGCATGGCACCTTGGCTGGGGCTTTGTGTGCGGGGTGCGGATATCGTTGGGCTTCGCCACCCGAAATGGATGTGGGTGAGCCCTGCCCGTCCTGTCACCAGCCCTCGGCCCGGCCCGACGTGGTATGGTTCGGCGAGATGCCATATTTCATGGATGAGATCTACGACCATCTGATGGAAGCATCGCTGTTCGCCTCGATCGGCACCTCGGGGCAGGTTTATCCGGCGGCAGGGTTTGTACAAGAGGCGCGGGCCGTGGGCGCGCGGACGATCGAATTGAACCTTGAGCCATCCGCCGGAATATTTGATGAAACCCGGCTGGGGCCAGCCTCGGAGGCAGTACCGCGCTGGGTCGATGAGCTGTTGGCGCGAGGCAGCACGCGATAGGGGCAGACAGCGGCGCGTCTTCCCGTCTATGGTGCAGAAAACGCAAACCCGAGTGAGTGACATGACCGATCTACCGCCCAAAGACGGAGAAATCCTTGACGACAGCAGTATCGACGCGCGCGATACGTTAAGTACCAATCTGGCCAGCCTGTGGTGGACCTTTCTGCTGCGTGGAATTCTCGCGGGTCTGATCGGGATTGCAGCGCTGTTCTGGCCGACCAGCAGCATCTCATTATTGCTGCGATTGGTAGGGGCGCTGCTGATTCTGGATGGCGCGCTGACCTGGCTGGGTTTTGGGCGGCGCGGGCTGATCGGAGGCGTCGGTATCGGTGCCGCGCTGATCGGTTTGGTGTTGCTGATCTGGCCACAGGGCGTGGCCTGGCTGGCGTTCACCCTCATGGGGGCGATGGCGCTGTTCGTTGCGATCGGCTCGTTCATGGCGCTGCCGCAAATGCATCCACAAGACCCCGAGCGCGCAACGGTGCGTAATTCAGGTATCTTCGCACTCATCGTCGGGCTGGTGCTGATCTTCTGGCCCGGCAGCGGCATGGTGGCGTTGGGCTGGGCAATTGCCTTCTTCGCGCTGACCTCGGCGGTGGTGATGTTCTTTCTGGCGGCACGGTTCAAAAAAGCGGGCGATCGATTGGAGATGAAAACCGTCAACAGATGACGCAACAGGCCGGGCATTGCCCGGCCTGTCGTATGGATGATGGCTGTACCACAGCCTTAAGACAGGCGTTAGTTCGAATGGCCGCCTTTGTCCTGGCGCTCAAGATCGACCGGGATCTCGACCGCGACCTCTCCAGCATTTTCGAAGATCAGAGTGACGGGAACGGTTCCGCCCTGTTCGAAAGGCGCGGTCAGGCCCATGAACATGACGTGATCACCGCCGCGTTTCAGCATGTGGGTTTCGCCCGCCGGAATGGCGAAGCCTTCCTTCACATGCACCATCTTGGCGACACCGTTTTCGTCAACCTTATGAGTGTGCAGTTCCACTCGGGCAGCCGCATCCGAGGTCACGCCGATCAGGCGGTCATCGGTATCGCCTTGATTCTGGATCATCATAAAGGCGGCACCCGCCTTCGCGGTTTTGCCCGAAGACCGTGCATAAGGGTCTTCGACCGAGATGGTATCGGCAGCCAGCGCCGCACCGGTCAGCGAAAAGGTAGTCAGGACTGCAAGCAGGCTGGATTTGAGGGTCATTATGCCTCTCCTTGGTAACTGTCTGATAGAGTTTGGAAACTGGAATCAGGCAGAAACCGGCGGGGCACGAGCTGGGTGTCGCGGCAGCGGCGCGGCAATCAGATGCTGGGAAAGGAGCGACGGCGCGGGGAGCGCGCGCGGCGGGGCCGGAGGTACGGCAACCGAGGCTTCATGGATCGCGCCCAGCAGGTTGAGCGCATAGTCAGGGCAGTATTGCGGTGCGCGGGTCGGTTGGCCGTCTTCGTCCATATAGACGACGACCGGTCCGCTGCCGGTGCACAAAACCATCTGCCCGACCGCGCGCTCCATACCCCGCGACACGGCCAGTCCCTGCCCGGTGAGGATCACCATCAAGGACAGCGTATAAGGCAGAAATGTGCGGAAAAAGCCTGTCATGTCAGCTTGGTATATACGCCGCCCACTGAACCGGCTTCAAGCGCAAAGCAGTGGCTGAGACAGTATGGCCTAGCTCAGCTTTTCGGCGGCCTGAACGCCTCGGCATTCATCCCCGTATGCAGTCGGTTTACCCGGCGCTGCATCCGGGTGCAGCGGATCACGGCTTTTGCAATTGATCGTGGCAGTAAAAACAGAAAATTCTTTGCTTTGAGTGACATGGTAACCCCCTCAACATGAATATGCATAAACATATGCGATATTCAGCAGGCGTTCTGTGAACAACGTCACGAAGCGGGGCGTTTTATTACCATTTCAGAGACAATCATTCGCACAGGGGCAGCGAATGCAAAAAAGAAAAGCCCCACACCGCAGGGTGCAGGGCTGAATTCTAGCGTGAGAAAGCGCTTAGGCCGAGGCTTGCGCCTTGGCGATTTCTTTCTTCACTTTCAGGGCGTTCGCCGACAGCTCGTCATCCTTGGCTTTGGCCAGGAACGCGTCCAGACCACCGCGGTGGTCGACCGAGCGCAGGGCAGCTGCCGAGATGCGCAGCTTGACGCCACGACCCAGAGTTTCCGACTGCAGGGTAACGTCGTTCAGGTTGGGCAGAAAACGGCGACGAGTTCTGTTTTTGGCGTGGCTGACATTGTTGCCAGTCATCGGGCCTTTTCCGGTCAGTTCGCAACGGCGCGACATGGTTTCTTCCTTTGTTTCTGGAGGCCGGGTACAAGACCCGCGGCCAAATCACAAGGGGCGCAACCCGAAGTCGCGCCCGAAAACTGGTTGGATGCGTTTAGTGGGAATCGCGCGAAGGGTCAAGACGGCTGCGGCGAAATCTTTGCACCCGAGTTGAATTCATTTGAGGTCAAGATCGGGGACATCCGCAACAGCGGCTTGTTATTCTTCAAATGCCGCGTGATCAACTGCGCTTGCAGCCGCCCGCCGGGGATCATGCGGGCCGGGTCGGCGCGGTAGTCAAGGTCTGTCAGTTCGGGAAAAATCTCGAATATCTCGCGACGCGACGCGGCGCTCAGCATTTTCAGCGCTTCGGGGCCGGTATAGAGGCTTTCGGTTGGCGCATCCTCGGCAAAGATCACCTGATGGCGGTCGAACAGCAGGTGGTAATACTCGACGCTTTCCACGCTTTCATCAATGTAGATATCCGGCATTGCAGTGAGTTTGATGGCCGGAATCAGAACCTCGGTCGTGCCGAACATGCGTTGGGCGATCTTTGAGTGCACCAGCATCCGATGCTGGCGCGAGACCAGCAGATCGCGATGCGGCAGCCCCTCGCCCAATGCCCCTGCAAGGATACGCACAGGCCAGAGTCTGGGGTTGGCTTCAAGCTGGAAGCGATCAAATTCGCGCCGCCCGATCCAACGGATCGGGTGCAGGCCCTGCCCCAGCGTGGGGATCAGGTCACCGGTGCACAGCGACTGGATGGGGGTCTGGCCCTGCTGCGTCGTGATCAATGTATCGCGCGTGAAACAGGGCATACCCGACCCGTTCTCGAACGCTGAATACGTGACGGTGATGCCTGAAGGCAGGGTAAATGTGCCGCTAGAGACTGAGTAACCAACCCCGTCTTCGACCGTAATCACCCCGAAAGTATCGTCCGTGATAACAGTGCCCTCAGGGAGGTTCAGCGTGTCGGTTCCGCTGCCGCCGCGAATGTCACCCGACACCGTGGTGCTGGTGAAATTCAGCGTGTCATTACCGGCACCAAGCCGGATATCGCCGACGGTTGACCCCCTGATATCAACCGTATCCGCATCGGACCCGCTAGCGATGCGCCCGCCAACCGTGCTGTTGGTGACAATGATCGTGTCGGTGCCTGCATTGCCCAGGACATTGTTGGCAATGGTGCTATTGGTGATGGTGATATCGTCATCGCCGCCACGGCCACGGATACCGGTCACCGGAGGCGTCGCCGGGTTTCCGTTCAGAGTACCGTTGTCATTTGTGACATCGATATCGTCGTCGCCGTTGGTACCATTGATATTAGGCATTCTGACGTGTCCCGTTCCTCGGAGAATCCGGGCACGATCCGAGCTGACCAAGCCCTTTCTCAACCCGGTTCAAACGCAGTGACTTACACTCAAACACAACAATAAATGTAGCTTTAATAAACGATTAGCGGTCAGCGCACCAGCCGCGCACGCATCATAACGCCAGAGCGTTACGCGTCGGACAGCCCGGAGAGGATTTGTTCGGCCGCCGCCGATGGGCTGAGGTGGCCCGCACTGACCTGAGCGCCAAGATCGCTCATCCGACTGCGCATCTGTGGCGTTTCGAGACGCGCAAGCAATGCGTGGCGTACCTCTTGCTCGAACCAGTATTGTGCCTGTGTGGCGCGGTTCGATACCCAATGCCCGGCTTCGCGCCGCCAGGTTGTCAGGGCCTGCATCTCGTCCCAGGCCTGTTCCAGCCCATGCTCTTCAACCGCTGAAACGGTCATGGCCTTGGGAAACCCTTCGGGGTCCTGCGGGCGTTTGCGCAGCAGACGCAGCGCGCCCGCGTAATCGGCGCAGGTGCGGGTGGCAGTCGCTTTCAGGTCGCCATCGGCCTTGTTGATCAGGATCATGTCGGCCATCTCCATGATGCCGCGCTTGACGCCCTGCAACTCATCTCCGCCCGCCGGGGCCAGCAGCAGCAGGAACAGGTCAGACATCTCGGCCACAACGGTTTCCGATTGGCCCACACCCACGGTTTCAATCAGCACGACGTCAAAACCAGCCGCCTCACAAAGTGCAATCGCTTCGCGTGTGCGGCGCGCCACGCCACCAAGATGGCTCTGGCTGGGGGACGGGCGGATAAAGGCGTCTTTCTCGCGGCTCAGCCTTTCCATGCGGGTCTTATCGCCCAGGATCGAGCCCCCCGAACGGGCCGAGCTGGGGTCAACTGCAAGAACCGCAACACGCAGCCCCTGCCCCGTCAGCATCATGCCGAAGCTTTCGATAAAGGTCGATTTGCCCACACCCGGCGTGCCCGACAGGCCGATCCGCAAAGCCTGGCGTCCGGCGCCGCTCAATTGATCCAGCAGCGCGGTTGCCTGCGCTCGATGATCTTCACGCCCGCTTTCGACCAGTGTGATCGCACGGGCCAATGCCCTGCGCTCTCCGTTCAAGATCCTGTCGCCAAGCTCGGCAATGTTCATCGGTAAGTCCCCGGCTGGAATTTGCCCTAGATGAGGGGGTGTGACCCGGTTTGTCCAGCCCCAACCGGAGCCGAGTTTGGCGACGCTGGACCTTGGCCGAGGCTTTGGCGATAAGGCGATATGACCCGGTTGCCCATTGATGACGCCATTCCCGATCTTCTGAACGCCTTGCGAACGCATGGGCGCGCGGTGCTGCAGGCGCCGCCGGGTGCGGGCAAGACAACCCGCGTGCCGCTTGAGATGCTACAGGCCGGTCTGTGCGAGGGCCGGATCGTCATGCTGGAGCCCCGGCGGCTGGCCGCCCGCGCCGCCGCCGAACGCATGGCCGAGACGCTGGGTGAACCCGTGGGCCAGACCGTGGGCTATCGTGTCCGTGGAGACGTGAAAGTTTCAAAGGCGACGCGCATCGAGGTTGTGACCGAAGGTATCCTGACACGGATGCTGCAATCCGAACCTGACCTGCCCGGCGTAGGTGCTGTGATATTCGATGAATTCCACGAACGGTCCCTGAACGCCGATCTTGGGCTTGCACTGTGCCTTGAGGTGACTGGAGCGTTGCGCGATGACCTGATCTTGCTGGCGATGTCCGCGACGCTGGATGCTGAACCGGTGGGCCAGCTGATGAACGCGCCTCTGGTGACATCCGAAGGGCGCAGCTATCCGGTCGAGACCCGCTGGTTGGACCGGCCTTTGGCGCCGCAGGCGCGGCGACTGGACGCGCTGATCGATCTGGTGGTGCGAGCCGAACGGGAAACCAAAGGGGGCATGCTGGTGTTCCTGCCCGGTGAAGGTGAAATTCGGCGGGCCGAGGCGGCTTTGGCCAGCCGTCTACCCGACTCCTGTTTAGTGCGGCCTTTGTTCGGAGCACTGCCCTTTGCCGCCCAGCGCGCGGCGATTGCGCCGGTTAAGCAAGGTCGCAAGGTGGTTCTGGCGACGTCGATTGCCGAAACCTCGCTGACTATTCCCGATATCCGCGTGGTGGTCGATATGGGGCAAGCCCGGCGGGCACGGTTCGATCCCGGATCAGGCATGTCGCAGCTGGTGACCGAGCGGGTGACGCGGGCCGAAGCGACGCAGCGCGCAGGCCGTGCGGGGCGTGTGGCCGAAGGTGTCTGCTATCGGTTGTGGTCCAAGGGCGAAGAAGGTGCACTAGCCGCCTACCCGCCTGCCGAGATCGAGGCAGCCGATCTGACCGGGCTGGCGTTGGAATTGTCGCTCTGGGGCGCAGAACCGGGTGATCTTGCGTTTCTGACCGCGCCGCCCGAAGGCACGCTGGCTGAGGCGCGCGCGTTGCTGGCGATGCTGGGTGCCCTGGATGGCAAAGGCCGGATCACCGAACATGGGCGGGCGCTGGCGGCGCTGCCGCTGCATCCTCGGCTGGGGCATATGTTGCTGCACGCAGGACCTGAGGCTGCGGCACTGGCGGCGCTGATGGCGGAACGCGATCCGCTAAGGGGCGCTCCGGTCGATCTGTCTTTGAGGCTTGAGGTGCTGCGGGACGTGCGCGCGTTTCAGCGCAATCGGGTCTGGCAGGTCAACATGGGCGCGCTGGATCGGATCAAGGGCGAAGCAAAGCGGTTGCGCGCGCAATCTAAGGATGCGGGCGGTCTGAGCCCGGCAGCGATGGCGGCGCTGGCCTATCCCGATCGCATCGGACAGCGACGCAAGGGAGATGTCCCGCGTTATGTCCTGTCGGGTGGCAAAGGCGTCGTGCTGGAAGCCGGTGATACGCTGGCAGGTGCGCCATATCTCGTGGTGACGGATACGGATGGGAACCCGCGTGAGGCGCGTGTGCGCATGGCAGCGCAGATTTCCGAGGGGGAAATTCGCGATCTATTCGGCGATCAGATCGCGTGGGTCGACAGCTGCGACTGGTCGAAACGCGAACGCCGTGTCGTGGCGCGCAGGCAAGAGCGGTTCGGAGCGATCACGCTGGACGACCGCATCTGGAAAGATGTCCCCGAGGATGCATTGGCGCAGGCGATGTTGGACGGGGTGCGCGATCTGGGTGTGCGGCTGAACGGGGCCGCAGCGCGATTGGCCGCTCGGGTCGAGTTGATCCGCGCGGAAGGCGCTGATTTGCCGGACTTCTCGGAAACCGGGCTGATGGATACGCTGGAAGACTGGCTGCTGCCGATGCTCTCGGGCGTGCGCAATGCCGATGACTGGAAGCGGTTCGACCTGCTGCCCGCGCTGCGCGCCCGGCTGGACTGGGACCAGATGCAGGAACTGGATCGGCGGGCGCCGGGCTCGTTTGTGACTCCGTTGGGCCGCAAGCTGCCAATTGACTATGGCGGTGCGGTGCCCGAAATCTCGGTTCGGCTACAAGAGGTATTTGGCGTTACGCAACATCCGGTGGTTGGGGGCGAGCCTTTGAAGATCACGCTGCTGTCACCGGCCCAGCGACCGATCCAGATCACCCGTGATCTGCCCGGATTCTGGGCCGGGTCTTATGCGGATGTGCGCAAGGACATGCGGGCGCAGTACCCAAAACATCCCTGGCCCGAAGATCCAACTCAGGCGGATCCAACGCTGCGCGCGAAGCGGCGCAAAGGCTAAGTTGATCAGGTGGGCGTTGATAAGCCTCATTGGCGGAAACGGCGGAAAGCGCACAAATTGCTGCAAAAATACACGAAACACTGAAAGTTCAGGCCATATTTTGCGGTTATCCGAGGGCGGTATTGTTAACTCAGCAATACATGATTATGTAACTTCTTCGAATTACAAAAAGAATACGCCCGAGCAGGCCTGACATGACGACATGGATACGCAACATCTGGGAAGAGGTCGCGCGACCGCTGATCCAGCGCCCAAGCCGGGTGCAGGTTGCTGCGTTGTGTACCCGCAAGGCAGGTCCCGGTGACGACGTTTTGTTAATCACCAGTCGGGGCACCGGACGCTGGATTATCCCCAAAGGCTGGCCCATTGATGGGCTCAACGGGCCGGAAACCGCATTGCGGGAAGCCTGGGAAGAGGCTGGGGTGCGTGCAACGGAGGTGCAGAAAGATCCCGTTGGTCATTACTCATACGACAAAAGGTTGGATGACGGCACGGCGTTGCCGGTTATCACCAGCGTTTATCGGATCGAGGCGACCGGACTGGCGGATGTATTCCCCGAGTCCGATCAGCGTAAGCGCTGCTGGGTGTCCCCGAAGGTGGCCGCCGAACGCGTGCAAGAGCCGGAATTGCGCGACTTGCTACTGCAATTGTAACAATATTGTAAAAAACTGATGACAAAGGTTGCCGCGCCCATTGGAACCGTTTAGCGGCGGGCATCATTCAAAACAGCCGTTGTGAACCGATGTCAGACCACCCCACTAAAGCCCGTTGGCACGCACTGGACCGTGACCTACAGCGTATCTCGCGCGTTGAGCACGCCAATGCCCAAGTATCGCGTCCTCTGTTGGCCCCCGGAATTGCACTGGCCTTTATCGCGCTGGCAGGTTTGGCTGCAGCGCTTCTGTTCGGACGGGCCGATGGTGGTGTGATCGTTGTCGCAGCTGCGGCATTCGGCGCTTACATGGCGATCAATATCGGTGCCAACGACGTGGCCAACAATATGGGCCCGGCAGTGGGGGCCAATGCTCTGACCATGGGCGGAGCCATCCTAATTGCCGCCATCGCAGAAAGCGCCGGCGCGTTGCTGGCAGGGGGGGATGTGGTTTCGACCATCTCTAAGGGCATCATCGATCCGATGTCGGTGCAGAACAGCAATGTGTTCATCTGGGCGATGATGGCGGCCCTGATATCGTCGGCACTGTGGGTCAATCTTGCTACCTGGGTCGGGGCACCGGTTTCGACCACGCATTCGGTGGTCGGCGGCGTGATGGGTGCCGGCATTGCTGCGGCGGGCCTAAGTGCGGTGAGCTGGGGCACGATGAGCGCGATTGCCGCCAGTTGGGTGATCTCACCCGTTTTGGGGGGGATGATTGCAGCCGCCTTTCTGGCATTGATCAAACACAAGATCCAGTATCAGGACGACAAGATCGCGGCAGCGCGGCGCTGGGTGCCCATTCTGGTTGCCGTGATGGCAGGGGCGTTTGCCACCTACTTGTCGGTCAAAGGCCTGAAGCGGATCGTCAAAATTGATCTTCAATTTGCCCTTTTGATCGGTCTGACCTTTGGCGGCCTGGTCTGGGCTGCGACGGTACCGTGGGTCAAGCGCAAGTCTGAAGGGTTGGAGAACCGGACCCGGTCGTTGAAGACATTGTTTGGTCTGCCTCTGGTGATTTCGGCCACATTTTTGAGCTTTGCGCATGGGGCCAATGATGTGGCCAATGCGGTGGGTCCATTGGCGGCGATCGTGCATGCGGCCGAGTTCGGAGATTTTGCCACGAAAGTATCGATCCCGACATGGGTCATGGTGATCGGCGCGTTTGGCATCTCGTTCGGCCTATTCCTGTTCGGTCCCAAGCTGATCCGTATGGTCGGCAGCCAGATCACCAAGCTGAACCCGATGCGGGCGTTCTGTGTCGCGCTATCGGCGGCGATCACGGTCATCGTCGCCAGTTGGCTGGGTCTGCCGGTCAGTTCGACTCATATCGCGGTTGGGGCCGTCTTTGGTGTTGGCTTCTATCGGGAGTGGCATGCAGAACGGCGGTGGAAATACTCGAACCGCCAGCGACCGGCAGAGCTGCGACTGGCGCGCGAGGAACGGCGGCGGCGCAAGCTGGTGCGGCGGTCGCATTTCATGACCATCGTGGCGGCCTGGGTGATCACGGTACCGGCAGCGGCAGTGATGTCGGCGCTAATTTTCTGGGTTTTGACTGCGTTCGCTTGATCGGATTTTGCGAGGCTCTGCCTCGCGCTCCGAGGTATTTTAGGCCAGATGAAGAGACGGATCAGGTTATGATCTGGTCGACTGTGAGCGGCGTGTCCGGTGATTGGTGGATGAGTTGAGAGACTCGGCTATTGATCGGGGTTGGGATCGCGTACTGTTGGCCGAGTTTGATGATTTCGCCCTGTAGACTGTCGATTTCGGTCGGGCGACTCGCCGTCAGATCATAAGCCATCGAGGTGCGCGCGTTTGGATCGATGGTCAGCATTTTTGCCGCAATTCGTGTAAAAATTGGCGTTGGCAGACGTAGAATGTGCGGTGTCATCCATGCGGGTAGTGGCGTTGTAGAGGTGGCCTCGATCTCGGCGACTTTCAAAACACGCTGCGCCTCGGCCATCTGATCAGCCATCAGGCGACGCCAGTTTCGGTCGAGCAGTTGGTTTTGCAAGGTCAGGCCGGACAATGCGTTCAATGCATTGTTGAGGTTGATCACCAGCTTACCCCATTGCACCGCCTCGATCTGGTCGCTTTCGCTGACGGGTAGATATGGGGCGCTTAGGCGTTCAGCCAGAGACCGGGAGCCACGCTCGATGACGATCTCACCCGATGTGGCACGGTGATAGGTTGCCGGGCCCGTCGGCACCACGTTGAAGGGCACCATTCCAGCCCGAACGTCGCGTCCGGGAAGAGCGGTGCGCAGGGTGCGGGCGTTCTCGAGCCCATTCTGCCAAGACAGAACCGGGGCCGTTTCCGTGGCGTGTGCGGCGATCAGCGCTGCCATCTCGGCGGTCGCGCCTGTTTTTACCGTGACGATGACCAACTCGGCATCCCCGAGACAGGCAGGGTCTTCGCTGAGCGTGAGTTGTACGGCGGCGACGTGACGATGCAGGTTCGAGAAATCTGTCACCGTCAGCCCTTGTCCCCGGATGGCGTTCAGCACCCGCGCGCGACCCAGCAGCGTCACGCTGTGTCCCGCTGCGGCCAGCAATGCGCCGCAAAAGCAGCCAATGCTGCCTGCACCGGCGATGACAATATTCATGGCTAACCTCCGCTGTCCCTGCAAGGATCGCCGGGATCGTTCAACGGAGCCAGCGTGACGTTAGGTCAGACGCGGCCGCGTCTGGGTCGGGTGCGTTCGAGGTCTTCCGAGATCGGAATGAACTCCTGATCATCACCGGGCGGCAGGTGGAAGGCGCCGTTCGCCCAGTCGGCAGTTTTCCATTCGCGTGTGGCCGTTTCTATCTTCTCCCTCGAGGAGGAGACGAAGTTCCACCAGATGTAGCGATCTTCGTTCAGGGTTGCACCGCCCAGCAACAACAGCCGCGCACCCAGTGGTCCGGCCTTCACGGACAGGTGATCGCCGGGGCGGAAGACCATCATGCGACCCGCCTCGAAGCTGTCGCCTGCGATCTCGACCGAGCCTGTGGTGACATAGACACCGCGATCCTCGTGATTGTCGGGCAGCGGGAAGGAGGCACCCGGTTCGAGCTGGACGTCGAGATAAAAGGTCTCGGACAGCATGGTGACCGGGCTGGTTTCGCCATAGGCGGAACCAAGGATCAGGCGGGCGCTGACGCCTGCATCCTGAATATGGGGCAACGCGCCCTGTTTGTGGTGTTCGAAATCGGGGGCCATATCTTCGTGCGTTTCGGGTAAGGCGATCCAAGTCTGGATGCCAAACAGGCTGTGTTTCTTGCCGCGTGTTTGGTCACTGGTACGTTCGGAATGGGTCACACCACGCCCAGCGACCATCCAGTTGACCTCGCCGGGATAGATCATCTGATGCGTGCCGAGACTGTCGCGGTGTTCAAACTCGCCCTGATATAAATAGGTCACGGTACCCAATCCGATATGGGGATGCGGCCGTACGTCAATGCCGCCTTCGGTGATAAATTCGGCCGGACCCATTTGGTCGAAGAAGATGAAGGGTCCGACCAGTTGCCGTTTGACCGAGGGTAGCGCGCGGCGCACCTCGAACCCGCCCAGATCACGGGCACGGGGGATGATCAGGCTGTCTAGCGCCGGGTTCTCGGACCGGCAGTCGGGGGTATGGGTCGGATTCCAGCTCATTCTCGCTCTCCCTTGGGTCAGGATCTGGCTTGGGCTTCAATATGTTTGATAATGTGGAATATAGTATGATTTGATATCGGGCATAGCGCATGAGTGCACATATACAGTGCACGATGGGCGGAAACGGCGGCAACGCTCACGTGACGGTGATGAAATGACCCGATCTTCAGACCAGCTTAACTCGGCTTTCGCAACAAACGTGCTAGATTGAGTGTCAGGCCAGACACCATGCCCGTTATCGAAAGGAGCCCTCGCGATGTCGCACGTTCTTCTTACCCGCCGCAGCGCGTTGGTTACGGCGGGCTGTTTTGCAGCGCTAGGCACGGCCGGGCTGACCACGCCCGCGCGGGCGCAGGGCGTTGCACCGACCCCGTCCATGCGGGGCGGATCGAACAACTATCGCCCCGGCGCCCCTATTGTGCAGCGCATCGGCGGCGGAGGTTTCTGGATGACCGGCACCGTACGCCGCGCAGGCGACGGAGCCCCCTTGCCCGGACAGCGTATCCAGATCTGGGCGCATACGACCGAGGGGCACGAGCGCGACCAGCGCAGCCATGGGGCGACGCTGACGGATGCGAACGGTGAATTTCGGCTTGAGATGCCACAAATCGTGCCCGCCTTTGGCCAACCGCACGGGCATCTGGCCTATGACAGCGGCGAATTCGAAACGGTTTTCCTACGCCCGGTGATGTCGAGCGCGAAGGATAAAACGCTTGCCGCGCATTTCGTCTTGCAGCCTGCCTGATACGTGTTGAGGCGCATACTGATCTGGGCAGCGTTGATTGTCGCCCTTCTGGTGCCGGTTATCGCGGCAGCATTCAGCCCTTATCTGGCGTGGCGCGAGCCGATCTACATCCTAGCCGGGTTTGCGGGCATCGTCGGGATGTGCCTTCTGCTGATGCAACCCTTGCTGGCCGGACGCTGGTTGCCTGGGCTTTCACCTGTGCGCAGCCGCTTATGGCACAGGCGGTGCGGTCTGGCCCTTGTCGCAGCGATCGTAATCCATGTGGGCGGTTTGTGGATCACGAGCCCGCCGGATGTCGTGGACGCGCTTCTATTCGTATCAGCCACACCCTTTTCCGTCTGGGGTGTGATCGCGATGTGGACGGGTTTTGCTGCAGCAACGATGGGTGTTCTGCGGCTACGCCTGAACCTGCGATTTCGGCTCTGGCGTCTGGGTCACGCCGGACTGGCAGTGGTGACCATACTGGGCAGTGTCGTACACGCCCTGATGATCGAGGGCACGATGGAGATCATGACCAAGATCGCATTGTGTGTGCTGGTAGTTCTGGCGTGCGTCGCTACGCTCGCCAGATTACGGATCTGGGATGTGACCCGACGCGTTTAAACATCCCATACGCATGCCGGGGCCGAATCAGGCCGACAAGCGTTTGGCATAGGTCGCGCGATCTATTTCAACATCCCGCACGGTGATACTGCCGACTGAGGGAGCAGATGTAGCCAGAACATTCAGAATGATCGCGTTCAACTCGGCGCGCGTCGCCTCATCACGGCCCTGCAGCAACAAGAGCGTGGCATGAATGAACGTCTGCGGTTCGGTCCCGATGCAGAAATACGGAAACGAGGTGGCACGGATTTTGAGTGTTGGGGCATCGAATTCTTCATGCACGGCGAGCACGGAATAGAGCTGCTCACAGATGGCTTGAAAATCATGAGTTTTTTCGAGCCCGGCAGAGAATTCCAGAGTGATGTGTGGCATTGGTTGCTCCGAGATTTGAGAGAGCCATCTATGGCTCTCCCAGATTGCTGTCGGCCTCAGACGCCCAGACACCAGCGCATCACGGCTTTTTGCGCATGCAGGCGGTTTTCGGCCTCGTCAAAGATCACCGAGTTCGGGCCGTCCATGACCTCGGATGTGGCCTCTTCTTCGCGGTGCGCAGGCAGGCAGTGCATGAACAACGCGTCTGGCTTGGCATGCGACATCAGCTCGGCGTTGACCTGATAGGGCCGCAGCATGTTGTGGCGGCGCTCCTTCGCGGATTGAGAATCGTGCATTGAGACCCAGGTGTCGGCGACCACGAGGTCGGCCTCTTCAACAGCTTTGTGCGGGTCCCGTTCGATCACGATTTTCGAGCCCTTCTGGCGTGCAAGCCCCATGAATTCTTCTTCTGGATCCAGCTGCGCCGGGCCGGTGAATGTCAGGTCGAAACCGAATTGACCGGCGGCATGCAGAAATGAAGCGCAGACATTGTTGCCGTCGCCGGTCCAGACGACCTTTTTTCCTGCGATGGGGCCGCGATGCTCTTCATAGGTCAGCACATCGGCCATGATCTGGCAGGGATGTGTACGATCGGTCAGACCATTGATGACGGGAACGTCCGAGTATTCGGACATCTCGGTCAGGATGGTTTCATCAAAGGTTCGGATCATGATCATGTCGACATAGCGCGACAGGACCCGGGCGGTGTCGGCGATGGTCTCGCCATGGCCCAGCTGCATGTCCTTGCCGGACAGTACCATAGTCTGCCCGCCCATTTGGCGCACGCCAACATCGAAGGACACGCGGGTCCGCGTTGATGGCTTTTCAAAGATCAGCGCAACCATGCGGCCTGCCAGAGGCTGCTCATCGTCGGGGGCGGCTTTGGGACGCCCAAGGCGCGCCTGTTTCATCGCGCTGGCCTGATCGATCATGTTCCGCAGATCACCTGCGTCAGTTTTGTGGATATCAAGGAAGTGGTTCATTTTAATTCACTTTTCAATCAGGCGAGTTCAGGCCGAAGCCATTGCGTTTTCGACTTGTGCCGCAGTTTTCTCGAGGCGGATCAGGGCTTGTGCGATGTCATCCTCGGTGAGGGTCAGCGGCGGCAGTAGGCGGATCACGTTATCTGCGGCGGGGACCGTTATGACCTCGTTGTCATAGCCAGCGTTGACCACGTCGATATTGGCGGGTTTGCATTTCAGGCCAAGCATCAAACCTGAGCCGCGCACCTCCTCGAATACTTCGGGGTGGTCCGCGATCAGGCCTTCGAGCTTCTGACGCAGCAGGCCTGCCTTGCGATTCACACCTTCGAGGAAGGCCGGAGTAGCGACCTGATCAATCACCGCGCAGCCAACGGCACAGCCCAAGGGGTTGCCGCCATAGGTCGAGCCGTGGGTGCCTGCCGTCATGCCGCTGGCGGCCTCTTCGGTGGCCAGAACCGCACCCAGAGGAAAACCGCCGCCGATGCCTTTGGCGACCATCATGATATCCGGCGTGATGCCGGCCCATTCATGTGCAAAGAGTTTGCCGGTCCGCCCAACGCCGCATTGGACTTCATCGAGGATCAGCAAAAGGCCGTTATCATCGCAAATCTGGCGCAAGGCTTTCAGCTCTGCATCCGGAACGGGGCGGATGCCGCCTTCGCCCTGAACCGGTTCGATCAGGATGGCTGCCGTGGTGTCGGTGATGGCGTTGGTGACACCGTCGAGGTCTCCGAATGTCAGATGGACAAAGCCTGGCAGCAGCGGGCCGAAACCTTTGGTCATTTTCTCGGACCCGGCGGCGGCGATACCCGCCGATGACCGGCCATGGAATGAGCCGTCGAAAGTGATGATCTCGACCTTCTCGGGCTGACCTTTGTCATAGAAATACTTGCGGGCCATTTTGACGGCCAATTCGCAGGATTCGGTGCCCGAATTGGTGAAGAACACCGTATCGGCAAAGGTGTGTTCCACCAGCTTGTCCGCCAGTGCCTGCTGTTGCGGGATGTTATAGAGGTTTGAAACATGCCACAGCGCATGCGCCTGTTCCGTCAGGGCCGCCACCAGCGCCGGATGCGCATGACCCAGCGCGTTTACCGCTATGCCCGCGCCCAGATCCAGAAAACGTCGGCCATCCGACTCGGTCAGCCAGGCGCCTTCGCCCTTCACGAATGTCAGGGGCGCGCGGTTATAGGTCGGCAGAACGGACGGGATCATCGGATCATCCTTTTCGAATAGCTTGAGCCCTGTGAGTGATACACTGGGGCCATGGTCGTCAACTGATTTGGTGGGGTTTGCGCGGATTTGGACAGCGCAAATGGATCAAACGGGCCGATTATGCGGTCAGGCGTCGGCGTCGGAGGCGCAGGGTATGTGCGGTATTGATCATGTGAGGCCGTATAGCGGGGTGCACCGGGTCTGAAAACCCCGTTTTTGCGATCGGGGCAAAAATCATTCTGAGACCGGGATTTACCGCTTGTCATTTACCCGACGCTGGCGCACGGCTGAACCATGACACCGATACGTCAGAATCCTGCCCTTGCGGCCCTGCTGATCCTTGCGGCCAGCGCCCTTCTCGCAGGGACCACATTGCTGGCGAAAGCACTGGGGACGGATGTGCTTGGCCCTGCCCTGCATCCGATGCAGATCAGCCATGGACGGTTTCTGTTTGCCTTTCTGGTAATCGTGACAGCCGTCGGCATCATGCGCCCCCGCCTGAGCCGCCCGCATTGGGGTCTGCATATCGGACGGACAAGCTTTGGCTGGCTGGGGATCACGCTGATGTTTGCATCCGTTGCTTTCATACCGATTGCGGATGCGACGGCGATCTCGTTCCTGAACCCGGTCTTTGCCATGATGTTGGCGATCCCGCTGCTGAAAGAAGGTGTCGGCCCGTGGCGCTGGTTAGCCGCCTTCGTAGCCTTGATCGGTGCTTTGGTTCTGTTGCGTCCAACGCCCGCTAGCTTTCAACCCGCTGCATTACTGGCCCTGACCGCAGCAGTGATAATTGGAATGGAACTGATCTTTATCAAAAAGCTCTCGGGCCGAGAAATACCGATCCAGATTCTGCTGATCAACAATGCGATGGGTCTGACCATTGCGACAGTCGCGGTAAGTTTCGTTTTCCAGATGCCGACGCCTCAGCAATGGGCGGCGCTGGCTTCGATTGGTGTGCTAATGGCCTGTGCGCAGGCTTGTTTCGTCAACGGAATGGCGCGGGCGGATGCCTCTTTTGTGGCACCGATCAGCTACGCCACCCTGATCTTCGCTGCCGTCTACGATTTCGCGGTATTCAAGGTGATACCGGATGGGATCAGCCTGATCGGCTCGGCCATCATCCTGACCGGAGGTCTGATTCTGGTCTGGCGCGAGGCGATACACCGTCAGGCCTTGAGCCGGTAGCCGGTGCGCAACATCTGCCAGGTCAATCCTCCAACCAACAATGTCGCGCTGGCGCAGATCGCCATGCCCAACCAAGGAGAGTTGTCGGACACGCCGATCATCCCATAGCGCAACCCGTCAATCAGATAGAAGACCGGGTTCGCATGGCTTAGCCGATTGAGCACTGGCGGTAGCGCCTGTACAGAATAGAAAGTGCCGGACAAGAAAGCCAAAGGCGTGACGATGAAGTTGGTGATCGCCGCCATCTGGTCAAACTTGTTGGCAAAAATCCCGGCAAAAAGCCCAAGCGCGCCCATGAACGCGCCACCTAAAACCACGAATATCAGTGCGATCAGCGGGTTCTGCGGCACGATGCCCAGAACCAACGCCAGAGCGATTGCGACAACAAGGGCGATCAGGATTCCGCGGGCGATGCCTCCGGCCAGATAACCCAACAGGATTTCCAGCGGCGATAGCGGCGGCATCAGCGTATCGACGATATTGCCCTGAACCTTGGCGATCACCATCGATGACGATGTATTGGCAAAGGCGTTCTGAATCACGGTCATCATCATGATGCCCGGTGCCAGAAAGGTCAGAAACGGCACCCCCATCACATCCGGTCGGCTGGGACCAATGGCAATGTTGAAGATCAGCAGGAACAGGCCTGCCGTCACCAGCGGTGCCAGCAGGGTCTGCGTCCACACGGCCAGAAAGCGCAGGGTTTCGCGCTGCGCCAGTGTATAGAGGCCCATCCAATTCACCGCGCCAAAGCGGCGTGCGTCGTGATCCATGAGATTATGCATGCTCTGCCCCATACCTGATTCGAAGACCGCTTGTAACTCGGGCCGCAGTGTTTAGAATAGGGCGCTGAGATGATTTCCCAAGGCGGCCCGAATCCGGGGCCGCTTTCCGCTTTTGAAAGGCAAATGATGTCCTGGACTGACGAGCGTGTAGAGCTGCTGAAAAAGATGTGGGGCGAGGGCCAGTCGGCCAGCCAGATCGCCAAGGAACTGGGCGGCGTGACCCGCAATGCGGTGATCGGCAAGGTGCACCGTCTGGGTCTGTCGAATCGCGCCACCGGTGCAAGCCCGGCAAAGGCCGAGCCTAAGGAAAAACCGGCCCCCGCGCCCAAGGCCGAGGCCAAACCGAAACCGACACCCAAGACTGAACCGGCCCGTCCGGTGCCAGCCCCCGAGGCCAAACCGGTCACCCCGGCCCGTCGCCAGATCATACCCGCCGGCCAGCCGCTGCCTCCGCAACCGTCGGCCAATGAGATCAGCCCCGAGGCTTTGGCCAAGGTCAACGAGATTGAAAAGAAGGCCAAGAAGCTGTCTTTGATGGAGCTGACCGAAAAGACCTGCAAATGGCCTGTCGGCGACCCCGCGACCGAGGATTTCTGGTTCTGCGGCCTGCCCGTCGAGGCAGGCAAACCCTATTGCGAAGCGCATGTGGGCGTGGCGTTCCAGCCGATGAGCTCGCGCAGAGATCGTCGGCGGTAATTCTTAGACATGACAGCGGGGGTTGGCCTTGGTTGGCCAACGCCCTATCAACATTAGTCTGCAGAACGGGTGCTTTCCGTATAGTCGGATAGCAATGATCGGGCGTGTTGAGCGTGGCGCGACAACAGCTGTTTCTGACGCGCGTTGTCCGGCACCAGATAACTGGTATCCGAGAGGCCCCCGGTCGAAATGCCCGAAAACAATACAGTAAGTTCCTCGACCATTGCAGGAGGGAGTGAATTCAACGCTTCCTGTCCCATCAGCAAGCTCTCGGTCGGGGCACCCTCGGCGATAATCACTTCGTGCGTCGCCAGGACCAGATGGAAATACGTGACGCTGTCTACGGTTTCATCGACATAAATCCCCGGCAGATCGGTCAGCCTTATCGCGGCGACCAGAACCTCAGAACGACCGAACATGCGTTTCACAATCGCCGAGGACACCAGCATGCGATGCTGACGCGAGACAAGCAGATCACGTCGGGGCAGGCCTTGTCCAAGTGCGCCCGCGCAAATTCGCACTGGATAGAGTTTCGGATTGCGGCGCAACTCGCGCGCAGTGAGTGAACGGCGCAAGATCTGCAGCAAAGGCTGGTTGCCACCCCGCGCCAGCAAAAGCAACTGGCCAGGCTTCAGATCTTCTACCGGCACCGGACCCAAATCAGTGGATACGAGTGTGCCCGCAGTCAGACAGGGGATGCTGCCCGGGGTGGGATCGGTATTGACTGTATATGTGCCGCCATTGTCGGTCGAAATCAGGGAATCGCCAGCGCCGGCCTGCCCGATGACTGTGGATTGCATACCATTGGCCGGGCCAGTGTTCGCAGTGATCGGGCCGGGACTTGGAGGATCGCTGAAAGAATTAAACTGATAAACCGTTGTCCCTTCGGAAAGCGAGATACCATTGGTTTTACCCAATCCGTTAAATGTCCCGGAACTTGTCGTGTCGATGACATAGATATCGCGACCGGCAACCGTTGTCGGCGTGATACCGGCCAGAGTATTGGTGGTTCGGATCGAGCCATTGCTCAAATAGATCGTCACGACCAACCCCGAGACATCCGTACCAGCGTCAACCGCGACCTCAATAAAATCCAGGGTCGGGCCACCTAAGTATTTGAGCTCAGAAAAGTATGGATCCGGCATAAATCACATGTCTTTCGATGATGCTAAGACGTCCACCCGGCACTGACGGGACAGAAATGCTGTGGCTGCTGTTGATACAACTTTCATAGGAAGGCAAGCTGTTGCTTCTGTTACTGCGCCGGATGCGAAGGCAGATTTGGCATCGGCACCCATCGGGGTAGTTCCTCGGGCGAAACCGAGACATGCAGTTTCTCTGACCGGTCACGCCCTACTTTGCGATGCTTGCGCAGCAGGAAAATCTTACCCCAGCCACGCCAGGTGCCCACGGATTGCGCATGCGGATCGGTAGGGAAACGGTCGTGCCAACCTTCGGGCAGGGGCAGGCCGTGCAGCTCGGCCTTGTCCAGCATCCAGATCAGGGAGATGTTGCTGAGGGGGCGGGCCTCTTCGAACCCGTTCAGCTGGCCGCCAACATCGCCGTGGGTGCCGCGGAACCAAACCTGCTCGATGTGGCCTTTGAAGTCAGGCGTGCATTTCCACAGCACCGGCTCGAACACTTCGCGGGTCTCGTCCAGCGCCATGGCGTGATAGCCGTGGCGGGTGGCAGGGCCAAGCTGGTGGTTGTGGAAGGCATGGCGTTCCTCGGCCCAGCGCCAGAGCAGCGGAAGGCGCAGGCCCAGCGCCTTGACCGTGTCCCAGACGCCGACCATCTCGATGGCGACATCCTCGTGACAGAACTCCCGACGAAAGACCGCCGCCGCTTCGCCATTGGCGTTACATTCATAGTGTCGATAGGCCTGTTTGATATTGCGGACAGTGGCGTGTTCGGCCTTGAGCAACCCGATAGCATCGATCACGCCCGCAAGGCTGCGGACCCCGTATGCGCCGCGCGAATAGCCGATGAAAAAGATCTTGTCGCCGGGTTTGTAACGCGAAGCCAAATAACCATAGGCCCGACGAATCTGACGGTTGATACCCCGCCCCATCATCACGTCCATAGTGGACTTCCAGCTTTCCCACTGCACGCCGGATTCGTAGAAAACCGAAACCTGGCTGCCCATCTCGCAGCACAGGCGCAGAGTCTGGCCCGCGTGGGTTTCCCGCCCTGCTTCAAGCGTCGACATGGTGCCGTCAAGAATGATGACATGGCTGACAGGTTCGCGGTGGCGCGTTTCGGCCGAGTGCTCGGACCGCAGAGGCCGTCCGAGCCATCCCAGTACCTTTCTACTCAGCCGCGACAGAACCATGCGTCAACAATTCCCAAACTTTGTGAGGTGTGAAAGGCATATCCGCCTGCCGCACCCCGTGATCCCAGAGCGCATCCTGTACCGCGTTAGCCACTGCGGCCAGTGCGCCCACGGTGCCTGCCTCGCCACAGCCTTTCATCCCCATCGGGTTGGCGGTTGACGGAACCGGCGCCGAGGTAAACTCTATCATGGGTATCTCAGCAGCGCGGGGCAAGGCGTAGTCCATGAACGAAGCCGTGAGCAGTTGCCCCTCGGCATCATGAACAACATGCTCGGTCAGTGCTTGACCGATACCCTGAACCACGCCGCCATGCACCTGCCCCTCGGCCAGCATCGGGTTGATAAGATTGCCGAAATCCTCCACCACCGTGTAGCGGTCGACCCATGTTTCACCAGTGAAAGAATCGATAACGACTTCGGCAACATGTGCGCCGTTTGGATAGCTGCGTGCATCTAGCGTGGCGCGGGCTTCGTGCTGCAACAGATCGGCGCGCCCGTCTGCGCGCGCCATCTCGGCCGCCTCGGTCAGCGTGGGGGTCAGGTTGGACCCGGGTGCGCGGAAGGTTTCATGGTCGAAGGTCACATCGATTTCCTCGATACCCATCTTATCCGCAAGATAGGGCGTGAATGCGGCGATCATCGTATCAACTGTGACCAGTGTCGCGTTGCTTTGGGTCGTGACCGAGCGTGAACCGCCAGTCCCGCCGCCCTGCGCCAGCCTGTCCGTGTCGCCTTGCACAACATTGATCAGGTGCGAAGGAATCCCTGTCTGGTCCGATAGGAACTGGGCATAGACGGTCTCGTGCCCTTGCCCATTGGACTGAGTGCCGACATAGAGGTTCACCGTTCCGTCCTCGCAAAACTCGATCTTCGCGCCTTCGGAAGGGTCTCCCAAAATACTTTCGATATAGTAACAAAGCCCCTGACCCCGGATCAGACCGTTTTCGGCATCCGCCGCCTTGCGGGCCTCGAAGCCCGTAGTCTGTTCGGCGGCGCGGCTGAGGACCATGTTGAACTCACCCACATCATAGGTTTCGCCGGTTGCGGTCTTATAGGGGAAGGCTTCGGGTCGGATGAAATTCTTGCGCCGCAACTCCCACGGATCAATCCCCATCTCACGCGCAGCACGGTCCATGACGCGTTCCAGCACATAGATCGCCTCGGGTCGCCCGGCACCGCGATAGGCGTCGACCTGCGTGGTGTTGGTGAAGAATCCTTCGACCCGCAAGTAGGTGGTCTGAACATCGTAGACACCCATCAAAACCTTACTGAACAGGTTGGTCTGGATCGCCTGCGCGAAATGGCTGTTATAAGCGCCAAGGTTGATCTTGCTGTGAACCCGATAGGCGGTGATCTTGTGATCGGCATCAAAGGCGAGCTCCGCCAGTGAGGTCAGGTCGCGGCCGTGGTGATCGGACAACATCGCTTCGGACCGGTCCGACATCCAGTGCACCGGCTGGCCCAGTTTCATGGCAGCAACGGCAACGGTGAAATATTCGGGATAAGGCATCGCCTTCATACCAAATCCGCCGCCGACATCTGGCGTAGTAACACGGATCGCCTCGGGGTCCAGTTTCAGCTTTTGTGCCAGTTGCGCTTTCATCCCCCAGACACCCTGCCCGCCATACGAGAAATGCATACGGCCACCCGACCAATCGGCCTGACAGCCACGCGGTTCGATCGAACTCACGATGACCCGGTTGTCATGCACGTTCAGCGCGACGGTGCGCGCCGCTGCCTGAAAGGCGGCATTGGTCGCCTTCTCATCACCCAAGCCCCAGTCAAAGGCGCGGTTGTCGGGGGCTTGTGGATGCAAAGGTTCGCCACCCGCAGCGACATCCATCTTGACCGGCAGGTCTTCGGTTTCCATCCAGATCAATTCGGCTGCATCGCGGGCCTGTAACAACGAGTCGGCAATGACGACCGCAACGGGTTCTCCGACGAAACGCGCGCGGTCCTTGGCCAGCATGTTCCGCTCGGACGCAGCGCCTTGACTGCCGTCGCGGTTGGCGACTGTAGTCGCGTTCATCACCGTATCGATCCCGGCAGCAGTCAGATCTTCCAGCGTCATGACCAAGCGCACCCCATCCGCTGTACGTGCATCTTCAAGGTCCAGCGACGTGATCGTGGCATGCGCCACCGGGCTGCGAAAGAATGCTGCGAACAGCGCATTCTCGGGCACAGAATCGTCCATGTATTGCCCCTGCCCGGTCAGAAACCGCTGGTCCTCGGTCCGTTTGATGGGCTGGCTTTTGCCGAATTTTTCCATGAGATGATCCTCTGGCTGCCTGAATGCGCGACCCTAGCGTGAAGCAGGACCTTGTCCAGTGGCTGAGAAAATTAACTCCGCACGGTCTGAAAGCGACATTCATGTCTGGAAACAGCGTTGCGCGCCGATCTGGGCCGCGCCTAGGCTGAACCTAAATTCAGTCGAGTGGAGGTTTCCATGCCCAAAGAAATCAAGCTGACGAATGGCCGATTGGACAGCCAAAGTGCCGAGGCCTATTGGGATGATGGGTTTATATTTCCGATCCCCGTGTTCTCTGCCGCAGAAGCCGCCGGGTACCGTGCCGAGTTGGAAGATGTCGAGGCCAGCTGGCGCGAGGCTGACCTGCCGCTACCCCTGAACATGTACAAACGCATCAACGCGCATGTGGTGATGCCATTCGCCACTCGCATCGCGTTGGACCCGCGCGTTTTGGACGTTGTCGAAGGTGTTTTGGGCCCAGACCTGCTGTTGTGGTCGGCTGAGCTGTTCATCAAGGAACCGCGCACGACGCAAGTGGTGGGCATGCATCAGGACCTGACCTATTGGGGCATGGGTGAAACCTCGGACCAGTTGACCGCCTGGATCGCCCTATCCCCTGCGACGGTTGAGAGTGGCTGCATGGATTTCGTGAAGGCCAGCCACAAGAACCCGATCCTGCCGCATAATGATACGTTTTCCGACAACAACCTTCTGTCGCGTGGGCAAGAGGTAGCAGTCGATGTCGCGGAGGAAGACAAAACCCATATCGAGTTGCAGCCCGGCCAGATGTCGCTGCACCATGGGCTGACCATTCACGGGTCAGGGCCGAACGTATCTGATGATCGTCGAATTGGCCTGGCTATCCGTTATCTCAACCCCAATGCGCAGCAAAAAGTGGCGGATCGCGACTATGCCATTCTGGCGCGGGGCGAGGACCGGGTGGGGAATTTCATCCATATCCCTGAGCCGACCGAGCTGTTTGCTCCTGAGGCGCTGGACCTGCACGCGCGCATCCGCAGCGATCAGGCCAAGGCGATGGGGCAAGGGGCCAGCGAAAAGCTGGATCTTTATGCGCCCGCCCCATCAAATCCCGGCTGATCATTGCAGGACCGCCGCGCAGGGCCTTCCCCTTCCTGCGTCCATTCGCTATTGCAGGCGCTGACCCGATATTGTTGACGCAGGACGCATCCCATGGCGATGGAAAAGACATTCAACGCGGCCGAGGCCGAGGCCCGCATCTATCAGGCCTGGGAAGCGGCCGGAGCCTTCAAGGCAGGCGCGAACAAATCGCGCGACGAGAGCTTTACCATCATGATACCGCCACCGAACGTGACGGGTGCGCTGCATGTGGGCCACGCGTTCAACAACACACTGCAGGATATTCTGACCCGCTGGCACCGGATGCGCGGGTTCGACACGCTATGGCAGCCCGGTCAGGATCACGCTGGTATCGCCACGCAAATGCAGGTGGAAAAGATGTTGGCCAACACCCAGCAGCCGGGACGTCGTGAGCTGGGACGTGAGGCGTTTCTGGACAAGGTCTGGGAATGGAAGGGCGAATACGGCGGCACGATCATTGAGCAGCTCAAGCGTTTGGGCTCCAGCTGCGACTGGTCGCGTAATGCTTTCACCATGGCTGGTGCGCCGCGTGACCCGCGCACGGGCCACGAAAATTCTGCGAATTTTCACGACGCGGTGATCAAGGTCTTTGTCGACATGTACGAAAAGGGCCTGATCTATCGCGGCAAGCGGCTGGTCAATTGGGACCCGCATTTCGAGACCGCAATTTCGGACCTTGAGGTCGAGAATATCGAAGTTGCAGGCCACATGTGGCACTTCAAATACCCGCTGGCGGGCGGCGAGACCTATACCTACGTCGAGAAAGATGAGGACGGGAATATCGTGCTGGAGGAAGAGCGCGACTATATCTCGATCGCCACGACTCGCCCCGAAACCATGCTCGGCGACGGCGCAGTTGCGGTTCACCCATCGGATGAGCGCTATGCGCCCATCGTCGGAAAACTCTGCGAAATCCCGGTTGGCCCGAAAGAGCATCGCCGTCAGATCCCGATCATCACCGATGATTACCCTGATCCAGATTTCGGCTCGGGCGCGGTGAAAATCACCGGTGCACATGACTTCAACGACAATATGGTCGCCAAGCGCGGCGGCATTCCAATGTATCGCCTGATGGACACCAAAGGCGCAATGCGCGCCGATGGTGCGCCTTATGCCGAAGAGGCGGACAAGGCGCAGGAATACGCGCGCGGGCGTGAGTTCACCGAGAACGAGATCGACGCGATCAACCTGATCCCTGATCATCTGCGCGGCCTCGACCGGTTCGAGGCACGTGCGAAGGTGGTTGAGGAGATCACTGCAGACGGTCTGGCTGTCATGACTCGCGCCGATGATCCACGTCTGGGTTCGACCGCTTTAACGCCGGAACACGAAGGCGCGGACAAGCTGGTGCCGCTGGTCGAAAGCAAACCGATCATGCAGCCCTTCGGCGACCGCTCGAAAGTCGTCATCGAGCCGATGTTCACCGACCAATGGTTCGTCGACGCCGCCAAGGTCGTCGGCCCTGCGCTGGACGCGGTCAAGGACGGCACGGTCAAGATCATCCCCGAGTCGGGCGAGAAGACCTATTACCATTGGCTGGAAAACATCGAGCCGTGGTGCATCTCGCGCCAGCTGTGGTGGGGGCATCAGATACCTGTTTGGTATGGCCTCGATCTCTCGGCTGAGAATTTCAAGGACGACGAAAACGACGGCGACCTTGATTTGGTCGAATTGGGTCGTTTGCTGAACGAAGGTGGCATGCTGCATCGTGGCAATGTCATGGAATGCGCGGCAAGCCTTGAGGCCGTTACAGAGAAATTCCTCGACGACAATGCCAATATACCCAGCCCGCTGAGCCACGCGACGGTCATCGAAGTTGCCGATAAGCAGGAAGCGATCCATCAGTTCGCCGAAAGCCTTGCCCTATACGCAGTCGAACAAGACCCGACCAAGCTGGTCTACCCGGTCTGGCGCGACCCCGACGTGCTCGACACATGGTTCTCTTCCGGCCTCTGGCCTATCGGCACGCTGGGCTGGCCCGAAAAGACCGAAGAGTTAGAGCGCTATTTCCCAACCGATGTGTTGATCACCGGCTTTGACATCCTGTTCTTCTGGGTCGCGCGGATGATGATGATGCAACTGGCCGTAGTGAACGAGATCCCGTTCCACACCGTCTATCTGCACCAGCTCGTCCGCGACGAGAAGGGCAAGAAGATGTCCAAAACCACCGGCAACGTGATCGATCCGCTGGAGATCGTGGACGAATTCGGTGCTGACGCGCTGCGCTTTACCAATGCCTCGATGGCGGCTATTGGCGGGGTACTGAAACTGTCGCGCGAGCGCATCACAGGTTACCGTAACTTCGGCACCAAACTGTGGAACGCCGTCCGCTTTGCCGAGATGAATGAGGTCTTCACCGACGCTGTCCCGCAACTGGACGTGGCTGACCTGAAACCCAAAGCCGCCGTGAACCGCTGGATCATCGGTGAAACCGCCCGTGTGCGGGAAGAGGTCGACGCGGCGCTGGAAAGCTATCGTTTCAACGACGCGGCCAACGGGCTCTACGCCTTTGTCTGGGGCAAGGTCTGCGACTGGTACGTGGAACTCTCTAAACCCTTGCTGCAAGGCGACGACACCGAGGCACAGGCCGAGACCCGCGCCACCATGCGCTGGGTTCTGGATCAGTGCATGGTTCTGCTGCACCCGATCATGCCTTTCATCACCGAAGAGCTGTGGGGCCTGACCGGTAAGCGTGCCAAAATGGTTGTACACGCAGATTGGCCGACCTATGCGGCTGCCGACCTGATCGACGCGGATGCGGATCGAGAAATGAACTGGGTGATCTCGGTGATCGAAAACACCCGCTCGGCCCGCGCGCAGATGCGAGTTCCTGCTGGCCTCTACGTGCCGATGCTGGTGACTGAGATTGACGCGCACGGCCAAGCGGCATGGGACCGCAACGAAGCGCTGATCAAACGTCTGGCGCGGATCGACAGCCTGACCAAGGCGGTTGAACTGCCCAAGGGCACGATCTCGATTGCCGCCCCCGGTGCCTCCTTTGGCCTGCCACTGGCGGACATCATCGACATTGGTGCGGAAAAGGAACGGCTGGAAAAAGCCAAAGGCAAGTTGGCCAAGGAACTCGGCGGTCTGCGCGGGCGCCTGAACAACCCGAAATTCGTGGCATCGGCCCCGGAAGAGGTTGTTGCGGAAGCCAAAGCTAACCTTGCCGCCCGCGAAGAAGAAGAAGCCAAGCTAAACGAAGCTCTCGCCCGTTTGGCTGAAATCGCCTGATCTTTTTCCTGCTGCTGATATATTGAAATCGAACCTCACCACCCAACCGGCGGTGAGGTTTTTCTTTACCCTCAGAGCTTTCCCCTTGTTCACGCCACGCCCCGCTTGTTAGCACTTCGACGACACAACCTGGCGAGGCACTGACGATGCGATCTTTCCCTCCGATGCAGACCGTCTCAACCGGGTTGGTTGTGGCCATTGTCGGGTTCTTCAGCTCGTTTCCCATCGTACTGCAAGGGTTGGGCGCGATGGGAGCTTCATCGCAGGAAGCCGCCTCGGGTCTGATGAGTGCGGCGATTGCCATGGGGCTTGCAGCCATCGTCCTCAGCCTGCGGTACAAAATGCCGATCAGCGTTGCGTGGTCGACCCCGGGGGCCGCTCTGTTAGCCGTCTCGGCCACCCCGGTCGAGGGATTTTCAGGCGCGATTGGTGCGTTCCTGTGCGCCGGAGCATTAACGGTTCTGGCAGGGCTGTGGAAGCCGCTGGGACGATTGGCAGCAGCAATTCCCACAACACTGGCGCAAGCAATGCTGGCAGGCGTGCTCTTGCCACTATGCCTTGTGCCCTTCCAGGCGGCGGTCGAGATTCCATGGCAGGCGTTGCCGGTGATCCTGACGTGGTTTGTCGCGGGCCGTTTCAATCGGTTGATCGCGGTTCCGGCAGCTGTGGTCGCGGCGGCTATCATTGTGTCGCTGAACGCAGGAGATGCCCAATTGATGCCGGATCGTTTGATCGCGGCTCCGATCTGGACCATGCCATCATTCTCGGTCGCGTCGGCCATCGGGATCGGCGTACCGCTGTTTATCGTCACGATGGCGACACAGAATATCCCCGGCGTCGCGGTGATGCGCAGCTTTGGCTTTGATCCTGTTCCCGGCCGGTTGTTTTCATCCGTCGGTGGCGCAAGCATGCTTTCGGCCCCTTTCGGGGCGCCCGCAACCTGCCTGGCCGCAATCACCGCAGCGATGTGTTCCAACGAGGAAAGCCACCCCGATCCGGCGCAGCGTTATTGGTCGGCAATCATGGGTGGCGTGTTCTACTGCCTCTTCGGTATCTTTGCCGTGGCGATCACCAGTTTTGCCGCCCATGCCGACCCGCTGCTTATGGGCACTCTGGCAGGTGTGGCCCTGATCGGGGTCCTGGCCAATGCCATGCATGCCGCGCTGGACGTCCCTGTCGAGCGCGAAGCGGCTATTTTGACACTGGCCATTACGGCCTCTGGCATAACGGTTTTTGGGTTGGGCGCGGCAGTCTGGGGGCTGTTGGCTGGGGGTATCGCATATCTGGCAACAAACCGAGTGCGCTGAGCCCTTTCATCAGAACCCCTCAGGCGGTAAAATAAGCGCATGTTCGGATCGCTTGGAAAACTGATTGAACGCCAGATCAAAAAGGCGCAGGCCGAAGGCCAACTGCAGGGTCTTGAAGGCGAAGGTGCCCCGTTGCCCGACCGCTCGGGCGAGGCACAAGGCGATCCCGTCATTGCTGCGGGTCATCGGATAATGGCGCAGGCCGGAGTTCTGCCCGAGGAGTTCGACATCAAGAAACAGCTCGACGCCGCCCGCAAGGAGTTTGCAGCGCTGACTGACAATCAGGACCGCAGGGCAGCAATGAAAAAGATTGCTGATCTTGAGATGCGATACAACATGGCCCGCGATGCACGGCGCGCATTCATGCGGTGATCATTTGAACTCGGGCTTTCGGCCCTGCATCTGTGCCATGACAACTTCCATTTGATCCGACTTACCGATCAGGTCGACCTGTTCGGTAGACTCGGCCAACAGCACATCAGCACGGTCACGGGTTTCGGCCACATCAATCAACCGTTTGGCGGCGCGGATGGCGGACGGGCTTTTACCCGCGATGTCCTCGGCCAGCGCCAGCGCTTCGGTCAGGGGATCATCCGACAGTTTGGTAACAAGCCCCCAATCTGCTGCCTGTGGCGCTCCGATAGGGCGGGCGGTATAGGTCAGCAGGCGCAGCACGTCCGAGCGCACGAGCTCTGGCAGCAGAACCATGCCGCCCATGTCGGGGATAATGCCCCATTTCATCTCCATCACTGCCAGCTTGGCTTCGGGATGCGCGATGCGGATGTCAGCACCCAGCGCAATCTGTAGCCCACCGCCATAGGCGACGCCTTGAATAGCGCAGATCACCGGCACCGGGACGCGCCGCCAGATCAAGGCAAGTTCCTGCATTTCGTTGGCATCTTCGTGGCTGCGGGTCATCAGCCATTCGCTTGGGTCTGTGTGCGCCATGCTGGCAAAGCTGGCCATATCGAGCCCAGCGCAAAAGCTTTTGCCTTCCCCCGATAGCACCACGGCGCGAATGTCGGCTGCGGCGACCTCTTGACCGGCCGAAAGGATCGCCTTGATCATCGCATCGTCCAGCGCGTTCATCTTGTCGCCACGGGTCAGCGTGACACGTGCGATGTGGTCTTTGTATTCGATGGATACGCGGGACATGGGACCTCCGGGGCGTGTTTTGTTGTGTAAACATGCCAGCAAGACGCCAGCAGCGCCACAGCGACGTCAGGGCAAACCGCACATCCGAAGCCTCCTTTGAACTTCTGGCAAGGCTTGCCCCACCTGATCGGTTGCGCTTATCTGCGGCCATGACTGGTCCTCGTTATACCCCGCTTGCCCTCACGCTGCCCGCGACCGTGCCTTTTGTCGGCCCCGAAACGCAGGAGCGCCAACGTGGCGCGCCCTTCGTGGCCCGGATCGGTGCGAATGAAAGCGTGTTTGGCCCGTCCCCGCGCGCCATCGATGCAATGCAACGGGCCGCAGGCGAGATATGGATGTATGGCGATCCCGAGAATTACGAACTACGCCATGCGCTGGCGGTACATCATGGGGTTGCGCCTGAAAATATCGTGGTTGGCGAAGGCATTGACGGGTTGCTGGGCTATCTGGTGCGCCTGTTGGTTGGTCACGGCGATGCAGTTGTGACTTCGGATGGAGCTTATCCGACTTTCAATTACCACGTGGCCGGGTTTGGTGGGGTATTGCACAAGGTCCCCTACCGCGACGATCACGAGGACCCGACGGCACTGTTCGCCAAAGCGGCGGAGGTAGACGCCAAGTTGGTCTATCTGGCCAACCCGGACAACCCGATGGGAACATGGCATTCAGGTGAGGATATCGTGTCCGCTCTGGAGGCTTTGCCAGAGGGCTGTTTGGTGGTTCTTGACGAGGCATATGTCGAATGCGCGCCCGAAGGGACCGCTGCACCTGTCGCTGCTGATGATTCACGTGTGATCCGGATGCGAACGTTTTCCAAGGTTTATGGCATGGCCGGGGCGCGGGTAGGCTATGCTATCGGCTCATCCGAGTTGATTGCGAGCTTCAACAAAGTGCGCAACCATTTCGGCATGAACCGAGCCGCGCAGGCAGGGGCATTGGCCGCGCTAAAAGATGAAGATTGGCTGACGCATGTGCAGCAAAGGATTGCCGGGTCCCGGAACCGCATCGAAGAGATTTCACGGTCGAATGGTCTGCTGCCTTTGCCGTCTGCGACAAACTTTGTGGCGATTGATTGTGGGCGCGATGGGGTGTTTGCCAAGGCCGTGTTGGACGCGCACGTTGAACAAGGCGTGTTCGTGCGGATGCCATTTGCCGCGCCCCAGAACCGGTGCATTCGGGTCAGCTGCGGAGGTGAGGCGGAAATGGCGGCGTTTGAAGCTGCTCTGCCCACGGCCTTAGCAAAAGCCCGAGCCTCGTAAAGGGGGCTGTCTGCCCCCTATCGCACCCAAGTGCGATTTCCCCGAAGGTATTTTAGGCCAGATGAAGAGGCGGATCGGGCTTATCCGGCCAGCGTCGCGGCGGCGGCTTCGAGCGCACCCTGACCACGGGGGATATCGAGCGCAGCCATAGCGGTTTCGACGCCACCCAGCATGGCCATGACCATTTGAGCGTTTACGTGCCCCATGTGGCCAAGGCGGAAGCAGCCATCCCAATCCTCCATTCCCAGACCGATGCCCAGCGTCAGACCCAGTTGGGTTTCGGTATAGCTGCGCAGCGGCGTGCCGCGCCCCTCGGTCAGGCGGAGGGCAGTGACCGCGTGGCTGCGATGGGCCGGGTCGGCGACGTTGAAATGCAGCGCGCCACCTTGCGCCCAGATTTCACAGGCGGCCCAGATGGCCGTTGCCAGGTGTTCGTGGCGGGCCCAGACCTGTTCGATCCCTTCGCCATGGATCAGGTCGAGCGCAGCGCGCAGGCCATACAGGTGGTGGGTTGGCGCGGTGCCGTTGAAATACTGATAGAACAGATCTGGATTGGCGCGTGGTTGCCAGTCCCAATAATGCGAGACGCGGGGCATTGTGGCGCGCTTGGCTTGCGCCTTGTCGTTGAAGAAGACAAAGCCGGTGCCCGCCGGGGTCATAAGCCCCTTTTGGCAAGCCGTGACAGTGACGTCGACACCCCAGGCATCCATCTCGAACCGGTCGCAGCCCATCGACGCGATGCAGTCAGCCATCAGCAAGGCTGGGTGGTCAATGTCGTCGAGCAACGCTCGCAAGGCCGTGATATCGTTGCGGATCGATGTGGACGTATCGACGTGGACTGCAAGGACCGCTTTGATCTTGTGGCTTGTATCGTTACGCAGGGCCTCGGCGATGCGGTCAAGATCCCAGGGCGAGGACATTCCGAAATCGATCAGGTCAACCTTAGCGCCGATTCCTTCGGCCATCTCGGCCCAACCGTGGGTGAATCGGCCAGAGGCCGGGGCAAGCACGGTTTCACCGGGTGCAATGACGTTGGAAAGCGCAGCCTCCCATGTACCGTGACCATTGGCGATATAGATGGCAACGTTGTGCTGGGTTCCAGCAACGCGTTTCAAGTCTCGGGTGAGCGCGGGCATCATCTCGATCAATTCGCCGTCATAGATATTGGGCGACGGACGGTGCATCGCCTGCAGCACCGTATCGGGCATGACCGAAGGGCCGGGGATGGCCAGATACTCGCGCCCATGCGCGAGGGAGGTTTGGTTTGTCATGAGGGCAACCTGTTTGAATTGAGGCCTACCCTAGCGTCTTGCCCTGCGGCGTCAATCCAGCAGACTGGCGGCCTCGCGGGCAAGTGTTTCGATCCCGGACCAATCACCGTTTTGAACCATCTGCTTGGGCGCGACCCAGCTGCCGCCGGCGCAGACAACATTCGACAGTGACAGGTAATCGAGGGCATTTGACGGCGATACGCCACCAGTTGGGCAGAAGGTGATCTGCGGTAGCGGTGCGCCGATGGCTTTTAGGGCGGGAGCCCCTCCTGAGGCCTCGGCGGGGAAGAATTTCAGCATGTCATAGCCCTTTTCCAGCAGAGCCATGGCTTCGCTTGCAGTAGCCGCACCGGGGAGAAGGGGCAGACCTTCGGCTTCGCAGGCGGCGATCAGGGCATCAGTCGCACCGGGCGAGACGCCGAACTGAGCGCCAGCCTCTTTGGCAGCGCGGACATCTTCGGGCGTGACCAGTGTACCCGCCCCGACAACACCGCCGGGGACGTTGGCCATGGCGCGGATCGCGTCGAGCGCGGCGGGAGTGCGCAAGGTGACTTCAAGCGCCGGGAGGCCACCGGCGACCAAAGCTTCGGCCAACGGGCGCGCATGGGCCGCGTCGTCGACGACCAGGACTGGAACAATCGGGGCCAGCGCGCAGATCTCGCGGGTGCGTTGGGTTTTGGACATTGGGTTACACTCCGAAAATGCTGGCGCCGGTGTCGGCTGAGCCGACATTCTGACGGAAGGCGCCGAAGAGGTCACGGCCAACACCGTGTTGGTTTGCCGTAAGGTCGGCGGTGGCCGGATTGCGGTCGAGAACACCGGGGGTCAGGATTTCCAACTCGCCCTTGACCGCATCAACGCGCAACAGGTCACCGTCTTGCAGATAGGCGATCGGTCCACCATCCAGCGCCTCGGGGCAGACATGGATGGCGGCGGGCACTTTGCCGGATGCGCCCGACATACGGCCATCGGTGACCAGAGCCACCTTCTGCCCCCTGCCCTGCAGGATCGACAGGATCGGCGTCAGCGAATGAAGTTCAGGCATACCGTTGGCTTTTGGCCCTTGGAAGCGAACAACAACGATGACGTCATCGGTGAATTCTCCGGCTTTGAAAGCGGCTTTAACGGCGTTCTGGTCGTGGAATACACGCACGGGCGCTTCGACCACTTGGTGTTCAGGTGCTACAGCCGACACCTTCATGACCCCTGTGCCCAGATTGCCCGTCAAGCGAGAGAGCCCGCCCGTGGGTTGGAACGGGTCTTTGGCCGGGCGAACGATCTTTTCGTTCAGACTGTGGCCCGCGCCCTCTTCCCAGACCAACTCGCCGTCTTTCAGCTTGGGTTCTTTGGTGTAGTTGTGCAGGCCCTGCCCCGCGACAGTCAGCGTATCGGGGTGCAGCAAGCCATCTTCCAGCAGCGTACCGATGGCGAAGCCCAGGCCACCCGCAGCGTGGAAGTGGTTCACGTCTGCCAGACCGTTGGGATAGACGCGCGCGACCAAAGGCACGACAGCGGAGATGTCGGAAAAATCCTCCCAGTCCAGCACGATACCACCGGCACGCGCCATGGCGATCAGGTGGATCAGTAGGTTGGTGGAACCGCCGGTGGCCATCAGGCCGACGATGCCATTGACGAAAGCGCGCTCGTCAAGGATCTGGCAGACCGGTGTGTAGTGATTGCCCAGCGCGCTGAGAGACAGGGCGCGGCGCGCGCCTTCCTCGGTCAGGGCATCGCGCAGGGGGGTGTTGGGGTTGATGAAGCTGGACCCTGGCAGGTGCAGGCCCATGAATTCCATCAGCATCTGGTTGGTGTTGGCAGTTCCGTAGAAGGTGCAGGTGCCGGGGCCGTGATATGCGGCCATTTCGGCCTTCATCAGCTCTTCGCGGCCCACCTCTCCGGCGGCGAATTTCTGGCGGACCTTGGCCTTTTCGTCATTCGGCAGGCCACTGGTCATCGGACCTGCAGGCAGGAAGACGGCAGGAAGATGCCCAAAGGCTTGCGCGCCGATGATCAGGCCGGGCACGATCTTGTCACAGACGCCCAGGAAAACGGCGGCGTCATAAGTGTTGTGGCTTAGCGCCACTCCGGTCGCCAGCGCGATCACATCGCGCGAGAACAGCGAGAGTTCCATCCCCGCCTCGCCTTGCGTGACGCCGTCGCACATGGCTGGCACTCCGCCTGCAACCTGCGCTGTGCCGCCTGCTGCGCGGATCGCATCGCGGATCAGGGCCGGGTAGCGTTCGAAAGGCTGATGGGCCGAGAGCATATCGTTATAGGCGGTAACGATCCCCAGATTGCCAGCCGTGCCGGAGGCCATGGAGTCCTGATCTTCGCCCGCCCCGGCATAGGCGTGGGCCTGCCCGCTGCAGGACAGGTGCGCACGCGCAGGGCCCTTGGATTTGGCCTGCTCCATTCGTTCAAGATGCGGACCACGCAGATCGGCGCTGCGGTCGATGATGCGTTTGGTGACGTCGGATATAACTGTGTTGACCATGATTACCCTCCGATCTGACGCCAGCGGCGCCCATCGCGATGCATCAGCATCAATGCTTCTTCGGGCCCCGAACTGCCCTGATCGTATTTCGCGGGCTTATCGCCACGCTCTTCCCAGCCGTGAATGATGGGATCGACCCAGGCCCATGCGGCCTCGGCTTCATCCCCGCGCATGAACAAAGTCTGGTCGCCGCGGATGACATCCATGATCAAGCGTTCATAGGCATCCGGGGATTGGCCGTGGTCGCCCAGCGCATCAGCGAAACTCATGTCGAGTGCAACGTCGGACAGGCGGAACCCGCCCTGCCCCGGTTCCTTGATGGTGGTGCGGAGCGTGATGCCTTCGTCCGGTTGCAGGCGGATCACCAGCACGTTGCCATGCAATGGGCCGACATTCGGAAAAATCGTATGCGGCGGGTCGCGGAAGAACACTGCAATCTCGGATTCACGTGCGCGCAGGCGCTTGCCGGTCCGCAGATAAAACGGGACACCGGCCCAGCGCCAGTTGCCGATATGCGCCTTCAGCGCAATGAAGCTTTCGGTACGGCTGGCGGGGTTGCCGACGTGATCCAGATAGCCATCGCCCCCTTTTTCGGTGCGGTACTGACCACGAGCGATATCCTTGGGTTCCACCGGCTCCAGCGCTTCGATCACTTTGACTTTCTCATCGCGCACCGCGTTGGGTGAGAATTTCGAAGGCGGTTCCATCGCTGTCAGGCACAGCAATTGAACCAGATGGTTCTGGATCATGTCCCGCATCGCGCCGGACTGATCATAATAAGCACCGCGCCCTTCGACGCCCACGGTTTCGGCCACGGTGATCTGGACGTTATCAACATGAGTGGCGTTCCAGAGCGGTTCGAAAAGCGAATTGGCAAAGCGCAGCGCCATCAGGTTCTGCACGGTTTCCTTGCCCAGATAATGATCGATCCGGTAAATCTGATGTTCTTCAAAACAGGCCCGCAGCCCTTCGTTCAACGCTTTGGCTGATGCCAGATCGTGACCAAAGGGTTTCTCGACCACGATACGACTGTCAGGTGTGGACAGGCCGTGCTCGTTCAGACGTTGGGCGATGCCCGAGAAAAGGCTTGGGCCTACTGACAGATAGAAAGCGCGTACCACATCCGGTCGCAGCGTTTTCGCAAGGTCAGACCAACCCGCATCGCCAAGCGCATCTACCGGAACATACTCGACGCGGGACAGAAAGCGATCAAGCGTATCCTTTTTAAAACCCGGCGCAAACTCTTGCATCGACGCACGCAGCTGTTCACGGAACCCGTCGCTGTCAATGTCGGATCGGGCGGTTCCAATGATGCGCGCATTCTCAGGCATCTGGCCGACTTCGAAGCGATGATAGAGGCCCGGCAGGATTTTACGCTGCGCCAAATCGCCCGTCGCGCCGAACAACACAAGGTCGAACGGATCTACCGGAATTACGCGTGAGACCATTGCAAGGCTCCTTTCGAATTCCCCGCCAGCATAAGCGAGGTTTCAGCCCGGGATTAAAACGCATGTGCGTCATTAGCTATGTTATCGCTAACATTCACCGGCTGAATAGAAAACCTGAGCGCAAAAATCAAGCGCGGATTTGCAGCTGGCATCGCGGAAGATCAGTCAGGACTGCGTCCGCAGCCAGTCCATCACCGCCGGACGCACGGATTGTTCCCCACGATGGCGGGCATCGGCGATAATTTTACGCACATCCTGAAGGTTCGACCGCAACAACAGGCTTTTGACCGGCCCGATTGAGGCCGGGCGCATCGAAAGGGTACGGATGCCCATGGCCGCGAGACACAGCGCCTCGACCGGGCGACCGGCATCTTCGCCACAGAAGCTGAGCGGTGTGTCCGAGATCGAGCATCTCTCAACGATACGTTCAATGAAACTCAGAAAGCTGACATTCAGCGTATCGTAGCGACGGCGAACCAGTTCATTTTCGCGGTCGGCGGCGAAGAAAAACTGTTTCAGGTCGTTCCCACCGATCGAGATAAAGCCGACTTCGTCAAAGAACTTCTGCGGCGCAAAGGCAAGTGAAGGCGTTTCCAGCATCGCCCCCACTTCGAGCGATTCAGGCAGAACATGGCCCAGACGCCGTTCACGCTCGATCGTTTTCTTGACCTCCCAGCGCGCCTCACGGAATTCGTCAGCCTGCGCGACAAACGGGAACATGATCGTCAGGGGGCGGCCATCGGCGGCCCGGATCAGCGCCTGCAACTGCATCCGCATCACGCCGCGCTTGTCCAGACCCACCCGGATCGCCCGCCAGCCCAGCGCAGGGTTCGGTTCTTCCACATGCTTCATATAGGGCAGAACTTTGTCTGACCCGATATCGAGTGTACGGAACACCACACGCTTTTCGCCCGCAGCATCCAGAACCCGTTTGTATTGCGTTACCAGCTCGGATCGCTTGGGCATCTGATTGCGGATCAGAAACTGCAGTTCGGTGCGGAACAGGCCCACGCCCTCGGCACCAGAATTGCTAAGTGAGGGCAGATCGGCCATCAGGCCCGCATTCATCACCATGTTGATTCGCGCACCATCCTGAGTAACGGTGGGCGTTTCACGGATCGAGGCGTAGCGCTCCTGCGCTTTGGCCTCCATCGCGATTTTGTCACGGAACGCACTGACGACGGTGTCTTCGGGGCGCAGATGAACGACACCGCTATCGCCATCAACCAGAATGTGATCGCCGTTCAGGGCTTCGGTGGTGATGCGGCCTACATGCACCACCAGTGGGATCGCCAACGCGCGCGCCACGATAGTGGCATGGCTTCCGACCGAGCCTTCTTCCAACACGATCCCTTTGAGAGAACGGCCATATTCCAGCAGATCACCGGGGCCGATATTTCGCGCAATTAGGATCGGATCGGGCGGCAGGTCAGCCCCATTTCCGTTACCCTGTCCAGTCAAAATTCGCAGCAACCGATTGCTGAGGTCGTCCAGATCGGCCAACCGTTCACGTAAATACGGATCGGTAACCTGCCCCATGCGAGCCCGCGCCTGAGATTGTTCTTTCTCGACCGCCGCCTCTGCGCTGAGACCAAGAGCGATGTCCTCCTCCATCCGGCGCATCCAACCCTTGGAGTTGGCGAACATCCGGTAGGCTTCCAGAACCTGCAACTGCTCTTTGTCGCCGCCCTGAGAAATCTCAAGCATCTTGTCGACGCCGACGCGTAGCTCTTCAACGGCCTCGGTCAGCCGCTCACGCTCACGATGCGGGTCTTCGGCAATGGGATTGGTGACAACAACACGAGGTTCATGCAGCCAGACATGGCCTTCAGCAGATCCCTCCTGCGCCGGGCCACCGGTAAGTTGCACCGATTGCTGGTGCAGCGGTGACAAGGCCGCGCCTTCGCCGACGAACGCGCCCAGTTCGGCCATTTCGGCCAGAACCATCGCGACAACTTCCAGCGCATAAACCTCATCCGCCGAAAACTCGCGCGCGTCCCGGGACTGAACCACCAGCACGCCCAGTTTCTGACCCAGACGCTGTACCGGCACACCAAGAAAGGACGAATACCGTTCCTCGCCGGTTTCCGGCATGTACCGAAAGCCCTTGGCCGAGGGCGCGTTCGCCGTATTCACCACCTTGCCAGATTTGGCAACGCGACCAACCAGCCCTTCGCCCATACGCATCCGCGTCTTGTGCACCGCTTCTGGGGACAGACCTTCGGTGGCGCACAGTTCAAGCGTATCCTCATCCCGAAACAGGTAGATCGAGCAAACTTCACGACCGGTACTGTCGGCGATCAGGTGCGTGATCCGGTCAAGACGTTCCTGACCGGCGGCTTCGCTCGCCATTTCTTCGCGCAGCCGTCCCAGCAACTTGCGAGATTCTGTTTCCGTGCCTTCCGCCATGGCCCACCCACGTTACGGTTTCAGACAGGACACTTGGCTGAAAGCTCAGGCCGCCTTGTCCAGTTCAAAGGCATCATGCAGTGCCTGAACCGCAAGTTCCATGTATTTCCTGTCGATCAGGACGGAAATTTTAATCTCGGAGGTTGTAATGACCTTGATGTTAATCCCCTCATCCGAGAGAATCTTGAACATCTTGGCCGCAACACCGGATTGCGAGCGCATACCGATCCCGACAACTGAGACCTTGCAAACATCCTCATCCGCAACCAGTTCGGCGTAGTTCAGCTCACCCTGATCCTTGATCGCCAGCAATGCCTTTTCGGCGCGGGAGACCTGATTGGTCGGACAGGAGAAAGTCATGTCGGTGCGCCCTTCGTCCGAGATATTCTGGACGATCATGTCCACGTTCACGCCCTCGTCGCTGAGCGCGGTAAAGATGATCGAGGCGATGCCGGGGCGGTCCGCCACGGAAACGACGGTCATCTTGGCTTCGTCGCGGGAATAGGCCACACCGGCCACAACATTGGATTCCATGATATCCTCCTCGTCGCAGACCAGTGTACCGGCCTCGTCGGATTGTTCCTCAAAGCTTGAAAGAACGCGCAGTTTCACCTTGTAGCGCATCGCCAGCTCGACCGAGCGGGTTTGAAGCACTTTGGCCCCCAGCGAGGCCAGTTCGAGCATTTCCTCGAACGAGATTTTGTCCAGCTTGCGCGCCTTTTCACAGATGCGCGGGTCGGTCGTATAGACACCGTCCACATCCGTATAGATGTCGCAGCGCTCGGCTTCGAAAGCGGCAGCAAAAGCCACGGCGGTGGTGTCCGAACCGCCCCGACCCAGCGTGGTGATGCGACCTTCGGGGCTGATGCCCTGGAAGCCCGCGACCACCGCAACGCGCATCCCTTCGCCGAATTTCTGGTTGATATTCTCGGGCGGGATTTCTTCGATCCGGGCCGCTGAATGGGCACCGTTGGTGATCAGCGGCACCTGCCAACCCTGCCAGCTGCGCGCCGGGATGTCCATTTCCTGCAGGGTCAGCGCCATCAGGCCAGCTGTAACGTTTTCACCAGAGGAGACAACGGCATCATATTCGCGCGCGTCATAGAGCGGAGAGATTTCATCGACCCAGCCCACCAGCTCGTTGGTCTTGCCGGACATCGCCGAAACGATGACGATGACGTCATAGCCTTTGGCTACCTCGACACCAACCCGTTTGGCAGCACGGCGGATCCGGTCCAGATTGGCGACCGATGTGCCGCCGAATTTCATCACGAGTACGGGCATGGGGGCTAGTGTCTCCGCGCCTTGAATTTCTGATCCCGTGCCTCTTATGCGAGGGGGGGCGCAAGGGCAAGTGGGCAAAGTCTGCACCGCAGTGCTTTACTTTGGTCGCGCGTGGTGTAAGCGTTCGGTCAAAGTCTTATTCCACGAGGATTTCAATGTTCCGCTTTGCCCTTGCCCTAAGCCTGGTTTCGACTGCCGCAAATGCCCAAGTGGCCACCCTATCGGGAACGGATGGCGAGAACTCATTAGGCACCGTTCCATGCGCTGCATTGGCAGGTGATACACTGGCCAGTTGTCCGGCCGAATTGCGGAAGCGCGAAGATGGAACGGCGACGTTGGCGGTTCAGTTGAACACTGGCGAGGTCCGGCGGATTTACTTCACCAAAGGCGTGCCGGATTCCAGCAGTTCGACATCGAAACTGACCTATGAGACACGCGGTGATATCATGGTGATCTTCATTGATCCCGGTGAAGTCTACGAAATCCCCAAGGCGGCCCTGAACTCTCAGTAAGGGTGCGCCCGACCATCCCAGGTTTCAAAACAACCGGTAGTATCGAGCGAGAGAGCCGCAAATCGCTCGATCAAGCCGTTTGCCGCCTGATCGACCGTGATCTCTGCTGCAGATCCGCCCATGTCCGTCTGCACCCAGCCCGGATGGTAGATTCCCACCGCAATGCCATCCGCCTGTAGGTCAGTCGCTAGGTTGCGGCCCAAATTCAGCGCCGCCGCCTTTGACGCACGGTAGATATAGCTGCCACCCGGCGCGCGCGTATGTGACGCCATCTGAGACGAAACGATGGCGATCCGGCCCCGCGCGGTACACAGGTTCGGCAACAAGGACTGGATGGTAAGAAACACGCCTGTCACGTTGGCGGCGAAGCTTTGCGCCCACATCTCGGCGGGATAGCCACTAATGTCGTGTCCTTTGTCCAGATAAACGCCCGCATTGCAGATCAGCAGGTCAATCTGGCGGCCTCGCAGTTGCTCGGCCATTGCAGCGTGCTGTTCTGGGTCCGTGACATCCAGCACGATATCTGCGCTACCGTCCCGGGCAGTTCCGGTCACTTCATGACCTTCTGCACGATACTGATCCGCAATGGATTTCCCGATCCCTCGGTTCGTGCCCGTAATAACGATGTGCATGGGTCAGTTGGTCTTGCGGCTAGGAACAAACGGCAACGGTGCGACCGGCACGCCGTCTTCAATCAGCGATTGCGCCTCTTCGGGCTTGGCCTCACCATAGATCGCGCGCTCGGGCGCATCCCCCAGATGGATTTTGCGGGCTTCTTTGGCGAAATCCTTGCCCACATAGTCCGAGTTTTCCTCGACCTTTCGACGCAGTTCGCTGAGGACCTCAGCGATCTCGGGCGAAGGTGTTGCCATGCTGATCTCATCCGCAGAAGGCTGCGCTGGTGCAACCTCGGTCACCGCCTTGCGCGCAGGCCGGACACGCGGTGTCATCACCGCCTTTTCCACCTTGTCGCAGCCGCATACCGCGCAGGTTACCAACCCGGCCGCTGACAGTTTGTCAAAGCCGGCTGCGGATTGAAACCAACTGTCAAAGCTGTGGTCATTGCTGCATTTCAATGCGTATTGAATCATATCACATCCAAAGTCCGGTTGGCGAATAGATACCGACCAACATGGCAATATCAAGTCTTGATCTTGGCCCGCTATTGCCGATGCAACCCGAATCCGCCCAAAAGCGCAGCGAGATCGGGCGACGACACCTTCAACGATGCCTTTTTGGGCGAAACCCATTTGCGCCTGCGCTCACCCGCTTCGGGAAACTGCGCCTCCAATCGCTGCACATGCAGCGGAAACACATCAACTAGACACAGCGCCGATGGCTTGCCAGGCCGGTTCTTGATATAGGCAAACCGACCAAGGCTTTCGCTTCCGCACTGCCCCAAAACACCAGCCTCTTCCCAGGCCTCGCGGGCGGCTGTTTCAGACGGGGTCAGCCCGTTGATCAACCACCCCTTCGGGATGATCCAGCGCCGCGCCCTGCGCGTTGTGATCAACAAAATCTCTGGCAGGTCATCATTGGTTCGATAGCAAAGCGCAGCGGATTGAGCATAAACAGGCAGCGCCCCGGAAAGGGAGAGGTTTTCCGCCGAAAGCCCGGCAATCGCATCAATACTGCGTCCGTCAAACACGGTTCATATCCACTGCTCGCTCCGCTTATGTTGCGGTTTATAAAGTGATATTTAACATATCCGGCAAAGTCTGCCAAGCTTTACGGGAAAGCGCCCTTATTAAGAGCCATCCGCCCCGACAAGCGCCGCACCAGCTCGTCATGAGGTATGTCGGCATCAATCGCCAATCGACGCAGCCCAAAATGCACATGCGCGATCTGCTGGTAGTAGCGGGTATAGACAAAATTTGTACCGCCCCCGGCAAGCGCCCCAAGCAACGGTACAGACTGCGCCGCCAGCTTCTGGCCCAGCACTACGGACAGGCGCGGCGCCACCATCGCAATGAGGCGTTGCATGGTCGGTCCGGTCAGGGTCATGCGCATTGAGAAAAAGCCCAGATCAGCCCCGTCATCCTCGGCCAAAGGACCTGCGGCTGACAACACTCGGATCGAGTCGAATTTCACGTTCTCGGCGGTCGGATCAAATCCTTCCCGCATCGCTGCGCCTTGGATCGCGCGCAGCATCATGGCGGTTGTCGCGGGCAGCTCGACAAGTGCTGTGGAAACTCCACCCAGACCTCCGGCTGCGCCCATGGCAGTAGTCAAGGCTGTGTTGACCCATGGTTTCTGGTCCGGCACGGCACGCCGAGAGCCTTCGGCCGCATGCATGGCAAGCCAAAGCGCCTGTTCGGTTGCTTCGGTCAGACCTTCTCGCACCGGCTTAGGTAACTGATCCAATAAGGATTCCGCCGAACCACCAAGCTTGTTCAGCAGATTCACTCCTGCGCCACCTGCCGCACCGTACAGCTGCGCAAGCCGATCAAGCTCGGCCTCGGGATCGAGTTTTTCGACAAGAACCACGTCCTGCATCTGTGCCCTCCTGTCCTGAAAACATCGGGACTTTGCAGCGGGTTTTCAATGGGTCAACGGGTCCAGCGACTAACAAGCCCCTGAATTTCGGACCAAACTCCGGGGGTCAATTCCAAACCCAGTATGCGATCAGGGTTGGTGGGCGGGGGCATTTCGACACCCGTCAGCGGGGTGAACCCGAACCGGGCATAATAGGGCGCATCGCCCACAAGCATGACGCGATCCCACCCTTTGGCGCGCCCGGCCTCTACCCCCTGATGGATCAGATATCCGCCCAACCCTTCGCCTTGATGGGTCGGGTGGACCGCCACTGGACCTAGCAGCAGCGCGTCATGTTCACCCACATGCACGGGCCAAAACCGGATTGCACCAGCCAGAATGCCCTGCCCATCGCGCGCGACCTGCGACAGGCCAGCGACAGGCGGCACGTCATCGCGCAGACGATAAGACGACAACGCCTCGCGCCCCGGAGCAAAGCACAGGTCATAGAGCGCTTCGACCTCCCACCAGTCTTCCGGCTCTTCCGGCCTGATCTTGAATTGCTGCACGCGCGCCCTCTTATCCTTGCTGGAAATCGCCCTAGCACTTCGATAGGCCTTGGGCAAACGCTTGGAGTCCATATGTTCTATCGCCCCGAAGACGGCCACGGCCTGCCACACAACCCCTTCAACGCCATCATAACCCCACGCCCGATCGGCTGGATTTCGACGCGCGATGCTGACGGGATCAACAACCTGGCCCCGTATTCCTTCTTCAATGGTGTCGCTTATACACCGCCCCAGGTGATGTTCGCCTCAACCGGCTCCAAACACGATCAGGATGGCGGCAAGGACAGCATCGCCAATATCGAGGCCACGAAGGTATTCTGCGTCAACGTGGTGGCCCATGCGCATCGCGACGCAATGAATGCCAGCTCAGAGGGTTTGGAAAAGCACGTCGACGAGTTCACACATGCTGGGCTGACACCCGTTGAATGCGAAACCATAAATTGCTCTCGGGTCGAGGGAGCGCCCGCAGCGCTGGAATGCAAACTTACCCAGATCGTAACTCTGCCGGGTGAGTCCAATCGGGTGGTGTTCGGAGAGGTCACTGGTGTGCACCTGCACGATGACCACATCCGTGACGGCAAATTTGACGTGACCTCATTCAACCCGCTCGCGCGGTTGGGTTATCGGGACTATTCTGTGGTGACAGAATTGTTCAGCCTTTCACGCCCGGATGACTAATGCCACTGCCTGATCCTACACGCAGATATCCGATTGTTCTGCCCGACGGCTCTAGCCACAACGGAACAGTGTTTCTGTCTCAGGCCATCGATCATCCCCGCTTTGAGGCCGGAGCTTACACTTATGCTTCGGATTTCGATGCGCCGAAGGACTGGGCGCAGCGGCTTGCACCGTATCTGTTTCCCTTTTCAGAAGAAAAGCTGATGCTGGGCAAGTTCTGCCAAATCGCTCATGGAGTAAGGTTTATCACTGCCTCCGCAAATCACGCGACCGATGGCTTGACCTGCTTTCCATTTCCAATCTTCGATCCGGATCGCATGTCAGGCTACCAGCCTGATACACGTGATACCGTTATCGGGCACGATGTCTGGATCGGTTACGGAGCTTTGATTTTACCCGGAGCGCAGATCGGAAATGGCGCGATTGTTGGCGCAGGCTCGGTCGTGCGGGGTCAGGTTCCACCCTATGCAGTCGTTACCGGAAATCCGGCAAAAGTCCGGCGCTATCGTTTTGATCACGATGTGATTGAAAGGCTGCAAGACTTGCGATGGTGGGATTGGCCCGCAGAAACAATCACTCGGGCCGAAGATGCCTTGCTTTCAGGCAATATCGATGCGTTGGAGCGCATTGCTTCTGAGATATAAGGCGGCCAATCCGGCCGCCCTTTCGCGTATTCAGTGCCCGCCCAGAATACCGGTGCGGACCGAATAATCCACAGCCAGTTCGTAATCCGGGTCATCATCGCTGTCGACCATCAGATGGCCGGCCTTGTTCAGCAGTGTATGACAGTCACGGCTCAGGTGCCGCAGCATGACGCGTTTGCCAGCCGCTTCGTATTTGGCGGCGATGTTTTCGATAGCCTGCAGCGCGGATTGGTCCACGACACGGCTGGCTGCAAAGTCGATGATGACGGTCTCGGGGTCGTTTGTTACGTCGAACAGCTCCACGAAGCCCTCGGACGAGCCAAAGAACAGCGGGCCCTGAATTTCATAGACCTTCGCCCCTTCTTCCGTTTCCGAGTCGCGCGTAACCGCGTGGATGCGTTTGGCGTTATTCCATGCATAAGCCAGGGCAGAGACAATCACACCTACCACAACAGCCACCGCAAGGTCTTCCATCACGGTGACGACTGTCACCAGTACGATCACGAACGCATCCATCAAAGGCACCTTGCGCATGATCTTCAGCGAATTCCAGGCGAAGGTTCCGATCACCACCATGAACATCACACCGACAAGTGCGGCCAGTGGAATCTGCTCGATCAGAGGCGAACCCACGAGGATGAAGAGCAACAGAAATAGCGCTGCAGCGATACCTGCGATACGCGTGCGCCCGCCTGACTTCACGTTGATCATCGACTGACCGATCATCGCACAACCGCCCATACCGCCGAAGAAGCCAGTGACCACGTTCGCTGTGCCTTGCGCGATACATTCCTGCGAGGCACCACCGCGCTTGCCGGTAATCTCACCCACAAGGTTCAGCGTCAGCAGGGATTCAATCAGACCGATTGCGGCAAGGATCAGGGCATAGGGCAGGATGATTTCAAAGGTCTCCCAGTTCAGCGGCACCATAGGTATATGGAAGCTGGGCAGGCCGCCTTCGATCGAAGCCAGATCACCGACACGCGGGACGTCCAGCCCAATGCCAATGACCAAAGCAGCGACAACAAAAATCCCGGCCAGAGGCGCTGGGATGACGCGGGTGATGCGGGGCATGATCCAGATCACAGCCATGGTCAGAGAAACCAGACCCAGCATTGTGTAGAGCTGTAGGCCTGAAAGCCACTCGCCACCGCCCATGCCGTGGCCGGTATTTTCCATGGTTCCGGGCACTTTGAATTGCCCCAGCTGCGCCAGAAAGATCACAATCGCCAGGCCGTTCACAAAGCCCAGCATCACCGGATGCGGCACAAGTCGGATGAACCGGCCCCAATGCATCGCACCTGCGATGATCTGCATAATCCCCATCAGCACCACCGTTGCGAACAGGTATTCGACCCCGTGTTGTGCGACCAGTGCGACCATGACAACCGCAAGCGCCCCGGTCGCGCCCGAGATCATGCCGGGGCGACCACCGATCAACGCAGTGATCAGACCGACCAGAAACGCCGCGTAAAGCCCGACCAGAGGGTGCACCCCGGCGACAAAGGCAAAGGCCACGGCTTCGGGGACCAGCGCCAAGGCGACGGTGAGACCGGACAGCAGTTCGATCCGCAGGCGGGAAAAGGTCAATCCCTCATCCGGGACCCAGCGCAAATCGGGTTTGGCTATACGATTGGCAAAGCTTGCCAGCATGGCTCGGGGCATGGATCGGTCCTGTTGGTCGGTTTTGTTCGCGCGAAAGGGGCCTTCTAGCGGTCAAACCGGTCTTGAGATACCGCGCCAGGCGGGACCCTGATATGCGCCCTGCGCATAGCTTGACCCAAGCACACACAAACCGTTGAACCCACTTGTCAAATGAAGCTGTGGCCCGCAGAACTCACACAGCAGGAATTTTCAATGGAGAGCACTCGTGACCCAAACAATAATCGCCGTCATTGGAGGATCGGGCATTTATGACATCGATGGTCTGGAGAATGCCGAGTGGGTCACAGTAGAAACGCCATGGGGCGATCCGTCGGATCAGATCCTGACCGGGTCGCTGGATGGGGTCGAAATGGCCTTCTTGCCGCGTCACGGTCGCGGACATGTGCACTCGCCGACCGAGGTGCCCTATCGCGCCAATATCGACGCGTTGAAACGGCTTGGCGTAACGGATGTAATCTCAGTCTCGGCCTGCGGGTCGTTCCGCGAACATATGGCGCCGGGTGATTTCGTGATCGTGGATCAGTTCATCGATCGAACATTTGCCCGTGAAAAGAGCTTTTTCGGGACTGGCTGCGTCGCCCATGTCAGTGTTGCGCATCCGACCTGCCCGCGCCTGTCGGACGCTTGTGAGACTGCTGGCAAGACGGCTGGTATCACCATCCACCGAGGTGGAACCTATCTGGCGATGGAAGGACCGCAATTCTCGTCATTGGCGGAATCCAAATTATATCGCGAACAATGGGGGTGCGACGTGATCGGCATGACCAACATGCCCGAAGCGAAACTCGCCCGCGAGGCCGAGCTTTGTTATGCCTCAATTGCCATGGTCACCGACTATGACAGCTGGCACCCTGATCACGGTGAAGTCGACGTGGCCGCCATCATCGCCACGCTGACCGGTAATGCGGAAAAAGGCCGGGCATTGGTCAAAGGTCTACCCACTCTGCTGGGGACCGACCGTGCGCCCTGCCCGCATGGCTGCGACCGGGCGCTGGAGTATGCCATCCTGACCGCGCCTGAAAAGCGCGATCCGGAATTGTTGGCCAAGCTGGATGCTGTGGCTGGGCGGGTGTTATGAACTCAGTTCTGAGACAGGTTCTTTTGCACCTCGTCCCATAGGCCATGCGACCACAAATCGTTGTGGGTACCGTCGGGGATCACGTAAATCTGCGCGGTATCGGACATCTCGGCCAGAGCTTTTCCGTGATGCAGTGGAATAGTTTCATCCTCGGTGCCGTGAAAAATCAACGTCGGCACCGAGATCTGTTCGATAAGATCACGTGTGGCGAACTGATCCCTCATCAAGGCTGAGACCGGCAGGAAAGGATAGCGTTCCGCCGCGACATCAACGGTTGCAGTGAACGGGGCCTCAAGCACCAGAAGTTCTGCATCGGGACGCTCGGCTGCCACAGCGGCAGCAATGCCGGTGCCGAGGCTCTGACCGTGCAGCACCACAGCTTCGCCCTGACCCGCCAGCCTGTCATAGAGCTGAACTCCATCAGAGATCAGCGCCAGTTCCGAGGGCTCGCCTTCGCTGCCCGGAAAGCCGCGATAGCTGGGGGCAAGCAGCCCGTAGCCCGAGTTGAGGATTTCGCGCAGCCGTTCAGCACGGTCCCCCAGATTGCCGCTTTGGCCGTGGAAGAATAGGACGGTCGGTGCATCCGGGATTGCAGCGGGTGCAGCCCAGACCGTCAGGGCAGTACCATCAGCCATTGTCAGCGACAGCGCATCAACATCCGACAACCCCACCGAAGCCGGATCCGGTAACGTACCTTCGGGTTTGTACAGCAGAGATTGCTGGTTGAAAAACATGTATCCGAGGACGCCCGCATACAAGATCGCCCCGGCCAACAGCAGTCCTACCAAGATGCTTTTGAGGCGCTCGACACCGGATCTGGCGCGGCCGGTATCGGCCTCAGCGTGTTGGGTTTGAACCATGGCTCCCTCCTTTGGGTCGCATTGCGAGAGTGGGGTACATTGGAGGCGTTTCAAGATGCATAAGCCAAGCTTCATCCAATCTTAAACCTGTTGCGGCAATCCCAGATCGCATTGCACGCCTGAATTCCCTGCCCCATGTCCTCGGTATTTAGGCGACCCCGGCTTCGCAAATCCGAACGCCAACCCGTTGGAGCCGGTGTTTCACCACGAGAATGGCCCGCAAAGCCTTGACCAATACGTCGTGCCAAGGCTTGGTGTGGGAAACACTCTAATAGGATACTCCATGTCCATTGAAATCTGGCTGGCCTTTGTGGCCGCTTCGACTGCGCTGCTGCTGATCCCAGGCCCGACCGTGTTGCTGGTGCTTAGCTATGCGCTGTCGAAAGGACGCAGTGTGGCGGTTGCCTCGGCCACTGGGGTCGCATTGGGGGATTTGGTGGCGATGACCGCGTCGCTGCTGGGGCTGGGGGCGCTGGTGCTGGCCTCTGCCACACTGTTTACCGTGCTGAAATGGGTTGGGGCAGCCTATCTGGTCTGGCTGGGTGTAAAACTCCTGCGCAGCGCACCGTCGGGCGGGCTGCAAGCAATTGAAACCGAACGTGACGTGACCGCCCGCAGTGTTTTTGGCCATGCCGCTGCAGTCACCGCGCTGAACCCGAAATCCATTGCCTTCTTCATCGCTTTCGTACCGCAATTCTTGCGTCCAGCCGAGCCTTTGGGTCCGCAATTCGCGATCCTGATCGCAACATTTGTGGGTCTCGCGGGGTTGAACGCGCTGGCCTACGCGCTGCTGGCGGACAAGCTGCGCCGGATGATCGGACGCGCGAATGTCATCACGACCATGACCCGGTTCGGAGGGTTGACCCTGATCGGAATGGGCATCGCCACAGCGGTTCTGCGCCGCCCGGCGTGATTTCAGTTTTCAGCGTTTTCCTTCATGAACCCCCGGATAAACCGGCGAATTTCGCGGGCGGCGGAGGTGTCCAGATCCCTGCACAACTCGACGAATGCATCGCGCTCATCCTTGTCGAGACGCAAAATCAACTGACTGTTTTTCTTGGTAGATTTCTTTCCATCTTTCTTGGTCACACGTCCAGTCCCCGTCCTGCCCTTGATTCTAAGCGCGATGCATTGTATATACATAGAATATAAAATGTAGATATCGCGCACATAACAGCAAAAGTGAGATTAAAGCAATGAACCTTCATGTCGCGCAAGCCATTCTTCTTCGGGATCAACGCAACTGGCGCAAGCCGCACCTGTCCTGGCTTCCGAACGCGCTGTATCGCTACTACGGCCTGCCTAACGCCATGCGCGGCCGCAGCAAGTAGCCGCAGGGGCCAGAGTTCTCTTGCATGACCCCACCTTATGGGCGAAATACCCCGCGCGTGTTTGATGCCAAAGGGGTGGCCCATGTCCAGAAACAAAACGGTCAAGGATTACATTCGGACCATCGTCGATTTCCCGCATGAAGGGATCATGTTCCGCGATGTCACCACCCTGTTTGCCGACCCGCGTGGGTTCCGCATGGCAATCGACCAGATGTTGCACCCTTACGCCGGTGAGCGAATCGACAAAGTTGTGGGCCTTGAGGCGCGCGGCTTTATTCTGGGCGGTGCGATTGCCCACCAGCTGAGCGTTGGATTCGTGCCGATCCGCAAAAAGGGCAAACTGCCCGGCACCACGATCAGCCAGGACTACAAGCTGGAATATGGCGAGGCGATCGTCGAAATTCACGATGACGCCATCCAGCCGGGTGAGAAGATCCTGGTCGTTGATGATCTTCTGGCTACCGGAGGCACCGCCGCCGCGGGGATCAAGCTGATCGAACGGCTGGGCGGCGAGATCATCTCATGCGCGTTCATCATCGATCTGCCCGAATTGGGTGGTCGCAAAGCGCTGGAAGATTTGGGCATGGACGTGCACGTTCTGTGCGAGTTCGAAGGGCTCTGATCTCCACAAACTTCACAAACTCGTGACTGGAAATCGCGTGCGCCGCAGGCTTAGCGCGATTGGGGTCACATTCAAGAAACAGTTGCCTCTGGATTCTGTGATCTTGTCGCGACCTGACTGCGTACCCCGAATGATGCCACCTAAGGCATTCTCAACAAGGGAAATCATGTCATGTTGCGCAAATTCGCTGTTGCTGGAGTTGCCAGTTTTCTGTTGACCACCTCTGCTTTGGCAGATGGGCACGCCAAGGATATCGTCGATACTGCGGTGGGCGCGGGCAGTTTTGAAACGCTCGTCGCTGCCGTTCAGGCCGCCGAACTGGTTGAAACGCTGAAAGGCGAAGGGCCGTTCACCGTTTTCGCCCCAACGGATGAGGCTTTTGCAGCGCTGCCCGAGGGCACGGTCGAAAATCTTCTGAAGCCCGAAAACAAGGACCAGTTGGTCGCAGTGCTGACCTATCACGTTGTCCCGGGCAAAGTGATGTCGGGTGATCTGTCCGATGACATGACCGCCGCCACCGTGCAGGGCGGAGATATCACCATCGATCTCGACAATGGCGTCATGGTGAATGATGCCAACGTTGTGCAAGCCGATATCGAAGCCGAGAACGGCGTGATCCATGTGATCGACAAGGTCATTCTGCCCGCGTCGTAAAGAACCGCAGCGCCCCGGTATACGTCCGGGGCGCGTCTATTAGGCCAGAACCACCCCGGGGTTCATAATCCCCTGAGGATCAAGCGCTGTTTTAATCGCCCTCATGGCCTGCAACTTGACCGGATCACCATAGCGTTCCAGATCATCTGTCTTGAGCCTACCAACACCGTGTTCGGCGCTGACCGATCCACCAAATTCTTGAACCAGATCATGTACCGCGCGTTTGACCGCGCCCCGCTGTGCGACAAACTCCGCCTTATCTTGCCCGGCAGGTGGAAACACGTTATAGTGCAGATTACCGTCGCCCAGATGTCCAAAGCAGTTCACGCGAAACGGCCCCTGCCCAGCCACCACATCCGCACCGCGCCGAATGAACTCTGGAATGCGGGAAATCGGGACCGAGATATCATGGCTGGAAACTGACCCGATCAGCCGGTTGGCCTCGGGGATGCGCTCGCGCACGGCCCAGAGATCTGACCGCTGTGCTTCGCTCTGCGCGATGACCGCATCGCGGACCAGATCGCGCTCATCAGCGGCGACATAAATCGCCTCAAGCATGTCCGAAGGGTCTTGGCCGACAGACAGGCCCAGCTCGATCAACACACTCCATTCCGGTTTTGCCGCAAAGGGTTGCCGCACGTCGGGCAAAACCTCGGTCAGGAATTTGAGTCCCTGCCCATGGATCAACTCAAACGTACTGACCGCTTCCCCCACTTGATCCCGCGCCACTGACAACAGATCAATGGCAGCCTCGGGTGAGGAGACCTGAAACATTGCGGTTCCAACGCCCCTGGGTCGCGGGAACAGCTTCAACGCCGCCGCCGTAATTATGCCAAGTGTCCCTTCGGACCCGATCATCAGGTTACGCAGGTCATAACCGGTGTTGTCCTTACGCAACCGGCTAAGCCCATGCCAGATCTCACCACTGGGCAATACCACCTCAAGCCCCAGGCACAGATCGCGCGCATTGCCATAGCGCAGCACATTCACGCCACCCGCATTGGTGGCCAGATTGCCGCCAATCCGGCAAGAACCCTGCGCAGCCAGCGACAGGGGAAATAGACGGTCCGCATCTTCAGCGGCGGCCTGGACGTCGGCCAGAATCGCACCGGCCTCGGCCACAAGTATGTTCTCGGTGGGGTAAGTCGCCCGTATCGCCGTCATCCGTTCCAGGGAAACGATCAAAGGGACAGGACCATCCGGATAAACCTGCCCTCCTACCAGACCGGTGCCGCCGCCATAAGGGACAACAGGCACCCGAGCGTCTGCGGCCAATTGCACCAGAGCCGACACATCTTCCACAGTGCGTGGCAAGGCAAGCAAACCGGGCTGCCCGACAAACCGCTGACGCGGCTCTTCAAGGTAACGATCTGCAATCGGGCGCAAAACGTCAGCACCCAATTGGGCTCTGATTGCTTCGGCAAGGCGGCTGTCTGCAGGGTTCAGTTTCATGGCTCTTCCCTGCCAAAGGCCACGGGCCGCGACAAGCCCTATTCCAGCTCTATCAGGTACTGAGGCTCCAGCACCACAACCGTCGGCCTGTCGGGCAGCGTGCGCAACGAGACGACAATCTCGGACACCCCATCCCGTTCAACCGGGAATTCATCCCGAATATCCACCAAAAACCGCTGGATCGAAAAGTCCGAGAACCAATGCATCGGGATAATGACCGAGCTTTTGAGGCGTTTCAGAACCTGAACCATCTCGGGCAAGGGCATCGTGGTGCCTCCGTCCACCGCCGCCATGACCACATCCAGCCGACCCAGTGCAGCGAATTGTTCATCCGACGGAATGTGATGCAGATGCCCCAGATGGCCGATGCACAACCCCTCGACCTCGAACACAAAGATCGAGTTTCCGCGATCTTCAATACCGCCATAGGCCGAACGGATATCGGTCGACACATTGCGAATCAGCATCTCACCCAGATCAAGATGGTGCTCGATGCCTTCGCCGAACTCGCCCCAGCCCGGCAAGACATACGGGATGGCCGGATCGGGATGGGCAGTCCAGTGGGTGCTGTGCGCATGGTTCATTGTGACCACGTCAGGAATTAGCGCAGCGCCGCCGATAAAACCGGTGAAATCGGTCACCGCGTTCAGCCCGCCCTGTGTCTGGATCAGAAACGATGCATGCGCGACATAGCTGATACGAACCGAAAACTCGGGCACGGGATCCTGCCACGCCGCTTTGTGAAGATATTCAATCCCCGGTGCCGCATCTGCGATGGCGATGCAGTGACTAGGCCGCCGCTCCTGCGCCACAGCCCCGCCTGCAATCATCATCAGTCCCGCAACAAACCGCCACATAGGGCAAGTGTAGCGCAATGGGCCAACAAGTCATGCCCTTGTTGATCTGGCCACGGATATCTCCAGGACAGGAGGCTTGCCATGCCTGGCGGCAGAGCCCTCTAGCCTGCCTCAGTCTTGCCCCGACGATCGGACCTTAGGCTGGCATACAGAACATGTGTTCGCCAGCGCCCATTGATCTGCAGATAAGACTGCGCCACGCCTTCGTATTTGAAGCCTGAGCTTTCCAGCAGACCGCGAGAGGCCTTGTTCTCAGGCAAACACGCGGCCTCGATCCGGCTTAAATCAAGACGGGTGAAGGCGTGATGAACAACGGCGCCAATTGCTTCGCGCATGAACCCCTGACGCGCAAAGGCTTGCCCGGTCCAATAACCCAAGGTGCCAGCCTGCGCCGGACCACGGCGAACATTGTCCAACGTGATCGCCCCCAGCAGAATATTGTCTGTGCGACGAAACAGGAACAGAGGTATCGCCGTTCCACTCGCGACTGAGCGCTGGGCCCAATAGACCCGGTTGGTAAACGACTTTCGGCTCAGATGGTCCTTGGCCCAAACCGGCTCCCACGGCACCAGATAGTCCTTTGAAGCACGCCGCAAGGCGGTCCAGTCGTTGAAGTCGGAATGCATGGGCGGGCGCAGCGTCAAGCGCTCGGTTTCGAGTTTCAGCTTGCGTCTGCCTAACAGCATCAAGCCGCGCGCCTCTCCTGTAAGTCAGCCAGTGACGGTGCACCCGAGACCGGGCCATAAAGCGCCAGCGCGGCCGGGGCTTTGACTGCCATGTCTTCGGCAAAGGCACGCACGTCCTCGGTGCTGACCGCATCGATCTTGGCCACGGTGTCCTCAAGCGAGGGCACACGTCCCCAGATCTGCACCAGTCGCGCCAGACGTTCGGCCCGGTTCGATGGGCTTTCCAGCCCCATCAGCATCCCGGCCTTCATCTGGGCCCGCGCACGGGCAACCTCTTCTGCGCTCATGTCTTCGGCAGCGCGCTTCATCTCGTCGATGGTAATCGTCGCCAATTCGCCCACCTGATCGGCCGAGGTGCCTGCGTAAATCGTTGTCGTACCGGTATCCGCATAAGCACCGGTCTGAGCAAAGATCGTATAACAAAGCCCGCGAGTTTCGCGCACTTCCTGAAACAGGCGCGAGGACATGCCTCCACCCAGAGCGGTCGAGTAAATCTGGGCCGTATAGATCGCATCATCGCGATAGCCCGGACTTTCCAGCGCCAGCGCGAAATGCGCCTGCTCCAGTTCTTTCTCCTGCCGCGCCTCACCACCAGTGAACCGCGCAGCGTCGGGGATCAGACCCTTGCGCGGCTGCAGGTGGCCGAACATCTCTTCGGCCAGTTTCATCAGCGCATCGTGGTCCACAGCTCCAGCTGCAGACAGGATCATCTGTTCCGGCCCGTAGTGTTCGGCCACGAAACCAGACAAGTCCTCGCGGGAAAACGCACTGACGCGCTCGGTCGGGCCCAGAATGGTGCGGCCAAGGGGTTGGTCGTGATAGCTCTGCTCTTGCAGCCAGTCAAAGATTACATCGTCCGGCGTATCATAGGCCTGACCGATTTCCTGCAGGATCACGCCGCGCTCGACCTCGATCTCGCGCGGGTCGAATACCGGGTTCAGGACGATGTCGCCGATGACATCCATGGCCAGCGCCACATCGTCCTTCAATACGCGTGCATAATAGGCCGTAACTTCGCGCGAGGTATAGGCGTTGATGTACCCGCCCACATCCTCGATCGCTTCGGCGATTTGCAGCGCAGAACGCCGCTGGGTTCCCTTGAACGCCATATGCTCAAGGAAATGCGCGATACCGTTCTGCTCGATCCGCTCGTGCCGCCCACCGGCGGTTACCCAGATGCCGATGGCCGCAGATTGCAGCCCCGGCATATGTTCACTGACGACACGAAATCCGTTCTTCAGTTGGTCCTGTCTGACTGTCACTCAGCAATATGCCTTCTGATATGATCCTCAAGGGCACCCAGATCGTTCGCAACGCGGGTCACCCGTTCCGGACGTTCATACAGATCAGACATGCGGGATGGAAGAGGCGGATGTTCGCCGCTTGCCTTCTCGACGGCTGCCGGGAACTTCGCGGGATGCGCGGTTGCGAGCGTGATCATGGGCACATCGGCAGCGCGGTGGTCTTCAGCCACTTTGATCCCAACGGCGGTGTGCGGACAAACCAACTCGGCGCTGTGGACCATCGTGCGCCTGATCGTCTCAAGCGTCTCGTCCTCAGAAACGCGGCCCGAGTCAAAGCTTTCTCGCAGAGCCTCCATCGCGCCTTGGCTGACATTGAAGCCTCCGCTCTTGAGTTCGTCCATCAACTGAGCGACTGCGCCGCCATCTTCGCCATAGGCGTAGTACAGTGCACGTTCAAAGTTCGAGCTAACCTGAATATCCATCGACGGGCTGATCGAAGGGATCGTGTCACCCTTGAAATACCCCTCGCCTGAGAGGCAACGGTGCAGGATGTCGTTCTGGTTGGTCGCCACCACCAGACGATCGATGGGCAGCCCCATACGTTTGGCCAGATAGCCTGCGAAGATATCGCCGAAATTCCCTGTCGGCACGGTAAAGCTGACCTTGCGATGTGGCGCGCCGAGGCTGACGGCGGCGGAGAAATAGTAAACGATCTGTGCCAACACGCGGGCGAAGTTGATCGAATTGACGCCTGCAAGTTTCACACCGTCGCGGAAATCAAAGTCGTTGAACATGTCTTTGAGCGCTGCCTGACAGTCATCGAAATCGCCGTCTACCGCCAAAGCGTGCACATTACTGTCTGCAGGCGTAGTCATCTGACGGCGCTGCACTTCTGAAACACGGCCATGCGGGAACAGGATGAACACATCCACCGCATCCAGGCCACGGAACGCTTCGATTGCGGCAGAACCGGTGTCACCGCTCGTCGCGCCGACAATGGTAACGCGATCTTCGCGCCGTTTGAGCGCGACCTGGAACAGCTGGCCGATTAGCTGCATGGCAAAATCTTTGAAGGCCAGTGTGGGTCCGTGAAACAGCTCCAGCAGAAAATGGTTCTCGTTCAGCTGCTTCAAGGGCGCGCGGGCGTCATGGCCGAAGCCCTCATAAGCGCGCGCTATGATATCTTTGAACTCATCATCAGAGAACGAGCCACTCACATAGGGCCACATCACGCGGAATGCGATTTCTTCGTAGGACAAGCCAGCCAACGCAGCAATTTCGTCCTGCGACATCACCGGAATTTCAGCGGGCAAGTACAGACCACCATCACGGGCCAGTCCGGTCAGCATCGCCTCTTCAAAGGTCAGTTCGGGCGCCTGCCCGCGGGTTGAGATGTATTTCATGTCGCGTCACTTTCGGAATTGGCACGGCTGCGCCACAGGAAGTATCCGGTCATTGCGGCCCAGACCAGAGCAAGACCAAACCAGATGATTGCATATTGCAAATGATCGTTGGGGATGCCCGCCGTATCCACCGGCATTGGCGTTACATTCGGATCGGTTTCCGAGCGGGCAATCAGCAACACCGGCTCAGCCCCCAGCGCGGCGGCCAGACTGGGCACATCACGGGCGAACCAGATGTTGCCGTCAATATCTGCGTCAGGCGTGTAGCCATCAACTTCATCGGGCCAGTGCAGGTTGCCGGTGATTTCCATCGGGCCAGTCAGGCGAACAGCCTGCTTGGCTGTGGTCGGCACAAAGCCGCGATCCACCAGAATAGTCCGGTCGTCGGTGGCAAAGGACTGGATGATCCGATACCCCGGCCCCACCTGCTTGACCGAAACCAAAACGTGGATCTCGCCCGGTTCGATCTCGCCTGTGACCGTCACCGGCAGGTATTTGTCCGCATCTTCGGACACCTGCAATGGCAAGGCGACAGGATCGGCAGCGATGCGGCTTTCGATCTCGGCCAGCACCTCCTGTTTCCAGGTCAGCCGCTGCAGTTGCCAAGTGCCCAGCGACAGCAGCAGGCCCAGACCGGCAAAGCCGAAGATCAGCAGAAACAGAATGCGACGCATATTGGGATCAGACCTTGTTGCGTGAACCGGCGCCTTGTTAAGGGGCACGTGAACCGAAGTGCAACCATGTAATTGTATGGGGCGCAATCTTGCGCCCCTGATTGAGAAAAAGCCGCCCCGTGGGGCGGCTTTTGCAATTGGATCACCTGCGTGGCGTTACATCAGCGGGGCCTGACCCCAGATGTAGACGGCGAAAAACAGGAACAGCCAGACGACGTCAACGAAGTGCCAGTACCAAGCGGCAGCCTCGAAACCGACGTGTTTCTCGGGCGTAAAGTCCCCCTTCAGGGCGCGGATCAGACAGACCGACAGGAAGATGGTGCCGATAATCACATGCGCGCCGTGGAAACCGGTTGCCATGAAGAAGTTCGAATAGAACTGATCGCCACCGAACTCCCAACCCTCATGGGCCAGTAACTCATAGTATTCAAACGCCTGAAGCGCAGTAAAGGCGATGCCCAGAACGATACCAATGGCCAGACCATTGATCAGCGCCTTGCGGTCATTGTCATGAACAAGCGCGTGGTGGGCCCAAGTAATCGCACAACCTGACAGCAACAGGACCAAAGTGTTGATCAGTGGCAGGTGGAACGGATCAACGGCGTGGATATCCGGCTGGATGTATTCAGTACCGGCATAGTCGTACATCGGATACATGCGATGTTTGAAGAACGACCAGAACCAGGCGAAGAAGAACATCACCTCGGACATCACGAACAGGATAAAGCCGTAGCGCAGGCCAATACGCACGACCGGCGTATGATCGCCCTGACGGCTTTCGACCACGACTTCGGACCACCATGCAAACATGGTATAAAGAACCCCGACCAGCCCCATCCAGAAGATCCACGGGGTGATCCCGTGCATCCAAAGAACGGCCCCGAACAGCATCACAAATCCGCTTACCGCGCCGATCAGTGGCCAGATTGACGGGTTCAGAATGTGGTAATCATGGTCTTTTGCGTGTGCCATCAGCGTCCCTCACCTACAGGCGTTAGTTCTTGTTTGTCTCAGCCTGCACGTCAAGGGCGGCAAAGCCCTCGGGCAGGTCAATTTCGTAGAATGTATACGACAGAGTGATCGTATGCACATACTTGGCTTCCAAATCTTCGACCATTTCCGGGTCGACGAAGAAAGTCACCGGCATCTCAACCCGCTCTCCGGGCTGCAGAACCTGCTCTTCAAAGCAGAAACAGGCAATTTTCTGGAAATATCCACCGGCAGAATACGGGGCGACATTGTACGACGCCTGCCCCGCAATCGGGCGGTCGGTTGGATTATAGGCTTCATAGAAGGCCAGGCCAGTCTCACCAATGCGGACTTCCATCTCGCGCTCGACCGGCTTGAATTCCCAGGCCATGTCTTTGGCTTTTGAGGCGTCAAAGCGCACGGTGATGGTGCGGTCCAGAATCTCGTCAGGAGCAACTTCGGCCACGCCGGTGGTCCCACCAAACCCGGTGACCCGGCAGAACCAGTCATAAAAAGGCACAGCAGCCCAAGCGAGGCTGCCCATCAGGACAACCACACCAACCGTCTGCGCAACAGTTTTCTGAGGACCGGTCAGCGCCATCAGTTCTGCACCTCCTGTGGTGCCATATTGAAATCAGTGCCCGAGACCTTCACGATCGTCAGTCCAAAGATGATCACGATGAACGCGGCCAGTGTCAGGCCCACGCCCAGATTGCGGCTGAACCGGCGCTGATGCAGTTCGTGGCTTTTACGCAAGCTCATGACCAGCCCCCTAGCCCATAGGGTTTCAGTAGCGCTTCGGCCAGAATCGCGCCAAAATGCAGGAAGAGGTACAGCAGCGACAGCTTGAAGAAACTGCGCTCGACCTTGAAATTGTCGGCTTCGGAATCGTCTTCGTTTCGACGGGAAATCTGCCACGCACCGCGCAGGAACAAGCCGTTCAGAACCAGTGCGACCACCAGATAGATCGGGCCTCCGATATCCGAGAACGCAGTACCCACCGCCAGCACCGCCAGCAGCGCGGTATAGACAAGAATGTGCCAGCGTGTGGCGCGTCGACCGTGCGTGACGGTCAGCATCGGCACGCCTGCGTCGTCGTAGTCCGAGCGCATAAACAGCGCCAAAGCCCAGAAATGCGGCGGCGTCCACATGAATGTTAGGGCGAACATCAACCACGGCTCAAGCGTCATCGAACCTGTGGCCGCGACCCATCCGATCACCGGAGGGAACGCCCCTGCGGCACCACCGATCACGATATTCTGCGGTGTCGAACGCTTTAGCCACATCGTATAGACGACGACATAGAAGAATATGGTAAAGGCCAGAAACGCCCCGGCGAACCAGTTGGTTGCCAGACCCAGCATAATGACGGACAGGCCAGACAGAGCCAGTCCCAACGCCAGTGCCTCACCCTCTTCAACCTTGCCGGACGGGATCGGGCGGCCTTTGGTGCGCTTCATCACGCGGTCGATATCCGCGTCCCACCACATGTTCAGTGCGCCGGATGCACCACCACCAATAGCAATGAACAGGATGGCGCAGAAGCCAACAAACGGATGTATCGGAACCGGAGCCGCAAGCAGTCCGACCAAAGCCGTGAATACGACCAGCGACATCACGCGCGGCTTCAGCAGGGCGAAATAATCGCCAAAGCTGGCCTCGTCCGCGCGGGTTTGCGCAGAGACGGTGCTGGCATTAAAGCTTGCGTCGCTCATATCCGGTCCTTGTCGGGGCAAAAGCTGCGCGATTTCCGCGCAGCCCGCATGTGTTTACCTAGGCCGCAAAGGGCTTAGTTCGAGGCCACTTGGAAGGAAGCAGGCTGACCTGCATATTCTTCAAGCGCACCCTGCAGCCACTGTTCATATGCCTCTTCGCTGACCACTTTGACGGTGATTGGCATATAGGCATGGTCTTTACCGCACAGCTCAGAGCACTGTCCGAAATAGACGCCTTCCTTGTCTGCTTCGAACCACAGTTCGGCCAGACGACCAGGAACGCCGTCCTGCTTCACGCCGAACGAAGGAATGGTCCAGGAATGGATCACGTCCGATGCGGTAACCTGCATCACGACAATCTTGCCGACCGGAACAACGACCGCGGTGTCGGTGGCGAGCAGCCATTCGTCTTCGCCATAGCCTGCATCGGCCAGCTTCGCCCGCATCGCATCGTCCAGAACAAACGGTGTTACGTCGGCATCCGCCGGGCGCGCGCCCTCGTCGAGGGTGGCCGGGTGGCCCAGGAGATAGCTATCGAAGGCAAAGTCATGATCGACATATTCGTAGGTCCAGTACCACTGGTTCCCCACGACTTTGATGGTGATGTCGCCTTCGGGAATCTCTTGTTGCTTGAAAAGAACCGGCAGCGAGAAAGCCCCGATGAAGACCAGAATCAGGATCGGGCCCAAAGTCCAGGCAATCTCAACCGGAGTGTAATGCGAGAACCGAGCCGGGTTCGGGTTTACGCGCTGGTTGTAGCGTACGATGCAGTAAACCAGCAGACCCGCAACAAACACACAGATCGCGGTGATGATCACCAGAATCATGTTGTCCAGCGACTGAATCCCTTCAGCAAGGCTGGTGGCAGCAGGCTGGAACCCCATGCCGCCGTCAACCGGCTTGCCAATAATCTCAAGCTCCTGAGCCATGGCGGGAAGGCTGGAGAGGGCCGTAGCAAGCCCGGAAAGCATCAAAGCATTCTTCATTTTCTGTCCTGATCGTTTGATCTTTGCGTCTCTCGCGAAAAGGTGTGAATCGGTCGCACCTCTCCCGTTGTCTTTGGCCGCGTTAAAAACCATATTCCGTCGGGTAGATAAAGCAAAATGCTTGCGTCAAACAGACGCTATTTTTGATCTGGATCAAACCCGAAAGGTCACAACTGATGACTCAGGCCCCGTTTCGCCCGTTTGAAAGCGTTCTTCCCAAGGATGAAGCGCTTGCTGTACTGAAGGCTGCAACCGATGGCGCCGAGGATGGGGAACTGTTCGTAGAACGGCGCAAATCCGAATCTTTGGTGTTTGATGACGGTCGATTGCGCACGGCCTCTTACGACGCTTCCGAGGGATTCGGTCTTCGCGCGGTGCAGGGTGAAGTGGCTGGATACGCGCATTCAACGGATGTTTCGATTCCCTCTCTGAAGCGCGCAGCCGAAACCGCACGGTTGGCGGTCGGCGATGGTGGTGGGACGCTGGCCGGGCCACCACGTGCCACCAATACCAGGTTATATACCGATGAAGACCCGATCGAATCCGCCGCCTTCCCGGTCAAAATCGAGACACTGCGCGAGATAGACGCTTTTACCCGTGGTCTGGATTCCCGGGTTGTGCAAGTCAGCGCCACGATTGCCGCTGAAGTGCAGGAGGTCGAGATTCTTCGCCCCGATGGTGTGCAGGTGCGCGATATACGCCCGATGACCCGCCTGAACATCTCGGTTATCGTAGAACAGAACGGCAGGCGCGAAAGCGGTTCTGCAGGAGGTGGTGGACGTGTTGGGCTGGATGGCTTGATCGATCCCTCAGACTGGCAAGATAAGGCGCGTGAGGCTCTGCGGATCGCGATGGTCAATCTGGATGCCGTCCATGCCCCTGCCGGCGTGATGGAAGTCGCGTTGGGCCCCGGTTGGCCCGGTATTCTGTTGCACGAGGCCATCGGCCACGGGCTTGAAGGTGATTTCAACCGCAAGGGCAGTTCCGCTTTTGCCGGGCTGATGGGGCAGCAGATCGCTTCGAAAGGTGTAACAGTCGTGGATGATGGGACGATTGCAGACCGACGCGGTTCGATATCAGTGGATGACGAGGGTACACCCAGTTCGCGTACAGTTCTGATCGAGGATGGAATCCTCACCGGATATATGCAGGACCGCCAGAACGCACGCCTGATGGGCGTTGCTCCAACCGGGAACGGCCGGCGTCAAAGCTATGCCCATAAACCGATGCCGCGCATGACCAACACAATCATGTTGGGTGGCGATGCCGATCCGGCCTCGTTGGTGGCAGATATCAAAGACGGCATCTGGGCTGTGGGCTTCGGCGGTGGCCAGGTCGACATCACCAACGGCAAGTTCGTGTTCTCCTGCACCGAGGCATATCGTGTCGAGAACGGCAAGATCGGCGCTCCGGTCAAAGGCGCGACGCTGATTGGCGACGGCCCCTCGGCGCTAAAACGCATTCGGGGACTGGGCAATGACATGGCGCTGGATCCCGGCATGGGCACATGTGGCAAGGATGGGCAATGGGTGCCGGTCGGTGTCGGCCAACCTACCGTTTTGATGGATGGGCTGACTGTGGGCGGCTCTGCCACCTGAGTCAGCTCAAAAGAAGAATCAAGGCGCGAAGGGTTAACACACTACCCTTCGCGTCAAATCAAAAACTCATCCATGGACTATGTGTGCCAAGAAAATTCGCACGAATTTTCTCTTTTTCTTTCAATGAGATAATCACCTCTCCGAGGGATGGGTTCGAAAAATACCGATCTAATTTTCTAAGATTCACAGGCTGTTAACCCGCTGCACCGTAAACCAGTTTTGCAATCAGGCGGAGCATCGGATGACCGAAGAGCAGCTTTCTTCCAATCACCCCCCACTCCCACCCACCACGGAAGAGGACCGGTTTTCCTGGCTCCGTCTGTTGCGCTCACGCAAAGTAGGGCCGGCAACATTCCGGCGCTTATTGCGCGAACATGGCTCGGCGCAGAACGCGCTGGCCGCGTTGCCGGAAATGGCGCGCGCTGCCGGGATCGAGGATTATGAAATCTGCCCGCCCGGCGTAATTGAGGCGGAGCTCAAGGCCGCAAAGGTCGCCAAAGCGCGGCTTTTGTGCCTTGGGGCCGCCGATTACCCTTACGCGTTATGTGACCTTTCGGATGCGCCCCCGATGCTTTGGGCAATCGGCGATCCGTCGATCTTGAAACGCCGGGCAATTGCCATGGTCGGGGCACGGAACTGTTCTTCGCTGGGCGCGCGCATGGCGCGGGCGTTGGCGACGGATCTGGGTAAGCAAGACTATGTCGTGGTCTCGGGGCTTGCCCGCGGCATTGACACCTCGGCGCACCTCGCCACGTTGGCGACCGGTACTGTGGCAGTGTTAGCAGGTGGGGTAGATGTGATTTATCCGGCCGAAAATGCCGATCTTGCGCGAGATATCGCAGAAACCGGTCTTCGCCTATCTGAACAACCGATGGGCACAACACCTCAGGCACGACATTTTCCGCGCCGCAATCGCATTATCTCGGGTCTGGCGCAGGCAGTGGTCGTTGTCGAGGCCGCGGCGAAATCCGGCAGCTTGATCACCGCGCGGGACGCCCTGGACCAAGGGCGCGAGGTTCTGGCCGTGCCCGGCCATCCCTTTGACGCCCGCGCGGCAGGATGCAATCTGCTGATCCGAGACGGGGCTATACTCGTCCGCAATGCAGAAGACGTGATTGATGCTTTGCCCAAGCAACAGCTACAATCCTCCGCCAAACAAATCCTACCCCTTGGACCCGAGGCAGACACAGCCGAAATCACGCCCCAAGCCTTGCACGAGGCGATTCTGACTCGACTTGGCCCATCTCCGATCGCGGAAGACCAGTTGATCCGGGACATCGCGGCATCTGCGGGCGAAGTCGGCCCTGTGTTGGTCGATCTGGAGCTTGAGGGCAAGATTCAGCGGCAACCAGGCGGCCTGCTGTCACTTTGCGCCTAAGCTATCGAACGGATTCGACACCGGATTTCGCGAGCGGTGCGGCCAGAACCGGCTTGAATTCAGAGTATTTTTAGTAGTGAAAACGAACGCATTGACAATTCGATCTTGCCCCACACATTTTGCACGGTCATACAAAGCGCAAAATCCGTCGAGCGAGGATTCCTCTTAAATGCCCGTAGTTGTTGTAGAATCTCCGGCCAAAGCAAAAACGATCAATAAGTATCTTGGCCCCGACTACACCGTTTTGGCCTCATATGGCCATGTGCGGGACCTGCCGCCGAAGGATGGGTCGGTCGATCCCGAGCATGAATTTTCAATGAAATGGGAGGTCGGCAATGACAGCCGTAAGCATGTCAAGGCGATCGCCGACGCTCTGAAAGAAGACAACGCACTGATCCTCGCGACCGACCCTGATCGAGAAGGCGAGGCAATCAGCTGGCACCTCCAAGAAGCGCTGACCAAGCGGCGTTCGATCAAGAAGGACACGCCAGTCAGCCGTGTGACGTTCAACGCGATCACCAAGGACGCCGTGACCGAGGCGATGCAGAACCCGCGTGAGGTCGATATGCCGCTGGTCGAGGCCTATCTGGCCCGCCGCGCGCTGGACTATCTGGTAGGGTTCAACCTGTCACCCGTTCTGTGGCGCAAGTTGCCGGGTGCCCGTTCAGCGGGGCGCGTGCAATCGGTCTGCCTGCGCCTCATCGTTGAACGCGAGATGGAGATCGAAGCCTTCAAGCCGGTCGAATACTGGTCGGTCAAAGCTGTGTTCGAGACGCCTCGGGGCCAGACCTACGAGGCGCGTCTAGTCACGCTGGCAGGCAAGAAACTGGACAAGCACGATCTAGCGAATGCAACGCAAGCCGAACTGGCGGTTCAGGCGATCACCAGCCGTGATCTGAGCGTGACATCGGTCGAGGCCAAGCCTGCCGCGCGCAACCCCTCTGCCCCGTTCATGACGTCGACCTTACAGCAAGAAGCCAGCCGCAAGTTCGGCATGGGCGCACGCCATGCGATGCAGGTGGCCCAGCGGCTGTATGAGGCCGGATACATTACCTACATGCGAACCGACGGTATCGACATGGCCCCCGAGGCCGTGGCGGCAGCGCGCGATGCAATCGCCGACCGTTATGGTGCGGAATACGTGCCAGACAGCCCGCGCATGTACAAAAACAAGGCCAAAAACGCTCAGGAAGCACACGAGTGTATTCGCCCGACAGATATGTCGCGCGATGCCAAGGCGCTGAAGGTGACCGATGAGGATCAGCGCAAGCTTTATGATCTGATCTGGAAACGCACCATTGCCTGTCAGATGGCTGCCGCACGGCTTGAACGCACGACTGTTGAGATTACCAGCACGGACGGCCAGGTTGGCCTGCGCGCCACTGGTCAGGTGGTGCTGTTCGATGGCTTCATGCGCGTTTACGAAGAAGGCCGCGATGACGTGGTCGACGATGACGACAAGCGCTTGCCACAGATCATGCAGGGCGATCCCGCACGTTTTGCCAAGACCTCGCTGCGTGATCAGTTTGCCAAGGCCACCGCCGACTCGGAAAAGGCCGCCATTCTGGCCGAGAACGAATCCGTTCTGGCGCTGCAGCACCACACCCAACCCCCCCCGCGCTATACAGAGGCCACGCTGGTCAAACGGATGGAAGAGCTGGGGATCGGGCGTCCGTCGACCTATGCCTCGATTGTCACCACGATTCAGGATCGTGAATATGTACGTAAAGACAAGAATCGGCTGATCCCCGAAGAAAAGGGCCGGATCGTCACCATCTTCCTGCTGAATTTCTTTCGCCAGTATGTGGGCTACGAGTTCACCGCCAATCTGGAAGAAGAGCTTGACGACGTCAGCGCAGGTGAACGCGACTACAAGGATCTGCTGGGCAAGTTCTGGCGCGATTTCTCTGCCGCGATTGGTGAGACATCGGAGCTGCGTATCTCGGAAGTGCTGGACAAGCTGGACGAAGCGCTGGCACCGCAGCTGTATCCGCCGCGTGAAGATGGCTCGGACCCGCGCATTTGCCCGAAATGCGGTGTTGGCCAGTTACATCTGAAAACTTCGCGCACCGGCGGGTTTGTCGGTTGTGGCAACTATCCTGAGTGCACTTATACCCGTCCGATCGCTGGTGAGGGCGCGGAAGGTGACGAGCGTTTGCTGGGCGAAGATGGGGGCGATGAGATCTGGCTGAAATCCGGTCGCTTTGGGCCATATGTCCAGCGTGGAGAGCCCACGCCTGAGAACAAGAAGCCTCCTCGTGCGTCCCTGCCCCGTGGCTGGAGCAAAGACGACATGGGTCTGGAGAAAGCGCTGACTCTTCTGTCCTTGCCCCGTCAGATCGGCGAGCACCCCGAAGGCGGCATGATCAGTTCGAACTTTGGTCGCTTTGGACCTTATCTAATGCATCAGTTGGCCGACGAGGCAAAGCCCGTCTACGCCAACCTCAAAGACCCGAACGATGTGTTTGAGATCGGCATGAACCGCGCCGTCGAACTGTTGGCCGAAAAACGCGCCAATCCAGGTCGCGGACGTCGGGCGGCCGCGAAGCCGCTGAAAGAGCTGGGCGACCATCCCGATGGCGGCGCGATACAGGTACTGGACGGGCGCTATGGACCGTATGTGAAATGGGAAAAGGTCAACGCGACGATCCCCAAAGACATCAAGCCCGAGGATGTGACCCAGGAAATGGCCATCGAACTGGTCAATGAACGCGCGGCCAAGAAAGGCACAAAGAAAAAGGCAGCCCCCAAGAAGAAAGCTGCTGCCAAGAAGACCACCAAGAAAGCAAGTTAGGTAGAAATACCACCTGCCCCTTGGATTCGTTGACTTCCCCGTGACGTGGCGGCACAAATCGGCCCAACATCATGTCATTGGGGGAGTTTTCCATGAAGAAAATCTATGACAATGCCGATGAGGCGCTCGATGGGGTGATATCGGACGGCATGCTGATCGCTGCGGGCGGCTTTGGGCTGTGCGGTATCCCGGAAATGCTGCTTGAAGCAATCAAGGCCTCAGGCGCGAAGGATCTGACATTTGCCTCGAATAACGCAGGTGTGGATGATTTTGGCATCGGCATCCTGCTGCAGACTAAGCAGGTCAAAAAGATGATCAGCTCTTACGTTGGGGAAAACGCCGAATTCATGCGCCAGTATCTGAGTGGAGAACTGGAGCTGGAATTCAATCCACAAGGCACACTGGCCGAGCGGATGCGGGCCGGTGGCGCTGGCATCCCCGGGTTTTACACCAAGACGGGCGTAGGAACGGTGATCGCGGAAGGCAAAGAGCACAAGGACTTCAACGGCGAGACCTATATCATGGAGGAAGGCATCTTCGCCGACCTCGCGATCGTAAAGGCGTGGAAAGCCGATGACACCGGGAACCTCGTGTTCCGCAAGACCGCCCGCAACTTTAACGTGCCCGCAGCGACTTGCGGCAAGATTTGTGTGGCTGAGGTTGAAGAAATCGTCCCGCGCGGCTCGCTGGACCCGGATGGCATCCACCTGCCCGGCATCTATGTGCATCGCATTATCCAAGGCAGCCACGAAAAGCGCATCGAACAGCGCACCACCCGCAAGAAGGAGGACGCATAATGCCCTGGGATCGCAATCAGATGGCCGCACGTGCGGCAGAAGAGCTGGAAGACGGCATGTATGTGAACCTCGGCATCGGTATTCCGACGCTGGTGGCGAACTATGTAGGGGACAAGGACATCACCCTACAGTCCGAAAACGGTATGCTGGGCATGGGGCCTTTCCCGTTTGAGGGCGAGGAAGACGCTGACCTGATCAACGCAGGCAAGCAGACGATTACCGAACTGTCCCGCACCTCTTACTTCGATAGCGCGACCTCGTTCGCCATGATCCGAGGCGGTAAGATCGCTGCTGCGATTTTGGGTGCGATGGAAGTGGACGAGAAAGGAGACCTGGCCAACTGGATGATCCCCGGCAAGCTGGTCAAAGGTATGGGCGGTGCGATGGATCTGGTCGCTGGCGTTGGTCGCGTGATTGTAGTGATGGATCACACCAACAAGCATGGTGATTCAAAAGTGCTGAAGGAATGCACGCTGCCTCTGACTGGCCAGGGCGTTGTGGATCGCATCATCACCAATCTGGGTGTTCTGGATGTCGTCGAAGGTGGCCTGAAGATCGTCGAACTGGCCGATGGCGTCAGCGAGGACGAGATGCGAGGAGCGACTCAGGCAACAATCGTAGATTGACCTCAGGCCAATGAATCATAAGGCCCGCTGCGACGCGGGCCTATTTTAGTTCGAAGTCTGAAAAATGCAGGGGTCCGAAACGAACTGCGGTGTCGTCGTACAAAGAGCACTCGCGACCTGAAACGCGGCTAGAACCTTGGGTACGTAGTCTCTGGTCTCGGCATAAGGTGGCACACCGCTATGCTTGCGCACGGCCCCTTCGCCCGCATTGTAGCCTGCCAATACGAGAATCGGGTCATTGTCGAACTCGTTCATAAGCCAATGCAAGTATTTGACCCCACCTTCGATATTCTGTTCAGGTTTCAGGCTGTCCTCTACCCCAAAACGTTCGGCGGTAGCTGGCATCAATTGCATCAAGCCCTGCGCCCCGGCAGAACTGACAGCCTGTGTGCGGCCCGCAGATTCTACTGAGATCACGGCTAGGACAAGTGCGGGTGAGACATTTGTCCCTACGGTCGAACGTAGAATATCCACCCCTCGCTTTTCTGCGATGTCTTGCAAGGTCTGCAGACGCGGCGCCGCGACACCCGTGGCAGTAAGCGCTTGAACGGCCTCTCTCAGCCTACCTGCGCTGGCCTGCGCTAGATCGGGGGATACCCGGCTCCAGAATGCTTTATAGGAGCCAACTGGCTTGGTCGCTCCCGCAATCTTCTGAGGAACCGATGGGGGCGGCTTTGCGATAGCGGCAATCTCAGGCACTTCCAGCTTGGCGCCAGTGCTGGGGGCTGATGGTGATGCTGCATGTTGTTCGGGCGTGATCTGAATCGTCACACGCGGACGTGTCCCCGGTTTAGGGGCCTTTATGCGCTTATAGACGCCGCGCGGCTCGGTTTCGGTTGCAGTGACAGGAATTGCACCCGTCATCAGAAACACCGCTGCACCGGCGCATAATACTGCGTCCCGGAAATACATTTGCCTGCCTCGATTTCTTATCTTTTGAAGCATTTTGAACATCATAACGGCCCGCAACACCAGAAAAACCAAGCGAATTGGGGCAATTTCGCCTCAATTGCCGCCATTTTGCATCGCCCACACAATTGAAGTGCAAAAAATATTCTATTTTTCTTATTTACTTTCAGTCTGTTACCAAATTCACCAACGAAAAATTAGGCTTTTAGCAAAAAAATATTGGTTTGGCCCAATTCCTGCCACGCACAGAGGTCAAACATATATGCATACCGAGACGATCGGGAGCGGACTGAGAGAGAAAGCTCTGAAAGACGCCGAGGTTAATTACTTTTTGATCCTTTAGGAGGGACGTAACATGATCAAGTTCATCAAGAACTTCCGCAAAGACGAAGACGGCGCCGTAACTGTAGACTGGGTCGTTCTGACCGCAGCCGTTGTTGGCCTGGCAGCCGTTGCTTACAACCAGATCTACAACGGCGCCAGCAACTTGGCGGGCGACATTGATACTGCTCTGTCCGGCGTTACTGTGACCACTCCGGACCCAGACGGCAACTAATCCAGTCTTGGTATAGAGTAACAAATGGGGGCCATGTCTTTATTCAAAGGCGTGGCCCCTATTATTTTCAATGAAATCGCTTTGGCGTGAACCAATGTTGTACAAAATTAAGAGATACAAAGCCGATGAAACCGGCGCGATTACAGTGGACTGGGTCGTTCTGACTGCTGCTGTCATTGGTCTTGCGACATTAATGTACAGTATCCTTAGTCAATCTCTTTCAACTTCAGGGCAGCCAATCAGAAATGTCGAAGTTGAAGAGATGGATTTCAATTGAAGTATCGCGCTGGCACGTTATCCAACCACCATTATCGTGCACATATACATATTTTTGCAAAATAATCGTGTGATTGTCCGCTTTTTCGACACAATTGAATAATATCTTGGACCCTGAAACGATGTGACTTCCAGAGTCGCGGTCTACGGAAAATAATGAGGGACAAATGCGAGCTGTTTTTGGACTTGTTCTTATCATCGGGGTCGCTTTGGCCGGTGGTGCTGTCTATATGGCACGCGAGTACATTACGGACAACCAGGCCAAACTCGCGAACGAACGCAAGTTGCGCGAAGAGGCGCTTGCCAATGCGCAGGCGGGCATTGTCCCGACAGTAGGCGTTTTGGTTTCGAATCGCTCCTTCAAATACGGCGAACGTTTGAACCAGGAAGATATCCGCGTCGTTCAGTGGCCAGAGGATGCGATTCCCGAGGGTGCCTTTGTGGACATGACAACCCTATTCCCGGAAATCAAAAACAATGAACGATTCGTTCTCCGCGCGATGGAGAAAGACGAAGCGATTATGGAAGTCAAAGTCACCAATCCAGGCGAGACTGCTGGCCTCAGGTCACAATTGCCCAAGGGAATGCGCGCATTTGCGATAAGCGTTGATGTGGCATCTGGCGTATCGGGCTTTTTGCGCCCAGGCGATACGGTGGACGTGTATTGGACCGGCTCATTACGTGGCACCAGCGATTCTGGCCGCGGTGAGATTACTCGTTTGGTACTGACGAACATCGAATTGGTCGCTGTTGATCAGTCGGCGGGTCTGGATGTGACCGGCACAACCATTGCTCGCACGGTCACAGTTGCAGCGACGCCACAACAGATCGCCGCTTTGGCACAGGCTCAGAACACGGGTCGCATGTCGCTGGCACTGGTTGGCGCTCAAGATGACAAGGTGGCAGAGGTGGTTGAAGTCGATCAGCAGTCTTTGCTTGGCATTGAAGAGAGGGCCCCGGCCCCCGTCGCGGCTCCGGAGAAGGTCTGCACAATCCGCACCCGTCGTGGCGGCGAGACGGTAGAGACCCCAATTCCCTGCACAAACTAACTAATTTTCAGACCTTTACGAGACAAAGACCGCGCATTTTGCGCGGTCTCTTTCTTTGTGTTGTTGCGCATAATCCACATAAGGAACCTTCCAGAAACCATTGATTATTGCAATAAATCTGGTTCTGTCGCAGGGTTTCATAGCATAGGGCATAAGACCCAAAAAAAATCGAGTGGTGATCGGAGAGGCAGGTCACATGACAATACGTTCCTGGATCAGCGCAACCCTGCTGGGGTTGTCGTTAGTTGTGAGCCCAATCGGCGATGCCGCTTGGGCCCAAAATCTTCGCGTGGTTAAAAAGGGTACGGCGGAAACGCTGGATGTCCCCGTAAATCGCGCAATCGTGGTGGAAAGCGAACAACCGTTCGCAGACATCAGCATTGCCAATGCAGGCATAGCGGATATTTCGACCCTGTCGGACCGCACTATCTATGTTCTCGGTCGGGCACCGGGTACAACCACCCTGACAATGTTCGACGGCGCGGGTAATCTGATTACCAACGTGCGTGTGCGTGTTTCCCCTGATGTTTCGGAATTCAAAGAACGCTTGCGTCAGATTCTTCCCAGTGAGCGAATCGAGGTTCGGACCGCCAATGATGGGATCGTCTTGTCGGGAACAGTTTCCAGCAGTGCCAAACTGGCGCGTGCGCTTGAGTTGGCAGAACGGTATGCCCCTGAACGTGTATCGAACCTGATGAATGTCGGTGGCGTGCAGCAGGTCATGCTGAAAGTGCGCTTTGCGGAAATGAACCGCTCTGTAGCCAAAAACTTGTCGGCATCCTTGGGCTTTGGCGGTGGCGACACCACTGCGGGCTTCAATACCTTGAATAACCAGGGCGCACTGAACAACGCACTGGCGAACAACATCCCGTTTGTTCAGACAAATTCCGGTGCCATTCTATTCGGTTTCGGCGCGGGTTCGACGCAGGTTCGACTGCTTTTGGAAGCCCTTGAAACCAAGGGTTTGGTTCGCAGCTTGGCAGAACCGAATCTTTCTGCACTGTCTGGCCAAGAAGCGGAGTTCCTTGCCGGTGGCGAGGTGCCAATCCCAGTACCCCAAGGCGACGGTGTCGTTGCGATCGAGTATCGTCAGTTTGGCGTACAGCTCCTGTTTGTTCCGCGCGTCGTCGATGGCAACCTGATCAACCTGGAACTGGGTGCATCAGTATCGAGCATCGACCAGAGTGCGAACTTCACGATCAACGGCGACAATGTTCCCAGCTTCATCACGCGTCAAACACGGACAACCATCGAGTTGCGCGACGGTGAGAGCTTTGCCATTGCAGGCCTAATCCAGGATGATTTCACGGATCTGAACAGCCAGGTTCCCTGGCTTGGCGATGTGCCCGTATTGGGCGCGTTGTTCAGGAGCGCTCAGTATCAGCGTGAGCAGAGCGAATTGATCATCATCATTACCGCGCATCTGGTGTCGCCCACTCGTGGCGAGGCGCTTGCCCTGCCGACCGATCGCGTGAAACCGCCCAGCGAGTTCGATCTGTTCGTAAACGGCAAGATCTCTCGGACTGAACGCGCCGGAAATGGTGCAGCCTCTGAAGTTGCCAATCAGGATTTTGGCACCTCTTACGGCTACGTGCTGGACTGATAGAGAGGATAGAACCAATGGAAAAGTGGATCATCACACTGGGTCTTTCGGTTGCTGTCGCCGGTTGTACACGCGAGGCCGGGTACGAAATCGATCAGGGCACGTTTGGTAACGCTACACTGAACAACATTCAGGTCATGAATGGTGAGTTGACGTATGGCCAAATCCTCGCGCGGCGTTTCGCTGCCGAGGTGCCAACACAGATCAACTTTGCCTTCGATAGCGCGCAATTGGACGCTTCGGCGCAACGAATCCTGTTGCAGCAGGCGGCCTGGATCAAACAGTTCCCCGAGGCGCGGTTCCGTGTCTATGGGCACACGGATGCTGTTGGCTCTGACGCATACAACAAGCGATTGGGCCAGCGCCGCGCCAATGCAGCTGTTGCATTCCTGACACGACAGGGCATTTCGCGTTCACGGTTGGAAGCCGTTGTTTCCTTTGGAAAATCCAGACCATTGGTTGCCACCCAAGACCGGGATCGACGCAATAGGCGGACGGTGACCGAGGTATCCGGCTTCTTTGACCGGCATCCAAATATTCTCGATGGAAAGTATGCGGACGTGATCTATCGCGAATACATCTCAAGCGCGATCCCGCAGAGCTACATCCAAAGGCAAGAAGACGCCAGCGGCGGCGAATAATAAACAGGAGATGGGCGACATTGTCGCCCATTTCCCTACAATTGGTTCTTTTGCGCCCAATTCTCGCCCAACTTCCAAGCCACTTTGTGAACAATTGGGTGACCTGCGGCCAAAATCGACCGCATCGGGCGACAGCATACCAGAACTGAATCTTCTCGCGTTCAAATGGTTTGCTCAGCCCTCTCGATGAGGATTGTGTTAATGACAAGCGCGACGCCGCAAGACGATAATAACGCCATTTTGGCCTGCACGATCAGCCGTGATGTCCAGAACTTCGACCTTTTGATCGAGGATATGGAAGCTGCGCTGGGCGAACGCTGGGGTGATCTTGGATTTGCCGAAGCGCTTGCGTTCTTTAGCCAACCCGAAGCCAAGACGCTTCAATTTGTAGCGCTGGCGCTGGACGGCGATGACGAAGACAACCTGACACTGATGGGTGAGATCATCACTCAGGCCAAGGAAAAAGGCATTAAGGTTGTCTTGATCGCCGAGGATGTCACCCCTGCCGCATTGCATCAGCTGCTACGCAGAGGTGCGGACGAGTTTGTCCCCTACCCGCTTCCCGAAAATGAACTTCAGGAGGCCATCGATCGTATGCAACAACCCGATCCGGTTGTGGCACCACAAGCAGCGCCTATTGCGACGAACGGCTCCTCGAAAGAAGGGGCGCTTTTTGTCGTGCAGGGTCTAGCAGGTGGAGTTGGTTCTACAACCATGGCGGTCAATCTGGCATGGGAACTTGCAACGGTTTCAGCCAAAGAAGCCCCGAAAGTGTGCCTGATCGATCTAGATCTGCAATACGGCACAGTTTCGACCTATTTGGATCTGCCTCGTCATGAAGCCGTGTTCGAAATGCTCTCAGACACGGATTCGATGGACGAAGACTCTTTCGGACAAGCGCTCCAGACGTTTGAAGAGAAGCTGCAAGTTCTAACGGCACCATCTGACATGGTGCCGCTGGACATCATCACGCCTGAGGACATTCAGCGTGTGATCGACACCGCACGCGCGAATTTTGATTATGTCGTCATAGACATGCCAAAAACACTTGTTCACTGGTCAGAAACGGTTCTGCAGGCCGCCCATGTCTATTTTGCCTTGCTCGAGCTGGATATGCGCTCGGCCCAGAATGCATTGCGTCTGAAACGGGCACTGCAGGCCGAGGAATTACCCTTCAACAAACTGCGGTTTGCTATGAATCGGGCTCCGAAATTTACTGATCTCAACGGTAAAAGCCGGGTTAAACGTATGGGCGAAAGTCTGGGTATTTCCATTGATTTGCTTCTGCCCGATGGCGGCAAACCCGTCATGCAAAGCGGCGACCACGGTTTACCGCTGGCAAATTCAGCGGCCAAGAACCCACTGCGCCGGGAAATCGCCAAATTGGCTCAATCGCTTCATAGCCTTGGCAGCAGTGACGCCGAAGCCGCATAACTCAAAGGGGAGCTGCCGTGTTTTCAAGATACAAAAAACAGCCTTCGGCACAGCCGGTTGAAACCCAGGCGTCGAAAGTCGAAGCCCCGGCAGCAGCAGCTGCGGCACCAACTGCCAACGCAATTGCGCGCAAGCCGGTCAAGAAAAAGGCAGCAGAAGTTGTTGGAAACGACAAGGAACGCAAGCGCAAGGAACGGCTGGGCGAAATCAAGCTTGAGCTGCACCGCGAGCTTCTTGAAAACCTGAACCTCGCAGCCCTTGAAAAAGCCGAAGAATCCGAACTGCGGACAGAAATCAGCGCGATTGCCAGCGAAGTTCTGGAAGCCCGCAACATCGTTCTGAACCGTGAAGACCGCAGCCAGCTAAACAAAGAGCTTTATGACGAGGTCACCGGTCTCGGGCCGCTGGAAGCGCTGCTACAAGACGACTCGGTCAACGATATTCTGGTCAACGGCCCCCAGCAGATTTTTGTCGAACGGGCCGGTAAGCTTGAGATCAGCGACATCACGTTCAAAGACGAAAAGCACCTGATGCGGATCATCGACAAGATCGTTTCTGCCGTTGGTCGCCGTGTCGATGAATCCAACCCGTATGTTGACGCCCGCTTGGCTGATGGCTCACGTTTCAATGCGATGGTGCCGCCGATCGCGGTGGATGGTTCGCTTGTTTCCATTCGTAAGTTTAAGAAAGACAAGCTCGGCATCGACGATCTGGTCAATTTCGGTGCGTTTACCGAAGAAATGGCAGCCTATCTGCAAGCCGCCGTGTCGACTCGTCTGAATATCATTGTTTCGGGCGGTACCGGTTCCGGTAAAACGACAACGCTGAACGCGCTGTCGAGCTTTATCGACGACGCCGAGCGCATTCTGACCATTGAGGATACGGCGGAACTTCAGCTGCAGCAGACACATGTTGGCCGGATGGAAAGCCGCCCGCCCAACGTTGAAGGCAAAGGCGAGGTCAGTCCGCGCGATTGTTTGAAAAACGCCCTGCGGATGCGCCCCGACCGCATCATCGTGGGCGAGACCCGTGGCGCCGAAGTGATCGATATGCTGCAGGCCATGAATACCGGCCACGACGGATCAATGACCACGATCCACGCGAACTCGGCCCGTGACGGTATCTCGCGTCTTGAAAACATGATCGCCATGGCGGGGATCGAAATGCCGATCAAAGCGGTCCGCAGCCAGATCTCGTCGGCTGTGAATCTGATCGTTCAGGCCAGCCGTCTGCAGGATGGTTCGCGCCGGATGACATCAATCACCGAAATTACCGGCATGGAAGGTGACGTCATCTCGATGCAGGAAATATTTAAATTTCAACGTGTTGGCCTGACCCCAGACAACAAGATCATCGGTCATTTCACCGCCACAGGTGTGCGCAGCCACTATTCCGAGCGCTTCCGTCTGTGGGGCTTCGATCTGCCCGCCTCGATCTACGATCCAACCACGATGTAGGAGAACCAAGATATGCAACTGCCTGTCGAGGCGCTCATCTACATCGTGATTTTCGTCGGGGTCTTTGCCCTGGTCGAAGGTATCTATCTCGTCGCATTCGGAAAATCGATCAGCCTGAACAGCCGCGTCAATCGCAGGCTGGACATGATCGATAAGGGCGTCGGGCGCGAGCAAGTACTGGAGCAGCTGCGCAAGGAAATGCAGCAGCACATGAAGTCGCAGAGCATACCGCTCTACTCGCTATTGGCAGACAAGGCGCAGAAGGCGGCGATCGCCTTCTCTCCTCGGCAGTTGATTGTGATCATGGCACTGGTTTCAGGGCTGGCTTTTGTAGGTTTGAGCGTAGGAACAGCTACCGAACCGACGCTTCGGGCGGCTCTATCGGTCGCGATCGGGGTCGGAGCGGTGTACGCTTGGGTCAATAACAAAGCCAATAAACGTATGGCCTTGATTGAAGAACAATTGCCCGACGCGGTGGAACTGATGGTTCGGTCACTTCGCGTCGGAAACCCATTTGTTTCTTCGATCCAAATCGTTGCTAACGAGGTCGAGGACCCCCTTGCGACAGAGTTCGGTGTTATCTCGGATGAATCCGCTTATGGCCGGGATGTCGGTGAAGCACTCAAGGATATGGCAGAGCGGCTGGACATGCAGGATTTACGGTTTTTGGCCGTCGCCGTTTCGATCCAGCAGCAATCGGGGGGGAACCTTGCCGATATTTTGGCCGGATTGGCCAAGGTGATCCGCGCACGTTTCCGACTGTTCCGCCGGGTGAACGCCATCACCGCAGAAGCCAAATGGTCGGGCAAATTCCTGTCGGGCTTCCCGGTCGCCTGTCTGCTGTTCATCATGGTCAAAGATCCGAACTATTACGACGCCGTGATAGACGATCCGCTTTTCATTCCGGCATGTTTCTTCGTCGGCATCACGCTGACCTTGAACCTGATCGTCATGCGTATCCTGACCGACATTAAGGTTTAAGAGGCCCAAAGATGGAATTTTTGAACCAGATCAATGAACTGTTGAAGCAGAACTTGGGTGAATTCGGTCCGCTGATTGTCGTGGGTGTTTTGGGATTGTTCATGATCCTTGTCACAATCCCGCTGATGCTGAACCAGCCGGAGGACCCACTAAAGAAGTTGCAGCGGTCAAATTCACCGCCCAAAAACAATAAAAAAGAGAAGAAAGAACGGCTCAGAACCGCCAGCCGAAACGAGCAGCTTGAAAAATTTGCCAATTTCCTCGAACCAAAGAATGAGGAAGAGTATACCGCTGTTCAGCTTAAGCTACGGCAAGCCGGCTACCAGTCCAAGGACGCGGTTCGTTTCTATCACTTCGCTCAGTTCGCATTGGGCATAATCGGAATACTGATCGGCGTCTCACTGGTTACCGTGTTTGCCGGCGATCAGGAAATTGACTCAACACAAATCCTCATACGCGTACTTGGACCTGGTACTGCGGGATACTTCGTGCCTAGATACTGGATCACGCGGCGCGTAGAGGAACGCAAGGAAGCGATCGTAAAAGGTTTTCCTGATACGCTCGATCTGATGTTGGTATGCGTCGAGGCCGGGCAGTCCCTGGATCAGGCCATTGTAAGGGTCGCGTCCGAGATGAAAGCATCTTACCCAGACATCGCGCTTGAGTTCGAGGTTGTCGCCTACGAAATGAAAGCGGGTAAAGAAAAAGACACCGTTTTGCGCGACTTCGCGACGCGATGCGGCGTTCAGGACGTTAGCGCGTTCGTCACCGTGATGATCCAATCGGCGACATTCGGGACATCCATTGCCGAAGCGTTGCGGGTTTATGCCGATGAAATGCGTGACAAACGCGTGATGCGCGCCGAAGAGGCAGCGAATAAGTTGCCAACCAAAATGACGCTTGCGACAATGATGTTGACCGTCCCTCCTCTGCTGGTCATCCTTGTTGGACCTTCGGCAAAAGGTATTATGGAGTTTGGAAACCGATAACGCCTTCCCGCTTCTTCGCTGGGTTGCCAAATCAGGTTGTTGGCACCTTCGTATGACAATTCCGGCCGCCATGGTTTTCACCATGGTGGCCTCTTGCACTGAAACAGGCGCGACAGACGATCCGTTTGCCCCTGGCGTCGATCCTGATGGGCCTGCGGTAGATGAGGTGACGGTCGGAAACCGATTGATGGCGGCGGGCGAATATGAGCTTGCACTTGAATCCTTCACCCGTGCCGCGTTGCAACAGGGTATGACCCCGCAAATCCTGACTTCGCTTGGGACAGCTAATTTGGGATTGCGCCGGATTGGCCAAGCTGAACCGCTATTGCGTCGTGCTGTCGAGGACGATCCCGAGTGGCCTGTGGCATGGAACAACCTGGGTGTCTTCTTGGTGGAAACGGGCGAATATGCCGAAGCCGCGCAGATGTTCCGCAGAGCCTATGCGCTGGACAATGGCGAAAGTGACGCAATCCGCGACAATCTGCGGTTAGCACTCGCAAAAATGGAAAATCCTGTTAATAATACCCCACAAGAACAAGAATTTGAACTGGAGCAGCGCGGCAACGGGCAATTTGTTCTGCGTAAAATCCAGTAATAGAGGCAGAGCAGTAAAGGACGCACAAAAATGCGCCAACCCTTCTTGATTCCGACGATGCTGGCGTGCGGGCTGGTTTTGGCCGCCTGCGCAAAGGAAACCGAAGAGGAAAAGGTTGAACGTACTTTTCAGGAAGTGAACGTTATCGACGAGACCAACCTGAATGACGTGATGCTGAATGCGGCCGATCCCAATGAGGCGGTGACCTATTTCCAAAGTGCGGCCGCCAAGAACCCCGACCGCATCGACCTGCAACGAGGACTAGCGATCACGCTGACCCGTGCAAAGCGCAGCACTGAAGCTTCCGCCGCGTGGAAACGTGTGCTGAGCATGAAAGGGGCCAACAACGCCGACCGTGTCGAATACGCTGATGCTCAGATTCGCAGCGGCAACTGGGATGGCGCAAAGGCGACATTGGACAAGATCCCCCCTACATATGAAACCTTTAAACGGTATCGGCTTGAAGCGCTGGTGGCAGATGCCAAAAAAGACTGGAATCGCGCCGACCATTACTACGAAACCGCGGTGGGCCTGACGACCCGCCCTGCCGGAGTCATGAACAACTGGGGCTATTCCAAACTAACGCGCGGGCAATATGCGGAAGCCGAGCGGCTGTTTACCGACGCCATTAGGCAGGACAATTCTATGTTCACCGCCAAGAACAACCTTGTTCTGGCGCGCAGCGCGCAAGGCAACTACAGCGTCCCTGTTGTCCCAATGACGCAGACCGAACGGGCGAAACTGTTGAACACCATGGCCATTTCAGCCGTGAAACAGGGGAATATCAACCTGGCCAAGAACCTCTATCGCGAGGCGATTTCCACCCACCCGCAGCATTATGACGAGGCGGTCCGCTCGCTTCGGGCCCTTGAGGACGCCTGATCCATGATCATACCAGCGGCAGCGGCGGCCTGGTTTCTACCTTTTGTTCTGCCGATCTGTTTCTACGTTGCCTTTACGGATATGCGTGAGATGCGGATCAAGAACCACGCTGTCGTCGCGCTGGCGGTTGTTTATCTCATCGTCGGGCTTATCGCATTGCCACCGTGGTCCGGTCCGTGGATCCCCGGCAACATCGGGCCGTTAACCCTGACCCTGCCTGTCTACGGATGGCAGCTGCTTCACATGGTTGTCGTTCTTGTTATCGGCATCGTGCTAAATGCAGCTGGTGTGATGGGGGCCGGAGACGCGAAGTTCTGTGCCGCAGCCGCAGCGTTTGTCTGGGTCGGTGACCTGATGTGGGTCATGGTGATTCTGACGGCAACTCTGCTGGGAGCGTTCTTTGCCCACCGGTTGGCGAAATACACCCGGCTGCGCCAGATCGCACCACATTGGGAAAGCTGGGATCGCGGCAAACAGTTCCCTATGGGTCTGACGCTGGCTGGCAGCCTCGTTGTTTATTTGATTTTGGGCATAATCCACGGATCGTGAACAATCATCAGCGCGCCTTGCCCGCGCCTTTGTCCTGCCACAAATCCGCGCCAAATTCTTCCAAAGCGGCCCCGCAAGGGCCTTTTGCGTGATTTTTGGATGGACGAGCCCCGCTCATGAATATGCAGACCTCCTCTGTGATTGCCCCCCCTGCCCCTAAAGGCCTGGGAGAAATGCAACTTCCGCTGGTGATGATGCGGGACATTCTGTTGAAGACCGTCTTTCGCAAGAACGTGGATACGGTCAGCGAAATTGCGGGTGCCATCTGTCTGCCCGGGTCCGTGACACAGGAACTAGTTGATATCGCACGCGAGCAGAAACTGCTTGAAGCGACCGGGACTCTGAACGCCAACTCCGGCAATGAAATGGGCTATCAGCTGACCGATGCAGGCAAGGCCCGGGCGCTGGACGCGTTGAGCCAGTCTGAGTATTTCGGCGCGATGCCCGTGCCGCTCGATGTTTACCGCGAGCAGGTCAAGCGCCAGTCGATCCGCAACATTCAAGTCACCCGCGACCAGCTAACCGGCGCGATGGGCCATCTTGTTCTGCCCGACAGCCTGCTGGATCATCTGGGCCCGGCGGTCAGCGCCGGTCGCTCAATTCTGATGTATGGCCCTCCGGGCAATGGTAAATCCTCGATCTCGAACGGCATTCGTGATGCTTTGGGGGACAACGTCTATGTTCCGCGCGCAATCGAATATGCCGGTCAGGTGATTACGGTCTACGACCCGATCGTGCACACCGCGATCGAGCAAGAAGAGGACGATCCCAACAGTCTGCGCCGTCGCAAGCGGTTCGACACTCGCTATGTTCAATGCGAACGTCCCACCGTTGTGACTGGTGGTGAACTGTCACTGAGCATGCTGGATTTGGTCTACAACCCCACCGCGCGTACCTATCAGGCGCCTTTGCAGCTGAAATCCACCGGCGGCATCTTCATCGTGGACGACCTTGGACGTCAGGCAGAGCCCCCTCAGGCCCTGATCAACCGCTGGATTGTTCCGCTTGAAGAAAGCAAGGATATCCTTGGCCTGCAATCGGGTGAGAAGTTCGAAGTACCATTCGACACGCTGGTTATATTTTCGACCAACTTCCACCCGAATGAGATTTTCGACCAAGCGGCCCTGCGCCGGATTTTCTTCAAGATCAAAATCGACGGCCCGAACCAAGAGAACTTCCTGAAGATCTTTGCCATGGTCGCCCGCAAGCGCGGTATGCCACTAGACGAGGCGGCGCTAGTGCATTTGCTGAAGGTCAAATACCCGACCATCAACAACATCTACGCAAACTATCAGCCGATCTTCCTGATCGACCAGATGATCTCAATCTGCGAGTTTGAGGGTATCCCGTATCAGATGAGTCCGGACCTGATCGACCGAGCCTGGGCCAACATGTTCGTGAAGGAAGAAAAGATCATTCACTGATCCCCTGGTCCTGGTTTCCATGGCCTGAGGGCTGCGCTAGGTTCGTCGGATGGTGCAGATTCCTCCGGCAATCCAAAACTGGTTTTCGAACAAAGGCTGGTCGATTCATCCGCATCAGCAAGAAATGTTTGAGCGGGCGAATGATCCCGCGACCCTTCTTATCGCTCCAACTGGTGGCGGCAAAACCATGGCCGGTTTTCTACCTTCCCTGGCCGAGTTGGCCGAAGGGCAGCATGACGGATTGCACACGCTTTATGTGTCTCCTCTCAAGGCGCTGGCAGCGGATATCAGGCGCAATCTGCGCGTTCCCGTCGAGGAAATCGGCCTGCCAATTCGGATCGAAGATCGCACCGGCGACACATCGGCCACGCAGAAGAAACGCCAGCGCGCCGATCCTCCACATATCCTGCTGACCACGCCCGAAAGTCTGGCGTTACTTACTTCATACGAAGATGCTCCGCGCATGTTTGCTGGGGTCCAGCGCATTGTTGTCGACGAAATACATGCACTTGCAGAAAGCAAACGGGGGGATCAATTGATGCTGGCGCTCGCACGATTGCAGACACTCTGCCCCGATCTGCGCCGCGTAGGCTTGTCCGCCACGGTTGAAGACCCCGAAGGCATCGCACGATTTCTAGCCCGCAATCCCAATCCTTGCCGAGTTATTCAGGCTGATCCCGGCCCTGACCCCGATATCTCGATGCTGCAAACACAAGAGATGCCGCCATGGTCGGGCGGTGGCGCAGCCTATTCCATCCCCGCTGTGATGGAGCAGATCAAAAAGCACAAGACGACACTTATCTTTCACAATACTCGGGCGCAGGCCGAGATTTTCTTTCACAACCTCTGGCTCGCCAACGACGACGCTCTGCCCATTGGTATTCACCACGGCAGTCTGGATCGGCAACAACGCGAACGGGTCGAGGCTGCGATGGTCAGGGGTGATCTGAGGGCAATTGTCTGCACCGGCAGCCTCGATCTGGGGATCGACTGGGGCGATGTGGATCTGGTGATCCAGATCGGCGCGCCGAAGAACGTCAAGCGGCTGGTGCAGCGGATCGGGCGCGCAAATCACCGCTACAATGCCCCTTCCAAAGCTATTCTCGTCCCAGCCAACCGGTTCGAAGTGGTCGAATGTGTTGCTGCACTGGAAGCTGTGCAAGAACATGATCTGGATGGCGACCCCCGCGGGCCAGGACCCAGGGACGTTTTGTGCCAGCATATTCTGATCGCCGCCGCAGCGGGACCCTTTGATGCAGATGCACTCTACGCCGAAATGACGGCTGCCGGGCCTTATGCGCAGATCACCCGTGCTGAATTCGATGCCTGTTTGGAATTCTGCGCCACCGGTGGATATGCCCTGCGAGCCTATGATCGGTGGCAGAGGCTTCAGCAGCGCCCGGATGGAGCGTGGCAATTGCGCGACCCGAGGGCGGCACAGCGTATCCGCATGAACCTTGGCACGATTCAGGACACCGACACGCTGAAGGTTCGGCTTAAGCGTAATCGCGGGGGCAAGCCTCTGGGTGAGGTAGAGGAGGGATTCGCGGCCTCGCTAACCCCCGGTGATACCTTTCTGATCGGTGGTCAGATCGTCCGCTATGAGGGTCTGCGAGAGATGGTGGTCGAGGTCAGCCGCCGCGCTGACCGCAAGCCCAAGATCGCGACCTTTTCGGGCACCAAGTTCGCCACGTCCACCCAGCTGAGCGACCGAATCCTACGGATGTTCGCACAGCCGGATTGGCCTCAACTGCCCGGACATACTGCCGAATGGCTGGGTCTTCAGCGCGAGATATCACGCCTGCCGCAAAGTGACCGCCTGTTGATTGAGAGCTTCCCTGACAGGGGGCGCGAGCATCTATGCGTCTACGGATTTGCCGGCCGCAATGCGCAACAGACGCTGGGCTTGCTGTTGACCAAACGCATGGAGGAAACCGGCCTTGCGCCGCTGGGATTTGTAGCCACTGACTATGCCACCTTAATCTGGGGGCTGGATGCGGTGACCGATCCGCGCCCACTATTTCAGTTGGACGCGCTACGAGAAGGATTGGAGACTTGGCTGGCGGGTAACGCCGTGATGAAACGCACATTTCGTGCTTCGGCCACAATCGCGGGGTTGATCGAACGCAACACTGGTGGGCAGCGCAAGAGTGGTCGGCAGGCGACATTTTCGTCAGATATCCTCTATGACACCTTGCTGAAATACGATCCTGACCATCTGCTGATGCAAATCACCCGCGAAGAGGCCATGCGCGGGTTGGTCGATTTCGGACGGATCGAAGCCATGGTCGCCCGGATCGGAGACCGGATTGACCTGCTGCGGCTAGACCGCGTCTCACCCCTGGCGGCGCCTCTGTTCCTCGAAGTTGGCAAAGTCCCCGTCAAGGGCGAAGCCGAGGAACGCCTGCTTGCGGAAGAAAGTGCCCGGTTACTGCAGGCCGCCGGATTGCAACCGGCATAAACCACTTGCGCAATCCGCAAAATCGTATGAAGAACGGATCATGAACAAGATCGCGTTTTCATTTTCCGGCCAAGACCTGACTGCGCTTGGGTCGGGCGCACTATGGTGGCCGGAACAGGGCTTGCTCTGTGTTTCTGATCTGCATTTAGGAAAATCCGAACGGATCGCCCGCAGGGGCGGCCCGACCTTGCCGCCGTATGACAGCCGCGAAACATTGACCCGATTGGCAAGTGATCTTGCCCGTACCGGTGCCACGACGGTCATCTGTTTGGGGGACAGCTTTGACGATCTCGATGCCTCGGGCGCGTTGGCTGCTGAGGATAGGCAACAGATCACCGCCATGCAGGCTGGTCGACGTTGGATCTGGATCGAGGGGAACCATGACCCCGGCCCGGTAGAAATGGGCGGCACACATCTGTCCGAGTGGGCTTGCCACGATCTGATTTTTCGCCATATCGCCCAGCAAAACAGCGCAGGTGAAATCTCGGGCCACTACCACCCCAAAGTTAACCTGAATGCCCGAGGGCGCTCGATCACCCGCCCGGCTTTTTTGCTGGATCAATCACGTCTGATCCTTCCAGCTTATGGCGCTTACACTGGGGGGTTGCGCAGTTCAGCAGAGGCTCTGAGCGGCATCATGGCACCGGATGCGCGGGCAATTCTGACCGGTGCGCAGCCTCAACTCATCCCGATGCCCAGATAGGTTCTAGAGCAACCCGTCGTCCACGAGCTGTTGCTTGTATTTCCTGCTGACAGGAACCTGATCGCCGTTGCTGAGGTACAAAAAGGATTTTCCCTTTTCTTTTTCGACCCCAACAATCGCCGAATCCACGACCCAGTGAGAACGGTGCGTACAATGGCCTTGTACCGGCTCCATCTCGGCAATCGCGTCGGTAAAGCGCGAGCGGATTGTAAACGTGCCATCGGACGTGACCACGTCGACATAGTGATCGCGCACGGTTAAGCGATAAACCTGCCCCTCGAAAGTGGCGGGCAAACGATTGAAAAGACGTGGTCTGGGTTCGAATACCGGTGCTGCAGTTTCTTCCCGTTGACGCACCAGAAAAAGTCCGGTGGCGAAGAGAAGACCATAAGGGGCGACTTTCAATATGCCCGGTGCCATCAATCCATTTAGCGTGAACAGAACCCAGGTCAGCAACCACAGCGACGGGGCAAACAATGTCAGGATCAACAGGACGAAGGCAAAATCACGCACCAGCAATCCTGATCGATTGAGCCGTTCGCGTACCAACTTTCCAGCCGACCAAGTCGCTGCAAGCGCGAGCAGCATAACACCTGTCCAGAACACCATCCGCTGACTGAATGGCAGTGTCATATCCCGAAAGGGGGCAAAGGAATACGCCAATAAAGGAATAAAAACGAGGCCCGCCACTACCCGTTGAAGGCTTATTAACGAGAGGATCGGACTCAGCTTCATCATACCAGGTAACGCACCTCGCCAAAGGTAAAACCATGAAACACGAACAGACAGGATTATAACCCCTTAAACGGCTGGAATAGAAGGATTATCACCGACCGACGCTAGGTCAAGTCAAGATGTAGTTATACAAATATCCTAATCTAATGAAAAAGGCCGGAGAGCTTTTCGCTCTCCGGCCAATTCAATCATGGACGTTGCACCCGGATTGAACACCGAGGCTGCTATTAAGCAGTCAGACCTTCAGGTTCAGGCAAGCCGTTTGCGCGGCAAGCCGCGGTGAGCGTGTTCGCAAGAAGGCAGGCGATCGTCATAGGGCCAACTCCGCCGGGAACAGGGGTAATCGCACCAGCGCGTTCTGCCGCAGTTGCGTAGTCAACGTCGCCAACCAGCTTGTTCTTGCCGTCGCGTTCGATCCGGTTGATGCCGACATCGATCACGGTTGCGCCTTCCTTGATCCAGTCACCCGGAACCATCTCGGGGCGACCAACTGCGGCGACCACAATATCAGCACGGCGCACAACATCGGGAAGGTCTTTGGTGCGGCTATGCGCGATGGTCACGGTGCAACTGTCGCCCAGAAGCAACTGCGCCATCGGCTTACCCACGATGTTCGACCGACCGATCACTACAGCATCCATGCCGGACAAAGAGCCGTGGTGATCGCGCAACATCATCAGACAGCCCAGCGGAGTGCACGGCACCATTGACTTCTGACCTGTTCCCAGCAGGCCCACATTCGAGATGTGGAACCCGTCCACATCCTTTGCCGGATCGATCGAGTTGATCACCAGATCTTCGTTCAGATGCTTGGGCAGCGGCAGTTGCACCAGAATGCCGTGCACCGCAGGGTCATTGTTCAGTTTGTCAATCAGCGCCAGCAGGTCCGCCTCGGACGTGTCCACATCCAGCTTGTGCTCGTACGAGTTCATGCCGACCTCGACGGTCATCTTGCCCTTAGAACGGACATAGACCTGACTGGCCGGGTCTTCACCTACCAGAACCACCGCCAGACCGGGGGTGATGCCGTTCTCTTCTTTCAGCTTTGCAACCTGGTCAGCCACCTGTGCGCGCACTTTGGCGGCAAAGGCCTTTCCGTCGATAACCTGCGCTACCATTCTTTGATCCCTTCTTTCACAAAACGGATCGGGCGCACTAGGCGCCCGTTTCTTCAGTCTGGGCCGAGCACGCGTTCTTCGCGGGCAATCGACCAATCAATCAGTATACGCCAGAGCTTTTCGGCAAGATCGGGGTCCATACCCAACTCATCCGAGCTCTTGCGGACGCGCTGCACCACATCTTCGACACGTTCCGGGATGCGGGCGGGCAGGCCCTCGCCGGGTTTCAGCTGCGACGCGCGGTCGATATAGGTTGCGCGCGTTACCAGCAATCCAATCAATTGGCGGTCCAGCTTGTCGATCTGAGGCCGCAATTCCTGCATCGAATGACAGTCTTGCGGAGGTATCAGAGTGGGCATTTTGGTCTCCTGCGGCCCGGGGATATCCCCGGACCACGAGATGTCTTATTTGAGCGCTTAGAACAAGCCCTCGATCTCACCTGCGTCGTTAAGGCAGATGGTTTCGGCTGCCGGTTTGCGCGGCAGACCGGGCATGGTCATGATCTCACCACAGACAACGACGATGAAACCAGCACCGGCGCTCAGGCGCACCTCACGCACCGGAACCGAATGGCCGGTGGGCGCGCCACGCAGGGTTGGGTCGGTCGAGAACGAATACTGTGTTTTCGCCATGCAGACCGGCAGGTTGCCATAGCCCGCTTCTTCCCATTCGCGCAGTTGGTTGCGGATCTTGTTGTCGGCCAGAACTTCGTCGGCGCGATAGATACGCTTGGCGATAGTTTCGATCTTCTCGAACAGCGGCATGTCGTCTGGGTAGATCGGTGAGAAGTTCGCGGCGCCGTTTTCGACGATTTCGACAACTTTTTCGGCCAGAGGCGCAGAGCCATCCGAACCCAGTTCCCAGTGACGCGACAGGATCGCCTCAACACCATGCTCGCCGCAGTAGTCCTTGACCGCCTGAACTTCGTCATCGGTGTCGGTGACGAAGTGGTTGATCGCGACGACAACCGGAACACCGAAGGATTTGACGTTTTCGATGTGGCGACCCAGGTTGGCGCAACCTGATTTCACAGCGTCAACGTTTTCCGCACCCAAGTCAGCCTTGGCCACACCGCCATTCATTTTCATCGCGCGCACGGTGGCAACCAGTACCACTGCCGACGGAGCAATACCCGCCTTGCGGCACTTAATGTTCATGAACTTCTCGGCACCGAGGTCAGCACCAAATCCCGCTTCGGTGACAACATAGTCGGCCACTTTCAGAGCGGTTTTGGTTGCGATAACCGAGTTACAGCCGTGCGCGATGTTTGCAAACGGGCCGCCGTGGACGAAGGCCGGGTTGTTTTCCAGCGTCTGCACCAGGTTCGGCTGCATCGCGTCTTTCAACAGAACGGTCATTGCACCTTCTGCCTTGATATCGCGGCAGTAAACCGGGGTCTTGTCGCGGCGGTAAGCAACGATGATGTCGCCCAGACGCTTCTCCAGATCTTTCAAGTCGTTTGCCAAGCAGAGGATCGCCATGACTTCGGACGCCACGGTGATGTCAAAGCCTGCTTCACGCGGGAAACCATTCGACACGCCGCCCAGAGACGCCGTGATCTGACGCAGAGCACGGTCGTTCATGTCGACGACGCGGCGCCATGCAACGCGGCGTGTGTCGATTTCCTGCTCGTTACCCCAATAGATATGGTTGTCGATCATCGCCGACAGCAGCGAGTGGGCCGAGGTGATGGCGTGGAAGTCACCTGTGAAGTGCAGGTTCATTTCTTCCATCGGAACAACCTGCGCGTAACCGCCACCTGCGGCGCCGCCCTTCATACCGAAGTTCGGGCCAAGCGAAGCTTCGCGGATACAGATCATCGCGTTCTTTCCGATGCGGTTCAAGCCGTCGCCCAGACCTACGGTGGTGGTGGTCTTGCCTTCACCTGCGGGGGTTGGGTTGATCGCGGTCACCAGGATCAGCTTGCCGTCTTCGCGGTCCTGTACCGAGTTGATGAAGTCCTGGCTGACTTTGGCCTTGTCATGGCCGTAAGGCAGCAGATCATCGCTGGAGATACCCAGCTTCGCGCCGATTTCCTGAATCGGCTTTTTGTTCGCCTCGCGGGCAATCTCAATGTCGGATTTGTAGCTCATTGGGCAGGGTCCCTGATTGAATTCCGTGCAAAACCGACGCACGGGCGTCGGCGCTGCGCAACATATACTGATGTACACAACACTGATGGCTAAGGATTCCGACATTTTCATGCCGCGAAACGGCGTTGCGAGAAATCGTAATGCGCAAATCGGAAACGGATTGAACCTATGGGTTCCAAAGGGGCTGATCCGGCACAAACAATTGCATCTTGTCGCCGCGTTTCAGAGCTCCCGGGCGTTCGACCCAAGCCGTTATCCCGCGTCGCCCTTTGGCCGCAGGTTTGAATGCCGCCCCGTAACCGGTGTGATCCGCCTCGATCTCGCGGCCCGGAAGAACGCAGGGGGCGTTTTCCATGTCCACAGTGATCGTCAACCCGCTCTCGGCCTTCAACCGCGACGACGGAGGGATATGAGAGAAATCGGGAATGCCCTTTAGGACAATCGAAGCCCCAAGGTAAGACGGATCAAGCGTTGCCAACTCCATCTCAGCCGCAATATCACCCAATTCCTCTGCCGACAGCACTGACAGTTGCCGCACATTCCGGATCTCGGTGCCCTTTTGATAGAGATTCGCTACCCGAACACAGGACGCCCGATTGAGCCCCTGATGCCGTTCCCCCTGAACGCCATCAAAATTCAGATCCAAAGCGTTGACAGGCTTGGCCCGCAAAGACTGGCCTGCTGGAACATAGCCCAGCCATACCACCTTGGCTGAATATTCTGTTTCACGCAAGAATGGCATGAGGCGCCCCCTTCAATGACAGGTTAGCAGGCATAATGCCCAGCAACGCCCTGATGAAAAGAGAAAACCCGGAGGCTGGCTCCGGGTTTTGCAATTATGCAGTGGGTTCTGGTTCCATCCCGCCATCTGGCGGCGATTTCTTGGACTTGGTCTTCGGGATGGCAGTTACGCTGGGGGCGTTGCCCTCATCGGGGCTGTCACCCTCATCATCGCTTTCGGTGGGCGGTTCGCCATTCATGACGCGCTTGATCTCCTCGCCGGTCAGGGTCTCATACTCAAGCAGGCCTTGCGCCAGTCGCTCCCATTCCTCGTTCTTGTCGGTCAGGATCTTGTGCGCGCGTTCATAGCCTTGCTGGATCAGGCGCTTTACCTCTTCTTCGATCAGCTCTTTGGTATGGGCCGATACCGAGAACCCGGCGGTGTTGCCCTGATAGCCTTCATGCGCCTCGGCATAGTCGATGTTGCCGACCTTGTCGGACATGCCCCAGCGCATCACCATGGCGCGCGCCAACTGGCTGGCCTGCATGATATCGCCCGCAGGGCCATTCGAGACGTGGTCCTCACCATACTTGATCACTTCAGCGGCTTTACCGGCCATGGTCATGGCCAGCTTCTGCTCACACTCATCGCGATGATAGTTCAGACGATCCATTTCGGGCAGCGACACAACCATACCCAGCGCTCCACCGCGCGGAATGATGGTCGCTTTATAGACCGGATCGCACAGCGGCAGTTCCAGACCCACAACGGCATGGCCGGCCTCGTGATAGGCGGTTTTTTCCTTCTGGTCCTGCGTCAGCACCATCGAACGGCGCTCAGCCCCCATCATCACCTTGTCTTTGGCGTTCTCAAAGTCCTCCATGGTGACAAAGCGACGACCGACGCGGGCGGCCATCAATGCGGCCTCGTTCACGAGGTTCGCCAGATCAGCACCCGAAAAGCCCGGCGTGCCGCGCGCGATGATGCGCAGATCGACATCGGGACCCAGAGGCGTCTTGCGCGCGTGAACGCCCAGAATTTTTTCACGGCCTTTGATGTCGGGGTTGCCGACGGTCACGTTACGGTCAAACCGGCCCGGACGCAGCAGCGCGGGGTCCAGAACGTCCTTCCGGTTGGTGGCAGCCAGAATGATCACGCCTTCATTGGCCTCGAAACCGTCCATCTCAACCAGCAGCTGGTTGAGGGTCTGTTCGCGTTCGTCGTTTCCGCCGCCATAGCCAGCACCACGATGGCGCCCCACGGCGTCAATTTCATCGATGAAGACGATACAAGGCGCGTTCTTCTTGGCTTGCTCGAACATGTCACGCACACGCGATGCACCAACACCAACGAACATTTCAACGAAATCGGAACCCGAGATCGTAAAGAACGGCACACCTGCCTCGCCCGCAATCGCACGGGCAAGCAGCGTCTTACCAGTGCCCGGAGGGCCCACAAGCAGCGCGCCTTTGGGAATCTTACCGCCCAAACGCGAAAATTTCTGCGGGTTGCGCAGGAATTCCACGATCTCTTCCAGCTCTTCCTTGGCCTCGTCGATGCCCGCAACGTCGTCGAACGTCACCCGGCCATGCTTTTCGGTCAGCATCTTGGCCTTGGACTTGCCAAAACCCATCGCACCACCTTTGCCGCCACCCTGCATCCGGTTCATAAAATAGACCCAGACACCGATCAGCAGCAGGAAAGGCAGCAGCGTGATCAGGAACGACTGGAAACCCGATTGCTGCTGTTTTTCAGCACGTACGGGGATGTTCTTGTCGATCAGCAGCTTCGTCACCTCGGCATCGGTGGGTTTGATGGTGACAAAGTCCTGATTCTCATTCGTGCGATAGCGGATCTGTTCGCCATCCAGCGTGACGCTGGTGACGTCTCCGGCGTCCACGGCGCTGACGAATTCGGAATAGGTGCGTTCATTGTTCTGAAGCGACCCGCTGGGTCCACTGAATAGGTTGAACAGTGCCAGGATCAGCAGAAACAGAACGACCCAGAAGGCGATGTTGCGAGCGTTGCCCAAGGAAAATCTCCCGAAAGGTTTCGGCAGGTGGGGACCTGCCGGGGTTGTTCCTTAAAATAGAGAGGATTGTGGCAGGTTCAATGAGATAAAATCACCGCATCGAAGTCGGACCTTTCTGGAAGCAGTTCGGCGCGCCATTCGTTTGCAAAACCGACCAGGGGTGCAGCCAATAGAGTGCCTTCGGCCCAAACCGAGGGCGTCGACAACACTGCAGCGCGAGGTTTGCCCACAGAGCGCCAGTTTTCCAGCTGCAATATACCATCCTCACCAAGCGCCCGGATTTCCGCAACTTCAGTTTTTGGCCCGGACATAATCCAACGCCTGTCCCAAGGTTCTGAGGGGCGCGCGTGCTGATTGCTGACGGCGTTTAGCTCTCTGCAAATCCAAGTTTTTTTGCCTTCCGGGGTAAAAATACAGCCCCTAAGGGTGGCCGTCTGAGCAGACGATATCGAATCCAACACTTGATCCACCGCTTTGTGTCGTGGCGGATACTCTCCCCCTGCGATCCATGAAACAGACGCGGTCACAAGCCGACGACGGATTTCTTCGGGCAGAGTTTCGAAACCTTCGCGATCAATGCAAAGATCGCCATCCGTCACCGTCATGCACCGGAAAGCGGATTCTTGCGCGTATTGCGCCAATGCTTCACGCGCTTGCGCCATATTTTCAGCGACCCGTGATAATGACTCTGCCGTGATCCCGATTTGATTTAATCCGGAAAGTGCCTGGCGGGCTTTGATCCGGTCAAAACGAGAGTCCTGATTCGACGGATCATCAATCCACGAAATACCTTGCGCAGTCAGATATTCCCGAAGATCGGAGCGTGTCGTGGACAGCAATGGGCGCAGCAATGTGACCAGACCTTCTTTTCGCGATAGAGCCATGGCCGAAAGCCCCGAAACGCCCGAAGCACGGGCCAGCCGCATCAGTACCGTTTCAGCCTGATCATCCTCCGTGTGGCCCAGCGCAACTGCCTCTAGGCCCTTCGATTCGGCCCACGCGACCAGCAACCGGTATCTCGCACGCCGCGCCTGATCCTGCAGATTTCCGGATCCATCCCACCCCTGCCATTTCAGCGTTTCATGAGGAATGCCTAAGCGCTGCGCCAGGGTTGCGACAGCCAAGGCCTCTGACGCAGATTCAGCTCGCAGGCCGTGATCAACGGTCGCCGCAAACAGCTCGATCTGCTCTTGTCGCGCGATATCAACAAGTAATCGCAACAGGGCAGTCGAATCACTGCCCCCTGATACCGCCACCCCCAGACGGCGCGGCAGTGGATCGGGCAGACCTGCCCGCAAATTGGCCCGAAGCGTATCGGCGTCAGAGGTCAAGAACAGCCCAGCGTTGCCATTTCCTGTGTGGCCGAAGCAGCTGGTGCCGATGCCGGAAACCGAACGCCAACTTCGCCGAGAGTGATGCAAGCCTGATCGGTTTGGCCCAGCTGTCCAAGCGCTGCGCCCAACTCAAACAACGCCTCGGGTGCCAGAGGCCCTTCGGAGTCGCCCGTGAAGCTGGCCAGAAAGGCGCGCGCCGCTTCGCGTGTATCGCCCACCCCTTTCAGCGCCTGCCCGCGCCGCAGGTTGGCTTGGCTCGCCAGCGGGCTGCCCGGATAGGACTGGTCGAATTGCGCAAACAGATCGGCCGCGGTCTGGAAATCTCCATCCACCAGGGCCTGCGAAGCGGCATCAAAATCCGCTTGTTCACCGACTGCAAGCTCACCCTGATCAGTGACCGTGGGTTGCGTAGGGTTGGGGGTGGGTGCCACAGCCACATCGGTCGATGTCTCACCACCCAGCGTTGAGGTTTCACCCAACGCGCTCAGATCACCGCCTTCAAGTTCAACCAGACGAAACTCCAAATCACCGATACGGTTGGTGCCATCGGTCACGACATTCTGCACCCTTTGGTTCAACTGCTCGGTCTGGCGTGTCAGGCGCTGCAATTCTGCCTCGATCGCATCAACGCGCTCAAGCACGGAACTGCCAGACAGGTTTGGCGCGGGGGACCCAGTGGTTGAAAACTCGCGCTTGAGACGCTGAATTTCCACATGCAGCACGGTTAATTCCTGACGGATATCCGCCAGCGTCTGCTGATCCTGTGCCTGTGCCATACCAGCGACGGTCACGACCGCCGCCAGAACCAAACCTGCAATTCGCATCATCTTACCCCAAGGTTGAACCGGTCAGCACCGTCACCGCGCGGCGGTTTTTCGAATAGCAATCCTCGGTGCTGCAAATTTCGATCGGGCGTTCCTTGCCATAGCTGACGGTGGTCAACCGGTTGCCTGCCACCCCGCGTGAGATCAGATACTCCCGCGCCGCATTGGCCCGACGAGCTCCAAGCGCAAGGTTGTATTCGCGCGTGCCCTGCTCGTCCGCATGGCCTTCGATATTGGCGACAAAATCCGGATTGGCGAGCAGCCAATCGGCCTGCCCTTGCAGAATCGTCTGCGCCTGCGGGCTGAGCGTGGACTGATCGACCGCGAACAGAACCCGGTCACCAACTGTCTGCTGGAAATAAGCCGGTGAGCGCGGATCACTGGGTGAGCCCGGAACCAGCGCGCCGCTGCCACCAGCGCCGCCACCAAGAGCCGACGGATCATTATTGGAACAGGCCGCAATCAGGGTCAGCGCCCCAATTGCCGCGACTTTGCTCAACAGTTTCATCTCAAGTGCCTCGTGTTTCGTTGTTTATTGCCGCGCTTCTATCACATTGCGGGTTTGTTGTGAACTTTACCTGCTGTCAGTTCCGATCAATTCTGCAGTGGCCCCCAAGACGGGTCGCTACCGCCATCCGGCGTTCTAACAGGACGCAAGTTACGGCCCGAAATATCCACAGAGTAAAGCGTCGATCGACCGCTTGCCCCCTGCGTTTCGCGGGTGAACATGATGACCCGCCCGTTTGGCGACCATGTGGGACCTTCGTCCAGGAACGAGGCGGTCAAAAGGCGCTCTTCGCTGCCATCCGTGCGCATAACACCGATGTGGAAGCGACCTTTGTTCTGCTTGGTAAAGGCAATCAAGTCACCACGCGGAGACCAGACCGGCGTGCCATAGCGGCCTTGCCCAAAACTGATCCGCGTTGCCTCGCCTCCGTTGGCGGGCATGATGTAAAGCTGCGGGGTGCCGGATCGGTCGCTTTCGAACACAATCCGGCTGCCATCCGGCGCATAGCTGGGGGCAGTTTCAATTGCCGGCGTGTTGGTCAGCCGCACGCTCTGGCCCGAGGCCAGATCCATTTTCCACAAATCCGTGTTTCCGCCTTGGGTCAACGAGTAAACAATTGAACGACCATCCGGAGAGAAGCGCGGTGAGAAACTCATGGTGCCTTCCTGCGTTTTCAACTCTTGCCGCTTCACGCGGCCGACATCCAGAACGTAAATACGCGGCTGACCGGTCTCGTAGCTGGTATAGAGCAACTGGTCGCCCGCCGGTGAGAACCGAGGCGCCAGAACAATCGCTGCGCTGTCGGTCAGATACTGCACATTAGCGCCGTCGTAATCCATTATGGCCAACCGTTTGCGCCGTTGATCCTTTGGGCCGCTCTCCGACACAAACGCGACACGGCTGTCGAAATAGGCGCCCTCTCCCGTGATCCGGGTATAAACCTGATCCGCGACCTTATGCGCCATGCGCCTCCAACCGTCGGTTGTTCCTGCAAACTGCAACCCGTTGCCGAGTTCCTGTCCCGAGAAGACATCCCAGACCCGGAACCGAACCGTCAGGCGCTTGCCCGACACGTTGACCGCCCCTGTCACCAGTGCTTGAGCGTTGATCGCCTTCCAATCAGCGAACTGTACCGGCGCATCGAAACTGCTGACGCGGCTGATATATGCATCCGACGAGATTTCACGAAACAGGCCCGTTCCGGTCAGGTCAGACACGACCACCCGCGAGATATCTTGTGCATATTGTGCCGCCGAGGGACCGTCAGGCACAAAGCTTGGCACGGCAAACGGCATTGGTTCGATGATCCCTTCATCGATTTCCAGACGCAGCGGGCCACTTTGGGCGTAGGCCGAGGTCGAAAGAAGGGTCAGGCCAATTAAGAGGCTGGTCAGAAGTTTCATCATTTGATCCGCATCCTCTCGGGATTGAATGTAATCTCAATATCCTGCCATTGATCGTATTTGTCAGCAGGTAGGTCATATCCTTTAGACCCACAGCGCAAAATTGCGCGGCGCGCAGCTTCGTAGGCTTGTTTTGCTGATGCGGCCGAGCCGCCTGTACTGTCGAGTAGCTGCAAACTGCCGCCAACCACTTTGCCATCTCTGGTTAACGAAAACCCGACAACAACCACAGTTTCCAGCGCATCCGTCGACAGGGACCCGACATTCCAACACCGCGACACCGCAACCCGCATCGCGTCTTTTTCACCGCTAGTCAGTGGTGGGCCCGAAGGTTCGGTGCCATTGCCCAATGCTTCGGCCAGGGCGTCATTGATCGCTTGCTCGTTTTGCGCAGGCTCAGTCGGCGCGGGCTCGGGCGTTTCTGCAACCTCGGGCTCTGGCTGGGGTGCCGGCCGGTTCGGGCGCACGCGCGGACGAGGAGAAGTTCGCGGGGCCGGATCTTCGACTTCTTCCGCCTCGGTCACGATCTCGGGAGCGGCCTCTTCTGGTGCCGTTTGATCCTGCTGTTCTTGTTGGATTTCCGCCCCTTCATCCAGCGAAACCGGAGGGGTTTCAATTTCATCCGGCTTGGCCTCGGGCGGAGGAGGAGCAATCTGCTCGGGCGCGATCTTATCCGCTGGGCTTGGTTCTGCCTCTGGGCCTGGAGGCGCAGGAAGCGCCGCCAGCTCAGGCTCGGGCTCTTCAAGCGTTGGAGGCTGTTCTATCAGTTCGGGTTCAGGTGGGATTTCCACTGTTTCTGGTTCTGGTTCCGGTTCCGGATCCGGTTCGGGTTGAGCAACCTGCTCAGGTTCGGGCGTATCTTCCGGCGTCGGGTCCAGTATTTCGATCTCATCAGGTTCTGCAGGCTGTTGCAGTTCAGCCGGGTCAGTCGGCACCTCGGGTGCCTCGCGTTGCGCGGTCATGGCCGCAAACTGCTCAGCCGAGATCACCGAGACATCCTGTACAGCCATCGGCATCGGCTCGGACCGGAAGGTCCCGCCGATCAGCGCCCAGCCAATCAGACTGACATGCGCAATTGCCGAAATCTTGGTGCCGGTATCCACCGCGCAGCCTCACTCTCACCCTTCGTCCAGCGTTGGCCCGCCGGTATCGGTCACAAGGCCTACGTTGGAAAACCCACCCGCGTTCAAAGCGCCCATGACCTGCATCACTTGCGCGTAGGGAATCGCGCCGTCAGCACGCAAGAACACACGGTCGCTGCTGCGCTCAGCTGCGATCGCGCGCAGCTTACCGATCAGTTCTTCGCGCAGCACATCCGTGGTCTGGATCTGCACGCGCCCATCTGCGGTCAGGGTCACAGTCAGCGGCTCTTCGTTGTCACCGGGTAAGGCACTTGCGGCAGTCTTGGGCAGATCGACAGGTACGCCGACGGTCAACAATGGGGCCGCCACCATAAAGATGATCAGCAACACCAGCATGACATCAACAAAGGGCGTTACGTTGATCTCGGCCATCGGTTGGGCGCGCCCGCGCCGCCGTCCGCGCCTGCGTCCGTTCCCGCCCGAGCTTTGCTGAACTGCCGCACCCATCGTCAGCTATCCAACTGACGCGACAGGATAGTGGCGAATTCATCGGCAAAGGCCTCGTAGCCGCCGACGATGCGGTCACTGTCTGCGCTGAGTTTATTATAGAATATCACCGCCGGGATCGCGGCCAGCAAGCCAAGACCGGTGGCCAGCAACGCCTCGGCAATACCCGGGGCCACAACGGCGAGGTTTGTGTTCTGCTGCTCGGCAATCTCGATAAAGGCATTCATGATGCCCCAAACGGTGCCAAACAGGCCGATAAACGGCGCTGTCGATCCGACAGTGGCCAGAATGGGCAACCCTTTTTGCAGCCCCTCAGCCTCTTTCGCGATCGCCACGTCCATCGAGCGATCGATCCGCGCCGTCGCCCCTGCGATCAAGCCGCCATCGGTGCGGTGCGAGCGTCGCCACTCGATCATCCCCGCCGCGAAAATCTTCTCGGAACTGCCATCGGGCTGGGTTCCGATCTGCTCGAACAGCTCATCCAGCGGATTGCCAGACCAGAAGCTTTCATCGAATACCTGCGCCTCGCGCCGCGCGGCTCGGTAGTTGATCAGTTTCTGAATGATAATGCCCCAGGACCAGATGGATGCACCGATCAGCATCAACATCACCAGTTTGACGATAAAGGTCGCGCGGGCATACAGCCCCCACATGGAGAAATCGATCTCCTGCGCCAGCGCCAGCGTTTCAGCTTCCATGAACCTGCTCTTTGTTTTGCCTGATGGCCATTTGGCCTTGTTTTGCCAAACGCTAACGCAGATGGAGATGAAAAGCCAACAGAACCACCCCGGAGGCTGAAAATGTTACATCAATGCGCGAATCTCTGCCGGAAGACGAACGGGCTTACCTTGCGCATTCATGCAGACAGCCGTTACCTCGGCGCGGAAAATCTCGGTCTCGCCACGCTTGACCAATTGCGACATTGTCAACCGAGCGCCCGATAGCGAAACCATCTCGGTCTCGACCATCAGCTCGTCTTCAAACCTAGCGGCGGCGAGATAATCCGCCTCGATCCGCCGCACGACCCAGACAATGCCTGCGTCCCGCATTGCGTTCTGATCATTACCCAGTTTACGCACCCAGTCCGACCGGGCGCGTTCGATGAATCTCAGATAATTTGCGTGATAGACCACGCCTCCCATGTCGGTGTCTTCGTAATAAACACGGACCGGGTAGTGATGCTTCATTGCGACGGCTCCAATCTGGCGAACAAGCGCAGCGCATGAGAGGGATCCTGCGCGGCACCGGGCAGAACAGGATCGTAGGCGGCGCGGATCAAGGCCGCAATATCAGGCCGCAAGATCGTCGCGTCACCAGCAATCGCCAGAGGTGAGGCGCTGCGAAAAGCTGTGTCGGACCAAAGCAGGATCGTTTGCACGACCTGGTTTAGCGCGAGCGTTTCTGCCGGCACTTTCGACAGCTCTTTGTCCATGCGCAAAAACACAAATGCCGCGCGGATGGCGCCGTCTTCTTCGAACCGGAAAATGCGATACTGATTGGCATCGGCAGCCACCAGCCGGTCGACCAGTGGGGCCAGATCCGGGATCAGGCGATCCAGATCGGGCACGTCCAACAATTCCTGCCACTCACGGAAGAAGAACACCATGCAATTGGCACCCAGTTCGGGATCCGTCTCGGCCATCTTGTGATTTGCCAGAGTGACAACCGCCTCGAACGCACCTTTTACGGTCGACAGCGTTTCATCCTCGACACCAAACACGATGGGCACGATGGGTCTGCCCCAGCGCGCAAACAGAAACTCACCGCTATCGCGTGTGAACAGCGCCTCAATCTCATCGGGTGTCACGCCCCAGTCCTTCTTCTCGATTTAGATACGACTGCCTGAGGCTTAAAATCTAATGCGCCCCACTTCAACCAAACAGATCGCTCTGTCCTTTGGGTGCAGCCATCCCCAGATGCGTCCATGCCTTTTGCGCCAGCATCCGTCCGCGCGGAGTGCGCTGGATCAGGCCTTGCTGCAGGAGATAAGGCTCGATCACCTCTTCCAGCGAATCCCGGCTTTCAGACAACGCCGCCGAGAGTGTTTCAATCCCCACTGGCCCGCCCGCATAGTTCTCGGCAATCAGCTTCAAATACCGACGGTCGGCCCCGTCCAGACCAAGGTTATCGACCCCCAGCCGGGTCAGTGACCCATCCGCCAAGTCGCGCGTAATCCGCCCATCGCCTTCAACAATGGCAAAATCCACTACGCGTCTGAGCAGACGACCGGCGATCCGTGGCGTTCCACGAGACCTGCGCGCGATCTCACGCGCGCCTTCGTCATCCGCAGGTGCGCCCAGTTTGCGGGCATTGCGGGTGACGATCTCGTGCAACTCGTCGACCGTATAGAACTGCAGCCGGGTCGGGATGCCAAACCGATCGCGCAACGGCGTGGTCAGCAACCCCATCCGCGTTGTCGCCCCGACCAGCGTAAATGGCTGCAGCTCGATCCGTACAGTCCGCGCCGCCGGACCTTCACCAATGACAAGATCCAGCTCGAAATCCTCCATCGCGGGGTACAACACCTCTTCGACCGCCGGGTTCAGACGGTGAATCTCGTCGATGAACAAGACATCCCGCGATTCCAGATTGGTCAGAATCGCCGCCAAATCCCCCGCCTTGGCCAGAACCGGCCCCGAGGTCATGCGGAAATTCACTCCCAACTCGCGCGCCATGATCTGCGCAAGCGTGGTCTTACCCAATCCAGGTGGACCATGGAACAGCGTGTGATCCATCGCCTCACCGCGTTGGCGGGCCGACTGGATGAAGATGCGTAGGTTGGCCCGCGCCTCGGCCTGACCAATGAATTCATCCAGCCCCTGCGGGCGCAGGGCGCGGTCATTGTCCTCGGGCATCGGTTCGGGTCGCAGGGCGGGATCAGCGTCTACCATTCAGTTACCCTTTCACTCAGCCCTTGGGGGCCAGTAGCTTCAGCGCGGCGCGTATCAGATCGGCCTCGCCCGCATCTGGCATATTAGCCGCTGCCTCGGCCACGGCCGATGCCGCCTCGGACGGTCCATAGCCCAGATTGCCCAACGCCGACAGCGCATCCGCAGAAGCAGCGGCAGCGCCCGAGGCCGGTTTGGCCACCCGTTTCGGAACAGGCGCAGGCTTGGTCGTCTCAACCACTTCAAGTGCCGGGCCATCCATCGCTTCGGTCACCGTGCCGCCCATCGCCATCACACCCGGGGCCTTGTCCTTGAGGTCAAGAACGATCCGTTGCGCGGTCTTGGGGCCGACACCCTTTGCGGCCTTCACGGCCCCCCAGTCGCCCAAGGCAATCGCGCGGCTGACACCATCGGGCCCCAGCGCACTAAGAATGGCCAGCGATACCTTCGCACCCACACCCTGAACCGAGCACAGCAGACGGTGCCATTCCTTCTCGACCAAGGACAGAAAACCATAAAGCTGCATCAGGTCTTCGCGCACGACCATATCGGTGTAGATTGACATTGCCTCACCCACCCCCGGCAGGGCCGCCATGGTCCGGTCCGAGCAATAGACGATATAGCCGACCCCCCGCACGTCGATCAGAACGTGATCCGCCGCGCGGTAATCCAGCCGTCCAGTGAGCTTGCCGATCATGCGCGTACCTCTTTCATCCGTGCCTGCGGTGCGGCGCCATAGTAAGAATGGCAGATGGCAATCGCCAATGCATCCGCAGCATCCGCCCCTTTGGGGGAACAACCGGGCAGTTGGAGTTTGACCATATGCAGAACCTGCTCTTTTTCGGCGTGGCCGACGCCCACCACAGTTTTCTTGACGCGGTTGGGGGCGTACTCGCCAACCGGCAAACCCGCCTGCGCAAGCGTCAGAAGCGCAACACCACGCGCCTGACCCAGTTTCAGTGTACCGGCCCCATCTTTGTTGACGAAGGTCTGTTCAATTGCCGCCTGATCTGGATTGTGCTCGGCGATGACTTCGACGATTTGATTGTGTAGCGACAGCAGCCTTTCCCCCAGATCATCACCATCGGATTTGCACAATCCATTCGCAACGTGGCTCAGGCGGCTGCCATGCGATTCGATGACGCCCCATCCCAAGGTTCTAAGCCCTGGATCAATGCCCAGAATTCGCATGTTTTGTCTCGGCCTGCTCGGGTTTGTGTGATCTTTTTTCATCGACTAGCACGAAGCGTGAACATTTTCCAAGGAAATCAACTCAGGGTCCAAAACCGACATCCATGTCGCCTCTGGTTCCTCGCGGCCTGTTTGCGACCGGGTTAGGTTCGTTTTCGACGCTTTTCCGATCGAACTTTAACCAATGATTTAAGGGGTTTTCATCAATTTCGAGCGTTGCAAAAAATGCATAGGACACATGCAATTTCTGAGCTTGCGCACGGCGAAACTCATCACTAGATGCCGCTCAGATCGCAAGATCAGAGTTTAACACAAACCAGAAGGAAACAGGATATGGCTGCACTGGATACCACCCGCACCACCACTGGCTCATTCGGCCTCGTCGGCCGTATCGGCGCACTTTTTGCATCGGTTGTAAACGCCGTTGTTGAATGGAATGACGCCCGCGCAACCCGTAACGCGCTGAACGGTCTTTCTGACCGCGAACTGGACGATATCGGACTATGCCGCGGCGACATCGACGTTGTCGCCGAAGGCCGCCGTTACTGAGATAACGGACTACCGCATACGCCCCTTCCTCCTCCCTGTGGGGCAAACAGAAACACCGCACGCCGTGAGGCATGCGGTGTTTTTATTAGGAGGGTGCAAGATATCCGATTAGAACCATACCTTGTTCAGTTGGCTCGAGAAAAACGCGGTCACCGGATCGGCCTGCATGATCCAGGCGCCAGCTTTCTCAACCGGCGTGCCCTGATTCAGGCTTTCAACACGCGTTTCGTACGCAGTCGGGCCAAGATGGGACAGTAAAAAGGCCTTGAATGCAAAGAAGCCAATCAGACACAGCAACAAAACCCTCGCTGAAACTGCTGAACGCATACGCTGTGGTTTCATCACCACCAGCCCGTCTGAGCGCAACGTGGCACGATAGCCGCGGCTGAGTTTCTGATGCTTTTTGTTCAAACGCGAGATGCGTTGATCGAATTCGAGTTGTTTTCCTGTCATGGCAGCCTCCGATAACCGCCCCCCGAGTGCATTGAAAGACGGTAATTAGAGAATGCGACAAAAACGTGGCAAAAATCCACAAAACTCCCGTAAATGGCCTAAATTCAGCCCTGTTTGCTTAAGATTAGCGTCGCCCACTCACCAATTCGATCCTGGCGAACCAGATTGAAGCCGTTTTGGAGATAAACCGAGATCACGTCATCGGCCTGTTCATTGAGGATTCCCGATAGAATCGCTTGTCCACCCCCCCGCAGGTTCGCCGAAATTTCAGGCGAAAGGGCCACGAGCGGACCTTTTAGGATATTGGCGAATATCAGATCGTAAGGCGCATGCGCCTTCAGATCCGGGTGATCGAAACCTGCCGCTTCAACGCATTTAACCGCACCCGCCATACCGTTCGCCCGAAGGTTGGCCTCGGCCACGTCGACGGCAACCTCATCAATGTCGCTGGCGACAATCTGGCCCTCCCAGACCCGCGCTGCGGCCATCGCCAATACGGCGGTGCCACAGCCGATATCGGCAACCTTACTGGCCGTGAACCCAACATCCAGAAGATGGTCCAAAGCCTTGAGGCAACCAAGCGTTGTCCCATGGTGCCCCGTGCCAAAGGCCATCGCAGCTTCGATCAGCAGCGGAATGCGGCCCTCGGGCAGTTTGTCGGCATCATGGCTTCCATAGACAAAAAACCGACCGGCCTCGACCGGGGCTAGTTCGCGGCGGACATGGGCGACCCAATCCGTTTCGGGCAGTTCCGAGACCACAAAGGGCTTGGCCACGAACGCGGCGGCCAGAACCGCCAGCGCGGTTTCATCCGGGGTTTCGGTAAAATAGCCGCCGACTTCCCACAGGCCCGAGCCATCCTCGACCTCGAACACGCCGACGCCGGTTGGTTCCGGGTCCAGCCGTTCCATCGCCTCGCCCAATCCTTCGGCGGTTTTCTTGCCGGTCAAAGTGGTCAGAGCAGTGAATGTTGGCATGGGGGCCTCCTGTTTCGATCGAAACAGCGCCTAGGGGCACCGACCGCCAAGGTCAAGCGGAGTCGCTTATTCGGCGGGCGCGGGGGCGTATTTCGACAGGATGGTTTCGTTGCCCGGTTCCGGATGACGCGGGATCAGTAATGACAGCAGAAGCGAGATGATCGCCATTGCAGCGGCCAAACCAAACACTGCGCCGGGCGAAACGACCCATAGCAGACCTAAAAGTGCTGGCAGGAAAACAGCGGCGATATGATTTATGGTAAATGCCACCGCCGCAGTGGGCGCAATATCCGCCGGGTCGGCGATCTTCTGGAAATAAGTTTTCAAAGCCAACGCCAGAGCAAACAGCACATGGTCGATCACATAGAGGATCGCCGCCAGCAGCACGCCCCAGCTAAACCAGTAGATGCCGCCATAGGCTGCGAAAACGATGGCGAGCCCGGCATATTCAAAGATCAGAGTGCGGCGTTCGCCAAACCGCGCGACTGCCTTGCCCAGCAGCGGAGCCGCCATCATGTTGATCATAAGGTTGATCAGGTAAAGGCTGGTCAGTTCGTGTACTTCAAAGCCGAATTTCTCGACCATCATGAAACCGGCGAACACGACAAAAATCTGCCGCCGCGCGCCCGCCATGAACTGTAATGCATAATACAGCCAGTAGCGGCGACGTAGGATCAGCTTCTTGGTCTGCGGCGTCGGTGCGTCGAATTGCGGGTAAGCAATCAAGCAAAACACTGCCAGCAAAGTTGTCGCGCCGCCTGCCGCCATGAACACGAAGTTATAGGACAGGTCGAAGCGGTCCCATGTCAGGACGATCAAGCCATAGACCACAGCCGTCGCAGCCGAGCCCATAGCCACCAGCCAGCCAAGCACCTGCGGCGCACGGTCTTTAGGCAGCCATTGCAGCTGCAGTGACTGGTTCACCGTCTCATAGTAGTGAAACCCGATCGAGCTGAACAGCGTCACAAACAGCAACCCGCCAAGGCTGGGAAACCAGGCCGTCACCGCCGTCGCCACGCCCAACATCATCAATGAGATCATGGCCAGTACTTGCTCGCGGATGAAAATGATCACCGCAATCACGCCAACGGCCAGGAAGCCCGGAATCTCGCGTACCGTGTGCAAAAGCCCGATATCCGCCCCGTCGAAGTTCGCCGCCTCGATGACGAAATTGTTCAGCAATGCACTCCACGCGTTGAACGCGATCGGCATGGTCAACGCCATCACGAACAAGAGCGTCATAGGTCGGCGCCAGAGCGGAAGACTCTGCGCCTCAGACAAGGGCATGGGTTTCAGCATGAGGATGCTCTACGCCCATTTGTACTTTTTGGCGAGGGGAAAGCGGCCGGCGCACAGCGGCTCTGCACTGATGCAGGGGTCAGTAGAAGCTTTGCGGATCGATATCCACGGTCAGGCGGATATCGCCTTTCAACTTCAACGGGGCGATCCAGCGGGCTATGGCGTCCTGAATAGGCGCACCTTTCGGGGCTTTGACTAGCAGCCGGACGCGGTGACGCCCGCGTATGCGCGCGATCGGGGCTGGAGCAGGGCCAAATACCTGAGCACCAACATCGCGCAACGGCGCATCGTTGCGCGCCATGGCGTTGCCGATGTCGAAGACCGGCCCGACCTCGGGGCCAGACAGGACAATCCCGGCCATTCGACCATAAGGCGGCACCCCGGCGGCCTGACGCCCGGCGGCTTCAGCCTTCCAGAACCCTTCTTCATCGCCCGATAGAATCGCCCGGATCACCGGATGTTCCGGCTGGAATGTCTGCAACAACGCCTGCCCCGGTTTTTCCGCACGACCTGCCCGGCCCGCTACCTGCCGCATCAATTGAAAAGTTCGTTCCGCCGCGCGCAGGTCAGCACCATGCAGGCTAAGGTCCGCATCGATCACCCCAACCAGTGTCAGCTTTGGAAAATTATGTCCTTTGGCCACGAGTTGCGTCCCGATAACGATATCCGCATCGCCTTCGGCAATCTCTTCGATCTTGGCCTTCAGGGCACGAGCCGAACCAAACAGATCAGAGCTGAGCATAGCGATTTTGGCTTCAGGGAACGCCGCCTCGGCTTCTTCTGCCAGCCGTTCAATCCCGGGTCCGACCGGTGCCAGTTTACCCTCGACCCCGCAGGATGGGCAGGCCTCTGGCATTGGCTTGGTCTCACCACATTGATGGCACATCAGACGCTTGAGGAACCGATGTTCAACCATTCGCGCGTCGCAATGATCGCAGGCAATCTGCTCCCCGCACGCCCGGCATAGTGTCACGGGCGCATAGCCACGGCGGTTGATGAACAGCAGTGACTGCTCTTCGTGTTCGATACGCTGTTGCACCGCCTGCCGCAGCGAGGGGGAAATCCAAGTCCCGGCCTGCATCTGCTCGGCGCGCATGTCGATCGGCTTCATTTCGGGCAGGACTGCTGCACCAAAACGCGAGGTCAGGTCCAGCCGTTCGTATTTACCCGCCTCGGCATTGGCCCAGCTTTCCAGTGAAGGCGTCGCGCTGGCCAGAATCACCCGCGCTCCGCAGGTGGCCGAACGCAGAACGGCCATATCCCGCGCACTATAATGCACCCCATCTTCTTGCTTGTACGAGGTGTCGTGTTCTTCATCGACAACTACGAGACCAAGATCGCGAAATGGAAGAAACAGTGCTGACCGGGCCCCAACGACCAGTTGCGCATCACCCTGACCGACCATCCGCCAAACCCGGCGACGTTCAGTCATGGTCGCGCCCGAATGCCATTCCGCCGGACGCGCACCAAATCGCGCCTCGACACGGGTCAGAAATTCAGCCGTCAGCGCGATCTCGGGCAGCAAGACCAGTGCTTGCCGCCCTACGCGCAGGGCCTCGGCGACCGCCTCAAGATAAACTTCGGTCTTGCCCGAACCCGTCACTCCCTTCAGAAGAGTCGTTCCATAATCTCCCGTCCGTTGCCCGGTCTGAAGCCGCATCACGGCCTCCGCCTGATCCTCGGTCAGGTCCTTTCCCGGCAATTCTGGATCAAGATGAGGATAAGGAAGATCACGCGGGCTGTCCTCTTCACGCACAGCGTTCTGTTTGACCAACCCCTTGATGACCGAAGATGTGACCCCCGCTTGCTCGGCCAGTTCCTTCAGCGTAAAAGCCAAGCCGCCATAGTCTCGCAAAACTTCAAGTACCCGCATTCGTGCGTCGGTCATTCGGTCCGGTTGACCACCGCCCAAACGATAAACCTTGCGCATCGAGGGCGGATCGCCCAACCCCGGCGCGCGCGTTGCTAGCCGCAGCATCGCAGGCATCGGCGTCAGGGTGTAGTCAGCCACTTTCCCCAGAAACACCCGCATTTCTTCACGCATCGGCGCGACCTCAAGCACCCGGTTCACCGATCGCGCCTTGGCCAGATCAAAACCACCCTGCCCCGGCCCCCAAACCACACCCAAGACTTTGCGCGGGCCCAAAGGCACCTCGACAAACGCCCCAAGAAAGCACCCGCCCTCGGGCGCTTTGTAATCCAACGTCCGGTCCAGCGGCTGCGTGGTCAGCACCGCAACCAGCTCTCCTTCGTCGAAAAATCCGTTAGCGCTCACGGTATATCCTTCGCAGGGGGTTCCAGCATGGGTCTCTTTGAGGTAAAGCCATCCGCGACCAAGGCCAACCCATCAAAGGACTGCCCTCATGAAATTCTTCGTAGACACCGCCGAGATCGACGCCATCGCCGAACTGAACGATCTGGGCATGGTGGACGGCGTAACCACCAATCCCTCGCTGATCCTGAAATCGGGCCGCGACATTCTGGAAGTCACCAAAGAGATCTGTGATCTGGTCGACGGCCCCGTCTCGGCCGAAGTTGTCGCCACCGAGGCCGAAGACATGATCGCCGAAGGCCGTAAGCTGGCCAAGATCGCGCCCAACATCGCAGTCAAAGTACCGCTGACATGGGCTGGTTTGAAAACCTGTAAAACACTGACCGACGAAGGCCAGATGGTCAACGTGACCCTGTGCTTCTCGACCAATCAGGCGATTCTGGCGGCCAAAGCGGGCGCAACCTTCATCTCGCCGTTCATCGGACGTCTGGATGATATCAACCTCGATGGCATGGACCTGATCGCAGATATTCGCCAAGTTTATGACAATTACGGGTTCGAGACCGAAATCCTCGCCGCCTCGATCCGCACCGTAAACCACGTGACCGACAGTGCCCGCATCGGGGCTGACGTGATTACAGCACCTCCGGGCGTGATCAAAAAACTGGCCGACCACCCGCTGACCGACAAAGGCCTTGAAACTTTCCTGGCCGACTGGGCCAAGACAGGTCAGAAAATCCTCTGATCCCAAGCATTGCCGCGCGGTGCCATCAGGCACCGCGCCCGGCCCAACGGCAAAAGCTGATCTTTGATCAGCGCCGGGCAGGCGGGAGCGCCCGCCACAGCAGCGATGAAATTCGCCTTTCGCGTGCATTTTTCCCAAGGCAAATCCAGCAACCCATGTTATAAGCCCGCCAAACAAAAAAACGACCGGACGGGACATGAGCAGCGATCCTAAACTCAAGGACAATCTCCGCGCCGCAATTCTGGCTGAGCCTGACGCCGTGCTGGATGACAAAGACCTGATGCAGGCCTTGGTGGCTGCAAATGAGCAGGCGCGTGGTGACAACGTTATCGACCTGCGCGGTATCGCCATGCAGCGGCTTGAGGCGCGTCTTGACCGCCTTGAGGACACTCATCGCTCAGTCATCGCAGCGGCGTATGAGAACTTGGCGGGCACCAATCAGGTGCATCGCGCCATTCTTCGCCTGTTGGAGCCCACCGTGTTCGAGGATTTCCTGCGCGCGCTAGGCAATGACGTGGCCGAAATCCTGCGTGTCGATCACATCACTCTGGTCCTCGAAACAACCGTCGTACGTGATGATCCGGTGGTGAACCAGCTCGGCGGCGTGTTGACTGTGGCTGAGCCCGGCTTTATCGATAGCTATCTAACCGCTGACCGCAACGGTCAGCCGCGCGAGGTTACCTTGCGCGAAATCCGCCATCCCAATCCGCAAGTTTACGGTAAACAAGCCGATCAGCTACGATCCGAGGCCTGCCTGAAACTCGATCTTGGCACTGGCCGCCTACCCGGCATGATTGTCATGGGCGCGCGCGACCCGAGGCATTTCTCACCTCAGCTTGGAACTGATCTTCTTGCCTTCTTTGCCGGCGTGTTCGAACGCTCTATGCGCCACTGGCTGTCGTGAGCCTGATTTCCCCAGCCTGCCGCGATGCTCTGCAGCATTGGCTGGACAGTCTGGGGGCGCTGGCGGGGCGGTCTGAAAATACGCTCGACGCCTATCGCGGCGACGTGACAGAATTCCTGTCCTTCATGACCTTGCATCACAGCGAGCGCCAAGGGCTGGCCGCGCTGGAACGCATCAGCGTTTCTGACATGCGGGCCTGGATGGCAGAGCAGCGAAATTCTGATGTCGGCGCGCGATCTCTGGCGCGCAAGCTTTCAGCCGTCAAAACCTTCTATCGCTGGTTGGCCGAACGCGAAGGGTTCGAACCTACTGCGGTGCTGTCCACCCGAGCGCCTAAATTTACCAAGAAACTGCCCCGACCCCTGGCCGAAGATGCCGCGCGCGCAATGATCGACACGGTCGAGCTACAATCCTCATCGGACTGGGTCGCTGCACGGGATGTTGCAGTTGTGACGCTCCTCTACGGGTGCGGGTTGCGGATTTCCGAGGCGTTGTCTTTGACCGGTGTGGACGCTCCTCTGCCAGAAACGCTGCGCATATCGGGTAAGGGCGATAAGGAAAGAATCGTACCGGTCTTGCCTGCCGCTCGGGCTTCGGTGGATCGCTATCTTCACCTTTGCCCACATCCGCAATCCCCTGATAAGGCGTTGTTCCGAGGTGTCAGGGGCGGCCCGCTAAACCCCGGAATCATTCAGGCTGTGGTCGCCAAGGCACGGACGCAACTTGGCCTTCCCGCAACAGCCACCCCGCACGCGATGCGCCACAGCTTTGCCACCCATCTGTTGTCTGCGGGCGGCGACCTGCGCGCGATCCAAGAGCTTTTGGGTCACGCCTCGCTTTCAACCACGCAGACCTATACCGCAGTCGATACGGCCCGGTTGATGGAAGTCTATAACCGCACGCACCCAAAAGCCTGAAGCAAAGACCCTTTTTGCTTTGCATCTGCGCCTTGCTTCCGTCATGACACCACCATGACACTCAGATTCAAAGCGCTTTCCGTTCATCTCTTCACCGCCACAGGTGCCGTTTTCGCAATGCTCGCCATGTTGGCAGCAGTCGAAGAGAAATGGAGCCTGATGTATCTTTGGCTCGTTGTCTCGTTCATCGTCGATGGCATCGATGGCCCGCTGGCGCGGCACTATCACGTTAAGAAGAACGCACCCGAGTTTGACGGAGTCTTGCTGGACCTGATCATCGACTATCTGACCTATGTTTTCATCCCTGCCTTTGCCCTGTTCAAATCGGGTCTGATGGACGGTTGGACCGGCTGGTTTGCAATCATCGTCATCACCTTTGCAAGCGCGATGTACTTTGCGGATACCCGCATGAAAACCAAGGATAATTCCTTCTCTGGCTTTCCAGGCTGCTGGAACATGTTCGTCATTGTGATCTTCGCCCTGGAGCCCAACTTCTGGGTCATCCTGCTGCTGGTCACCTTGCTGTCTGTCGCAATGTTCCTGCCGCTGAAATTCATTCACCCAGTCCGGACCGAGCGTTGGCGCACCCTGTCATTGCCTATGGCTTTTGCGTGGACATTCTTTGCAGGCTGGGCCGCCTGGGTCGACTTTCACCCCGAAAGCTGGGCCCATTGGGGGCTGGTGATCACCAGCTTGTATTTGGTCTCGGCCGGTATTGCGCAGCAGATCATTCCGCCGCGCAAGGCCCGGGATTACAAGACTTCCTGAACCTCGAACTCAGTCCCGTTATGGGTAAACACGTCACCCTCTTGCAGGCCAACCATAGCCAGATAGATCGGGCTTTGGGTCGAAATGCCCATGTAGGTTTTGCCGTCCACTTCAAATCGAGTCGTTGAGACACATACGACGAAGCGGCGATTGTTGAACTTGATTACGGCGCCGGGCTGCACCGTATCCGTGAGGCCAAAATCGGTGTTCTCGATCACGTCAATCTTGGCGTGATGCGCATGAACAGGCGCATCAAAGGCGGCCGCCAGATCTGCATTCTCGCGCGAGGCAGCGATGTCGTCCTTGTCATGCCCTTCTCGGTCATCCAACTGCGAGTCCTTAAGGAAGGCATCATAATGTGCCTGTGCGGTTGCCAATTCCTGTTCTTCCAAAGACATCAGATGGTCAATGATGGCTTTCTTGCGTGCGGCGGGGTCTGTCTGGCCGGTCATTCAATTCGGTCCTTCAAATTCACTATTCGATATAGGTTGGGGCCGTGCCGCTCCGATTGCAACAGATAAGTACCGATCAGATCAACAGGCTGGCAGCACCTTCGTGACGCAGCAGAGCCACTTTGGTCTCAACACCGCCGTGGCCTGAAAACCCAACCATCTTCCCATCTGCACCCAAAACCCGGTGACAGGGAATAATGATGGGGATGGGATTTCCTCCGCATCCGCGCCCAACCGCTTGCGCCGAGTAGCCAAGGTCGTTAGCCAACTCGCCATAGGTGCGCGTATCACCAAATGGGATAGCATACATTGCATCGCACACCTGACGCTGAAATTCCGATCCCTTGATCCGGTAGGGCAGTTCGAACTGCTGCAAACGCCCTTCGTCATAGGCACGCAACTGCGCCGCCGCTTCTCGCAGAACCGGGGTGGCTAGACCTTCGTCACGGCCATTCCAGACAAGACGCGTGATGGCGCCGCTGGTCTCTTCGACACCAAGGCAACCAAACTTAGTTTCTACGGCGATCATCGGCATAAGAGAACGGTTGCAGATGTTTCACCACACCTGCAACCCGAATCCTGACGATCCGCCTCTTCATCTGGCCAAAAATACCTCGGAGCGCGAGGCAGAGCCTCGCATCAGCGATCTCTTTCTCGCGCTCCGTTCGAATGTCAGCTCAGCGCCTCGTTACAGCGCCCGCATACGCCCGGATGGGCGTGCAGCCCAACATCAGGAAGGATTTTCCAGCAGCGCTGGCATTTGTCGCCTTGGGCTTTTTCGAACACTACAGCTACGCCCTCGATTTCCGGCACACGGAACGCCTCAGCCGGGGCCGGATCGCCTGTGACGGCCAGACCAGAAGTGATGCACATGTCATCCACGTCGAAAGTCGCAAGCAGATCGCGGGTTTCCTGATCTTCGACATGCACGATCGGTGCGGCCTCAAGGCTGGATCCGATCACCTTGTCCTGCCGCTGAATTTCCAGCGCTGCGGTCACGGCGCGGCGCACGCGGCGGACTTTGGCCATGCTGGCTTCCAGGTCTTCATGGCGCCAATCAGCGGGCGTTTCAGGGAAATCCATTAAATGGACCGAACTATCATCGGCCGGGAACCGTTCCAGCCAGACCTCTTCCATAGTGAAGACCAGAACTGGGGCCAGCCATGTGGTCAGACGGTGGAATAGGATATCCAGCACAGTCCGCGCGGCACGGCGGCGTAGGCTGTCACCGTCGCAATAAAGCGCGTCTTTGCGGACATCGAAATAGAACGATGACAGATCAACCGTGGCGAATGTGAATACGGCGCTGAATACACCCTGGAAGTCAAATGCTGCATAACCTTTGCGCACCTGCTCATCCAGATCGGCCAGTCGGCTTAACACCCAGCGTTCCAGGCGCGGCATATCTTCAGGCGCAACCCGATCCGCTTCGGTGAAGTCCGCCAGCGAGCCCAGCATGAACCGCATGGTATTGCGCAGGCGGCGATAGCTGTCGGCTGTCCCTTTCAGGATCTCCGGTCCGATCCGCTGGTCGGCGGTGTAATCGGTCTGAGCCACCCACAAGCGCAGGATATCGGCGCCGTATTGTTTAACGACCTCTTCCGGCACGATGGTGTTGCCCAGCGATTTGGACATCTTGTTGCCCTTGGAATCCAGCGTAAATCCGTGGGTCACTACGTTGCGGTATGGTGCACGCCCCTTGGTGCCGCAAGCCTGCAGCATCGACGAATGGAACCACCCGCGGTGCTGGTCGGTGCCTTCCATATAGACGTCAGCGATACCGTCCGCGGTCCCGTCCTCACGATCACGCAGCACAAAGGCATGGGTCGAGCCAGAGTCGAACCACACATCCAGCACGTCGAACACCTGATCGTAGTCGTCGGGGTTCGCGATACCGTCGAGGATCTTCTCCTTGAACCCGTCCGTGTACCAGACGTCTGCGCCATCCTTCTCAAACGCGGCTTTGATGCGGGCATTGAGTTCGTCATTGCGCAGCAGGTAGTCCGCATCGGTCGGCAATGCCCCCTTCTTGGTGAAGCAGGTCAGCGGCACGCCCCAGGCGCGTTGGCGCGACAGGACCCAGTCCGGGCGTGCTTCGATCATGGAATACAGACGGTTGCGGCCGGTCTGCGGCGTCCATTTCACCAGTTCATCAATCGAGCGCAGAGCACGTTCACGGATGGAGTCGCCCATCTCGCCCATGCCGTCCTCCAGCTTGCGGTCGACCGAGGCAAACCACTGCGGCGTGTTGCGGTAGATGATCGGCGCCTTCGAGCGCCACGAATGCGGATAGCTGTGCTTGATCTTGCCGCGCGCCAGCAGCCCGCCGACCTCGGCCAGCTTGTCGATCACGGCCTTGTTGGCATCACCCTCACCGCCCTTACGAGACAGGATGTATTTGCCACCAAAGAACGGCAGATCAGCGCGGAAGCTGCCATCATCCATCACGTTATAGGTGATGACCTGCTCCAGCATGCCCAGATCGCGATAAAGCTCGAATTCCTCCATCCCGTGCGAAGGTGCACAGTGGACAAAACCGGTCCCTTCGGTGTCGGTCACGAACTCCGCGGCGCGGAAATCGCGAATGTCGTCCCATTCGCCGTTGCCGCCCTCGGCCCCGGCCAGCGGGTGGGTCAGCTGGATCTTGGCCAGATCTTCCTGCGTTACATCGCACAGACGGCGATACATCGTGTCATCCAGACGCGCGCGCGCAAACACATCTGCGGCGCGGTCATCGGCCAGCAGATAACGTTCGCCAATCCGTGCCCAGCATTCCTCGGGGCGACCTGTAACCTCGTAGAGACCGTAGGAGATGTCCTCACCGTACACCACGGCCTTGTTCGACGGCATGGTCCATGGGGTCGTCGTCCAGATCACCACATAAGCATTGTCCAGCGTCACATCGCCGGTGTTCACGACCTTGAACTTCACCCAGATGGTGAAGCTTTCCTTGTCGTGATACTCGACCTCGGCTTCGGCCAGCGCGGTCTTTTCGATGGGGGACCACATCACGGGTTTCGAGCCCTGATAAAGCGTCCCGTTCATCAGGAACTTCATGAACTCATCCGCGATCACGGCTTCGGCGCGATAGTCCATGGTGATGTAAGGATCGGGCCAGTTACCGGTGATACCCAGACGTTTGAACTCTTCACGCTGGATGTCGATCCAGCCTTCGGCAAACTTGCGGCATTCCTGACGGAAGTCGACGATGTTCACCTCGTCCTTGTTCTTGCCTTTCTTGCGGTACTGTTCCTCGATCTTCCACTCGATCGGCAGGCCGTGACAGTCCCAGCCGGGCACATAACGCGAGTCAAAGCCCATCATCTGATGGGACCGAACGATCATGTCCTTGATGGTCTTGTTCAGTGCGTGGCCGATATGCAGGTGGCCGTTCGCGTAAGGAGGGCCGTCATGCAGGGTAAAAGGCTTGCGGCCCTCTTTCTCGCGAAGGCGGTCATAGACGCCGATCTTTTCCCAGCGGTCCAGCCATGCTGGCTCGCGCTTGGGCAGGCCTGCACGCATGGGGAATTCGGTTTTCGGCAGGTTCAGCGTGTCTTTGTAGTCAGGTGTTTCGGCGCACATTTGGGGCGTCCTCAGGATGTTCTGGTCGTGTATGGATCGAAGCGGTCAGTGCGATAACTCAAGCACCTTTGCCCGGCGTCTCGCGATATCAGAGCGCCGGGGATATAATTCGAATAATGATGGCCAGCCAGTCAAACATGGCCGCGCTTATAGGACGCCTGCTCTCAATGGTCCAGAGGTTCCGGGTCTTGCGACGAATGGCGCAGCTTGGCCCAGCGATTGAGCCATGCGAGACCCGCCAGTGCGAGACCGAGCGCCAACAGCGAAAACACCCGGATCAGCCCGCCCAATCCGGCAATATCGATCAGAAACACCTTGGCCACCGCGAGGCCAATCACGGCCAAACCGGCCTTACGCATCAAATCGGACCGGCGGGCCAGCGACTGGTAGAACAACCCTGCGCCGACCACCAACAAGGTGATGGTGTATGAATAAAGCTCGGGCTGGGTGACGCCGTTGCCTTCATACATGCCACTCGCCCCCTGCCAGACATGACGGATTGTAAGCCCCAGCCAAAAAGCGATCAGGGCACCGGCGACCCCATAACTGATCTGCTTCAGTAGCACGGGCTGCGTCACGACGCGCCAAGCCGAGAAGCCGATGGCCAGCGCAGGCAACAGATAGGCCACTGCCAACGTGTTCAGCACCGGCGGGCCGAGCACGGGTTCGGCAAATGGGTCGAGCAACGGGTTAGCCTCAGACAAAGCCTGAACCAGACGCATCATGCCGTGTGCCGCAAAGAACGCCGCGAGCGCGTAACGCGCGTAGTTCAGCTTACCGCCAAGCTCGAACCGCTGTATTTGTGCAAAAGCCAGCAGCAGCCAGATCACCGCCAGCAGCCCCAGCCCCCAATGGCTGTCTGTCGCGCCGCCTTCTCCGAAGCTTTCCAGCCAGCGCAGCAACAAGAGCGATAGCAGTATTCCCGCCGTTGCCCAGGCCGCGCTTTCAAGCAGCAATGAGGCAATCGGGCGGTCCAAGGACCTTAGCAACGCCCACCCCATGATGAACCCGGCAACCGCCACTGCATAGACCAAGGTCATTTCGATCAAAGGCGCGGTTTCGGCCCAATCGAGCCCCGGGTCGAGCACCAGCCGTACGGTCACCGTGAACACACCCGCCCAAATGAACCAACTCATCGGAGCCAGAACAAATCGCCGGTCCAGCGCCGCGGCCACAACAATCATGGCGACAAGTGCTACGGTCAATGCGGCGGAACTGAGTACGATGATGCAGGCAAAGCTAAGGCACGATAGCGCAGACAGAGTTGCCAGGGCAGGCCGCATCCGTTTCTCACCATCGGCCCGCGCAAACCGTTCGGCCAAAACCACCATCATCGCGCCTATTGCGATTGCGTGTAAGGCCCACGCATAAGCTCCGATCACGTTTGCAGGCTGCCAACCGACTTCAAGCGCGATCGCCAGCGTCGGAGCATATAGGGCTGCACCCCCGGCCCAGACCACAGCGTAGCGCCCGGCGTGGAAGGACCGCCACGCAGCGAGCACGCTGATCAAGGCCCCGAGGGCAACCAATAGCGTGACTACCCAAGGATAATCGGCCTCGGCCGTTTCCACGTATGTGTCGGCAAAGCCGCGCCACACGGAGCCACCGTCCAACCCGTGCAGCAGAACAAACCAGATCAGACCCATCGCAGGCAGCGCCGTCACATCCTGCAGCGCACGCGCAGCTTTTGTCCAAAGGATCAGCGCCAGTATCAAAGCGGTAAACAGAGCAACGCCCAGCCAAAACTCACCGCTTGAATCCGACCAATGCAGCGACAGGATGATGGAACTGGTGAGAACTGCACCAAAGGCAATTCGGGTTGGAAACTCGGGCCATGGATCCCCTTTCCGTCGCCGAATGACTTCAGCAATCATCGGGCCGGTGTGTTCGGGCCAGATACTGCGCACGGGTATCGCCATCGCAATAAGCGCCAGTGCTGTCACACAGGTCAGATACCCCGGTTCCGTGGAGGGGGAAGACAGCACCAGCAAAAACGCCGCCCCGTATGCACCTACTAGTGTCAAAATGGAAATCCATGCCCAACGCCTGACGGTATCGATACCCAAGCCCAAAATGGCGATAATAAAGAAATAACCATAAAGCCAACTGGGATCGTCCGATGCGCCTCCAACCATAAAGGGCGCGGCAAAGGCTCCGATTAGGCCTACGGCGGCCAGCAGCGGCCCGTGGAACCATCCCAAGACCAACGCAAACAGAGCGATGATAACGAGACCGGCCAGAGCGGCCTCGGGGCCGATCAGATCATAAAGCTGGCGCGCGGCAAGGACGCCACCAAACAAGGTCACCAGACCCGCGCCCGAGAAGACCGATGGTAGATAAGCGGTCGACGCGTCCTCGTCATCGCCGAAGCGGCGGCGGATCACTTCACCTGACCCAATCAGCAGAAGGCCAAAGATCAGTTCTGCGGCGACCCGCGCGGTGGGTGGCAACAGCCCGTTCTCAACCCCGTACTGAACCAGAAAAATCCCCGCCAACGCCAGTGACAACGCCGAAACCGCGTAGAACCAGTTTTCACGCATCCAAGCGCCCAGCGCGGCGATCTTTTCCTCACGAAAAACGATGGTGGCAGGAGGATCGGCGGCCTCAACGGCCTGCGGCGCATCCGATGGGCTTTCGTCATAGGTAGATGAGGTTCTCGCCGCGGCCCAGGGATCAGGCTTGGTTTGCGTCGTCGTCGGCTCCGGCCTTGATGCCTGGGAGGTTTCGGCGCCGCTTTCTGGTATTTGCCTGGCCAATTGCCGCTCAAGCTGTTCGACGCGCTTACGCAACCGCGATTGACCAATCAGCAAAGCGATGATCGAAACAGGAATGGCCAGAACGATCAGACCAACGAGGACAAGCAAGGATTCCAACCGAAACCTCCGGGATGCGATGCGCCAAACGTACCGTGCAGACAGGCTGGTTTATAGTCTGGAAATCCGCATGGATACCGCCTGCTGCACAGGTAATCGGCCTAGAAAAGCAGGATGTGAGGGCGTGCCAGCATCAGCCAAGGGATCGCCAGCACTGCGGCAAAGGCCGGAATACCGCAAACGAACCATGTGCGGAACAGTTTGTAGTACTTGCTTGGCAAGGTCGCACCAGCCAGATCAGCCTTCCTTGCATAATCCCTCAGCCGAATCTGAATCCAAACCACCGGTAGCCAGAACAGGCCAGTCAGTATGTAAAGCAGCAGTGATATCGCGATCCAACCCTCCGACAGCGACCAGCCCAGTCGCCGGGCCAGCAACACGATTCCCGCCGTATGAGCAATCACCCGTGCATCTGCCGTGCGGTGCGCCATCAGCATGAAAATGGCGATCCCCGCGCAAGTGCCCAATAGAACGCATGCTCCGATCACGTGAAGCCAACGCAAGATCAGATCCGGGTCCATCAGCGGCTCTCCAACATGGGTCGCGCGATCAGTGATAGCATCAAAGCCGGTGCTATCTTGACCAACGGTCCCAAAGGGTCGAGCCACAGTTCAGGCACCGTCAATCCGCCGCCGACTTGAAATCACGTAGATCCCCCGAGATCAGCGCAATATCCGAAAGGGCCCGTTCAGCCGTCTTCCGGCTGCGCACAAGACCCTTCACACAGGCACCATCCGCATGCAGCGACCCACCCACCGCAGCGCCGATGAAGCCATAAGCGCCCCGCACCTAAACAGTTTTCTCAGGACGGTCCGTAGCCACGAGGTGCCTCGCATTAGTTTACAACACCTTAGCGGATCAGATTCTGAGGACCAGCCTGATCATCCCGCCCGCGACAACAGCACCATTCAGGGGTGAAACAACGAGCCAACCCAGAAAGCGATGGCTGCCGCGGCACCCCCGATCAGCAGGGTTTCTCCGCCTGATCGCCACCACGGGGCAAGCGACCACCGGCTTTTCATCGCGCCAATGGCAAAGAACACGCCCGCAGTCATCCAGGCCGATACCGTGAACGCATTTGCAACGGATAAGAGGAACGGCAACAACGGAATCATCCCCGCGATCAGAAAGGCGAAGAACGTCGCCATCGCGGCTTTGAGGGGATGCGGGTCGACGCTGCCCAGCCCGTACTCGCCCTCGATCATCAGGTCGACCCAATTGTCGTGATTCGAAGTGATTTCAGCCGTCGCGTCATCCAGAACGCTGCCTGAAAGGCCTTTTTGTGCGAGGATTTCGCGCACCTCCTTTCGCTCGCCATCCGGGTACAACTTGATATGCCGTTCCTCGATGGCTCGAATACGGTGGATGTTATCGAGCTCGGCCTTGGTTCCCGAGTAGTTGCCCGCCGCCATCGAGAAACCATCCGCCAGCACGTTGGCCAGCCCAAGTGCCACGATGACAAAAGGCGATAAACCTGCCCCGGCAACCCCGGCAACGATCGCGAATGTCGTGACTGAGCCATCGATGCCGCCATAAACCACATCGCGCAGAACCCCACGACCCGGAGGCGCATTGATCCGTTCGAAAATCTCTTGCTGGCTGTGGCCGTGTTCGGTCATGGCTGGCTCCGTCCTGTTTATGCAGGACAGGTTCAGGCACGGCCTTGCGCCAGATCAAGTCCTGGAGAACAACCCGCTGAGCGCGCGTTTGATCATGCCACGGGTCGAGGGCTGGTGGCGTTTCGAGAAAGGCAAAGGTCGACAGACCTCCATCGCAGCGACACCCACGCGGGCGGTGAGCGCGCCGTTGACCAGCCCCTCACCGAACCGGCGCGACAATTTGCTGAGAACCGAGCCGCCCAAAATCGGCTCCAGAAGATCATCCCCCACTGCCACCGCGCCAGTTGCAATCAGATGCACGAATACGGCGCGGGTTAGGCGCCAACTGCCCAAGAAACCTGCGCGACCGCCATAGATTTCCGCAATCCGCCGGATCATGCGCAATGAACTTGCCAGCGCCGTCGCTACATCCGCCAGAGCAAGCGGGACCAGAGCGGTCACGGTCGCGACCTGCCGCGCTGCGGCCTCGACCTCGCGGCTGGCGGCAGCATCCAGCGGGGCCAGAATCTCGTCTTCGGCCAAGCTCAGCAGGGTTGCCGCATCGAATTGCTCTCCCATGCGTTCGGTCAAACGGTCGCGACCCCAGCGTGTTTCATCGCGTCCCTTATAGAACGCAATCAGCCGTGTGGTTACAGCGCGGGCTTGCGACAAGTCCTCATCTGTTAAAGCTGTGTCCGCCGCGCGCCGCAGCCCGTCGACGCGAGACAGACGGCTGATTGCGGCCAACTCGCGCAGTGCAATGATCAGGACGACCAGCAACAGCGCAGCGATCAGACCGGTGACGATCCAACCCAGAATTGGTGCGCGTTCCAGCAGAGAGATGGCAAAATCCCATGCGGCGACCGAGACCACCGCCCCCACAACGGCTAATGCCAACCCCCAGAACCAACGCGCCAAAACCGAAGGTTTCCGCGCTGCAAACCGCACCGCTGACTGCATCGCCTGCCCCTGCGGAGGCGCGATGTCCGGAACAGGAGGCGCGGTCGAGACATCAACTGCCGAGGCATCGTCTTCCAGATCAATCAAAACGGGGCCTTTAGCCATCGACCAACTCCTCGCGCGTCCAAACATATCTGATGTCGGGCAGGTTTTCGTCATTTTCGGACCCATCGCCGCGTGCGACCTCAACAAAGCCGTTGCGCTCATAGAACCGGCATGCGGAAGGATTGGCCTGAAACGCATACAAGTTGAGCGTGGGACGCTGTGTTTTGGCACGATCCAGCAATTGCTGCCCGATCCCCTGCCCGCGCGCCGAGGCCGCCAGATAGAGCGACTGCACTTCGTCCCCATTCAACGCCAGAAATCCGGCCACCTGCCCCTGCATTTCGGCCACCGTGACCCAGCCGAGATCAATCATCCTGCCGCAAAACGCAATGGTCTCGGCCTCAGAATGCAGTTCAGGCATCCAGTCGTTTTCGCGGGCGAACCCATGCAGAATAGCGCCTGTGGTTCCGGCATCGGTACTGCGAGCAGAACGAAGGATCACGTTCACAGCCGGTCTCCGATCAGAAACTGCGCAGCCCGGTCCAGCCGAATATGTGGCGGACCATCACCAGGATTCAGGGTCAAATGTGCGGGTGCAAAGGCCATATTGCCATAGTCGTCGCCCAGCCATCCCTCGGCCCCATTGCGCGCGGGGCCCAGCAGATGGGCAGGGTCCTCTGGCAAATCACCGGGGTAAAAGGCCGCCTGCTTACCGCTGTCTAGCAGAGTGCCGCGCACGCATGGCAGTTCTACGCCGTTATGGCTGCGCATCTCTTCCGTCGTTGTCCGAAGTGAAGCCAACGATAAGGCCGCAGTTTCAGCCCCGGCAAAGCTGGCGCGGTCGCGGGCCTCACGGGTCAGGGCCTCAATGATCGCGGTCAGGCGCGGGTGCTGCAGATGGTGCAGATGGTCCGCTTTGGTGGCCGCAAACAGAATACGCTCGACCCGCTTGCCAAGCAGCAGCCTGTTGAGCCATGCGTTGCGACCGGGGCGGAAGGCCGACAGGATATCGGCCATCGCGCGGCGCATATCCTCGACCGCTTGCGGGCCTTTATGGATTGCCCCCAACGCATCTACCAGAACGATCTGCCGGTCGATCCGGGCAAAGTGGTCGCGAAAGAAAGGTTTGACCACACGCGATTTGTACGCCTCGTACCGCCGCTCCATCTCGCGGTGTAGTGAACCCCGAATTGACACCCCCGACACCGGGAGCGGCGCGAATGTCAGCACAGGAGACCCGGCCAGATCGCCCGGCAGAAGAAACCGACCGGGAGTGCAGTCATAGAAACCGGCATCACGCGCGGCATTAAGGTAATCGGTGAAGCTGCGGGCGAGGTCCTGCGCCTGCGGCTCATCATGTGGCGCGGTTGGGTCGGTCGCCTGAACCTTTGCCATAAATGCCCCTGCTTGTGGGCGATTGGATATGTGTTCCAGCGTGTCCCGCGACCAATCTTCATAGGATTTGTCCAGTAGGGCCAGATCCAGCAGCCACTCACCCGGATAGTCCACAATGTCCAGATGCAATGTTCGGGGGCCCTGCAATCCCGAAAGCAGACCTGCGGGCTGGACTTTGAAGGACAGGCGTAACTCGGAAACAGCACGCGTGCTGTCCGGCCAGTGCGGCGCTGGTCCGGTCAGCGCGGACAGATGGGATTCGAAATCGAACCGGGGCACGGTGTCGTCGGGTTGCGGCTGCAGATAGCTGGCGGTGACACGCCCCTCTTGCTGCGCCACAAGACCGGTCATGCGGCCCCGATCCAGCAGGTTGGCGACCAGTGATGTGATGAACACTGTCTTACCCGACCGCGCCAATCCCGTGACGCCCAGCCGGATGACCGGTTCGAAGAATGTCTCGGACACACGGTCACCCACGGATTCGACGCCGCGCACCAGACTGTCTGCCAATGATGAGATGACCAAGCTGTCGCCCCGCAATTATCGTTTTGCCCAAGATAGGTAGCGGTTGCGGCACTTGCCAGAGCTTTCGCCCCCTTGCCCGTCCGACCAAGGCGCGATACCAGCGCGCCATGCCCAGATACGCGCTGCAAGTCGAATACCAAGGGGAACCGTTTGCCGGATGGCAGCGGCAGAAAGAACTGCCGTCGGTTCAGGGCGCGATCGAACTCGCCCTGTCGCGGATCGAACCCGGAGACCACACCATCGCCGCCGCCGGTCGTACCGACGCGGGGGTTCACGCGCTAGGACAAGTGGCGCATTGCGATCTGGTCAAAGAATGGGACCCGTTCCGCCTGTCCGAGGCGTTGAATTATCACCTCAAGCCGCAGCCCGTTGCCATCGTGCAAGCTACACGGGTGGATGATGACTGGCACGCGCGGTTTTCGGCGCTTGAGCGCCAATATCTGTTCCGCATCCTGATGCGTCGCGCACCTGCAACCCACGACAAGGGGCAGGTCTGGCAGATCAATCATTCTCTGGACGTCGCGGCGATGCAAGCCGGGGCGGATATGCTGATCGGGCGGCATGACTTCACCACCTTCCGGTCCTCCATCTGTCAGGCCGCCAGCCCGGTCAAGACACTGGATGAGTTGCGGGTGGAACAGGTTCAGGGCTTCTCGGGGGCCGAAATCCACTTCCATGTTCGCGCCCGATCGTTCCTGCACAATCAGGTACGTAGCTTTGTTGGCACGTTGGAGCGCGTGGGGGCCGGAGCTTGGACGCCCGAAGACGTTCGCGATGCGCTTGAGGCGGTTGACCGTGCGGCCTGTGGACCGGTTTGCCCGCCGCAAGGGTTGTATCTGGCACGGGTCGGATATCCCGAACCGGTGTTTGGCTAAGTCTACAAGGCCCGCAGTAGCAGCCCGCTTGCAATCACGGCGATGATAAGACCCGCAACCAGTTCGATGGTCGGGGCCAGTACCGATGCAAAGCGCGTAGCCGAGGCTGAGGCCAGCAACCCGCCGCGCAACCCAAAGGATGTCCAACCGACCAAAGTGGTGACGGTTGCGGTGCCTAAAGCCATGGCGAATGCGCCTGCGATGCCGACCATTGCGATACCCATCTGCCATGTCAGGATCAGCACAAACAACGCGCCCGTACAGGGGCGTGCGGCTATACCAGCGATCAGGATCAACGCCTCGCGAAAGCTGCCGACCTGAGCGACCTCATCGGCCGTCGGGCCGTGGCGGTGGCCGCAGTCAGCGCAAACCTCGTGGTCGTGATGATGGTGGTCGTGATCATGCGCATGGTGATGGTGGTCGTGCGCTTGAGAGGCTTGGTTTTTGTGACGCCGCGCAAAACTGCGGATGGCGCGGAAAACCAGCCACAGGCCTATAGCGGCAATTGCGCCGTAGCTGATCGGTGCCATGACCTGTTCGGTCGTGCCTACAAGCGACTCGCGTGACATCTGGAATACCAATACCCCGGCATAAACCAGCACAACCGCCGTCACTGCTTGCCCTAGGCTCGATAGGACACTGATTGCAGAAAGTCGCCAAAACGCAACGCGACGGCCAAGCCCATATCCTCCGATCAGAACCTTGCCATGGCCCGGTCCGATGGCATGAAAAAACCCATATGCAAAACAGACCGTCAGTAGCGTTGCCACAGCTTCGGGCTGCTCGGCGCGTGCTGCGCGAAGGGCGCGGGCGATCTGGTTCTGGAATTCGCGTTGCTCTCCGGCAGCCCAAGCGGCCAGATGGTCAAAACCACCGCTGCCCCAGAACCACAGCAGCACCCCGCAGGCGATGGCAACGGGAACGATCAGGTATTTGGACATGAAAGCCGGATCTCGGTTGCGAATTTCTCACCGACCAGAGGGATATCGTTTTCTTCAAGGTCATACTCGGCATCCAGCGTCAGCAAAAAAGCCTGCATCTGGGCCAGTTCGTTGTCGATATCCGGATCGCTGCGTTCGATATTACAGATCGTGGGGCCTGAAACCAGAACCGGGCGGGTCACTTCGTATGCGGTATAAAAGCTCTCATCAAAGGCTTTGATCGACAGTGCATCCGCGGGAACGGGGTTTCCTTCGATCGCGCGCAGATGTGTGGTCACGATGCGGGCATCCTCGGTCGTGGCCTGCGGCTCAAGCGGCCCAGAGAGCGGGATCACATTTTCGCCCATGCGGATGACCAGATCGCCATTGTAACCTTCGACCCACTGCGCGTCGAAGCCACTTAGAAACTGCTCTTCAGCCTCGGTCAGCACGCCATCTGCATCCTGATCCAGTCGCATGTCTTCGAGAACCAGCAATGAATAGAACTCATCATAGGCCCAGGTCACACGCACATGGGTCAGGTTGCCTGCGTCATCGACCATGAACTCTAGCCCCGTGTCGATAAAGACATGGGGATGAGCCAGAGCCGGTGTCGGCAGAAGGCAGGTCAAGGAGAAGGCAAGCCAGCGCATGTTGCAAAGATAGAATGCGCAGCGGGTATCGGCAATCCGACTAAACACTAGGCTGCAGAATCCCGCCATTTACTCCGGCGGGAACAAGACCAATGTCTGCAAAGCCGTCCCAACTGGCCCCTGTGTATCAAAAAGAACTGACTGCGACATACCGATCCCCGAGGGTTGCCAGTGCGAGATCGAGTCAGAGGCCAGCCAGTCCGAGACAGGCTCGCGGTGGACTTGCACAGTCAGGTCGGTATTCATGAAACCCATCTCAGATGTGGGCGCGTTCCACGATATGCCATTGCCGCAATCTGCAAGCGGGCAGAGCGCTTGGATCGGCGATGGGTCCTCTCCTTCCAGCAAGGCAGGTGTGCGCATCCAGACGGTTTTCGGACCTGCCCCTTGGTTGCCATCAGCGGGATAGCCGATCTGGGAGTGATGGGCAAAACCGGGCAACTGATGGCGCATCTCACCGATCGGGAACGGGCCATCGACCATATCTTCGACCCTGGGCGCGGGCAGTTTGACATTAGGCACGGCCCCAAGGTCTTTGCGCACCATATGCATGGTTGTGGCGGTGGCGCAAAGCGTGTCGTCCAGATCATGTACGGTGACCCGTGTGGTCGCCAGCGTCTTGGTATGGCGTGTCGTCTCTGCCGCGACTCGCAAACCAGCCAGAGGCAATGGACGCAGCAGATCGACGGTCAACCGGGTCAACATCTTCTCAGGGCCGACTTCGGTTTCTGCCGCCCGCACGATCAATCCGCTGACTGGCCCAGCATGGCAATGATCGGCCGACCAAGGCCCGCGCGCGGGGTCATTTCCGACAAACACACCCTGCGCATTTTGGTGGAAATACGCCTGCCCCAACACATCCGATGTCATTGTGGTTCTGTCGCCTCAGACTTTTTCCTGCGTGTATTTCTTCAACTCGACGCGAGCGACCTGACGGCGATGCACTGCGTCAGGCCCATCCGCCAGACGCAGGGTGCGCACATGGGTCCATGCATTTGCCAAGGGCGTATCCTGACTGATCCCCTGTGCGCCGAACATTTGCACGGCCTCATCGATCACCTTCAGCGCGACCTTGGGGGCAACGACCTTGATCTGGCTGATCCATGGGGCCGCCGCCCGTGCATCGCCCTGATCCATGTACCAGGCGGCCTTGAGGCACAGCAAACGGGCCATTTCGATCTCCATCCGACATTCGGCGATGATGTCGTAGTTTGCCCCCAGCTGCGCCAGTTTCTTCCCAAACGCCTGGCGCTGTAGTGAACGCTTGCACATCTGCTCCAGCGCAGACTCGGCCTGACCAATCGCGCGCATGCAATGGTGAATACGGCCCGGCCCCAAGCGCCCCTGCGCGATCTCGAACCCGCGCCCTTCGCCCAGTAGAATGTTTTCGGCCGGGACCCGAACTTCTGTGAAACGGATGTGCATGTGACCATGGGGCGCATCGTCGTGGCCATAGACCTCCATCGGGCGCAATACCTCAATACCCGGCGCGTCTGCTGGGACCACGATCATCGACTGGCGCTGGTGCTTTGGCAGATCGTCCCCGCCGGTTTTGACCATCACGATATAGACCTTGCAACGCGGATCGCCCGCCCCAGACGACCACCATTTCTCGCCGTTCAGAACATATTCGGCCCCGTCCCTCACGCAGGACATCGAAATGTTGGTGGCATCTGATGAGGCCACATCGGGTTCGGTCATCAGATAAGCCGAGCGAATCTGCCCCTCAAGCAACGGCTTCAACCATTGTTCTTTCATTGCGCCCGATCCGTAGCGTTCAAACACCTCCATATTCCCTGTATCGGGCGCGGAGCAGTTGAAAACTTCGGCTCCCAAGGGCGTCTTGCCCATCTCCTCGGCGAAATAGGCGTATTCAACTGTACTGAGGCCAAAACCTTTGTCGCTGTCTGTCAGCCAGAAGTTCCAAAGCCCCGCCGCCTTGGCCTTGGCTTTCAGCCCCTCGAGAATCTCGGCCTGTCGCTCGGTATATTTCCAACGATCGCCTTTATTGATTTCTGCCTGATACTCATCTTCAAGCGGCATGACCTCGTCGTGAATCATATCTCTCACCCGCTGTAACAGGGCGCGGTTTTCCTCACGCAATCCAAAAGTCATGGTCATGTCTATTCCTTCCCTGTGGCGCAATGCGGGTCGTTGGCTTTGGTCCGAGGATGGCTTAGTGGCCATGAGGGTGTCCAGCTAAGTGACGGAACGTCATTCACGCAAATTGAGCCCGGTCCAGCATCAATGCGATACCCAGCAGGGGGCCTGCAGTCAGATTAGCTGGAGCAAATCACAAGGGTGCAGCTGTGCTAGTTCGGGTGCTGGCCAAGGCAACGGCCTTTAAGGTGTCAGGATCCAGTTCCCATCAGCGGTCTTGCAGCGGCGCGTTCTGATATCGCGGGCCTGTGCAGTACCTTCAGGCTGCACAAAGTGCTGAAGTATCACACAATTGCCCTGAACGCTTTGCACGCGGATTGTCCCCTTCGAGCCGGTGTCCTGATTGAGCCAAGCCCTCTCCTGCCCCACGGATGGAGTGCCCGTCGACAGCAACGCGTTTGAGGTGTCGTTCAACACCTCAAAGTCAGCGGGGCTCAACCCCATCTCCGCGATGATTCGGGAAAGTGGTTTAGCCTGTGCTATTCCACCCACCCCCAGAAAAAGTGCAGCAACCAGCGCTGTGTAAACAAAGGCTTTCATCAAAGGGCCTCGCCGATTTGAATGACTTTCACGTCCATAGATATACCTCTATGCGTGTGCGGCCAAGCCCCACTTGGCCACCTTCAAATTATCCCGAACAAACCTTTCGCAAGGCGGGCGCTAGGTCCGCCCGTGAGATCGCCTCATATTGTGCCCAGACGAAGCAGAGGCATTTGATGACACATCCTAAATATTATGCACCGACAGGCGGACATCCGGGGCAAGAGCAACTGTTGACCGACCGTGCCATGTTCACCGATGCCTATGCGGTAATCCCCAAGGGCACGATGCGCGACATCGTCACCAGCTTTCTGCCTTTCTGGGAGAATACACGTCTTTGGGTCTTATCCCGGCCTTTGAGTGGTTTTGCCGAGACATTCTCGCAATACATAATGGAGGTGCAGCCCGGCGGTGGCAGCGATACGCCTGAAACCGACCCAAATGCGCAAGGGGTGATCTTCGTGGTCGAGGGCAGCGTTACGCTGACCCTGAACGAAGCGGATCATGTTCTTGAGATCGGTGGATATGCCTATATCCCCCCGGGCAGCGACTGGGCGCTGCACAACCATGGCGATTCAGTTGCCCGGTTCCATTGGGTGCGCAAGGCTTATGATGCAGTGCCCGGCCTGCCCGCCCCTGACCCGATCATCACCAATGAACGCGACGTGGTACCCAACGAAATGCCTGGCACCGAAGGCCGCTGGTCTACCACCCGCTTCACCGATCCGCAGGACCTGCGTCACGATATGCATGTCAACATCGTCAATTTCGAACCCGGTGGCGTGATTCCCTTTGCCGAAACCCATGTGATGGAACACGGCCTTTATGTGCTTGAAGGCAAGGCTGTTTACCGGCTCAATCAGGATTGGGTCGAGGTCGAGGCCGGTGACTACATGTGGCTGCGCGCTTTCTGCCCACAGGCCTGTTACGCAGGCGGACCGGGACGGTTTCGCTATCTGTTGTACAAGGATGTGAATAGGCACATGCCGTTGTCTGTACCGTCTAGGTAGCTGACGATCGGGGCTTTACCGGGTCAAGTTCAGGTAAAGGGGTTCACAGAATCGCTGGAATCTGATGAAATCAAATGAGTTTTCAGCACTGGAGATTGTTCGATGTTACTGCGCGGTACGATGATTGCACTGGTTGCCACCCTTGGCCTTTCGGCGTTCAACGCCGCCCCGGTCGCAGCCAAGGAAGAAACCAAATCCGTTTTCGTCATGAGCCGCACATGGGCGGTGACGCAGGTCTCGGACGCGCCTGTGGTTTATCGGGCGACGCGGGATAATAACAATCTGAACCCCTTTGGCCCGCCGCCACGTCTTCGCACCATCCAGGCAATGGCCGCGATACAGAAGGCGACTGGCTGCAAGGCGATCTATTCCAGCATGTATCAGAACATTTCGGGCCAGTTCTTTTCGCAGGTCAGCTGCAACTGAAATTGGTACAATACTTTGATTGAGATCGCCTGATCTGCCTGCCATAGCTTGCGCATGAAACTCGCGATCAACGGATTCGGCCGTATCGGCCGCACCATTCTGCGTCAGGTCTTAAGCCTGCCGCAGCATTCGGATGTAGAACTAGTGCTGATCAACGATATCGCACCGCTGGAAACATGCGCATACCTGTTCAAATATGACAGCACGTTTGGCCCCTATCAGGGTTCGGTCACGACCGAAGGTGAAGCACTGAATATCGATGGCCGCGTTATTCTGATGTCTCACAGCGCCGATTTGGCACAGGTCGATCTGTCCGGCGTCGATGTCATGCTCGATTGCACCGGCATCGCGCGAACATCCGACGTGGCCAGCCGGGGCTTGACTGCTGGGGCGGATAAAGTGTTGATTTCCGGCCCTTCACCCGCTGCCGAAGTCACACTGGTGCTGGGGGCAAACGAAGATCAATTGGGCAGCGCACGGATCGTTTCAAATGCATCCTGCACCACCAATGGTCTGGCACCGCTCGTCAAGCTGATTGATGAAATCGGCGGGCTTGTGTCCGGGCACATGACCACCATCCACTGCTATACAAACAGCCAGCCGATGGTCGATGCGCCACGCGGGGATCTAGCCCGATCGCGCGCCGGGGCATTGTCGATGGTGCCCACGACCTCGAGCGCGACGCATTTGATTGATATCGTCTTGCCAGACCTGGCCGGTCGTGTGTCGGGGGCCGCGGTGCGTGTTCCGACGGCCAGCGTATCTGCCATTGATCTTGTCGCCACGCTCGAACGTGGCATGAGCCCAGATCAATTCGAACAAGCGTTTCGCGACGCGGTCGCAGCTTCTGCCGTGCTGGGATGGACCGATCTGCCCTTGGTGTCATCTGATTTGCGGTCCCGCCCTGAGTCACTGGTGGTGGCGGGGCCCGAGACGCGCATGATTGGAGAGAGGCAGATCAGGGTTTTTGGCTGGTACGACAATGAATGGGGGTTTTCAGCCCGTATGCTGGATGTCGCGCGCCTGATGGCAAACGCCGGGTAATCCGCAGCGCTGAAGCACGCTGCGGATTACTTCAAGACTTCAATCGTGAGGTAGGCTACCCGCCCCGTGACCGGCCATACCCCCTGAAACCTCTTCAGTCGATTCTTCGGCCAATTCTTCTGGCAGGACCAAATTCAGTACAATGGCGATCAGCGCTGCGGGCAGCAGGCCGCTGGTCATCAGGATACGAAGTGTATCAGGTAGGTGCTGAACCGCGCCGGGTTCCAGCTGCAACCCAAGACCGATCGACAGCGAAATCGCAAAGATCACCATGTTGCGACGGTTCCAATCCACGTCTGACAGCATCGAGATACCTGCCGCGACCACCATGCCGAACATGACGATCACACCACCGCCCAGCACTTCGATAGGCACGGTGCGGATAATTGCCCCGACTTTTGGAACAAGGCCACACAGGATCAGGAAGATAGCTCCACAGGTCACGACATGGCGGCTCATGACGCCCGTCATCGCAATCAAACCGACATTCTGGCTGAAGGACGTATTGGGAAACCCGCCAAACATACCGGCAATCGCTGTTCCGAAACCATCTGCATAAGTCGCGCCCGCGATTTCCTTGTCGGTTGCTTCGCGACCTGCACCACCTTTGGTGATTCCCGATACGTCACCGACGGTCTCGATGGCCGAGACGAAAGACATGAGACAAAAGCCGATCACGGCGGCCAGAGAGAACTCAAACCCATATTTAAACGGCACGGGCAGAGCAAAGGCAGAGGCACGTGACCAACTTGTGCCAATGGCCTCGAACGTCACCATCCCGACCATCAGGGCATAGACGTAGCCGATGGCCAAACCAACCAGTACGGCAGACACCGACAGCATACCGCGTGCAAAGAACTTGAGGCCAAGCGTCACAACAACCACAACCAAAGCTGCCGACCAGTTAAGCAGCGATCCGTATTCCGGGGTGCCAATCGCAGGCACGCCACCGGCCGCGTATTGAATACCGACCTTGACCAGCGCCAAACCGATCATTGTTACGACAAGTCCGGTGACCAGCGGCGGAAGCGCAAACCGTATCTTGCCTATGAAGAGGCCAAGAAAGGCATGAAACAAGCCCCCGACCAGGACGCCGCAAAACAGCGCCCCTAAGGCATCCACGCCTTTTCCGGCGACCAGAGGGATCATGATGGGTAAAAACGCAAAGCTCGTTCCTTGTACAATCGGCAGAGCCGCTCCAACCGGGCCAATCGTGATAGTCTGCAGCAGGGTCGCCAGCCCTGCAAACAGCATCGACATCTGGATCAGGTACAGCAGTTCGGGAAAATCTGGGGAGTTCGACCCAAATCCAAACCCGGCAGCACCCGCCACGATGATGGCCGGTGTCACGTTCGAGACGAACATCGCCAAAACGTGCTGAATGCCCAGCGGTATCGCCTTGTGCAAGGCGGGTGTGAAGTTCGGGTCCCGAAGCTGTTCGGGCGTCCCTATCGAAGTTTCAGCCATGATCTCATTGTCCTCCCTAAGATCCAATGGGGTTCTTACCGCTTCTCTGGCGGCTTCGGTTCTGGTTTCAGTGGTTGACCACCTCGTACGGTGTGCTGAACCAGTATTCCTCCAAGTTCGGGCCTTCCCCGATCCGATCAACGACTGCGAACAGACCGGGTCCATGCAAGGGTGTCAGGACTCCGTGCCATGTTCCCCGGTGATAGTTCACCGCCTGTCCTGGCTGTGTAATGAACGCGCGAGGACGACCCGGTTGCCCCTCCTCATCCGGGGCGACGATCACGAGAAAGGGCTGGTGAGTCATCGGAATGAACGCCTGGCTGCCGTCGGGATGACGCTCAACCATCGCTAGCTGATAAGGCAGTTCGCGTGGGTTTGCATTGAACAGGCTGATGCCCGCTTGGGCATCACCGAAATCCAGCCTTGCCCGATCATGATACCGCCCGCACTGGCCCTGGTTGATGATCTTGTCGGCCTCACCTGACACATCAATCAGATCACCAAACGGTGCGAAAGCTTCGGCCGAGATCGGTTCAGCGACAATCCGCGTCATGAGGGCAGCACAACGCGAAGACGGAACTCGGCAATCCGCTCGACCTGTCGGCAGGCCTCGGCGAACTCGGTTTCGCGATCCTGTTCGATGCGCCGTTCGAATGCGTTTAGGATCGAAGCCTTGTTGTGGTCCCGTACGGCAATGATGAACGGAAAACCGAATTTTTTCGTATAGCGCTGGTTCAGTTCGGTGAAGGTGGCGCGTTCCTCATCCGTCAGCGCATCAAGCCCTGCCGAGGCTTGCTCGGACGTGCTTTCCTGTGTCAGCCGCTTAGCCTGCGCCAGTTTGCCGGCCAGATCAGGGTGGGCTGTCAAAACGCCCAACCGTTCCTCGGTTGAGGCGGACCGGAACATGCGGGTCAAAGCACTGTGTAATCCGCCTGCCGTGTCATGCGCCGCGCCCAATTCCAGATCATAGGCGCGCTCGGCGATCCAAGCGGAATGCTCGAAGATACCTCCATACGCAGAGACGAATTCTTCGCGGCCCATTTGCGAGGGTTGTGGACGCTCAGCCGCCGGGTGCTTTTCGGCCCAATGCTCGGCAATCTGCAATCGCGTCGCGAACCACACGTCCGAGAACCCGCGCGCGTAATCCAGAAACCGTTTCAGCGCCATGACGCGTCCCGGTCGCCCGATCAGGCGACAGTGCAAACCGATCGACAGCATCTTGGGTGCACCAGCCTCACCTTCGGCATAAAGCGCGTCGAAACTGTCTTTCAGATAAGAATAGAACTGATCCCCGGCGTTGAACCCCTGTGGCGTCGCAAAGCGCATGTCGTTGCAATCCAGCGTGTAGGGAACAATCAACTGATCCCGACCACCGGTTTGCATCCAGTAGGGTAGATCGTCTGCATAGGTATCGGCAACATAAGCAAAGCCACCTTCCTCGGCGACCAGACGCACGGTGTTGTCCGAACAGCGCCCAGTGTACCAGCCGCGCGGGCGATCCCCTACGACTTCGGCATGCAGACGGATCGCTTCGGCGATCTGGGCCCGTTCTTCCGCCTCGGGCATATCCTTGTGCTCGACCCATTTCAGGCCATGGCTGGCAATCTCCCACCCTGCCGATTTCATCGCCGCAACCTGATCTGGCGAACGCGCTAACGCGGTAGCCACACCATAAACGGTGATCGGTAGGTCTTTCATCAAGCGATGCAGGCGCCAGAACCCCGACCGCGAGCCGTATTCATAGATCGATTCCATGTTCCAATGACGCTGGCCCGGCCACTGCGCCGCCCCAACGATCTCGGACAAGAACGCCTCGGACGCAGCGTCCCCGTGCAGAACACAGTTTTCGCCACCTTCTTCGTAGTTCAACACAATCTGCACAGCCAGTTTTGCACCGCCGGGCCATGCGGCGTCAGGTGGGTTGGCTCCGTATCCGATCATATCGCGGGGGTAACGAGGCGGCTGCATAGGGTCTTCCAGTCCGATTAGGTGTTTTGACAGCTTTACCGCAGAAACGGTCCATTGATTATCAAATCAATCCGAACACTGTTTCCAGTTCTTTCGGCATTTCAACCATTTTGTGGTTTGGCCCAGACTGTGGCACACCAAAAGAAACACATAGGAGAGACCCTTGGCTGGCTATCTGACAACCCACGTTCTCGACACGGCGCGCGGCTGCCCCGCTGAGGGGTTGAAAATCGCGCTCTACAAAGTGTCAGGGAACTCGCACCTTAAACTGGTCGAGATGGAAACCAACGCGGATGGCCGAACCAATAGCCCGATCTTACCGCAGGACGACTTTAAAACCGGCACTTATGAGCTGATATTCTTCGCCGGAGATTACCTGCGCGCGACGGGTCAGGATGGCGATGATCCTCTGTTTCTGGATCAGGTGCCGATCCGCTTTGGCATGTCCGATGCGGACGCGCACTACCACGTTCCGCTGCTGTTGTCCCCCTACGGCTATTCGACTTACCGGGGCAGCTAGCCCTAGACTTCGGCGCTTCGAACCACTTTGCCGATCCGGTCAATCATGAAATCCATAAACAGCCGCGCCTTCGGGTCCTGATGGCGGCGATGCGTATAAAGGCAGGCCATTTGCACGGGAACCGGAGGCGTCTTCATCGCCACCGGGATCAGCCTCCCCGCCTTCAAATGCTCTGACACCTCAAAAACGGGTTTCATGGCAATACCTTGCCCAGACAGCGCCCAATCGGTCAAAACATCACCATCGTCACATTCATACCTGCCCGAGACAGCAAATCGTTTCGGGCCATCGGGTGTTTCCAGCATCCACTGAAACTCTGCCGCGCCGGGGAAGCGCAGGTTCAAGCATTCATGCTTGCCTGAAATCAGATCGGATCCAGCTTCGGGCATCCCACATCGGCTCACGTAATCAGGGGCCGCGCATAGCACACGCTGACAATCCGCAATCTTGCGAATGCGCAATGTGCTGTCTTCGGGCTGACCGATGAAAAAAGCCAGATCCAAGCCTTCGGTGGTCAGATCAACCGAGCGGTCTGTCAGTCTTAGGCGCACATCAATCTCAGGGTATTCTGACAGAAAATCAGGTACATGAGGCGCCAATAACCGGCGCCCGACACCTAAAGGCGCGGCAACAAACAGAGACCCGCGGGGGGCTTCGGTCAGATGCGTGACCTGGGCCTCTGCCTCATCAACTGCATCCAGAACCGCAACCGCGCCGGGGTAGAACGCCCGCCCCTGTTCCGTTGGTGTCAGGTTCCGAGTTGTGCGCTGAAACAGGCGTACTCCCAGATGATCCTCCAACTGCGAAATTCGCGCCGACGTCACCGCAGGTGAAATTCTCATATCCCGCCCGGCGGCTGACATGCTGCCCAAGTCATAGACCCGGACAAAGGTTCGAATGTTGTCGAGATAGGACATCTTATCGTTTTTTTTGATACAGTTTGACAATATACGGGAATACCGAAGAAAAGCCCGTTTGCCTAGTGTGGCGCAACGCAATCGGAGACATAAGCATGTACGACTTCGCCGTTTTCTGGGATTGGATTGGTTTTGGCGTGCGCTGGTTGCACGTTATCACCGCGATTGCCTGGATCGGATCATCCTTCTACTTCATCGCGCTGGATCTTGGTTTGAACCGCGATATCCCCGGACCGGCGGACGGCGAGGAATGGCAAGTCCATGGCGGAGGATTCTATCACATCCAGAAATATCTCGTCGCTCCGGAGCGTATGCCCGACCACCTGACCTGGTTTAAATGGGAAAGCTATGCCACATGGCTCAGCGGTGCCGCGCTACTGATGATCGTCTACTGGGTAGGCGGAGAGCTCTATCTGATCGATGCCCAAAAGGCGGATCTGGCGCTATGGCAAGGCATATTGATCTCGGCTGCCTCGCTGACTGTCGGTTGGCTGGTCTACGATTTTCTTTGCAAGTCGGGATTGGGCGAGCGTCCGACATTGCTGATGGTTCTTCTGTTCGTGCTGCTGGTGATTATGGGCTGGGGATATAACCAGATATTCACCGGTCGCGCGATGATGCTGCATCTGGGGGCTTTCACGGCCACAATCATGACCGCAAATGTGTTCTTCATCATCATGCCAAACCAGCGCATTGTGGTGGACGACCTAAAGAACGGGCGCACACCTGATCCGAAATACGGCAAGATCGCCAAGCTGCGTTCGACCCACAACAACTATCTGACATTGCCGGTCGTGTTTCTGATGTTGTCGAACCACTATCCGCTGGCTTTTGCGACCGAGTACAATTGGATCATCGCCGCGCTGGTCTTCCTGATGGGTGTCACAATCCGGCACTATTTCAACACCCGCCACGCGCGCGCTGGAAACCCAACCTGGACTTGGCTGGTAACGGCTTTGCTGTTCATGACCATCATGTGGTTGTCGACCGCTTCGATGAACGACCCGTTGGAAGAGGCCGAAGCACGGCAACTAACGCCCTACGAACAGAAATTCGCATCAGCGGATGGCTTTCAAGAAGCACAGGACATAGTTCTGGGTCGCTGTTCTATGTGCCACGCGCGCGAGCCTGTCTGGGAAGGCATCCTGTGGGCACCCAAAGGTGTCCTGCTGGAAACCGAAGCCGACATTGCACAGAACGCGCAACAGATTTATCTGCAATCCGGCGTCACACATGCCATGCCTCCCGCGAACGTGACCTATATGGAACCTGAAGACCGGGATGCGATTGTTCGCTGGTTCCGAAATGCCGGTCTGTAGCGGATTGGCACACGAGTTTGCCAATAAAAACACCTGAACTTTGTTTAGTTCTTCCCCTAAGCGCCGTCAGATGCTCTAAATGAATTCAACACGCCGCATTCGTTTTGTTTCGCGGCCATAGCGATTTCGACTTGGGGCAGTTGGAGCCAGACAATGACAGGGAGCAGACCGCGCAGCGATCTGAGAGGCTGGCTTTTTGGTGCGATTGTGGCCTTGCCCCCCAATCTTGCTACCGCGCTAGAAACGACCCTATCCGCCCCTGGTGCATCTGAAGATCTGGTCGACCGCTTGGAAGAGACTTCATCCATCTTCACCTCGGAATCGCGTGGTCTTGATACGTCACTGGAAATACTGTCGGCAGCTTTGTCCGATTACCGCACCATCGTTCAGATCATGTACGATGAAGGCTATTTCAGCCCCGTCGTCAGCATCAAGCTTGACGGGCAGGAAGCCGCCAAAATCAATTCGCTGAACGTTCCAGCCCAATTCAAACGGGCGACTATCCTTGTCACACCGGGACGGAAGTTCAAGTTCGGAACGGCTGTCGTGCAACCGCTGGCACCGGGCACGGAACTGCCCGAAGAGTTCGCCACGGGCAAGACCGCGACCACCGGAGCGATCCAACAGGCGGCTTCGGCCGGGGTGCAGGGCTGGCGCGATACAGGCCATGCCAAGGCGGAAGTGGAAGATCAGAAAGTAATAGCGCGCCATGCGCAGGCACGGCTGGACGCGACAATTGATCTGGCTCCGGGGCCAAGGCTGCGGTTCGGTAAAATGATCATTCAGGGCGATACAAATGTCCGCCATCGATCGATCGAGAAAGTCGCAGGCTTCCCGTCGGGTGAGGTTTATTCGCCTGAACAGGTCCAAAAGGTTGGCACCCGCCTGCGGCGCACCGGCACATTCGCTACGGTTTCGCTCAAGGAAAAAGATGAGCCGAACCCGGATGGCACGCTGGATTTCGACGCAACTTTCGAAGACCTGCCACCGCGCCGCCTAACCTTCGGGGCCGAGATTGCTTCGCGCGACGGGGTTGATCTTACCGCTACGTGGACCCATCGAAACGTCTTCCGGCGAGCCGAAAGGCTGCGGTTCGAGGCGGCAATCCGCAATATCGGCGGTGCCGAGGATATCGATGGACGTATTGGTCTGCGGCTGGATCAACCTGATCGTCTGGGCCCTGACGACAATACATTCTGGAGCGCGCTGTTGGAGCGGCGCAATACCGAAAACTACAACGTCACCGTCGCCTCGCTTGCCTATGGTGCACGCCGCACATTCTCTGACCGCCTCTACGCCGAAGCCTCGGCAGGTTTCCAATGGTCGGACGCAGATGACGCCTATGGCGATGGGCGCAAGTTTCGATACTTCATTCTTCCGTTCCGGTCAGAATGGGATCAACGCGACAGCAAGGTCAGCGCGACGCGCGGTTATTATCTAGACTCGCAAGTCATGCCCTTTGTCGGGTTCTCCGGGTCGGATACCGGCCTGAGAATGTTCTTTGACGGTCGCGCCTATAACGATCTGGGCACCGCCGGTCGGCTGGTGTTGGCAGGCCGGGTGCAGTTGGGATCGGTCCTCGGACCTCCGGCAGATGGTGTGACACCAGATTTCCTGTTCTTCTCGGGTGGTGCCGGTACAGTACGGGGTCAGCCATTTGAAAGCCTAGGTATCCCCGTCGGGGATGGTGTCGCCGGTGGCAAATCTTTTCTGGGGCTCTCAGCCGAGGTCCGAGGCAAAGTCACTGACGCAATCTCGTTGGTTGGGTTTTATGACTACGGTGTAGTCGACACGTCCTCATTCATCGGCAGCGGCGCGGAAGAGCATTCTGGCGCGGGCCTTGGAATCCGTTATGATCTGGGCGGCTTCGGGCCCTTGCGCTTTGACCTTGCGGTGCCGGTTCAGGGCGATACGGGTGACGGGCTGCAATTCTACCTCGGGATCGGGCAGGCCTTTTGATGCGTCGCGTTGTATATCCCCTGTTGCTAAGTTCAGCAGCGATCACCGTTCCCATCGCGGCGACCGCTCAGGAAGAGGGCGGCAGCATGATCGAGCAGTTTCTGCAAGATACCCTGTCCGGTGATGATCAGAATGTGCGGGTGATCGGCCTTGAAGGTGCCTTAAGTTCGCGTGCGACGATTCAGGAAATCACAGTCGCCGATGACGACGGCGTCTGGCTCACCATTAAAAACGCTGAATTGGACTGGAACCGATTGGCACTGCTGCGCGGTCGGTTCTCGGTCAACACACTATCGGCGCAGGAAATCGATATCGCCCGCGCACCCGGTACAACAACAAAGGACGCACCGCCCCCTTCAGCCGAAACCCAACCCTTCCAGCTACCTGAGCTTCCGGTTTCGATTGAAATCGGAGAGCTGCGTGTCGATGACCTTTCTTTAGGTGAGCCGATGATCGGCGTCGCTGCCGAGCTTGCCGTGAACGGCAACCTATCGCTGGCTGATGGAACACTGGATACTACGCTGGATATCGACCGACTGGACCGCGCCGGGGACACGATTGATCTGAAAGCAGGCTTTCAGAACGACAGCCGCCAGATCGATCTGGACTTGACCGTAGCCGAAGCCTCAGGCGGTCTGATCGCAACGGCCCTGTCCATCCCCGATGCCCCGCCGCTTGAGCTGACTGCAAAAGGCTCGGGGCCGATAACGGATTTTAATGCTGATATCGGTCTAAGCAGCGATCAGCAGCTTCGCGTGTCCGGTCAGGTACGACTGCGCACAGCCGAAGAGAGTGGCAACGCCTCCGATGGAATCGCGTTTACTGCCGATGTCGGAGGCGACCTGACGCCGTTTCTGGCCGAAGAGATGGACACGTTCTTCGGTACCGACACACGGCTGTTCGTAGATGGGCGCACCCATTCTGACGGGGCGCTGGATGTATCGGATATCGAGATTACCTCGGAAGCGCTGGACCTCAAAAGCGAACTCAGCCTTGCTTCGGGCGGTGTTTTGAAACTGGTCGCCCTGCAAGGCCGTATCACGCCGCCCGAAGGTGACAAGGTCGTCCTGCCCGTCAGCGGCGGCGATACGTCAATCGGCGCGGCGCAGATTTCGGCCTTGTACAATACCGAGAATGGCAATCTCTGGGACCTGAGCCTGACGACCAACAAGATTGAAACCCCCAACCTGAACCTCGATCATGCACGGATCAGCGGGCAAGGCACGCTAGATCAATCCAGTGGGCTGTCGGTCGATGGCGATCTGCAGGCTGTGTTGGATGGCATTGATCTGACAGATGCCGCACTGAATGCCGCCGTCGGAAATCAGATCACACTGGATGGACAGTTCGAGTACGGCAGCGACCAGACATTGCAATTGTCCGGGGTCGAACTGGTCGGCAGCGACTATACCCTAGACGCTGATGCGTTGATCAGCGGGCTTGCGACCGGGTTGCAGGTTGATGGCACGGCGCTGCTGCAGGCAACCGACCTGTCGCGTTTCTCGGACCTGGCTCAGCTTCAACTTGGTGGCGAAGCTTCGATACAGGTGGTTGGAAAGGGCTCGCCACTGGAACGCAGCTTTGACGGCAAGGTCACGGTGAATGGGCGTGATCTGGTGACCGGGCGTGACGATATTGATCCAATGATCACGGGTGAAACCGAAATCGTTCTGGATGCCAAACGCGACACCGAAGGGGTAACAATTCGCGATTTCACCGTGAATGGCGACGCTCTGACAGCGCAGGCCAGCGGCACGGTCACGACGCCAAATGGCAATCTGACAATTGACGGTCAGGCCAGCGTGAACGCCCCCGATCTGGCGGTGTTCTCAGGCATCGCACAGCGTGATCTGGCGGGCGCATTACAGGCCCGGCTGGATGGCAAAGGCACCGTACAGACGTTGGAATTCGACGGCCAAGCCAGCGTGATCGGAACAAATATCGAAACCGGGATGAGCGAGTTCGACCCGCTGTTGAAAGGCCGGACGTCAATCAATCTGGACGGTGCGCATTTGGGCAACCAAATCGTTATTCGAAACGCCACGGTCAAAAGTGCTGCTATTACTGCTGAGGTAGGCGCAACCATCGATGACCCCACCGGAAACATCGCGGTGGATGGAAGCGCCAAGCTGAACGCCCCCGACCTGTCTTTGTTCTCCGGCCTCGCCGGGCTTGATCTGGCCGGGTCGATTGATGCCGACGTCACCGGTCGGGCCGCGCAAAGCAGCAAGGCCTTTGATATCAAAGGCAACCTGAGCGCAGACGACCTTGCCACGGGTATCCAAGCCGTAGATGCGTTGGTACAGGGACGAACCACGCTGAACGTGGATGCCGCCAACGATGATCAGGGGCTGAACATCCGCACTTTCAGTCTGAACGGAACCGCGCTGACCGCAGATGCATCGGGCCGATTGGATCGGGAGGCCGGTGGCCTCGATTTCTCGGCCATGCTGGACGACATCGGCCGTCTATCTTCGACATTGTCCGGGCCGCTCACGCTGGATGGCAACGTCGCCCCTACAGGGTCCGGTTTGGAAGGCAATGCGCGCCTGCAGGGACCAGATAGCTCGTACGCCAATTTAACCGGAACTGTAGAAACCGGTGGCACCGCGGATCTAAATTTTGACGCCCGCCTGAATCGGGTCGAACGTTTTGTGCCCGATTTCCCCGGAACCGTCGCCGCCAGTGGTACCGCCCGCCGCGAAGATGGGATGTGGACCATCGACGCAAAGGCTAATGGCCCGGCCGATATCAATTCAACGGTTGCCGGGACCTTTAACGAAACCAGCGGCGAAGCGGACCTGAAGATGCAGGGCGGTGTCAACATCGGTATCGCCAATGCATTTATCTCTCCCAACAATCTGGCCGGTACTGCCCGGTTCGACCTGGCCCTGAAAGGGGCACCTGCGCTGGATGCGCTTAGCGGAACGATTTCAACATCCGGCGCGTCGATGGCCTTGCCCGATGTGGGACAGACAATCACTGGCATCGGGGGTTCCGTAAACATCGCGCAAAGCCGCGCCACGATTGCACTGCAGGGTGGGTTACGAGCGGGCGGAGGGTTTACCGTCAACGGCCCGATTGATCTGACGCCACCCTTCAACGCCCAGATAACCACAGCGCTCAACAATCTCGTGCTGACAGACAAGCTGCTCTATGAGACCACATTGAACGGTCAGATCGCCCTGACCGGGGCATTGGCCGGTAACAGTTCGCTGGCCGGGCAGATCAACTTTGGCGAAACCAACATCAATCTTGCAGCCGCCGCAGGAGCAGTCGGCGCAGCACCAATTCCGACGATCCAACACCTGAACGAAAGCCGTGCCGGTTTCGTAACGCGGGAACGCGCCAATCTGGTGGAAACCGAGGATGAGACTAAAAGCAACTCGCGCATGACGCTCGACATCGGATTGCTTGCACCCAAGGCAGTTTTTGTCCGAGGACGCGGCGTGAACGCGGAACTGGGCGGTCGCATACAAATTGGTGGAACTACAACTTCTGTTGTGCCGTCAGGCCAGATTGAGCTTATCCGCGGTAATATCGATATCCTTGGTCGCCGCCTTGCGCTGACTAAAGGTGTGGTCACCCTGCAGGGTGACCTGACGCCATATATCGAGTTTGAATCGTCCTCCAGCACCTCGGACGGCACCGCAACGATCGAGATCGCCGGGCCGCTGGACTCACCCGAGGTCGACGTATTCTCCGATCCAGAGCGCCCGACCGAGGAAGCGCTGGCCATGTTGTTATTCGGCAACCGCTTCTCGGAGCTGTCGCCTTTTGTGATCGCCCAGATGGCGGCCTCACTTGCCCAACTCAGCGGCGCGGGCGGGGATACTACCAAAGGGGTGCGCGAGGCCACGGGCCTGGACACTATCGACCTAGGCGCAACTGAGGGCGGCGGGGGCAGCCTTGGTGCGGGCGCATATCTAAGCGACAATCTCTACACCGATTTCACCGTCAATACCGAAGGTGACACCGAGGTGAACTTGAACCTCGACGTCACCGACAGCTTCACGGTTCGCGGCACGGTGGATGGCCGGGGCGAGACGGGTTTGGGTATCTTTTTCGAACGCGACTACTGAAAAAACAGGCGACCCCAAAGGGCCGCCTTTTTTTCAGTTGATTGAAGACTATTCCGCCGCGACGGCGTCTGCGATCTTTTCGACGCGAATTGCCGAGAACTTGAACTCGGGGATCTTGCCATAAGGATCGATGGCCGAGTTGGTCAGGATATTCGCCGCCGCCTCGACATAGGCGAACGGGATGAACACCATATCTTCGGCAATCGCCCGGTCGGCCCGCACCATGATTTCAATCGAACCGCGGCGAGTAGTCAGACGGATCATATCGCCCGGCTCAATTCCCATCAGTTTCAATGTACGCGGGTTCATCGAGCAGTTCGCTTCAGGTTCCACGGCATCCAGAACGTTGGACCGGCGGGTCATCGACCCGGTATGCCAATGCTCCAGCTGGCGCCCAGTGGTGGCGATCATCGGGTATTCATCATCCGGGGCCTCATCCGGTGGGATGACACTGGCTGGCGTGAACCGGGCGCGACCATCCGCACGTGGGAAACCATCGCCGAACACAATCGCCTGACCTGGGTCTGTCTCGGACAGTGACGGGTAAGTGATCGTCTCCGTCTCAAGCCGTTCCCACGTAATGTTGTCGAGCGAATTCATCGTCAGCTTCATCTCAGCAAAGACCTGAGAAACATCGGAATAATCCCAGTTCAAACCGATCCGCTGCGCCAGCTCAACGGTGATCTTCCAATCCTCGCGCGCCTCACCCGGAGGGGTCACGGCGGGCCGCACACGCTGTACCTGACGGTTGGTGTTCGACACGGTGCCGTTCTTCTCATAGAGCGCTGAGGCGGGCAGAATGATGTCGGCATAGTTCGCCGTTTCGGTCAGGAAGATATCCTGCACGATCATCAGTTCCAGCTTGGCCAGTGCGTCGCGCGCGTGATTCACATCGGGGTCGGACATGGCAGGGTTTTCCCCCTGGATGTACATACCCTTGATGTTGCCCGCATAAGCCTGATCGATGATCTCGGTGACGGTCAGCCCCTTCTCGTTCGAGAAGTCGCGGTCGTCATTCCAGACGTTAGTGAACTTGGCCCGAATGCCGTCGTCGGTAACGGACTGATAGTCCGGCAGGAACATCGGGATCAGGCCCGCGTCTGAGGCACCTTGTACGTTGTTCTGCCCGCGCAGAGGGTGAAGACCTGCACCGGGTTTACCAACATTGCCGGTCATCAGAGCCAACGAGATCAAGCAGCGCGAGTTGTCGGTGCCATGGATGTGCTGGCTGACACCCATACCCCAGAAAATCAGACCGGCCTTGGCTTGCGCAAAGGTGCGCGCCACTCGGCGCAGTTGATCCGGTTCGATGCCACAGATCGGCGACATAGCCTCAGGCGTGAACTGGCGAAGGTGTTCTTTTTCGGCTTCCCAGTTTTCGGTCCAGCGGTGGATGTACTGGCTGTCATAGAGCTCTTCTTCCACGATCACGTTCATGATCGCGTTCAGCATCGAAACATCCGCACCGGGACGGAATTGAAGCATCTCATCAGCAAACTTACGCATCCCAACGCCGCGCGGGTCCATAACTATCAGCTTGCCACCACGTTTGGTGAACTGCTTGAAGTAGGTCGCAGCGACAGGGTGGTTTTCAATCGGGTTGGCCCCGATGATGATCGCCACATCCGCGTTTTCGATCTCGTTGAAGGTCGCGGTCACAGCACCCGAGCCCACATTCTCAATCAGGGCCGCAACAGATGACGCGTGGCACAGACGGGTGCAGTGGTCGACGTTGTTGTGGCGGAAGCCCTGACGGATGAACTTCTGGAACAGATAGGCTTCTTCGTTGGTGCACTTGGCCGAGCCGAAGCCTGCAACGCTGCGTGGGTCTTTGTCGCGCAAGTCTATCAGCTTGGTCGCGGCCAAATCCATCGCCTCTTCCCACGTTGCTTCACGGAAATGGGTATCCAGGTTGCCGGGATCGACGTTCAATCCCTTGGCTGGAGCATCCTCGCGACGGATCAGCGGCTTGGTCAGGCGATGCGGATGGTGAATGTAGTCAAAGCCAAAGCGGCCTTTGACGCACAGACGACCTTCGTTTGCAGGGCCGTTGATGCCCTCGACATACTTCACCTTGCCGTCTTTGACCTTGAGCGAAACCTTACAGCCCACGCCGCAGAACGGGCAGACGCTTTCCGTTTCCGAGTCGTAGTCCTTGCTGTCGCCTCGCTGCTGGTCATCCAGTACGGTTGCTGGCATCAAAGCACCGGTCGGGCAGGCCTGCACGCATTCACCACAAGCCACACAGGTCGAAGCACCCATCGGGTCGTTCTGGTCGAACACCACCTGCGCTGTGTGGCCACGACCGGCCATACCAATCACGTCGTTGACCTGCACGTCGCGGCAGGCCCGGACGCAGAGGTTGCAGTTGATGCAAGCGTCCAGATTGACGCGCATCGCAACGTGGCTGTCATCCAACAGCGGGATTTTCTCGGCCTCTTTCGCCGGGAAACGGCTGTCGCTGACATGGTTCAGCTTGGCCATATCCCAGAAGTGGCTGGAGGTGTCGTGCGCTTCCTCAGGCTGATCCGCGACCAACAGCTCCATGACCATCGCGCGCGATTTCTCGGCCCGGTCGCTGTCGGTCTTAACCACCATGCCGTCGGCTGCCGGACGGATGCACGAGGCGACCAGCGTGCGCTCGCCTTCTACCTCGACCATGCAGGCACGGCAATTGCCGTCGGGTTTGTAACCGGGTTGCGGCTTGTGACACAGGTGAGGGATAGTGAACCCCTGCCCCTTTGCGGCTTCCCAGATGGTCCAGCCCTCGGGCACGGTGACATCTTCGCCATTCAGGTTGAAGGTGACGGTCTTGTTTGGGCTTGCATCAAGCATGGCTGTCTCCCTCAGATTTCGTCAGCGAAATGTTTCATGACCAGGCGGATCGGGTTCGGGGCCGCCTGCCCCAGACCGCAGATCGAGGCATCGCCCATGACCTGACACAGGTCTTCCAGCAGTTCCTGATCCCATTTGTCGGCTTGCATCAGCTTGACCGCCTTTTCGCAGCCTGCACGGCAGGGCGTGCACTGGCCGCAGCTTTCGTCTTCGAAGAAGCGCAGCATGTTCAGTGCCGCATCGCGGGCGGTGTCCTGATCGGACAGAACCACAACCGCAGCGGACCCGATGAAGGTGCCATGCGGTTGCAACGTGTCGAAATCCAGCGGGATGTCATCCATCGATGCAGGCAACAGACCCGAGGATGGACCACCCGGCTGATAAGCCTTGAAGGTCTGGCCCCCGGCCATGCCTCCGGCAGCCTCGATCACGTCCAGAATGGTCGAGCCAGCGGGCAGAAGGTAAACGCCCGGCTTTGCGACACGACCCGAGACCGAATAGCTACGCAAACCCTTGCGACCGTTCATTTCGGTGCTGTTAAGGCATTCAGGCCCTTCACGGCAAACTTTGGTCACCCAATAGAGCGTCTCGACATTGTGCACCAAGGTCGGGCGGTTAAAGACCCCAACCTGCGCCACGAACGGAGGGCGGTGACGCGGCAGGCCTTTCTTACCTTCGATCGACTCGATCATCGCGGATTCTTCGCCGCAGATGTAAGCGCCAGCACCACGGCGCAGGTCGATATAGCCTTCTTCGACGATCCCGGCTTGTTCGAGCGCGGTAATCTCACGACGCAGGATTTCCAGAACTGCCGGGTATTCGTCGCGCATATAGATAAAGCAGGTCTCTGCCTCGACGGCCCAAGCGGCGATCAGCATCCCTTCGAGGAAGACATGCGGCGTGCGCTCAAGATAGTAGCGGTCCTTGAATGTCCCGGGCTCGCCCTCATCGCCGTTGACAGCCAGATAACGCGGGCCTTCATTCATGCGAACAAAGCCCCATTTCTTGCCCGACGGGAAGCCAGCGCCGCCCAGACCACGCAGGCCCGAGGACAGTACGTCTTCCTGCACCTTCTCCCAATCGCCGCCCTCGCGCAGCTCTTTCAGTTTGGCGTAGCCACCTTCGGCCTCATAGGCCGCGAAGGTTTCGTAGTCGGGCAGGTGCGCATGGGTGTCATCGGCAACAATAGCGGCCCGCACTTTTTCGGGGGTCGCGTGGTCGATGTGGTTGTGACCGATCTCCAGCACTGGAGCGGTGTCGCAGCGTCCCATGCAGGGCGCACGGACAACGCGGACCTGCGAGGCATCCAAACCGTCTTCCAGCGCTTTTTGCAGCTGCTGGGCACCTGCCATTTCGCAGGACAGCGAATCGCACACACGGATCGTCAACGCCGGAGGAGGCGTTTCACCCTCTTTCACTACATCGAAATGGGCATAGAAGGTTGCGGTTTCGTAAATCTCAGCCTGCCCGATCCGCATCTCAACCGCCAGAGCGGCGATGTGGTCGGCGCTGATATGGCCGTGTGCGTCCTGAATCAAATGCAGAAATTCAATCAGCAGGTCGCGACGTCGCGGGCGGTCACCCAACAGTCGTGCAATTTCCGCTTGTGCCTCGTCCGAGAATTGACGGCCTTTGGGCGTGTGCCGCCCCTTGCCTTTACCTGACTTCCAGACGCCCTTTGGCGCGCCTGATGGCTTGGTGTCTAATGGTGCCATGATGCCCTCCGATTGAGGCCCCGTGTCTCATCAGATTAGCATATCGTCAAATCGCATATTTCAATCGCACGATAACGACAGTTTATCACCGCAAAGACGCCATCACTGTGCGTAAGGCCGCGACCGTGGGCAATTCCGGGTCGCGAGTGAGCGTGGCCAGACAAATCGGCTTGCTCACCACGGGTTCGATCAGGGACAGAACCCTTGTGTCCTTCAGGTCGCCCAGCGCCCGCACCAGCACGCGTGGAATCACGGTGGCCGCTAGCCCCTCGCGTGCCATGACCATCGAGGCAGTGAATCCGCTGGTCTCGGCCACAATATCCGGGTGCAAGCCCTGTTCGGCGAATATCCGATCCAGAATCCGCCGGTTCTGCATCTGTGGTTCCAGCAGGCTCAGGGGAAACTCGGCCACGCGGGCCCATGGGATCGGGCCTGTCTCATCGGTCATATGCGAGGGGACCAATAGGACATAGGTTTCTTCGTACAAGCGCTGCACTTGCCGTAGATCGGTACCGATACTGTCGCCATAAGTGATGCCAGCATCCAGACTTCCTTCGTCCAACCGGTGCTGAATGGCTGTTGCAGACATTGTTTCAATCCGGGTCACGATACGTGGATGCGCATCGCGCAACCGCTTCGTAAGACGCCCGGTGAAGGCAATCGCGGTAGGGATTACACCCAAAATAAGCGTGCCGGTGATCTCACCCTTTGCAGCGAGCACCTGTTGTTCCAAAGCCTTGGTGTCGTCGAGAATGCGCCGCGCGCGCTGGACAATCATCTCGCCCTCTTCGGTCAGCCCCTGAAATCTGTTTGCGCGGCGAACGATGGAGACACCCAGCCGATCCTCCAGGTTTCGGATTCGCATCGAGAACGCAGGCTGTGAAATCCCGCATTCCTCGGCTGCCTTGGCGAAATGACGATGCCGCGCCAATGCGCTGAGCAATTGCAGGTCGCGGATTTCGATCATCTAGAGCTGTCTCAAGTATCAGGTCAAAATCCAAACTAACCACATTTCTGCACGAGAGAAATGTGTGAGATGCGAGCATCGTCAATTTGTTGGCTGCCAAAGGATCGGCGCTTCAGATACATGCAATACTCGGGTGGTTGAGCCTGCCGAACTGCTGTTCCAGCCCAAATGAAACTAACAGGATCGCATCTTGCCACCTGAGCGGTTTTGACACTTCGCCATAACGCGCGATATGCCGGTTCAACAACAACATAGAACCGAATTATTCCATGAACCTTACGAGAAACCAAATTGAGGACTTCTTGTTGCGTGAATGCGTCGATTTTGATCCTCTCGATTCCAAAGAAGGTGGTGAGGTTGTTCAATGCTGGCATCAGACATTCGCCGGGAACGTAAAGAAATCAACCGGTTCCTGGATTCACAATCGCTTTCGCTGGCATGGTTTCAGTTACGGGTTTCAAATCGCGCGGGCGGGCGATGACGCTTTAAATGCCTATAAGAATCAGTGGCCTGCCGCGTATGTTATCTTTGATGAAGATATCAAATGGTCGTATCGCTGCGTCTCAGAAACATATCCAGATTTCACATCTTTTGGCGCGGATATCTACGTAGCCCACCACAACATGAAGTGGACAATGGCATTCACGCACGAGCAACCCGATATCGGCCCGTTCTTCGCAGAAAATCCGAGGTTATAAGCTGAGCAGTGACTGCTTTGGTGGCTTCTCAGGTGTTGAACAAAAAGTGCATCACATCGCCATCCTTGACGATGTAGCCTTTTCCTTCGGCCCGCATCTTACCCGCCTCTTTGGCACCCTGTTCGCCATTGGCGGCGATGTAGTCGTCATAGGCGATAGTCTCGGCACGGATGAAACCCTTCTCAAAGTCTCCGTGGATGACACCTGCGGCCTGTGGTGCGGCGGTGCCGGTGCGGATGGTCCAGGCCCGGGCCTCTTTCGGGCCGACGGTGAAATAGGTTTCCAGCTTGAGCAGGTCGTAACCGGCACGGATCAGACGGTCGAGGCCGGGCTCTTCCAGACCCATTTCCTCTAAGAACATCTGTGCCTCGTCGTCTTCCAGAAGGCTGATCTCTTCCTCGATCTTGGCACTGATAATGACATGAGCATTACCTTGCGCGGCAGCCATCTCAGCGACTTTGGCAGAGTACTCGTTGCCTTCGGCGGCCTCTTCTTCGGACACGTTGCAGACATAAAGCACCGGCTTGGTTGTCAGAAGTTGCAGCATTTTCCATGCCTTGGCGTCTTCATCAGACACTTCAACCAGACGCGCTGGCTTGCCGTTTTCCAGCATCTCCTGCGCCTCGGCCAGCAGGCGGTCCTGCTGTTGCGCTTCTTTGTCATTGCCCTTCAGCTTGCGCACCAGATTGGCGCGACGCTTTTCGATGCTTTCCAGATCGGCCAGCATCAGCTCGGTCTCGATCGTATCGGCATCGGCCACCGGATCAACGCGGCCATCCACATGGGTCACGTCACCATCTTCGAAACAACGCAGCACATGGGCAATCGCGTCAGTCTCGCGGATGTTTGCCAGAAACTGGTTGCCCAGCCCCTCGCCTTTCGAGGCCCCTTTCACCAGACCAGCGATATCCACAAAGGTCATGCGCGTCGGGATGATCTGTTTCGAGGACGCAATCGCCGCCAGTTTATCCAGCCGGTCATCAGGAACGGCGACATCCCCCACATTGGGTTCGATGGTGCAGAACGGGAAATTCGCCGCCTGAGCTGCCGCAGTTTTGGTCAGTGCGTTGAAGAGAGTCGACTTGCCAACATTCGGCAAACCCACGATTCCCATTTTAAAGCCCATGACGGCCTCCTGATACCATTCGAGCGCCGCTTCTAGGCAGGTCCGGTGCAATGCGCAAGGCAAAGTGCCTGAACACTGCCGCGAGTCTATTCTGCCACATCACAAAATCGACATCGATTTGTGTTCTTGCGTCCATTGAAAACATGCACCTACATTCCTCAATAAAACCAATACCAACGAACGACGGACATAGTAGGTAAAAATGAAATCCCTTGTTATTCTGGCTTTTGCGCTGACAGCCGCTACTGCAGCACAAGCCCAATCCATCATTTTCGGAGCAGGCTACGCAGATTATTCCAGCGCTGAGAGCGAAGATCAGGCAATTGTTTCGCTGGAATACCAGCATCGCTCTTTCTACGAAGCGACCCGTTTCAGCGCCACCTGGGGTGCGTCCCTGTCTGTTGATACCGACGGTGACACGCATGTTGGCGCGGGCCTGATCGGGCTTTACACTTTTGCGGACCGTTGGTTCATCGAGGGCAGTGTCATGCCGGGATACTATAGTGAATCCAACGAACTGAATGATCTGGGCGGCAGTTTTCAGATACGTAGCTTACTGGGCCTTGGCTATACGCTGGAAAGCGGCAACAAACTGTCTGCCGCTATCACTCATATATCCAACGCCAGCACGCAGGAAGACAACCCAGGCGTAAACGCACTTTTGCTGAGATACCATTACGCCTTCTGATCGGAAGCCCACCAAGCGGGATTGATTTTCAGCGAAAGTTTCTGCACATCAGGTCCAAACCCGAGTGCAAGGATTTCCGATGACCCGTATTGACGCCAAATTCGACGCCCTGCAAAAGCAAGGCAAAAAGGCATTTGTAGCTTATGTCATGGCCGGGGATCCCGACTACGACACATCGCTGGAGGTCGTGAAGGGTTTGCCCGGCGCAGGTGTCGACGTCATCGAGTTGGGCCTGCCCTTTACCGATCCGATGGCCGATGGCCCGACCATTCAGGCTGCTGGCCAACGGGCGTTGGATGGTGGAATGACATTGCAACGCACTCTGGATTTGGCCCGCGCCTTTCGTGAATCCGATGACACCACACCGATCGTGCTGATGGGATATTACAATCCGATCTACAGCCGAGGTGTCGAGAAATTCCTGGCAGATGCAAAATCAGCGGGGATCGACGGGCTGATCGTCGTCGACCTGCCCCCCGAAGAGGACGAAGAGCTTTGTCTGCCCGCGCAAGCTGCCGGGCTGAACTTCATCCGCTTGGCGACGCCGACGACCGATGACCAACGCTTGCCTCGCGTACTGCAAAACACATCCGGCTTTGTGTATTATGTATCGATTACCGGCATAACCGGTGCCGCCGAAGCGCAGGCAACCGATGTTGGGCCCGAGGTCGCTCGGATCAAAGCTGCAACTGATTTGCCTGTGATCGTCGGTTTCGGGATCAATACGCCAGAAAAGTCTCGAAACATCGCGAGTGTATCCGATGGCGCGGTAGTTGGATCTGCCATTGTCAGCCAGATCGGTTCCGGAAAACCGGTGACCGAGGTTCTGGATTTTGTCAAAACACTGTCAGATGGCGCACACTCCGCCTAACAATTTCTTTCCATTTTCAGATGGTTCTTCACCGCAGCAGGCGCGCCGCCTACTGCGGTGTTTTTAGTTTTGGCCACGCGGCAACCAACTGCAGAAAGCGGGCATTGCAGTGTTTCAAAATAATTGGTAAAGAAACTTAACCAATCCTGCGAGAGCCTGATCAATGCCAGTCATTACTAATATCGAAGACCTCAAACGGATCTATGAGCGTCGCGTACCCCGCATGTTTTTTGACTATGCAGAAAGCGGCAGCTGGACCGAACAAACCTTCCGCGAGAATACGTCGGATTTCGAAGATATCCGCCTGCGCCAACGGGTCGCCGTAGACATGACAGGGCGCTCGACCGCATCGCAGATGATCGGGCAGGATGTATCCATGCCCGTTGCATTGGCTCCGGTAGGCCTGACAGGAATGCAGCACGCGGATGGTGAGATCAAAGCGGCCAAAGCCGCCGAAGCCTTTGGTGTACCCTTCACACTGTCGACCATGTCGATCAATTCGATCGAAGATGTTGCTGAAAACACTTCGGCCCCTTTCTGGTTTCAGCTCTACACTATGAAAGATCAGGACTATGTCGGGCGACTTATCCAGCGCGCGAAGGATGCGAAATGCTCGGCCCTTGTCATTACACTTGATCTGCAAATCCTTGGCCAACGACACAAGGACCTGAAGAATGGCCTATCTGCGCCGCCAAAGCTGACCCCAAAGACCATCGCCAACCTGATGACAAAATGGGCCTGGGGCATCGAGATGCTAGGTGCCAAGCGCCGAGAATTCGGGAATATCGTCGGTCATGTCGATAGCATCACAGATACGCGCTCGCTGGGCACATGGACCGCCGAGCAATTCGATCCCAGCCTCGACTGGGGCAAAGTCGAGAAACTGATGGAACAATGGGGCGGCAAGGTGATCCTCAAGGGCATACTCGATGCCGAGGATGCCAAAATGGCTGCCAAGCTGGGCGCAGATGCAATTGTTGTCTCAAACCATGGTGGACGGCAGCTGGATGGTGCGCTCAGCTCGATCCGGGTTCTGCCCGAGATCATGGATGCCGTCGGCAGTGATGTCGAAGTGCATCTGGATAGCGGCATCCGTTCAGGGCAAGACGTGCTGAAAGCTCTGGCGCTTGGGGCCAAAGGCACCTTTATTGGTCGCGCCTTTGTCTATGGGCTGGGTGCAATGGGTCAGAAAGGCGTGACAACGGCATTGGAAGTGATCCAGAAAGAGCTCGATACAACGATGGCACTTTGCGGTGAACGTAACGTAGCCGATCTTGGGCGCCACAATCTTCTGGTCCCCGAAGACTTTGGCGGTCGCTGGCAGGCTTGATCCTGCGCCTCCCACGTAGATGGAGACGCCGCATGGCCGCCCATTGAGCGTCTCGTTCAAGGTACTTGCAGCCAGATGAAGCAGAGGATCCGTCCTTCATCTGGCCGTAAATACCTCGGAGCGCGAGGCAGAGCCTCGCAAAATTTCTCGGGCTACAAAAAGCCCTTTCCAAACCAACTGAATCAAGCTAAGGACGCGGCTTCACGCGGGCATACAGCCTTGGAGGATGCCCGCCCTAACATTGGAGAATTATCATGGCTGGAGAGATTCCTGATCTCGTAGCTCTGGAACGGACGGGGACAGGCAAGGGCGCCGCTCGTCAAGCACGCCGCGATGGCATGGTTCCGGGCATTGTTTTTGGTGGCGACAAAGAGCCGCTGCCGATCCAGATCCCGTTCAACGTACTGTTCAAGCGCCTGAAAGCAGGCCGGTTCAAGTCGACCCTGTGGAACCTGAAAGTCGAAGGTCACGAAGACGTGCGCGTCATCTGCCGCGATGTCCAGCGTGACGTTGTCAAAGACCTGCCGACCCACCTGGACCTGATGCGCCTGCGTCGGACCACCAAGATCGCGCTGTTCATCCCCGTTGAATTCATCAACGAAGAAGAAGCCCCCGGTATCAAAAAAGGTGGCGTTCTGACCGTTGTCCGCCCCGAGGTTGAACTGCTCTGCACAGCCGGTGACATTCCTGAGAAGATCACTGTTGATCTTACTGGCATGGAAATCAACGACGTTGTCACCATCTCTTCGGTTGTGCTGCCCGAAGGCACCAAGCCCACCATCGATCGTGACTTCGTGATCGCCAACGTCTCGGCACCCACCGGTCTGTCGACCAGCGACGACGAAGAGGGTGATGAGGAAGAAGTGGCTGCAGATGAAGTTGAAGTCATCGGCCAGGAAGAAGAATAAATCCGGATCAAATCCAGATTTGAAACGGGGCGCCTTCTGGGGCCCCGTTTTCTTTTGCGTGTACGGGGCTGGAAAACATCCCCTGATCCATGCAATGAGATAACGACGCGAGACTGTAAGGGACAAAGCGATGAAACTGTTTGTCGGTTTGGGAAATCCGGGATCAAAATACGCTCGCAACCGGCACAATATCGGCTTCATGGCGTTAGAGCGCATTGCCCAAGATCACGGGTTTGGTCCATGGAAGTCCAAGTTCCAGGCGGAAATTGCCGAAGGACGTCTAGGCGGCCAGAAAGTGCTGCTAGTCAAGCCGCAAACCTTCATGAACCGCTCTGGCCAGTCAGTGGGAGAGGCAATGCGCTTCTACAAGCTCGACTCGACGGACGTGACCGTCTTCCATGATGAGCTGGACTTGGCACCCGGTAAAGTGCGCGTTAAGGCAGGCGGTGGCCACGCAGGCCATAACGGGTTGCGGTCGATCCACGACCATATCAGCCCGGCCTATGATCGCGTGCGGCTGGGTATCGGTCATCCGGGCCGCAAAGAAATGGTCTCGCCTTATGTTCTAAGCGACTTTGCAAAGGCGGATGCGGACTGGCTGGATGACGTGCTGCGCGGCGTCTCGGACGGTGCCACTTATCTTGCCGATGACGAAAGCGGGAAATTCATGAATGCCGTTGCACTGCGCACTGCTCCACCCAGATCATCGAAGCAGCCCACTAAACCTGAAACGCCCCCCAAAGCTGCCGCCGAAGCCGTTTCAGCGCCCGATGAGCGTTCGGCCATGCAAAAGCTGCTGGATAAATTCAGATAATCATTCCGCAACGTTGCGCTTGCGCAAAGCCTCAGGCCAAAGTCCAATGTCAGAGGCAAAGGGAGGTGACGAATGAAAACAGCGCTCAGATGGCTGCTGCGTATCCTGTTGACCTTGGCATTGGCAGCGGCGGTTGTCGGATTTTGGAAACGCGAGGAAATCCAGCGCCTGATGGCGGTGAATTCGCTGTTTTCAGAAGAAAAGATCGTCCACAACTTTTCGAATATGGACGAAGCCTTTCTGACGGTCACTCTGCCGCGTGGCAATGGCCCGACCTGGGAGCTGCCGTATGGGCCTGGCTTCGATCTTCCCGATGGAACAGACCAGTGGATCGAAGATCGCTCGGTAACATCCCTGTTGGTGATGCAGGACGGAGAAATTCGTTTCGAAGAATACTATCTGGGCACCGGGCCGGATGATCGCAGGATCTCCTGGTCAATTGCTAAAAGCTATTTGTCTGCCTTGTTCGGTATTTTGCTGGATGAAGGCGCGATCAATTCGCTCGACGATCCGGTTGTGCAATACGCACCCGACCTCAAGGGCAGCGCCTATGAGACCGCCACGATCCGCAACGTGTTGAACATGGCCAGCGGCGTGACCTTTGACGAGGATTATCTGGACTATAATTCCGACATCAATCGCATGGGCCGCGTCGTGGCGCTGGGAGGTGAACTGGACGACTTCGCGGCTTCGTTGAAGGACAGTTTCGTCGCGCCGGGTGAAACGTGGCAATATGTGTCGATCGATACTCATGTGATCGGAATGGTCATCCGGGGGGCAACAGGACGCAGCGTTGCAGAGTTACTGACCGAGAAAGTGATCACACCGCTGGGATTGGAGCGAGAAGGCTACTACATCACCGATGGAGCAGGCGTTGCATTTGTTCTGGGTGGTCTCAACTTCACAACGCGCGATTTTGCCCGGTTCGGGCAGTTGATTTTGCAGGATGGCGAACGCGATGGACGGCAGATTGTACCCGCGGATTGGATCGACGCCGCTACTTGGCCAAGCGCACCGACCGAACCGGGCAAGATAGGGTATGGCTATCAATGGTGGATCCCGATCGGTGCCCATGAAGGTGAATTCATGGCGCGGGGCGTGTATGGGCAGTACATTTACTTCGACCAGCCACGTGGTGTTCTGATTGTCACGACGGGCGCAGACCGGAAGTTCCGCGATCCCGGTGTCGGTGAGCAAAACATAGAAATGTTCCGCAAAATTGCGCGAAGCCTGTAAGATACCATCATGCAGAAGCAAGACAGCATCAATGTTCTGGGCGGCGTGCTCGCGCCTTGCTCGCGCACACCGTTAACCGGTTTCTTTCGCGATGGCGCCTGCAACACCTGCCCCGAGGATCAGGGAAGCCATACGGTTTGCGCCGTGATGACGGCCGAATTTCTGGCCTATTCAAAATATGTCGGAAACGATCTTAGCACGCCCCGGCCCGAATTCGATTTTCCCGGGCTCAAACCCGGTGATCGCTGGTGCTTGTGTGCGGGGCGCTTTTTGCAAGCCCATGACGAGGGATGCGCGCCCAAGGTGCACCTTGAAGCCACGCACCAGAGGGCGCTGGATATCGTACCTCTCCATATTCTAAAAATGCAGCGCGCTGAAGACGAGCACTAGATGGCGATCGCCCGATATCCGCGAGACGTGCGCGACGGCGGCCCGGTTGGAAAGCCATGCTCGGCCTGCAGATCCCAGCCCGAACGCGCGAGCATCTCCGCCACAATATCCGGTCGATAGGTTCGGTGCCGCCATTGGAACCAGATGATCGCATTACACCAATGTGGCTTGCTGACTACCAACCAAAGCGTTGCACCCGGTTCAGCCAGATCGCGCATGCGGCGCAAAGCATCTATCGGATCAACGCAATGCTCCAGAACATGCGCAGCCAACAGGCAGTCAAAACGGGATGCCGGATGGAACTCTTCCAAGCGCGATTGGACAGTCTCGGCGTTTCCACCGCGCCGTTGCAACGCTGACCCTGCCAGTTGCAGCATTCGGGCCGAAGGTTCCAAAAGCGTCACATGCCCTTCGCGCCGGATCACGGCGCGTGCTTCGGCAAAGGCTCCCGTACCGCACCCGATATCCAGTGCGTTACGGCCCAATTCGACCTGCGGGTCCGAGGACAGAAAACCCAGATAGGCATCGAAATACCCCAGCAGACGCATCTTGTCTGCCCAGCTCGGGGCGGCCTGATCGTATTTCTGGTCAAGTCGGTCGGGTCCGGCCTTTGAGGAAACACTGCACATGCAATGCAAACTGGCACAGTTCCTCAAAGGCGCAAAGCCTGTTAGGCCTAATCAGTCCGCTGCGCGACCTTCGGTATCCGACATATCAAAGTTCAGGTACCGTGCGACGGTCTGCACATCTTTATCCCCCCGGCCACACATATTCATGCAGATCAGGTGGTCCTTGGGCAATTCCGGCGCGATTTTCATAACATGCGCCAGCGCATGGCAGGGCTCCAGCGCAGGGATGATACCTTCGGTGGCGCAGCACAACTGGAACGCTTCAAGCGCTTCTTTATCCGTGATCGAGACATAGTTGGCGCGACCGATGTCGTGCAGCCAGGAATGCTCGGGGCCAATGCCCGGATAGTCCAGACCGGCCGAGATCGAATAGCCTTCGAGAATCTGCCCATCATCATCCTGCAGCAGATAAGTGCGGTTGCCGTGCAGCACGCCCGGACGACCTCCGGTCAATGAGGCGCAATGCTCCATCTTCTCGTTAACCCCCTTGCCGCCCGCTTCAACACCGATGATATTCACATCCTTGTCGTCGAGGAACGGGTAGAACAGGCCCATCGCATTCGAACCACCTCCGATGGCGGCGATGATGGTGTCGGGCAAACGGCCCTCGGCCTTTTGCATCTGTTCCTTGGCTTCCTTGCCGATGATCGACTGGAAGTCGCGTACCATCGCCGGGTAAGGATGCGGGCCAGCAACGGTGCCGATGCAGTAAAAGGTATCGCGCACATTGGTCACCCAGTCGCGCAGAGCGTCGTTCATCGCATCTTTCAGCGTACCCCTGCCGGATGTCACCGGGATCACTTCGGCTCCCAACAGGCGCATACGGAACACGTTCGGGGCCTGGCGCTGAACGTCATGGGCACCCATGTAGACAATGCACTTCAGGCCGAATTTGGCGCAGACGGTGGCTGTGGCCACGCCGTGCTGCCCTGCCCCGGTCTCGGCGATGATCCGGGTCTTTCCCATGCGCCGCGCCAGAATGATCTGGCCCAGCACATTGTTGATCTTATGCGCGCCCGTGTGGTTCAGTTCGTCACGCTTCAAGTAAATCTTTGCGCCGCCCAGATGTTCGGTCAGGCGTTCCGCGTAGTAGAGCGGCGAAGGGCGACCCACGTAGTTTGCCCACAGATCGTCCATCTCGGCCCAAAATGTGGGGTCATCCTTGGCCTTGTCATATTCCTCTTCCAGTGACAGGATCAGCGGCATCAGCGTTTCGCTGACAAAGCGCCCGCCGAAGATGCCAAAGCGGCCTTGTTCATCGGGGCCGGACATGAAGGAATTAAAAAGATCGTTGGCCATGGAAGTCTCCCTCGTCGTACCCGATGTTCATAGGAGGTGATGGAGTGATTTGCCATCGCAAAACGTATCATTCCGCCGCCTGAGCGCACTGTTCCCACACCTGAAGTGCCTGAACTCGACTTGGAACAGCAATGCAGGGAAATTGACAGAACACATTGATATCGGCCAGACGGGTCGACGCGCGTACTACACGGCGATGAGGGCCGGAATATGCGAATGTCAGCATAGCTTCGACATCATGCCAGACTGTGTATGAAAAATAACAGCCTTGACGCACAAATACCTCGGCATGCAGGCACAGCGCGTCACCGAGTGCCTGCCGCAAGGATTGATGAGCGCGCCAGAAGAACTCGGGCCCGTGATACCATCGTTTAAGTGAAACTCCGCCGATCACTGCCAGCATGCTCTCCCCCATTTTGAGGAGATACGCAGGTTCGTGCAGATCAGATCAACTTGCCGCGTCGATAAAGGCGCGGATCAGCCCGGCATCCTTTACACCCGGAGAGCTTTCGACGCCGGATGAGACATCCACCTGCTGTGCGCCGGTCATTCGCACCGCTTCTGCAACATTGTCAGGGGTCAGACCTCCGGCCAGCATCCATGGCCTACGCCAGTATTTACGACCTGCCAGCAGGCGCCAATCAAAAGACAAACCGTTACCACCAGGCAGTTCCGCGTTTCGCGGTGGCTTTGCGTCGATCAACAGCTGATCCGCCACATCTGAATAGAGATCGATGGCCGCGAGGTCTTCGGCCTCGGCCACACCAATGGCCTTCATTACTGGCAGGCCGAAGTGGTCTCGCACTTGCTGCACACGCTCAGGACTTTCTTTGCCATGCAGTTGCAACATATCCAGAGGCACGATCGAAAGAATGTGGTCCAAATCCTCGTCCGTCGCATTCACTGTCAGCGCCACCTTGGCGACGCCCGCAGGCACCTCCTGTGCCAATGTCGCAGCTGTCTGGGGCTCAACATGCCGCGGGGATTTGGGGAAAAACACAAAGCCAACATAACCCGCGCACGCATCCACAGCAGCGCGCACGTGGTCAGGGGCGGTCAGGCCACAGATTTTAACTCGGATATCAGCGGGCATCGTAGGGCCTCAGCTTGCCTCATCCAGAATGGCCAGCACATCATCCTGACCTTCATTCTGCTTTTTCTTGAGCTTCTTAACTTCACGCTCAAGCTTGCGCACTTCGCCTTGCTTCACGGTCACATCCTTGCGGTGCTTATGCTCGCGCAGCCATTCCCACAGGAAGCCGATGACTAGGCCGGCAACAACCCCACCCAGCACGACCAGAAACAGCGGCAAGGAGGTTGACAGGTTGAACCCCAGCAACTCGGACAAAGCATCCGGCATAAGCTTAAGTTCAACAATTTGGCGATTGGCCAGCGAAACCGAGACCAGAACGATCCCCAATGCAGCCAGAAAAGCATAACGAATGTAGCGCATCATGAGGCTAGGCTTTACCGTTCAAACGGTCCCTTAGCAACTTGCCAGTTTTGAAAAATGGAACACATTTTTCTTCAACCTGCACAGTTTCACCGGTGCGGGGATTGCGGCCTACACGTGCGTCACGCTTTTTCACCGAAAACGCGCCGAAACCGCGCAGCTCTACGCGGTCGCCGCGTGCCATGGCGTCGGTCACTTCTTCAAAAACGGTATTCACGATCCGCTCGACGTCGCGTTGATAGAGATGCGGGTTTTCGTCGGCAATTTTCTGAATCAATTCTGAACGGATCATACGCAATACCCTCCCAGGCGGACGATGTGACAAGCCTATAGTTCTGACAGTATAGGAAAAAACCCGGATCGGGGGAACGGATACTCTGCCAGCAAAGGCGGCATTTTGCGACAATCTCACGCGAATTTTTGCCCGTTGGCCTGATTTCCACACTTCATGCGCGAACGATAGGCAAATTAAGCCGACTATTTGGAAGATATTGATTCGCAACAAAAACGGCCCCGCACCATGGTGCGAGGCCGAATTTCATGTTTGGGATACGCCCCGGACTTAGTCGCCCGACTTCAGTGCTGCACCCAGGATATCGCCCAGCGACGCGCCCGAGTCGGAAGAACCGTACTGTTCCACGGCCTCTTTCTCTTCGGCGATCTCGCGTGCCTTGATCGACAGGCCCAGACGGCGGGTCTTGCTGTCGACGTTGGTGACGCGGACGTCGACCTTGTCGCCGACCGAGAAACGCTCGGGGCGCTGCTCAGCACGGTCACGCGACAGGTCCGAACGACGGATGAACGACTTCATGCCTTCGTACTCGACCTCGATGCCGCCATCTTCGATCGCGGTCACTTCGACGGTGATGACCGAACCACGCTTCACGCCGCCCACGGCTTCGGCGAACTTGTCACCGCCCAGGGCTTTGATCGACAGCGAGATACGCTCTTTCTCAACGTCAACTTCCGAGACGACGGCCGAAACCATGTCGCCTTTGCGGTAGTTCTGGATCGCATCTTCGCCACGCTCGTCCCAGGACAGGTCGGACAGGTGAACCATGCCGTCGATGTCGCCTTCGAGGCCAATGAACAGACCGAATTCGGTGATGTTCTTGACTTCGCCTTCGACCTCGGTGCCCTCGGGGTGCGTTTCTGCAAACACTTCCCATGGGTTGCGCTGGGTCTGCTTCAGGCCCAGAGATACGCGACGCTTGGCGCCGTCGATTTCCAGAACCATGACGTCGACTTCCTGGCTGGTCGAAACGATCTTGCCGGGGTGGACGTTTTTCTTGGTCCAGGACATCTCGGACACGTGCACCAGACCTTCGACACCGGCTTCCAGCTCGACGAACGCGCCGTAGTCGGTGATATTGGTGACGCGACCCTGATGGACCGAGCCCAACGGGTATTTCGCAGCAACCAGATCCCACGGATCTTCCTGCAGCTGCTTCATGCCCAGGCTGATGCGGTGGGTCTCTTTGTTGATTTTGATGACCTGAACCTTGATGGTTTCGCCGATCGTCAGGATCTCGGACGGGTGGTTCACACGGCGCCATGCCATGTCGGTGACGTGCAGCAGGCCGTCAACGCCGCCCAGGTCAACAAATGCACCGTATTCGGTGATGTTTTTGACGACACCCTCGACGGTCTGACCTTCGGACAGGTTGCCGATGACTTCGGCACGCTGTTCGGCACGCGATTCTTCCAGGATAGCGCGACGCGAAACAACGATGTTGCCACGGCGGCGGTCCATTTTCAGAATTTGGAACGGCTGCTTCAGACCCATCAGCGGGCCAGCGTCGCGCACGGGGCGAACGTCAACCTGCGAGCCGGGCAGGAACGCAACTGCGCCACCCAGATCGACGGTGAAGCCACCTTTGACGCGACCAAAGATTGCACCTTCGACGCGCTGGTCGTCGGCATATGCTTTTTCCAGACGGTCCCATGCCTCTTCACGGCGGGCCATCTCGCGCGAGATGACGGCTTCGCCACGGGCGTTTTCTGCGGCGCGCAGGTACACTTCGACCTCGTCGCCTACAGCGATTTCAGGGGCTTCGCCGGGATTTGCGAATTCTTTCAGATCAACGCGGCCTTCCATTTTGTAGCCTACGTCGATGATGGCTTGGCCGGCTTCGATCGCCAGAACCTTGCCTTTGACAACAGAACCCTCTTCGGGCGTGTCCATTTCGAAGCTTTCATTCAGGAGGGCTTCGAATTCCTCCATGGATGCGTTAGCCATGTGGCGTTGTTTTCCTTTACATAACGTTTTTGCTGGCCGAGCGGTTGTCTCCGCCGGTCTTGTTTCATGATGCCTGAATGCGTGATCCAGAACGCGCCCGAGCTAACAAACACAAAGGGCCGAGGTAACCCGGCCCTGCTCAGATACGTCATCCGGACGTTAACCGCCCTTGTTCAGACAGCGCGCGTATAGGCGGATTCCGTGTCATGTGCAAGAGCAAAGCCCTCAAACACTGGCCAATCCCACAAAATCCGAATATCAGGTCCGGGCATCGAAGCAAACGCGATCCGATCCCCGGCCTTCTTTGTCAGTTCTGCCGAATGATACCATGCGGCGCTAGAACAGTTGCAGATCCTTCTTGCCGCTTTGAATCTCAGCGAGGTTTGGCATGTTCTCAATCACCACGGGTGCCGGTTTCGCGCCCGGCATTGCGACAGTCGGCTGCCCCATTGCGGCCTTGCCAAAGGCAGGCTTCTCCAACTCGCCCCGGATATCTCGCAGCAGGGTTTTGTGATCCGGCATGGTCTTGAGGATCTGTGCAAGGTCCATTTTTGCCCCCTTCCACCACTGGAACCAAATCGGTTTCTTCAGCGGTCGCAGACGATCACGGATACCTTCGCCATACCCCGTATCATACACCTGTTTGCCCAGAAGAACCGTCTGATAGACGCGGAAATTGAACAGCGTCGCAAACTCGATATCGTGTTCCATCGGCAGACGATGCTGCCACAGCTCAAGGTTCTCGGCCAACCGATCCGGAATCTTCATCTCGGTGCGGGCGTCGATCCAATATTGATCATCGGTGCGGTTACCCAACCGGTAGTGCAGGCAGATAAAATCCAGTACCTCGTCATAAAGCTTGTTCATCTGCCGGTTATATCGGTTGCGCAGCGCGGGCTCGATATCGCGGGTCGGCAGATGCTCGGCAAACCAGCGGATCGCGTGATCGATCATGTGGATCGCGGTACTTTCAAGCGGTTCGATAAATCCACCAGACAAACCGATCGCCAAGCAGTTCTTAACCCAGGCATTGCGGACACGACCAACACGCATGGGGATCACGCGCGGTGTCAGCCCCTTGCCGCTGTCGCCCAACCACTCAAGATATTCGTCCGCCGCCTGATCATCGGTCCGATGCGCGGATGAATACACATATCCCGTACCTACACGATTGTAGAGCGGCACACGCCACGTCCAACCCGCACCAAGCGCGGTCGAGCGTGTAACGCTTTCGATCTTTTCGGGGTTAGGGTGCTCGATCTGCAAGGCCATGGCACGGTCGTTGGGCAAGTAGTCCGAGTAATCCATGAACGGCTCGCCCAACGCTTGATTGATGATCAACCCCCGGAAACCCGTGCAATCTATGACCATCTCAATGTCATGGCGTCCCTTGCGCTCTAACATCAGGTGGCTGACATTGCCCTGCTCGTCCAATTCGACCGATTGCACTTCGTCTTGAATATGCTCTACGCCTCGCTTGGCGCAGACCTTTGTTAGCATGCCCGCAAACTTCACGGCATCCAAATGATAAGCATAGCCAAACCGCTGTTCGAACTCAGGTGCACCCAACGGGCGCGCACCCTTGCACAACCGGGCCAGATCATCATGCGGTGAGATTGACTGCGTGAAATCCCGATCCCCGTTACCAAAACGCAGAAAATACTCGGCAGCCTCCAACCCCTCCAGCAATTGACCATGGGCAAACGGGTTTACGTAGTCTATCCGATTGCCCTTGGCGTCGTTGTTCCAATTGCAGAACTTAACTCCCAACTTGAACGATGCGTTGGTTTCGCGGAAGAAATCCCGCTCTGATATGCCCGCCTGACGGAGCGTGACCGGCATACGCGGCACCGTCGCTTCACCGACACCCACAGTCGAGATGTTGGGGCTTTCGATCAAGCAAATGCGTGGGCGATCCTTGGGTGCTGACGTGCGGGAGAACACCATGTCCAGGATGAGCGCAGTCATCCAACCCGCCGTACCACCACCCACGATGGTGATCTTACGCAAACGATTATTCATATTTTTTGTCCCTGTTGGCTTGGGATTTTGTAGCTGCCTCCCCTTTTTTTGAGTGTTGGGGATTTAACAGCAGCTTTCCCTTATTTAGCTGTGGGAAGACTATAACAGCTTTCAAGCATCCAGCTAGAGCCTATGACACCCATGGTCGCAGGCACATTCGTCATCAGAATTCAGGCTATGCGCCTACTTTGGACAAGTGTCAGATTTCCTCACCCTTCTTCAGAAGTTCTTCGATCAGCTCACGCTGCAGATCATGGCTGTCGCCCCCTCCGAATTCCGCCGCGCCACCGGTGTACAATGTGCCATAGGTGTTGGCGATATTCACAGTCTGGGCCAGACCCGAGATCAACTGATCCCTTTGCAACAGCGAAAGCGGGTGAATGAACGCAGCCCATAAGGTGCCATTTGCGATCGCATAGCGCGCATCCAGCGTGCTGTCGAAATTTGCCTGCATCATCCGTTGCAAATCGGCTGGCGACAAATCCGCAGCACTGCCGATCGCGACCATCGCCCGCATGCGGTCAGCATTGGTATCGGTGACAACCAGCAACGTCACATCAGATATCGTCAACTCAAACCCCGGCCCGATCGGCTGCGCCTGGGGGTCCAGTGCGAAGATGATTTTTCCCAGACGCTCGTAAGTCATCGGAGGTTCGGCCTCGGGCACCGGCGCGTCTGATTGCTGCGCAGCTACGCTACCTGCAAGAAAGAACAAAAACAGGGTTAGTCTGATCATGGGCCACTCCTACGGTTGTCCAACAAGCTTAGGCGGCCATCGGACAGGTGGCCAAACAAAGCTATGTGAACAGTTTTTGCAAAACGCTCTGATCTTTGGACGATCTGCAAAATCTCATGACCAATCTGCGATTACCCGTCCGAATAACCTTTTCTAACTTAGTTACATCGGCTTGGGGCGGACCCGAGCCTTGAACCAAAAAGGGAAAGGACCCCTACTATGAAATCGCTCGCACTTACTGCATTAGCCGCAACTCTGGCCCTGGCAACTCCGGCTTTTGCCGCAGACGAAATCAACGTCTCCAAAGGCCTGTCGGCGGCTGGTGCACCCCTGGCAGCCCATGGCGTCGATCTGGTCGCGCTTGTCAACAATGGCAATCCGGTCGAAGGCTTCGCCAATCATTCGGCGACTTATGACGGCGCATCCTATTACTTCACCAGCGCGGAAAACCTTGAAGCGTTCGAGGCCAATCCGACGGCTTACTTGCCCCAGCACGGTGGCTATTGTTCGTTCGGGGTGTCTGTTGGCAAAAAGTTCGACGGCGACCCGGATCAGTACCTAATCGCAGACGGCAAGCTGTATCTGTTCCTGAATGCTGATACCCGCGCTGCTTTCCTGAAAGACGTCACCGGCACCGCTAAAACCGCAGATGACCAGTGGACCAATATCAAGAGCATCGCAGTTGGTGAATTGTAGTTAACGGACACCTGTCCGCGGCCATTTCAGGCTGCGGGCAGGTTCTGTTCAATTGTTTCGAGCGCCCGTGCCAGCGCGGCCTCAATGCTCAGGTTTGACGTGTCAAGCTGCACGGCGTCATCTGCAGGTTTCATCGGTGCAGTGCTGCGATCCGCGTCACGTGCGTCACGCTCTTTGACATCCGCGAGCACCTGTTCGCGTGACACGTCCGAACCTTTGGCCGAAAGCTCAAGATATCGCCGTTCCGCCCGGACTTCGGGGCTGGCGGTGACAAACAGTTTGACCTCAGCGTTTGGGCAAATCACGGTTCCAATATCGCGCCCGTCCAGCACGGCGCCTCCGGCGCGACGGGCAAACCCCCGCTGAAAATCAACGAGTGCACTTCGAACTTCAGGAATGACCGCAACTTTCGAGGCCGCTTGTGCGATCTCAGCCGTACGCAGATCACCCTGCTGCAATTCTTCTGCTGTCAGGGACCCTGCCGCTGCAACCGGTTCGTCACCTTGCAGCATACGACGCCCCACCGCGCGATAGAGAAGACCGGTATCCAGATGCGCAAACCCGAAATGCGCAGCAACGCCCTTGGAAATCGTCCCCTTGCCCGCCGCCGCAGGGCCGTCGATAGCTACGGTGAATCTCATGTACGCTCGACCTTGGCACCGAGCGCGGCCATCAAAGGCTCAAAAATCGGGAACGACGTTGCGATCGGTCCGCCGTCATCCACCGAAACCGCCTTTTTAGCCCCCATCCCCATGACCATGAACGACATGGCAATGCGGTGGTCCAAGAAGCTTTCGCAGGTCCCACCACCGGGCACACCGCCGATGCCGAGACCGTCGACTGACCACCATTCGTCACCTTCGTTCACGGTCACACCGTTGGCGCGCAGGCCACGGGCCATTGCGTCGATCCGGTCACTTTCCTTGACGCGCAGTTCTTTCACGCCGCCCATCATTGTTGTGCCCGTCGCATTTGCGGCCACAACAGACAGCACCGGGTATTCATCGATCATCGACGCCGCGCGCGCGGGCGGGACGTTGATCCCCTCCATGTTGGGCGAGTATTTTGCACGCAGATCGGCAACCGGCTCACCCCCTTCTTCGCGCTCGTTTTCGTAGGTCAGATCGGCACCCATTTCGCGCAGCGTGGTGAACAGGCCTGCGCGGGTCGGGTTCAGGCCGATACCGGGGACCAACACGTCCGAGCCCGGTGTGATCAGTGCGGCACAGACCGGGAAGGCCGCACTGGACGGGTCGCGCGGCACGGCGATGACTTGTGGCTTCAGCTCGGGCCGACCGGTCAACGTGATAACGCGCCCTTCATCCGTGTCCTCGACCGTGATTTCGGCACCAAAGCCCGCAAGCATCCGTTCGGAATGATCGCGGGTCGCTTCCTTCTCGATCACGATGGTCTTGCCGGGAGCGTTCAGCCCTGCCAGCAGAACGGCGGATTTCACCTGCGCCGAAGGCACAGGCACCTCATAGCGCACCGGGGTGGGGTCCGCAGCTCCGACAATGGTCATCGGCAGACGTCCACCGTCTCGGCCGACAGATTGCGTTCCGAACAGCGCCAGCGGATCGGTGACCCGCGCCATCGGACGTTTGTTCAGGCTCGCATCTCCGGTGAAGGTCGCTGTGATCGGAGAAGTCGCCATCGCCCCCATGATCAGGCGCACGCCAGTGCCCGAATTGCCACAATCGATTACCTGATCTGGTTCGGAAAAACCACCAACGCCCACGCCATGCACCGACCATTCGCCACCGCCATGATCCGTTACTTCGGCCCCAAAGGCACGCATGGCCTTAGCGGTGTCCAATACGTCCTCGCCTTCCAGCAGGCCCGATATCTTGGTTTCTCCCACAGCCATTGCCCCCAGGATCAGGGACCGGTGCGAGATCGACTTGTCCCCGGGCACCTCTGCGGTGCCTGTCAGCGGGCCGCAAGGCTGCGAAGTCATCGGGATGGGCGTGCCGTGTCCGGACATGGGGGCTCCTGTTTTCGCTATCAGTCCTCAGGCCGATTAGCGAATTGGGGCCGGTTGGTCCAGCGACAATCAGTCTTTGCGGCAGAAGGTCAGGTAATGGGGTGTACGGCCTTCGCGCAGCGCCTTCTGTTCGTAGCGCGTGGAAATCCAGTCATCCCACGGCTCACGCCAGTCGGCGGGGCGCTCGGCCAGCCATTCGAAGCCCGCCCGCGGCAACTCTTCCAGCGTTTGGCGCACATAGTCAGGGATGTCTGTTGCAACGCGAAAAATTGCGCCCGGCTTTAACGCGCGCGCCAAAGGCTCCAGATGTTCAGGTGTGACAAACCGGCGTCGGTGATGCCGGGTCTTAGGCCAGGGATCGGGATAGAGCAGAAAAGCGCGCGATATGCTGGCTTCAGGCAAAACGTCGAACAAGTCTCGCGCGTCCCCGGGATGTACGGCAAGGTTTTCAACACCGGCCTGACGGATTTTACCCAACAGCATCGCAACACCATTGATATAGGGTTCGGCTCCGATGATGCCGATATCCGGGTTTTGCTGAGCCTGATGCACCAGATGCTCGCCGCCGCCAAAGCCGACCTCAAGCCAGACAGGCTTGCCTCTGAATAGACCATCGAGATCGAGCGGATCGCGTTCAGGATTACCGTCCCAATCCACCGCACCGGGGGACAAGGCGGCAAGATCTTCCGACAGATAAGTCTTTTGACTGGGCTTCAGGGTTTTGCCCTTAAAGCGGCCATAAAAATTTCTGCGCGGGCGTTGTGGGGTCTTTGTACTCATGGCGCAGCCCTTACTGCGGGGCTGAAATTGTTGCAAGTGGTCGCCGACTTGCAAAAAACGCGCCGAAACCGGCGCGTTTTACTAATTGTTGATCAGACCGCCTGTTTCAGCGCTTCTACCAGATCGGTGCGCTCCCAGCTAAATCCGCCGTCCGCATCGGGTTCGCGACCAAAGTGGCCATAAGCAGCGGTCCTCTGATAAATCGGCTTGTTGAGTTGCAGATGTTGGCGAATTCCGCGCGGAGTCAGGTCCATCACCTGCCCAACTGCTTTTTCGATCACCGCATCGGCAATCTGGCCAGTTCCGTGCGTGTCAGCATAGATCGATAGCGGCTTTGACACCCCAATCGCATAGCTCAACTGAATGGTGCAGCGCTCTGCCATCCCTGCAGCAACGACATTCTTGGCCAGATAACGCGCCGCATAAGCCGCCGAGCGGTCCACCTTGGTTGGGTCTTTGCCCGAGAATGCACCACCGCCGTGAGGGGCCGCGCCGCCATACGTATCGACGATGATCTTGCGACCGGTCAGACCCGCATCACCATCCGGACCGCCGATGACGAACTTGCCGGTGGGGTTCACGTGCCACTCGGTCTCGGCGGTCAGCCAGCCGTCGGGCAGGGTTTCGCGGATGTAAGGCTCAACAATGGCGCGGATATCATCCGAGGTCAGCGCCGCATCCAGATGCTGCGTCGACAGCACGATCGAGCTGACACCGACAGGGGTGCCGTCACGGTAAACCACCGACAACTGCGATTTCGCATCCGGGCCCAAGGCAGGTTCACTACCATTTTTGCGGACTTCGGCAAGTCGGCGAAGGATGGCATGCGAGTATTGGATCGGCGCAGGCATAAGCGCTGGCGTCTCGGTCGTGGCATAGCCGAACATGATGCCCTGATCGCCCGCGCCTTCGTCTTTGTTATCGGCAGCATCCACGCCCTGCGCGATATGGGCCGACTGCTCATGCAAAAGGTTGGTCACTTCGACGGTTTCGTGGTGAAACTTGTCCTGCTCGTAACCGATATCTTTGATACATGCCCGCGCGATATCGTCGATATGCGCCATATAATCATGCAACTTGTCCTGATCCGACAGACCCACTTCACCGCCGATTACCACGCGATCCGTGGTGGCAAAAGTTTCGCAGGCAACGCGGGCCTCGGGTTCTTCGCGCAGGAATGCGTCTAGTACTGCATCGGAAATACGATCGCAGACCTTATCCGGGTGTCCTTCGGAAACGGATTCCGAAGTAAAAGTATAATTCTGTCGGGACATGAATGTGCTCCATTAAGTTTACCCCACCACGTCAGGAAGCCGTTGTGACAGGCGTGCGACCGAATACGCTTAGCGTTTGACAGGGTCAATCGGAATTTGGTCGTTTACGCGCCGGGTGTGTCGCCATAGCAGCGCGAATAGCACCAATAGAGCTACTAATACCGGACTATCACCAATTCGGGAATAAACGGTCGGAGTTTGTGGGCGCGGCAATTCGGCGTCGATAAACCCCGCCTGCCCAAGCGCCAGCGCCTCGGTGATCTGCCCCGCTGGGTCAATCATTGCCGAAACTCCGGTATTGGCCGAGCGCAACATCGGCAGGCCTTGTTCGATTGCACGCATCTGCGCCTGGGCGAGGTGCTGATACGGGCCGGAACGCGTTCCGAACCAAGCGTCGTTTGTAATCTGCAAAAGAAAATCCGCACGATCCGGCGCGGATAAAATATCCTGCGTGAAAACCGCCTCGTAGCAGATCAGCGGCAGCGCCTTGCCCAGCACGCCTACATCCATCAATGCGGCACCCGGTCCCGCGCTAAAGCCATTCCCTGTGGTTGCGGCCATCCCGTAGATGCCGAACCTTGCCATCACTTCACCAAATGGCACATATTCCCCAAAGGGCACCAAGTGATGTTTATCGTATAGCCCGTCTTGCTGACCCTCCTCATTTAGATAGATCATCGAGTTATAAATCTGCTGCCCATCTGCACGCTGAATGCCCAGGATCACCGGGGTGCCCTGTGCCGCTTCGCCAATGGCTGAAAGATAGGGCTGTGCGCTGCCCAGCCATGCCGGGACCGAGGTTTCCGGCCAGACGATCAGGTCCGGGCGGGGCTCGGCCGCTGTGAATTCAAGTTGGCGTGCGAAAAACACTGACGCATAGGCAGGATCCCATTTCTGGTCCTGGGGTGCATTGGGTTGAATCAGCCGCACGATATGACCAGAGGGCATGACTGGAGGTCGGTTCGCTGCATAGATCAAAGCCAATACCGCACAGCCTGCGGTCAACGCGATCGGTACAACGATGCCGCTTCGGGTACGATTGCTGAACAAGGCTGCGCCCAATGGCACTGTGGCAAGCAGTGTCAGCGCTCCCAATCCATAAGGGCCGAAAAGTGACAGAGTCTGGGCAAATGGCGTATCTACCCAAATCTGCGCGATGCCTGCCCAAGGAAATCCGGTCAGAATGTAGCCACGCGCAAACTCGACCAGCGCCAGCGTTACAGACAGCAATGCCCCCTGCAAGACGGGCGCTCCACCGATGCGTTTCGAAACTCCGAAGGCCAACGCCCAGAACAAGGCCAACCCGCCCGACAAGAAGATCAGAGCAAAAGGGGCCATCCACGCATGGCGTTGGACATCAACCAGAAACGGCTCGATAATCCAGCTTAATGCGTGCGCAAAATAGCCCGTTGCGAAGACCCAACCCAGCAAAACCGCTCGACGATTTGTCTCAGTGCTCAGATACAACGGCGCTATCAGCACCAGCGACAGCAAGCTTATTGGCCAATATCCCAATGGTGCCTGACCACTGGCCGCTGCGACACCCAACAGCGCCGCCAGCACCAACCGCAGCCAAAAGGGCCACCCCTCGGCAGGGTTCATGCAACAATATCCGGCAGCATGACACGCAACCGTTTTATGCGGCGCGGGTCTGCGTCAATGACCTCGAACTCGGGCCCTTCGGGGTGGCATACAACCTCACCACGCGCCGGAACCCGCCCCGAGAGCATGAAGACCAAACCGCCCAATGTGTCGATCTCTTCTTCGTCTACATCTTCGTGGCTGGTCAGAGAGCGGCCAATCTCGGCCTCGAACTCTTCAAGTGGTACACGCGCCTGAACCACGTAGCAGCCGGGTTTCTCTTGTATCCATAGCTGATCTTCGTCGGCATCATGTTCGTCGGCGATTTCTCCGACAACCTGTTCAATCAGATCTTCGATAGTCAGCAAACCATCGACTCCACCGTATTCATCGATCACCAGAGCCATATGGCGACGTTCTGTCTGCATCTTGGTCAGCAAAACGCCAATTGGCATCGATGGTGGCACGAACAGCAATGTCCGCAGCATCGACCTCAGATCGAACTCGGAAGAGTTGCCGTTAAAGCCATGAGTCAGCGCAAAGTCCCTGAGATGCACAAACCCCAATGGCGTATCCAAAGTGCCATCGTAAACCGGAATGCGTGACAAGCCGCTGTCGCGGAAAATCTGGACAAGTTCGTCTTTCGGGGTTGTCGAGGGGACCGATACGATTTCGGCTGTTGGGATCGCAACATCTTCGACCCGCATTCTGCGCAGGTTGATCATGCCCCTTGGCTGAGCGCTGACGACCTCTGCCCCGTTTAGCTGGCTGGTCTCTTCGCCCTGAGAAGAAAATACGTCGATGAGTCGAGAAAAAAGCCCGCCTCTTTCGTCGCTGTCATTGCTGCTGTTCTGAGAATGCGCGCCATGCGCCGCCCTAGAACTGCCGTCTGTTTCGCCCATTATCCTGTTCCAAATGATCGGGCAAAGGTGCCCATGTCATACATTATATGGGTCATCTATACCCAGTTTGCCAAGTATCTCGACCTCGACCCTTTCCATCAAAGTGGCGTCGAGGTCACGAATGTGATCATACCCCAGCAAATGTAGTGTACCGTGAACGATCAGATGCGTCACGTGATCGTCGGTGCTTTTGCCGGCTTCAGCTGCTTCGCGCGCGCAGGTGTCATAAGAGATCGCAATGTCGCCCAGCACGATTTCGCCAATAAAGTCAGGTTGCGGAGCCGGCGGAGTGTCTCCCGCCCGATCCGGGGCCAGCTCTTCGGCAGGCCAGCTGAGGACGTTGGTCGGCGTGGATTTTTCACGAAATTCAGCATTCAATTCAGCGATCCGTGCATCATCGCAGCCCAGCAAGCTGATTTCGCATTGATCCGCCTCAAGATCGCAATACTCCAGAACAGCAGCAATTGCGCGCGTGGCCAAAGGCTCCAGCCCGCGCCAGCGATCATCCTCAAGCGTGATTTCCAGATTCATACCTTTGGCTCCGAGCCCAGCTTCAATCGGCGCCTTGAAAGTTAACCGGTTTCGCGCCCCGCATCGGCCTCATACGCCTCGATAATGGCGGCGACAAGCGGATGGCGGACGACATCTTTCGAGGTGAAATAGTTGAAGCTGATATTCGGGATCGTTTTCAGCAACCGTTCGGCATCCTTGAGACCCGACTGCACACCGCGCGGCAGATCAACCTGAGACCGGTCGCCGGTGATAACCATCCGGCTACCTTCACCAAGCCGAGTCAGGAACATCTTCATCTGCATCGTTGTGGCATTCTGCGCCTCGTCCAGCACCACAAATGCATTTGCCAGCGTACGACCGCGCATGAAGGCAAGCGGAGCAATCTCGATCCGCTTTTCTTCGATCAGCTTGGCAAGTTGTTTTCCGGGCAGGAAATCATTCAGCGCGTCATAAAGCGGCTGCATGTAGGGATCGACCTTATCCTTCATGTCACCGGGCAGGTAACCGAGCTTTTCACCGGCCTCGACCGCCGGACGGCTGAGAATGATGCGGTCAACGTGCCCGCCAATGAACATGGACACCCCGACCGCAACGGCCAGATAGGTTTTGCCGGTGCCAGCGGGACCAATGCCAAAGGCCAGTTCGTTGTTGAACAGCGACTGCACATAGGCCTTCTGGGCGTCGGTGCGCGGCTCGACCAGTTTTTTGCGTGTCTTGATCTCGACCGTGCCACCCTTGAACATCTCAAGCTGGTCACCATCGCGCGTGCCAGTTCCGACCTCGGAATTGCCCATGCGCAACTCGCGGTCGACATCTGCGGCTTCCACATCACGCCCACCTTCGAGCCGTGTATAGAGGGCCTGTAGAACCTCAATCGCCTGCTTTTGCGAATCCTCGTCGCCCAGCACGACAAGCTGATTGCCGCGTCGCACAATCTGCACCGAGAGCTTCTGTTCGATATCGGTCAAGTTGCGGTCATACTCTCCGCACAAATCGATCAATAATCTGTTGTCTGGAAATTCAACAAGCGCCTCACGCTGGGGCATGTCATCTTGCGGTGGGGTCAGGGCACCGATGGCCAATCCGTTCTCCTGTCTTGGCGGTTCACCTTGAGCGTAGACAAACTGAAGAGGTAGACGCAAGCGGCAGTTTCAAAATTTGCACACCTCATGACAAATGCGCCGATGAACGCTGAAACAGCCAACTTTAAACGCCAATCGCGCGGATATCAGAATGTATAGTTCAAACCGATCCGCAGTCCGCGATAGCTTGGCGTCGATTTGGTCGAGAATGACGGACCCAGTTCGACCGTTTTTGATTCGAACTGCAGATACTCGATCTCGCCGGTGATCGACCAATTTTCGTTCAGTTTGTGTTCAGCGCCCAAGCTGGCCGAGAAACCTTGTCGGCGGTCCTCGCTCTCAAATCGGCTTGTCCCGCTTGCATCAGTTAGTGAGCCTGACGTGGTGATATCGCCGCGGACATAACCCAGAGTCACGAAATAGAGGACACTGCCGCTGCGGTTGGTAAGCCCGTTCCGCAGGCGGATGGACAATACATCCGAGATCGCGGATCTGCCGCTGACCTCTGCCCCACCGGATCGGGACGAGGTGATGTCATCGAGCGTGCCAAAGTCATAGCCGACTTCCAGCCCATACACATAGTCGCGCCCACCTCTGGCTGGCAGAATGCCGCGCCAGCCACCGCGAAAACCTGCGAAATTTCCGCTTGGCTTAAGGTCGCCCGCAGCAAACGTGTCTCCGTCGTTCACGCGCAGGCCAAACTCGTCCGAACCGCCCGAGGCATGTCCGGCGCTGACCCCCAGATAGAACGCATTGACGTCGCGCGCGAAACGCTGAGACGAGATTACGTCGGGCTCAGTGACTTCCCCGACGACATCGCCGGCCAAAGTCGGGGCAGCGCAAGATAGAAACACGACAGTCGCCGACAAAACACGGGAAAGGTTTACACTCGGAAAACGTATCCAGCTCACTACTCGTACCCTCCGCAAAGGCGGGCCGTCAGGCGGGGTCGGTGCGTTTGTCGACACCCAAAATTCGGCCCAGAAAAATCTAGCCTTCCTCGGAACATAGTTCCAAGCCATAAATCAAGGGTTAAATTTCAAGGCGAAAACCCTTTGCGGGCCAGCCACAAGGGATCAGACCAACTCACCACCCAGCGAGTTCGCGCCAGACGATTTTATCCTTACCTTACGTAAGTCGCCGCTCGCGATATCAGCGTCCGCGACGTGAACCGCATGCAGATACTCGGATTTTCCAACCATCTGGCCCGGTTGCCGCCCAGGCTTTTCAAACAGGACATTAACTGTCTTTCCGACCATCGAGTCCTGAATCTCGCGCTGGTGGCGCGTGATCAACCCTTGCAAGCGCTGCAGGCGTGCATCCGCCACTTCGGCCTCGACCTGTGGCCGTTCTGCTGCAGGTGTGCCGGGTCGCGTCGAGTATTTGAAGGAATAGGCGTAGCCGTATTTGACCTCTTCGACCAAATCCAGAGTGGCCTGAAAATCCTCTTCCGTCTCTTCCGGGAAGCCCACGATGAAATCGCCGGACATCAGAATATCGGGGCGCGCTTCTCGGATACGCTCGATCAATCGCAGATAGCTTTCAGCCGTATGGCTGCGGTTCATCCGCTTCAGAATTTTGTCCGACCCCGACTGCACCGGCAAATGCAGATATGGCATCAACTTCTCACAGGTGCCATGCGCTTCGATCAGCGCATCATCCATGTCGTTCGGGTGCGAGGTGGTAAAGCGTATGCGCTCTAGCCCGTCGACCTTGTTCAATTCCCAGATCAGACCGGCAAGGGTCATGTCTCCGTCCGGTCCAGCCCCGTGATAGGCATTGACGTTCTGCCCCAGCAGCGTGATCTCACGCACACCGCGTTCAACCAGATCGCGGGCCTCACGCAGGATGCGATCTGCCGGGCGGCTGACCTCGGCCCCGCGTGTATAGGGCACAACGCAGAAGGCACAGAACTTGTCACACCCCTCCTGCACGGTCAGGAATGCCGTCGGTCCGCGCTTGGCCTTGGGGCGGTTCTTGAGCTTTTCGAATTTGTCTTCTTCGGGGAACTCGGTATCCAGCGCCTTTTCACCCGCGCGCGTCTTCGCCTCCATCTCGGGCAGGCGATGATAGCTTTGCGGCCCCACCACCAGATCGACAAGCGGCTGGCGACGGATGATTTCCTCGCCTTCGGCCTGAGCGACGCAACCTGCGACACCGATTTTAAGTTCCGGCTTTTCCGCCTTGAGGCCCTTGAAACGGCCCAGTTCGGAATAGACTTTCTCAGCTGCCTTTTCTCGAATGTGGCAGGTATTGAGCAGGATCATATCCGCATCATCGGGCGATTTGGTCTCGACATAGCCCTGTCCGCCCAGCGCTTCGGCCATGCGTTCGCTGTCATAGACGTTCATCTGACAGCCATAGGTCTTGATAAACAGCTTTTTCGGTTCAGACATGGGTTGGCCTTTTCAGTCGCTGGGTCGGCGTCGTCTATACGTATCGAACGCCGCTTGCAATGCTGGCGCAATTACCCGAATTTGGCGGGAATTTCCAGCAAGGCGGCAACGAAACCAACGATGCAGTACGAATCCCTTGATCACCTTCTGAATTCCGATCGGTCGATCCTGAGCAAGGGACCCGTGGCACTGATATTTGCCGAAGATGATGTCGAGCTAGAAGGGACGCTGCACCATCATTTGAAGCTGGGGTTCAAATCCGTGATCACATTCCTACCCCAGGAATTCACGCTGGATGAAGCGCTGGAGGAAAGGGTTCATCGAGTGACGATGACCTGCGCGCCCAGAACCGTCGTATTTGAGGCCGTCAATCGGATCATTCAGGCGGCTCAAGGCACATGGGTATACTACTGCTACAACTCTGAATATCTGTTCTACCCTTTCTGCGAGACCCGCTCGGTCGGAGAGTTACTGGCCTTCCATTCTGAAGAACGGCGCCAGGCCATGCTGACCCATGTGATCGATCTTTATGCGAATGATCTGACGGCCTATCCAAACGGAGTGGCCCCCGATCACGCAATGCTGGACAAGACCGGATACTACGCCCACACGCGGCATGACGCATCTGGCAAGCCGCTAGAGCGGCAACTGGATATGTCCGGTGGTCTGCGCTGGCGGTTCGAAGATCATATCCCGTATGAACGACGCCGGATCGATCGGATTTCGCTGTTCAAAGCAAAACCCGATCTGAAACTTCTGCCTGATCACACTTTCAATGAGCCGGAATACAACACCTACGCCTGCCCATGGCACAACAACCTGACCGCCGCGATCTGTTCGTTCCGGGCGGCCAAAGCATTGAAGACGAACGCTGGATCGACGTTTGATATCTCCAACTTCTGCTGGAACCATTCAACTCCGTTCGAGTGGGACTCGCGCCAATTGCTGGATCTGGGCCTGATCGAATCGGGCCAGTGGTTCTAGGTTCTAACGCTGTAACAGAACTGGGAACCAGTCCTCGCGCAGCCGCTGCCCCGGCACCATTTCATGTCCCGGAAATGGCGGCGAAGTCCGGCCTGGACGCTCGACATAACGTGCATCATCACCAACCAATCGCAGCGAAAATGCCCTGCGTCGGCTATCGGAAGTATTGCCTCGGGCCCCGTGTAGCGTGCGATAGTTGAAGGCCACTGCGTCACCGGGCTCCATTTCAAATTCTACAATCTTCATCCCTTCGGCATCTGGGTCCGGAATCGGCATGTACTGGCCCTCGTCAGGGAAGAAACCTTCTTCCGAGACCCAGCGGGTAGGTAGCACTTCTTTTTCCCAGCGGTGCGAACCGGCAACGCAGCGCAAGGTCGCTTGTTTCACCGGATCCAACGGTGACCAGAAGCTGATATTCTGTTGACCATCCACAAAATAGTATGGCCCATCCTGATGCCACGGCGTTGCCATCGAGGTTCCGGGTTCCTTCACCAGAACATGGTCATGGAACATCTGCACAGATTGCGACTGCATGAGGTCGGCCGCTACTTCAGCAGCAGGAGATTTTTCGATCACTTCACGAAACTGCGGGATACGGGACCAGTTGCAATAGTCGTCAAAAAAACGGCCGGTTTCGCCATCTTTCCTGTTCTCCGAAGCATAAGGACCCGGCTCGGCCATATTCGCGGCAACCCCGGCCCGTAGGGTTTCAATATGATCGGCGAACAGGCCTTTGACCAACACAACGCCGTCCGTCTGGAAGTTGTCGATCATGGCCTGAGAAACAAGAGGGTGAGTCATCGCGGTCTCCTTAGATTTGTCGCCCGATCTGCGCATGAATAAGACATCTGTTCAAATCATATCTTTCAAATTAGGTATTAACTCTATGTTATACCTCACTCTGCGCCAGTACGAATATGTTTGCGCCATCGGCCGGCATGGCAGCCTGTCTGCTGCGGCACAACGCCTAAATGTCTCGCAACCTGCCTTGTCCAATGCGCTGACCCGGGTCGAAACACGTTTGGGATATCCACTGTTTGCCCGAAGACGGGGTGCCGCGATGGCGCTGACCCCGCAGGGCCGCAAATTCATCGAAGAGGCCGAGGCCTTGTTGAAGCGAGCTGCGCTTTTGGAACAGTCAAAGCAGCCGATAACCGGCGAGCGCCGATTGCGCCTGGGATGCTTTGTCGATCTGGCACCCTTTCTTCTGGCCCAATCTCTGCACCGCCTGCAAGAAGCTTTGCCCGACGTCGTCCTGACACACGGGGTTGAGACGTTCGAAGGCCTGATTTCCGGCCTGATCGATGGCAGATACGATTTTGCACTCACCTATGACCTCGGCATGGATGCCGGTTTTTCCTGCAAGAAGTTGTTCGACAGCACCCCACACGCACTGCTTTCACCTGATCATACACTGGCGGCGGCCAAGCAGCTAACCCTGACCGAGCTAGCGTCATATCCACTGATTCTGTCTAAAGAGGGTTTGTCTGCACAGCATGTACTCGCGCTTTTCAGACGCAAAGGTCTGAACCCCACAATCTCGCACCGAGCGGAATCATTGGAGCTTTCGCGCAGTCTGGCCGCTCATGGGGAAGGCATCGGGATAAGCTATACCAGCCCTAAAAACGGCTTCAGTTATGATCAGGTCCGCGTGATAAGCCTGCCGATCACCGATCCAGATGCAACCGAATCTGTTGTATTGGCACGGCATGGCACGGGGCCGACAGATCCAATGATCATGCAGGCTGAGCATGCGTTGGTTACGTTGTTATGTAAGGATTAGAGGTTACTTCTTCCGCAGGCGGATCACCACATCGACCGATGCGATTTCGACGCCTTCAGGAGCTTCCGGCAATTGTTGGATCACCAATTGGTCGGATGGTGCATCGCTCAGACGGCTTTCGTCTTCCCAATAGAAATGCGGATGGTCATGCGTGTTGGTGTCGAAATAGCTTTTGGACCCGTCAACAGTGATCTCTTGAAGCACCCCGGCATCGCAAAACGCCCGCAATGTGTTGTATACGGTCGCCAGCGAAACCGCGTCACCTTTGGCTTTTGCGGATTCAAACAGGCTTTCCGCTGTCACATGACGATGCAGACCGTCGCCCACAAGCAATTCGGCCAAAGCAACCCTTTGGCGCGTGGGGCGCAAACCTGCGTCAACCAACCAATTTGCAGCGATCTCACGGCTCTGAGGTGTCATGAATCCGATACCTGTGTTTTGCTGCCCTTAATATAAGTGCGCCCTGCCTGCAATTTCAAATGAAATTCATTCGCAAAGAATATTGTAGTCACAACAAGATATGGAGTGCTGGTCTTGCAGGACCTTGCATACGGGTGATAGACGAGGCCAGATGTAATAAACGGACCCAGGCAGGAGAGGCGGCAGAATGGCCCAATTCCCGAGCAGTTTTGACAAGGACGATCTGCTGAAATGCGCCCGCGGCGAACTATTTGGCCCTGGCAACGCGCAGTTGCCGGCTCCGCCGATGTTGATGATGGACCGCATTACCGAGATTTCCGGCGACGGTGGAGCGCATGGCAAGGGTCATGTGCTGGCCGAATTTGATATCACACCTGACCTTTGGTTCTTTGACTGCCATTTCCCCGGCAATCCGATCATGCCCGGCTGTCTGGGCCTGGACGGTTTGTGGCAACTGACCGGCTTCAACCTCGGCTGGCGCGGCTGGCAAGGACGTGGCATGGCCGTTGGCGTCGGAGAGGTCAAGTTGACCGGCATGGTGCGCCCGGACCGGAAGATGCTGACCTATAAGATTGATTTCAAAAAGGCGATCCAGACGCGCCGCCTGACCATGGGTGTGGCAGATGGCATCGTCGAAGCCGATGGCGAATTGATATACGACGTCAAGGATATGAAGGTCGTTCTGTCAGACGCCTGAGCCTGACCGGCCGCAATAAGGAGTACGCACATGCGTCGAGTAGTCGTCACCGGTCTGGGGGTTGTGTCCTCGATCGGGAACAATGCCGAAGAGGTGCTCGCCTCGCTCAAAGCAGGCAAATCCGGCATCGTAGCAAGCGAACAGATGGTCGAGCACGGCTTTCGCAGCCAAATCGCCGGTTCGCTGAAAATCGATGTGGCCGATCACGTGGACAAGCGGACCCTGCGGTTCATGGGTCCGGGTGCTGCCTATGCCCATATCGCGATGAATCAGGCCATCGCGGACGCCGGGCTGACCGAAGATCAGGTGGTCAATCCGCGCACAGGTCTGGTGGCCGGTTCGGGTGGACCATCGACCAGCGCGATGTTGACCGCGCACCAAACCGTGCTGAAAACCGGCGCAACCAAACGGATCGGCCCGTTTGCAGTGCCAAAGTGCATGTGTTCTACGATTTCTGCGAACTTGGCGACCGCGTTCAAAATCAAAGGTATCAACTACTCGATCACCTCGGCCTGCTCGACCTCGCTGCACTGCATCGGCAATGCGGCTGAACAGATCATGCTGGGAAAGCAGGATGTGATGTTCGCAGGTGGAGGAGAAGAGCTGGACTGGACCCTGTCCTGCCTGTTCGACGCGATGGGTGCGATGTCGTCCAAGTACAACGACACACCTGATAAAGCCTCGCGCGCATTCGATCAGAACCGCGACGGATTTGTGATTTCCGGCGGTGGCGGCATCGTGGTTCTGGAAGACCTCGAGCATGCGCTGGCGCGCGGTGCGAAAATCTATGCCGAAGTAACCGGCTATGCCGCGACATCTGATGGGCACGACATGGTGGCACCATCCGGCGAAGGCGGCGAGCGCGCGATGCGTCTGGCGCTGTCGACCGTGCCCGAAGGCCGCAAGGTCGGCTATATCAATGCCCACGGCACCTCGACCCCAGTGGGCGACGTCGGAGAAGTCGAAGCCGTACGCCGTATCTTTGGTGAAGGCAGTGTGCCTCCGATTTCATCGACAAAATCGATGACCGGTCACGCGCAAGGCGCAGCGGGGGCGCTTGAGGCGATCTTCTGCCTGCTCATGCTGGAACATGATTTCATTACTCCGTCGATCAATGTCGACACACTTGCCGACGGCATCCTGCCCGGTGAAATTGCAACTCAAGTGGTTGAAAACGCAGGCTTGGACAGCGTGATGACCAATAGCTTCGGCTTTGGCGGCACCAACGGATCCATGGTTCTGTCGAAGTATAACGGGTGAACAAGATGTCGGATATTCTCAAGGGTAAACGCGGCCTGATCATGGGCGTGGCTAATGACCGCTCTATCGCGTGGGGCATCGCCAAAGCCATGCACGAAGCGGGCGCTGAGCTGGCTTTCACCTATCAGGGCGAGGCGTTTGGCAAACGGCTTGAACCGCTGGCCCAAAGCTTGGGCAGCGACTTCATGGTCGATGCGGATGTGACCGATGATGATTCACTGGATCGCGCGTTTGGCGAGTTGTCCGCCCGCTGGCCAACAATAGATTTTGTTGTCCACGCTATCGCTTATTCGGACAAGTCCGAACTGACCGGTCGATTCTTGAACACCACGCGGGCAAACTTCAAACACTCGCTGGATGTGTCGGCCTATTCGTTCATCGAAGTTGCCCGTCGCGCCTATCCGCTGATGAAGGACAATGGCGGCACATTGTTGACCCTGACCTATCAGGGATCGAACAAGGTTGTGCCAAACTACAATGTCATGGGCGTCGCCAAGGCTGCGCTGGAATCGGCGACGCGCTATCTGGCGAACGATCTGGGCCCCGAGGGTATTCGCGTGAACGCCATCTCGCCCGGCCCGATGAAAACATTGGCGGGTGCGGCTATTGGTGGTGCACGCAAGACCTACAAGTTCTGCGACCAGAACGCACCGATGCGTTCGAATGCCACGCTGGAGGCCGTCGGAGGCACCGCCGTGTATCTTGCGTCCGACGCCGGCAGCTATACTTCGGGTGAGATCATCCGTGTCGATGGCGGGTATCATATTCTGGGCATGCCTCAGCCAGAGGCCATGTGACCATATCTTTCCCTGCGGCTGCCAAGATTTGAACATCTTTGCCCCGCAGGGATTACGATATGAGCAAACTTGAACAGATCCTTGCGAGCAACGCGCGCTCGCCAGCTTTGAAACGCAAATCAGGAAGCGGACGTGCGCGTCTTTTGCTGCTGATTCTCACATCGCTGCTGATTGCCTTTGTGTTTCTGACCCAACCGCCCGTGCGCGATGCGATTGAGCCGTTGTTGTCACATATCCCGGGCCTTTGATCCAATCAGCATCAGTTGATCGAAACGATTTCGATATCGAAGACCAGATCTTGCCCCGCTAGTGGATGATTTGCATCCAAGGTCACTGTCGCCTCATCTACCTCGACGACAGTCACTGGCAATGCCTGACCGTCAGGAGTTTGCATCTGTAACTGCGTGCCGGGTTCAAGCGGAATGTCATCCGGGATGCCTTCACGCGGGATCTGCTGCCGCATGCCCGGATTGATCGGGCCATAGGCGTCAACGCAATCGATCTCGACACGCTTTTTCTCGCCAATCTCCATGCCCGGCAGGGCAGCGTCCAGACCGGGTATGATCTGCCCGGAACCAACCGCAAACTCCAACGGATCGCGCCCCTCGGAACTGTCGAAGACTTTGCCGTCCAGCAGAGTTCCGGTGTAGTGGATGCGAACCGTGTCGCCTTGTTTGATTGCGGTCATGATGGCCTCCGGCCTGAAAAGAAATGAACGGCGCAGCCTAGAGGCTGACACAGCATTGTAAACCCTGCCCTCTTTAACCCCGGAACCGGTTGTGATTACCTGCGCCCGATCAGGGGAGGACCGGATGGCTATCACCACGTGTGTATTCGACGCTTATGGTACTCTGTTTGACGTGGCCGCCGCCGCCAGGCAGGCCGCAACAGAGCCCGGATTTGAAGCGTTGGCTAGCAAATGGCCCGAGTTGGCCAATCACTGGCGTCTGAAGCAACTGCAATATACATGGTTGCGTGCTGTCGCTGATGCGCATTGTGACTTTTGGGATGTCACGCAAGATGGGCTGGATTGGGCCTTGGAAGCGGTAGGCCTTCAGGGGGATAACACCCTTCGGCAGCGTCTGCTCGATTTGTATTGGGAGTTGCAGGCCTATCCCGAGGTCCCCGATATGTTGAAGGCGCTGAAGGCCGGTGGGTTGCAGACCGCCATCTTGTCCAACGGTTCACCCCCGATGCTGAACGGGGCGGTGCAGTCTGCCGGGATCGGTGATGTGCTGAATGATGTTCTGTCGGTCGAAAGCGTGGGGGTCTTCAAACCCCATGCCAGCGTATACGATCTGGTGCAGAACCGCTTCGGCTGCGCGCGCGATGAAGTGCTGTTCGTCAGCTCAAACGGGTGGGACGCTGCCGGGGCAAGCGGCTATGGATTTGTCACAGCTTGGGTCAACCGCGCTGGCGAACCAATGGATCGCCTGCCGTGGAAACCTGCACATGTGCTGCCGGACCTGACGACGATCCCGCAATTGGCAGGACTTTGATGGCATATTTCACCACCTCGGACGGCAAACGCCTGTACTATGAAGATACTGGCACGGGCCATCCTCTGCTTTGCTTGGCTGGCTTGACGCGCAACTGCCGCGACTTTTCATTTCTTGCGCCACATATGCGTGATCTTCGTATGATTGCGATGGATTATCGCGGGCGCGGCAAGTCCGATTTTGATGCGAACTACATGAATTACAACATCCTGCGCGAGGGGCTGGATGCGATTGAACTGCTGGATCATCTGGGCTTGGAAAAGGTGACCCTGTTGGGCACGTCACGCGGGGGGCTGGTCGCGATGGCCTTGGCCGCCAGCCATCCTGACCGTCTGGCAGGTGTGATATTAAATGACGTTGGTCCGGTAATCGAACCCGCCGGCATTGCCAAGATCATGGACTATGTCGGCAATTCCCCAAGTTCACAAACCTATGATGAGGCTGCGCAGGTCCTGCACGCGATGATGGCATCACAGTTCCCCGGCGTCGCTCAAGATGTCTGGAGACAGCAGGTAGAACATCAGTACATCCAGACGGATACCGGGTTAGAACTGCGTTATGACCCGGCGCTAAGACAAGCGTTGATCGAGCAGGCTGCCATCACCCCGGCACCGGACCTGTGGCCTTTGTTCGACGCCCTGCGTACGATCCCCACCGGTGTGATCAGCGGCGCAAACTCTGACCTTTTAAGCGCGGCCACAGTGCAAATGATGCACGCACACCACCCCGAATTGATCTCGACCGAAGTGCCGGGCCGAGGACATGTCCCGTTCCTGAACGAGCCTCAATCCCTAGACCTGATCCGCAAGATACTGGACGCCAAATGAGCAACATAGACATGATCGAAGCCGCCGCCGAGCGGCTGAAAGGTCACGTGCGCGAGACGCCACTTCTGTCATCGCCTTTCCTGGATGAAATCGCGGGTCGCCGCGTGCTGATCAAACCCGAATGCCTGCAACACACCGGCAGCTTCAAATTTCGCGGCGCGTGGTCAGCTATTTCGGCATTGGATGAGGCGGCGCGCAACCGGGGCGTCATCGCCTATTCCTCGGGCAATCACGCACAGGGTGTTGCCTATGCAGCGGCTCAACATGGAATCTCGTCCGTCATCGTCATGCCCTCGGATGCGCCGAAGCTGAAGATTGAAAACACCCGCGCGCTGGGCGGTGAGGTCGTCCTTTATGACCGCGCCAGCGAAAGCCGCGAAGACATCGGCGAGGCATTGGCTGCCGAGCGCGGTTTGACCTTGATCCGGCCTTATGACGAACCGCAAGTGATCGCTGGCCAGGGAACAACGGGACTGGAGCTGGCACGTCAGGCACGGGCGCTGGGCGTGACCGAAGGTGACGTTCTGATCTGCTGTGGCGGCGGCGGGCTGACATCTGGTATCGCGCTGGCGTTAGAGCGTCACGCGCCCGGTCTGCGCCCTCGTCCATGCGAGCCTGAAGGGTTCGAAGACGTGAAACGCTCGCTGGCAAGCGGGACGATCCAAAGCAACGACGCTACTTCGGGAAACATCTGCGACGCAATCCTGACGCCACAGCCGGGGCAGATAACCTTTCCCATCCTGCAGCGGCTTTGCGGCCCTGGTCTGTCGGTATCTGAACAGGAATCCCTACGCGCCATGGCCTTTGCGTTTCTGCGTCTGAAGATCGTGCTGGAACCCGGAGGAGCGGTTTCGCTGGCCTCTGCCCTGTTTCGCAAGGATCAGATTGATGGGAATGCAGTGATCGTAGTCGCCTCGGGCGGCAACGTGGATCCGCAGATCTTTAAACGGGCGTTGGAATTCCTTACCTGACAATTGCTTACAGCCGGTGCAAAATCCGGTCGTAGTCGTTTTAACCGACACCCTGAGCAGACGGGGACGCTAAACATGCATATCGCTGACCTCAAAGATGTTCGGATACACTACCGAATTGATGGCGACGCCGCTGGCGCCCCCATCGTGTTTGCTAATTCACTGGGCACGGATATGCGGCTGTGGGACCCGATATTGTCGCTACTGCCCAAAGGCCTGCGCATCATTAGGTACGACAAACGCGGGCACGGATTGTCAACAGCACCCTCAGCGCCCTATTCCATGGGAAATCTGGTGCGCGACGCCGAGCAATTGCTGGATTATCTAGAGGTCAAGGATTGCGTATTCGTGGGTCTGTCCGTCGGTGGCATGATTGCGCAGGGACTGGCGGTCAAGCGTATGGATCAGATCCGCGCGCTGGTGCTGTCGAATACGGCCGCCAAGATCGCCACTCCCAAGATGTGGCAGCAGCGTATGGATGCTGTCCATAAAGGCGGGATCGAGGCACTGGCGGACGCCACTATGGATCGGTGGTTCTCGAAATCATTTCGGGCCAGCGCCGAGATGACGCTTTGGCGCAACATGATGGTCCGACAACCGGTCGATGGCTATCTGGGCTGTTGCGCTGCAATCTCTGGCACCGATTTCTATACGCCAACCAGCGGATTGCGCCTGCCGACCTTGGGGATTGCGGGCAGCGAAGACGGCTCAACCCCGCCAGATCTGGTGCGCGAAACGGTCGATCTGATCCCTGGCTCGCGCTTTGCGCTAATCCGAAAGGCAGGCCACCTGCCCTGCGTCGAGCGCCCTCAGGACTTTGCCCAACTGATCGGTGATTTTCTGACCGAGATCGGACATATTTGAAGGAGGGATTGTTGGCAGATTTCTTGCTTGTACATGGCTCGTGGCACGGTGCCTGGTGCTGGCGCGATCTGATCCCGGAATTGACCACATTCGGACATACCGCCCGCGCCATCGATATGCCAAGCCACGGCTCGGACCCGACGCCTATCCGCGATGTAACCCTTGGAACGTGCAGAGATGCCGTGCTGAAGGCTTCGACACCAAAGACCATCATCTTAGGGCACTCGTGGGGTGGATATCCCGTAAGTGCGGCTGCCGAGACCGACCCGAACGCCATGCGTGGTGTGATTTATCTAAGTGCCTATGTTCCGAAATCCGGGCTATCTATGGTCGAAATGCGCAAACGAGCCCCACGCCAACTGATCGGAAATGCCGTCGAAGTATCCGGCGACGGGTTGTCGTATTCGGTGGTTCCGGATCAGGTGCACGACCTGCTTTATCACGACTGCGCGCGCGAGGTGGTTGCCTATGCATTTGCGCGCCTGTGCCCCCAGGCGATCGCACCGCAGACTACCCCCCTAGACGTCGGCGATAACTTCGCGCGCGTTCCAAAAGGGTACATCAGAACCACCGATGACCGAATCGTTCCGACCGAATATCAGGCCGAGATGGCGGGCTGTGCGGACCCTGATATGCACCTCACGATAGACAGCTCTCACTCGCCGTTTTTTTCGCATCCTGAGCATCTTGCCGGGTTGATGCACCAGATCTCGCAACGAATGTAAGCAGCCCCTATGGATGTACCATCCCGATACGCGGTGAACCAACCCAATTGGTTGTCGTAAATCGAACAGATGATCAGCGCGAGGCGTTTTGATATGCGGTTTCTTTTGCGTCTAGCCAGCATTGGCATAACAACGACACCTCCGTGACGGTTTCCACCTTGCAGGCCGCGCCGGGACGGGTCACCGTGATCCTGTTAGGAAGCGGGAAAAACTCATGCAAACCATCAAAGCAGCTGTATGCCGAGCCTTCGGCGAACCTCTGGTCATCGAAGACATCCTGATTGCACCGCCCGGCATGGGCGAGGTCGAGGTCACGCTGGATGCGGTCGCGATTTGTCATTCGGACATTTCCTTTGCAAGCGGCGCGTGGGGCGGCCACTTGCCCGCGGTTTACGGGCACGAAGCGGCTGGCATCGTTTCTGCTGTTGGCGAAGGCGCAGGGGATTTCAAACTTGGTGATCCCGTTGTGGTAACCTTGATCCGCGCCTGCGGGTCCTGCCCGTCCTGTGCCGGTGGCATGCCCACCATTTGTGAAACACCTTATGACACCGTGAAAGGTCCGCTGCAGACTGTAGACGGTGATGCGCTGGAACAGGCCATGGCATGCGGGGCCTTTGCCGAAAAGGTAGTTGTCAGCCACCGACAAATCGTCCGCATTCCCGAAACGCTGCCCAGGGACCTTGCCAGCCTGCTGTCCTGCGGGGTGATCACCGGTGTTGGTGCAGCAGTCAACGCCGCCCAGCTTCGCCCCGGGCAGGACGTGGTTGTCATCGGCGCCGGGGGCGTCGGCTTGAACGCAATCCAAGGCGCACGTATTGCCGGAGCTCGCCGTATCGTTGCGGTCGATATGACACAGGATAAGCTGGATATCGCAATGGAGTTCGGCGCGACCCATGGTGTTTTGGCCAGCCAGAAAGAGCCGTGGAAAGCCGCCTACAAGGCGTTGGGCGGACGTGGCGCAGACGCCGTCTTGATTACTGTTGGTGCAATCCCGGCCTATGATCAGGCCCCGCGTTACCTTGGTCGGGGCGGCAAGGCGATCATGATCGGGATGCCCCATTCTGGTGACATGTCCAGCTACGAACCCGTCGTGCTGGCCGCGCTTGGCCAGGGCATGGTGGGCTCAAAAATGGGCGATGTAGTGATCCAGCGCGACATCCCGTGGATGATCGATCTGTATGAACAGGGGCGGCTGAAACTGGACGAGTTGATCTCGGGTCGCTGGACCCTGTCGCAGATCAATGAGGCCATCGAAGACACCAAGTCCGGTGCGGCCAAACGCAATGTAATCTTGTTTGATCGCGACTGAACCCCGCAAAAGGAACACCCGATGAAACTGCAAGATCTCGATGTCATTGTCACCGCGCCTCCGGCACCGGGTTGGGGTGGGCGCTATTGGATTTTGGTCAAGGTCACCACGGATACGGGCGTGATCGGTTGGGGGGAATGCTACGCGTCCTCGGTTGGTCCCGAAGCCATGACCCATGTCATTCGCGATGTATTCGAACGGCACATGCAGGGCGAAAACCCCGAGAATATCGAGTTGATGTTCCGCCGCGCCTATTCCAGCGGCTTCACTCAGCGACCAGACCTGACCGTCATGGGTGCGTTCTCGGGGCTCGAAATCGCCTGCTGGGACATTTTGGGCAAGGATCGTGATCGTCCGGTCTATGCGCTGCTGGGTGGGCGGATGAACGACCGTATCCGGGCGTACACCTATCTCTACCCACTTCCTCAGCATAACCTGACGGACTTCTGGACTTCACCTGAGCAGGCCGGAGAAAGTGCTGCTGAAATGGTCCGGCGCGGCTATACCGCCGTCAAGTTTGATCCCGCCGGGCCTTATACGATCCGCGGTGGACACATGCCCGCGATGTCCGATATCTCTATGTCGATAGCGTTTTGCAAAGCGATCCGTGAGGCAGTTGGAGACAAGGCCGATCTGCTGTTCGGCACTCATGGCCAGTTCAACACAGCCGGAGCTATACGTCTGGGCCAAGCGCTGGAACCCTTTTCGCCGCTGTGGTTCGAAGAACCCACACCCCCCGACATGATCGAGGATATGGCCCGTGTGGCGCGCAATGTCCGTATCCCTGTCGCAACCGGTGAACGGATGACAACCAAAGCGGAATTTGGCGCGGTCCTGCGCGCCGGGGCCGCCGAAATCCTTCAGCCTGCGTTGGGACGCGCTGGCGGTATATGGGAGATGAAGAAAGTCGCCGCAATGGCCGAGGTTTTCAACGCCCAGATGGCACCCCATCTGTATGCGGGACCGATCGAGTGGGCGGCGAATATTCATCTGGCGGCGTCGATCCCGAACCTGCTGCTGCTTGAAAGCATCGAGACCCCATTCCACGATCAACTGATAAAGGGAAGCATCCGCGTCGAGAAGGGGTTCGTCACTCCTCCGACCGAGCCCGGCCTTGGTATCGAGGTCGATGAAGGCCTTGCCCGAGCCCATCCCTACAAAGGTGACGGGCTGCACCTACAGATGCAGGAAACCCCATGTGACTATGCAAATGGGAATGCGTTTCAAGGCGGTGCACCCGCAACCGAAGGGTAACAATCGACAGGCGAGCAAGCCGATCAGTTCGAGACATACCCCGCGATGACCTGCAACAGTTTAAAGGCTGTGGCTGCATCGTTCTCGACGACCGCCAGAAATTCCTCCTCACCGATCCGTAGGCAGGACAGTTCCGTTTCAGCCACCATGCTCAACGCCCGAGGCTCTTTTCGGATCAACCCCAGCTCTCCCACCAACGCGCCCGCACCAACCGTTGTGATCAGTTGATCGGCCTCGCCCGAACGCGGCAGGTACAATCCTGCCTCGCCCTCAAGGATGACATAGGCGCCATCGGTTGGCTGATCATCCTTCAGAAACACCACCTGGCCAGGTTTCGCTTCGAACCAGCGCGCACCAAAGGCCAGCAGTCGAAGCTGGCGACGGTCGAGCCCAGAGAACAACGGGGTCTGCTCAAGCGCACGCAATTTGCGTACCAGATCGGCAGACGCCGCACCGTCGCCGTCGACGTCGGTTGGGCCTTCACCCGTCACGACCCGGCCCTGACGGATTTCAACATACATGTCGAAAACATCTGGATTTTCGAACGCATCATTTAGATAGATTACAGTAGTTTCGGGCAGCAATTCACGCAGATTTTTATAAACTGCGACCTGTGTCTCCATATCATAGCTGGCAAGCGCGGTTTCCAGGATCAGAATATCCGGCTTTTTGATCGCAGCGCGGGTAAAGGCCAGCGGTTCGGCAAATACCGCAGGCAAGTTCTGGCCGCCAATCGAGACCGGAACATCATAGATCAGTTCCACCACCATCGGTCGCGCCCCGTTCTCGGCCAGAACATCGACGATCAGTTTGCGCGCCTCGTCGGTCCGCGCACCGCCGATCTGGCTGACCTTGCCAAACAGTGCGTTTTCCATGACCGTCAAACCGGGTGCAAAGGCATCTTCATCCAACGGGACGAATACATCGTGCAACGGTTCCAGCAATTTGGCCGAGTGGCTGTGGCGAAGCTCAAGAATGCGGTTCTTCAGCTCATCCGAAAACGCCGGGCCAATCTGCTCGGCCGAGATCACAAATGGCACCGAAAGCAAGCTAGCCAATTGTTCGTCATCCAGCCCGTTTGCGCCTTCTTTGCGGGTTTGCTCGACCAATTCAACCGCGGCCTCGTAGGTCTGGGCCTCAAGCCCCAGCTTGCGAAACAAAGGATGATCTGTTCCATCAAGCCCAAATATCTGGCGCAGCATCTCAATTACGTCGCGTGTCAGGCTGATCAGGGTTTCATCCAACCCCAACTCGCGCAACTGGCCCAGAAACACGGTCTGCTGTGCCAGCAATTGCCGTGTCACTGGAACACAAGGGGTGGCAAACAACAGGTTCTCAGCAACGGGTAGCGCAGGGTTATACGCGCAGCGATCGAAAATCAGCGCCTGCTGATCAAGCCCGGCCTCGCGCACCGCCTTCTGCACCCGAGGGCGCAATTCGACCAGCTTTGCTGCCAGTTCCGGGCGCTCATTCGCATCAAACACCTGCTCGGCACCGCGCTGAAACAACGCAGCGCCCGAGCCCATGCCATCGATCAGTTTCAGCCACCAATCGCGCAGCCGTGCTGTATCGTCAAAGCCTGCCGATCCTGGATCTAGCCATTCGACGTGGAATGGATCAGCACTGTTACCTGCCCTCAGCGTCTCGGGGAAATCCGGATCCTCCGTGGACTTGGACAATGGATGTGACCGCATCGGCATCATCACATTTTCACCCAACGTGCCCTGAAACATTATGGGGCGCGAGGTTGCTAGACCTATTCGTCGGGCAACAACGCTTTGATGCAGGCCAGCCATATTGATGCCGCCGATTTCAATACGGCCAGAGGTTGGCAGTATCTCGCGGGTCAGCAACTCGGTCAGCGCATGGCGATCTTCCTCGCTGGTGGCCGAAATGCCGACCGTTTTACCTGCTGGGAACGTCAGGTCCAGATCATCCAAAACCTGATTGCCGTCGATATCACGAACCGAGACCTGATTCAGTACGATATCGCCATTCAGATGCGGACGATCCGCTGGCTCTCCGTCAAACAGGGCCTCATCAATCATTCCATCCGGTGCGAAACGATCAATCACAACATCCCATCGCAGCGACATGTCCTGCGTTTGATTATAATAGGTCAGCAGTTCCTTCCAGGGCGAACTCAAGTCTTTGTAAGCCGCCAGCGCAGCCACCAGAGCACCCAGCGAAACAGATCCCTGCAACACCAGCAGGCCACCGACAAGGTAGAACATGAATGGCGTCAGCTGCGATATGAAGTTGTTGATGAACTTCATAAAGAACTTCTTCTGATAGATCTCAAAGCGGATGGCGAACAGCCGCCCCAGTTGGTCCGAGATCATCGCCCTCCGATATCGCCAACCGCCATTGGCCCGTAGGGTCGAGGCTCCGGCAGCGTTCTCGCCGATCTGGGCAGCCAAAACGCGGACCTCTTGAATGCGCTTCTTGTTCAGAAGATTGATCTGGCGTTGCAATCGCGGGATCAGCCAGGCCTGCAGCGGGATCAACGCCACCGCGGCCAGTCCGAACCAAACGCTTTGGAGGAACAGAAAGGACAGGATCGTGATCATTTGTCCGGCCTGCAGCACGGGCTGACTGATCGCATCCCCCATCAGCCCACCCATCGGTTCGCTTTCAGCGGTTATCATCGAGACCATTTCGCCCTGACTGACCCGCTCAAAATATGGTTGTGGGAAGCGAAGCGCGCGGTTGATCAACTGATAGCGAAAGCGACGCAGCATACGCTCGCTCAGTACACCCTTCATGGTGTTGATACGCATCTTCATGAGCCCGTGCGCCAGCACCGCAGCCAGAAAGGCAAAGCACAGGATCATCAGAAAAGTGGTCTGCGTCAGGCTATAACCCCAGACATCGACAATCTGACTTGTCGCGCCGATTGCGTCATTGATGATGCGCTTGGGCAGCTCCAACGTCAGGTAAAGCAAAGGAAACAAGGTCGACGTCACGGCCAGCAAAATCAACTGGTCGCGCTTCGAGTATTTCCAGATGAACTGAAAGATCGATCGTTCTATTGAACCCGCCCCTACTAACGATCCGCCGCTCAAATCACTGATTTTGGCGTTAATACAACGGGCCGAATTTACCGCAATCGTATCCTCGGAAGCAAATGAATTTCCGATTTGCGCCTAATTTGCGTTGTGTGAACAAGTTCATTTGCGCGTTTCGCGTTTACCCCCTAATCTCCTGATTCAGGACGATATCGGGAGGATTCATTTGCCTGCCAGCTTTGGCGCTGTGTTTCTGTTGCTGTGCCTGCTTCAGATCAAACACATGTTCGCCGACTATTATTTACAGACGCCCAAGATGCTTTCCGGGCGAGGCACGTATTTCCACATGGGGCGCGCGCAACATGCTGCTGTGCATGTTGTGGGTTCGGTCGTGATTTTCGCGCTCTTTCGCGCCCCGATTGAATTCATACTGATCATCGCTGCGTTGGAATGGATCGTGCATTTTCACATCGACTTTGCCAAAGCCAACTATTCTGACCGCAAACAGTTGCAACCCAATCAGGCCGCTTTTTGGCGTGCCGCTGGTCTGGATCAGTTGTTTCACAACCTTACTTATATTGGCATGGCCTGGGCTTGGGTGGCTTTCGCGGCTTAAGCTTCAGGGTACCACCGGTCGGTTCCGCTTGATCGTCCGCAGCACGACATTCGTTTGCGCGCTGGCGACGGCGGGCAATCGAAACAAGAAATCTTCCAGAAACGTGTTGTAAGCAGACAGATTCCTGCACAAGACACGCAGATGATAATCCGCCTGACCTGTCGTGGCGTAGCATTCCTGCACTTCGGGGCTGATCTCGACGGCCCGGATGAAGTCGACAATCTTGTCCGGGTCATGCCGGGTCAGGTGAACATGCACGATTGCTTCGAACGTCAACCCCATCTCGGCAGGGTTCACCAAAGCGCCGTACCGTTCGATCACCCCAGCCTCTTCCAGCGCGCGCACCCTGCGCCACAGGGCTGAGGCTGACATGCCGACAGCATCTGCCAATTCGGCGTTTGAAACCCGGCTGTCATTTTGAAGCAGCGTCAGAATGCGGCGGTCCCGATCATCAAGAGTGGCCATCTTGGAATGATTCATCCGTAATTTTAACTAAATCTGGTGAATCCTATCATATTTTGCAGAACACTCACAAACTCTGAAACAGAAATTCACCTGCGGGGGGTTAAAATAACCGAACACCAAGGACAAAAACCCATGGACGCGCAGCAATGAGCCACCACGAACCCTCCCCCCGCACCTATCGGCTTGAAGACCGCTATACCCTGACGCAGGGCCGGGTTTTTCTAACAGGCACGCAAGCCTTGGCGCGCATTATGATGGACCAGGCCCGACGCGATCGTCAGGCCGGGCTGAACACGGCGGGGTTTGTCTCGGGCTATCGCGGATCGCCACTGGGCGGGCTGGATCTTGAGCTATGGCGCGCAAAGGACCGGCTGAAGACGGATCGCATCACGTTTATGCCCGCCGTGAACGAAGACCTCGGCGCAACGGCGGTTCTGGGTGCGCAACAGGCCATTTTGGACCCGCATTGCGAGGTCGAGGGCATCTTTTCGATGTGGTACGGTAAAGGCCCTGGTGTCGACCGATCAGGCGATGCATTGAAACATGGAAACGCATATGGGTCTGCGCCAAAAGGTGGCGTGCTAGTCGTGGCAGGCGATGATCATGGTTGCGTCAGTTCTTCGATGCCGCATCAGTCGGATGTGGCCTTCATGTCGTGGTTCATGCCGACATTGAACCCAGCCTCGGTCGAGGAATATTTGGAATTCGGCGAGTACGGGTTCGCACTGTCCCGTTTCTCAGGCACCTGGGTCGGGTTCAAGGCGGTCTCGGAAACGGTCGAAAGCGCACGGTCCGTCGATCTGCACCCGGATCGCAGCTTTTCCCTGCCGCAGATCGACTTGCCCGAACGCGGCTTGCACGTCCGCACCGCCGATTTGCCCTCGCCCGAGATCGAGACCCGCATCCAACACAAGTTGCGCGCCGTTCGGGCCTTTGCCGAAGAAAACCCCATCGACCGGCGTATTTATGACATCGACAACGCGAAGTTCGGCTTCGTGACCACCGGCAAGGGGCACCTCGATCTCATGGAGGCGCTGCGTTTGCTGGACCTTGATGAAGCCGCCTGTCGCCGCTTGGGGATCGACATCTACAAGGTTGGCATGGTCTGGCCGCTGGCCCGTCGCAACGCGTTGCGCTTTGTGAAAGGCAAGGCCGAGGTTCTGGTCGTCGAGGAAAAGCGCGGCATCATCGAAAGCCAGTTCAAAGAATACTTCTATGACTGGCCCGGCGACAAACCCCATAAGATGGTAGGTAAATATGACAGCCATGGCGAACCGCTGATCCCATGGACCGGGGAACTCAGCCCTTTGATGCTGGCCCCTATTGTTGCCGCCCGACTTAACACGTTCTTCCCTGAAGAAAACTTGCCTGCCAAAGCGCGTGCACTGACCGAGACGGAACCTCCCGTGATCAATGTCCCGGGCGCAACACGGACACCCTATTTCTGCTCGGGCTGCCCGCACAATACATCAACTAAAGTTCCCGAAGGCTCTACCGCTGCCAGCGGCATTGGTTGTCATGTAATGGCATCTTGGATGGATCGCGAGACGGTCGGCTATGCACAGATGGGAGGCGAAGGCGTACCCCATGTGGTGGCCTCACAATTCAATGGCGGCAAGCATATCTTCCAGAACCTTGGCGAAGGGACGTGGTACCATTCGGGATCACTCGCGATCCGTCAGGCCGTCGCGGCAGGGACAAATATCACCTATAAAATCCTCTACAATGATGCGGTCGCAATGACCGGAGGGCAGCCGGTGGATGGGCCCGTCAGCGTGGCAGGTATTGCGCAAACCTGCCGGGCCGAGGGGGTTGAGCGGATCGCGCTGGTCTCGGACGACATTGCCAAGTTCAGCCGATCCGATTTCCCGGCAGGCACTACGTTCCACGACCGGGCAAAGATGGACAGCCTGCAACGCGAATTGCGCGACATTCCCGGTGTTACGGTCCTGATCTACGAACAGACCTGCGCCACCGAGAAACGCCGCCGCCGCAAGCGTGGGACAATGGAGGACCCCTCAACGTTCGTCTGGATCAACGATCTGGTCTGCGAAGGCTGCGGCGACTGCTCGGTCGCGTCGAATTGCCTAAGCGTTGAGCCGCGCGAAACCCCGCTGGGGCGCAAGCGCAAGATCAACTTAAGTTCGTGCAACAAGGATTTTTCGTGCCTGAACGGATTCTGCCCAAGTTTCGTGACCGTTGCAGGCGCAACCCGGCGAAAGCGGGCCATAGATCTGGACCTCGACGCGCTTGAGGCAGACCTGCCAGACCCAAAGCTTCCGTCTTTGGACACACCGTTTGATCTGCTTGTGACAGGCGTGGGTGGCACTGGGGTTGTCACGGTTGGGGCCTTGATCACTATGGCCGCGCACCTGGAAGGCAAAGGTGCCTCGGTCCTGGATTTCACCGGATTTGCGCAGAAATTCGGCACGGTACTCAGTTACATCCGCCTTGGCGCAGCTCCGGATGCGCTTAACCAAGTACGCATAGATCAAGGCGCTGCGGATGCGGTGATTGGCTGTGATGTGGTGGTGAGTTCGGCCCCCAAAGCCTCAGCTCATTTTGCCCGCGGGACACGCGTTGTGCTGAACAGGGCTGAGATGCCCACCGGCGATCTTGTCCTGCGTCGCGATGCCCAATTGCGGGTCGATAAGCGGGAACAGGCGATCGCAGATGTGGTTGGGGTGGACAATCTCGCCAGCCTTGACGCAAATGCAATAGCTGAGGCGCTACTGGGGGATTCCGTCTTCGCCAACGTCATTTTGCTGGGTTATGCATGGCAAAACGAGCTGGTTCCGGTATCGCACCTTGCATTGGCTCAGGCCATTTTGCTGAACGGTGTTGCCGTCGAAAAAAACCGGCTGGCCTTTGCTCTTGGGCGTTGTCTGGCGGCTGACCCCGACCGCATTCACGGGCTGGCACTACCCGAAGAGACAAACGGCACCTTGGATCAGGTGATTGCGCGTCGGGTGGCGTTTTTGACAGATTATCAGGATGCCGCATATGCGGATCGCTATGCGCAACAGATTGAAGCAATCCGCGCGTCGAACCCGAAAATATCCGACGATCTTCTAGAATCCGTAGCCCGTAACCTGTTCCGCTTCATGGCCTATAAGGACGAGTTCGAAGTGGCCCGGCTGCAAACGTCCCAAAACTTCGACAACGAACTGAAGCAACAGTTCGAGGGAGATTTCAAAACCAGTTACCACTTCGCCCCGCCAATGCTCAGCTGGCGCAAGGACGAACGGGGCCGCCCCCTCAAGTTTGCACTGGGTCCATGGATGCGCCCGGTTCTGCGGGGACTGTCCCGTCTACGTGGTTTGCGTGGCTCGGTCCTGAACCCCTTCGGCCGTCACTCCGAAGCGCGACTGCATCGAGGTATCCTAAACTGGTACCAATCGCTGTTGGACATGTATCTGACAAACCCCTCCGCCCATTCCGAGACCGAGTGGCTGGACGTGCTGTCAGCTGCGGACCAGATACGCGGTTTCGGTCCAGTACGGGAAGAAAGCTATGAGAACGCGCGCGCGATGGCGCGTTAACCAAGCACCGAGAAACTGCTATCGGTATTGACCGGTCGCTTGCGGGAATAGAAACCGGTGTCGATTGTGCGCCCAATGCAAGGCAGTTCAAACTGCATCGGCTTGTCGTCATGATCCGCACCGCCTTCAACGTAGTCAATCAGTTCAGCCATCATTTTGCCCGCAATCGGCGCGTTCTTGTATTGGTTTCCGCTGGTGCCGCAGGCCATGTAAAACCCCGGCAGGCTGGACTTGTCATAGATCGGAATCCAGTCAGTCGAGGCATCATACAAATCCACCACCCCACGGGTTCTGGAGGGTATCCCCAAGCTAGGGACCCGTTGGGCATAACGCATGGCCTGCGTGGTCCATTGATCCGTAAAATCGTGGTTATAGCTTACATCATCTTCGCACCATTGATGCGGATCACAAGCCGGATCCTCGGAGCCGATCAGAATATGATTGCCATGTTCTGGACGGCAATACAGCGCGATATCACTATCCGAGACAATTGTTCCTTGCGTTTCGAAATCAAATCCTTCGGGCGCGGGTACATGCACCACCTCCTGCCGCAGCGGGCGGGTTTGAATAGTCATGTCACCCAGAACCCCGGCCATTTCGTTGACAAGCGCTGACCCGGGACCGGCAACATTCACCACCACTTTGGCGTGGATTTCTTCACCAGAGGCAAGTCTGACACCTGCGACGCGCCACTGCTGCAACAGGATTTCGCGCACGTCTGCGCCCGTTCGCACTTCGGCACCATGCAGCTTGGCGGCATCCATCAGGTTTTGCGCCGACAAGGCCGGATCGGTCACATAGCCTGCTTTCGGCCAGAACACTGCGCCCTGAATCCGATCTCCGTTCGGTTGGCCGAACTCCGGATCATCCATGCGCCGCGCCGGGGCAAAGCTGTCCAGAGAATAGATCGGCAGACGTTCGGTAATCCGCTCGGGTGTCCATTCTTCAAACGGACAATCCAGTTCGGCGCTGTACTTCTTATGTTTCTCAAGAAATCCATTGGCCTCGGTCTTGACGACCAAACAACCGGTCTCACGAAACTGCGCCAAATCGGCTGTGTCGGGCAAGCCCAGATAGTTCGCCCAATCACGCCAATAGTGATAACCTTCCCAGGCGAACGCGGTTCCATCGAGGGTCGAATAATGCATCCGAATTATCGCGCAAGAGCCTGCGGTCGAGCCATGCCCAACCTGCGCATAGCGATCCAACGACAGAGTTTTCCAACCGGCCTTGGACATCTCGAACGCGATGGCGGCGCCGATCACACCGGTGCCAATGATGATTGCGTCAGGTTGGTTCATGTCCTGCCCCTTCCCAGAAACGTTTCGCATACGCGCTGAATTCGGTGATTTCCTCGGGTCGCGGTTCGACCCCTGTAAAAACATAAAGGTAGTGTGGAACCATCGACAGCCTGATCGCCAATGGTTCGTTTAACTGCGCCAGATCATATCCGATCTGCATATAATATAGCACCCGCGCCCGCGTCTCTGCCTCGGTCTCATCATAGTTGAACCGGATGAACATCGCGCGCAGCGCGGCCAGGCGACGGGCATCGGACTGGTCCAGCATACGCCGCACCTTTCCCGATCTTCGTGCCCAATCCCGCACAGCAAAATCAAGCGCCGTATCAAATAGTTCGGTATTCACAACGCAGCGCTGCACATTGCACACCGCAGCAGTGATCGTTTCAGCAGGCAATTCGGATTGCGCGATCAAGGCCGCCGTATTTGTCGCCTGCCATCGCGCCAGCAGCGCATCCAGCAATTCCTGCCGCGACTTGAAGTACCAGTAGAATGATGAGCGCGAGACCGCCATCCGCTCGGCAAGGTTCATGACTTTCACCTGCTCGACCCCGTCCGAAATCAGGACGTCCATGGCCACGTTCAGCCAATCATCGCGCGTGACCTTGACGTTACCAATCAGTGGCTCAGCTTCGGGATCGTCCCGGTGCAGGATGGGTTTGGTGTTCATTCAACTCTCCGGCGGTGCGCCGCCCTCTTCTGTACGGCGCGCTATGAAATCCTTCAACGCACCAAGGCGATCCGTATCTGATGCCGGTGCTTTGAAATTTGCCAGGATTTCCTTCCATACACCGGTCGCGCGATGGTTGGCGTCGATCGCGCCACGCTCGGTCCAGGTGCCAAAATTTGCGTAATCATGCAGGTGCGGCTCATAAAATGCGGTATTATAGCGCTCCATCGTCTGACTCGTGGCGAAGAAATGTCCGCTGGGTTCAACCTCGCTCAGCGCAGTATCAAACCCGATCTCTGCACCATTGGCCTGTGCCCCTGCACAAAGCTCGGCCACCATGTTCAACACCTCGGCATCGCAGATCATCTTCTCGAAAGATACGGTCAGGCCACCTTCGAGCCATCCGGCCGAATGAATGATGACCGTCGCCCCGGCCATCAGGCAGCCCCACAGGCCGAACTGGTTTTCATTGGCGGCCTGAACGTCGTTGATATTTGCCGCAGACCCCGCCGCAGACCGCCAGGGCAGGCCCAGATGCCGGGCCAACTGGCCCGCCGCCAAAGACGCCTGAAAATGCGAGGGTGTCCCGAATGCAGGCGCCCCTGATTTCATGTCGACATTGCTGGTAAAGGTCCCATAGCACACCGGCGCACCGGGGTTGGTAAGCTGGGTCAGCGTCAAGGCCGCAAGTGCCTCGGCATGGGACAGCGTGATGGCCCCGGCCACCGTGATCGGAGCCATTGCGCCCATCAGGGTAAAGGGTGTGATGATCGACATCTGACCATGGCGCGCAAAGTCGATCAGCCCCTGAGCCATCGGAATATCCAGCGTCCGCGGGCTGTTGGTGTTGATAATCGTGTAACAATGGGCGTTAGCGCGGAACTCCTTGTCAGACAGACCTCGCGCCGTTGAGAGCATCTCGAAGCAGTCCATCACTTGCGGCGTGCCCCGCGAGAAGAAGAACGGGAACTTATCCGTCAGCTCCATCTGCGCTTGTGTGGTGAAATAGTGCCGCACATTGGTTGGCACGTCCTGCGGTTCGACCTGCGGTGAGATCATCTGGAAGACATCAAAGTGATGAGTGAGCTCTAGGAACTCCAGATAATCCTGCCCACTCGCTGGCCGCCGACCGCGTTCCAGATCGGTCGCGTTTGGAGCGCCAGCCCCGGGTTGGAACACCAAAGAGCCCAGCTCCAAAGTGAAATCCCGGTGCCGCGCGCCCGCCCGGCAGCCGATGGATTTCGGAGCTGAGGCCACCGCAGCCTCAACCATATCCCGCCCGATGAAGACCATTTCGCTGTCTTCATCCACGCGGGCGCCACCCTGCGCGTAGATTCGCCGCGCTTCGGGCAATAGAACTTTCACGCCCAACTCTTCCAGTGTGCGCAATGCGGTGTCGTGCATATCTGCAATCTGATCCGTCGGGAACACTTCCATCTGTGGAAACGGATTGCGCAACTGGCGATAATTCACCTCGCGACTAGATTGCGGGGCGGCATCGGTCCCGCGCCCGCGCCGTCGGCGTCTTTGGCCCAAGTCCGACATGGTCAACCTCGCATCGCTTTGCCCAGCGGGTCATAGGGCGACGGCGCAATCACGCGGGCCGGGCGTTCGACACCGACCACATGCACCGACAACTCGGTGTCTGGTTCAGCCTTGTCGCGGTCGACCAAAGCCATGGCCAGCGACTTGCCCGTGTAGTGGCCATAGCCACCCGAAGTCACAAATCCAACGCGCTCATCCCCAGCCCAGATCGGTTCATACCCACTGGCATCTGCGTCCAGCGCATCAACCTCAAGCGTCACTTGAACTTGCGCCGGACCGTTGCCATCGCGTTCAGCCAGCGCAGCCTCTTTGCCAACGAAATCCTTGTTCCAGTCGATCCAGCGATCCATTCCGGTCATGCCTGGCGTGTAAAGCTGAGTGAACTCTGCAGACCAGATACCAAAGCTCTTCTCAAGCCGCGTCGACAGCATCGCGTTGAATCCGCATTCGCGGATACCGTCCCCGGCCCCGGCCTCTAGCAGCATCCGGCGCAGTTTGATATGGTCGCCATAGCGGCAGTTTATCTCATACCCTTTTTCGCCCGTCACAGACATACGCGCCACACGGGCACGCACCAGACCGATATCAAAGTCGCCGCAGCCCATGAATTTCAGGCCCGAGATATCCTGTTCGGCCAGTTTCTCGACCACAGCCTGCGATTTCGGTCCAACCACGGCAAAACCGCAATATTCCTCGCCCAGATCGCGGATATTCACGGCGTCCATCATGTGATCATTGAACCAGCGCATATGCCATGCGCGCAGATAATAGCTGCCCATGATCCACCAGGTCCCGTCGCCCCAGTTCAGCACGGTCAGATCACCCTTGAGGCGACCGTTCTCACCCAGCATTGGAGCCAGTTTGGCACGCCCCGGTGCAGGCAGTTTCGACGCCATGATCCTGTCCAGCCAAGCCTCGGCATTTGGCCCAGTGACCTCGAAGCGCGAAAAGCCCGAGATATCCAGTAGTCCCACGCCTTCGCGGATGGTTTTGCACTCCTCAGCCACGATGTCGTGCGCATTCGAGCGTTTCAGCGTCGGCGTCTCTTCAAAGCCCTTGGGCGCAAAGTAAAGCGGCACTTCCAGATCCCAACTGACGCCCCATTTGCACCCCGCCTCGGTCATTGCATCATGGGCTGGGGCCATCTTCAGCGGGCGACCTGCGGGCAGTTGCTCGTTCGGGTAAGTCATCACGAAACGACGAGAATAGAACTGACCGGTTGTTTCGCGGATGTAGCGTTTGTTCTGAGCGAAATCGCCATAGCGCGCCACGTCCATAGGCCATGCGTCGGCCTCAGGCTCGCCATGGATCATCCATTCGGCAAGCGTCTTACCAACGCCGCCACCCTGCAGGAATCCGGCCATCACCGCACAAGCTGACCAATAGCCACGCTTGCCCGGGACCGGACCGACCAGCGGGTTGCCATCGGGTGAGAAGGTGAACGCGCCGTTCACCCATGTTTTGATGCCAACATTCTGGATCGACGGGTACCGTTCAAAGCCCAGCGTCAGCTCGTTCTCGATCCGGTCGAGCTGTTCCTGGAACAATTCTTCACCGTAATTCCACGGCGCACCGTCCATAGCCCAGTGCTCGTGATCGACCTCGTAGATGCCCACCAGAATGCCCTTCTGGTCCTGTCGCATATAGGTGAAGCCTTCAAGATCAACCGTCATCGGCATCTCGAAATCCGCCTCGGCCACCTCAGGCACCGTATCGGTGATCAGATAATGGTGTTTCAGCGGCGAAACCGGCAGTTCCACTCCGGCCATGCGCCCCACCTGTTTGGCCCAGAGGCCAGCTGCGTTGACCACATGTTCACAAGTGATAGTGCCTTTGTCGGTCACAACTTCCCAACCATCCGCAGTCTGCGTCAGGCTTTCGACCTTGGTTTCTTCGTAGTATTCCGCGCCGCGTTTCTTGGCCGCTGTTGCATAAGCCTGAACCGTACCGGTTGTATCGATGTAACCTTCGCGATCCGCCCACATCGCGCCCAGCACGCCGTCGGTGGACATGATCGGGCAGCGTTTCTGCGCCTCCTCTGGCGACAAAAGCTCACAGTCGTCGATGCCGATAGACTGGAAAATGCGGTAGTTGGCCTGCAGCCACTCCCACCGTTCGGGTGTGCCCGCCAGCGTCAGTCCACCGGTCATGTGCAGGCCGATATTCTGGCCCGACTCTTTTTCGATCTCGCTGAGCAGATCAATCGTATAGGCCTGCAGCGACGCCATGTTCGGATCTGCGTTCAGCGCATGGATGCCTCCCGCCGCGTGCCACGAAGACCCCGAGGCCAAACGCCGCCTCTCCAGCATGACCACATCTGACCAGCCAAACTTGGCGAGATGGTACAGAACCGAGGCGCCGACAACGCCGCCACCGATGACTACGACACGATACTGAGATTTCATCCTGCGCTCCCCTGCATGACTCGCAAAGGACGCTAGAGGCACTGTTCACTTCTGTCTAGACATTTCTGTACAGTTCGAGGGACAGCACCCGGATCAGCTTAAAGCCGGGCGCTCGGGCGTGTCTGAACGGCATCAAACCAGGCGCGTGTGGCCGTGTTCTCTTCTGGGATACGCATCTTGATGACACGTGCGAAATCGACAAACACAAATGTGGTGATATCGGCCAGTGAAAACATTTCACCCGCAACGAAACCGCTCACTTGCAGACGGGCCTCAAGAAAATCGAAGAAGGCACGCACCCGCTCAGCCCCCCGCTGCGCTAGTTCAGGGATTTGCGCGTGGTTTGCAGGCCCGGTGATCGCGCGGTCTTTGAACGAAGGATGGGTGTTTCGCAAAGTTTCCGCGATTGGTGCGCCACATTGTTGTTCGGCGATGGCATTCCACATCAGAATTTCGCCTTTTTCATCCGGCGTTTGCCCCATCAAGGCAGGTTCCGGAAAGCGCGCCTCGAGATAGGCGGCGATGCCAAGATTTTCTGTGAGCGTGGTACCTTCATCCGTAACAAGCACAGGAATCGTTGCACCGGGGTTCACGGTCCGGAAGGCATCACTAAACTGTTCACCCTTGGCGATTGAGATATCACGAGTGTCAATCTTCAGCCCCTTTTCCGCGATAAACATCCGGGCACGGCGCGGGCTTGGCGCGGTCGAGCAATCGTAGAACAGCATTTTTGACGGTCCCCTCCAAAGCTTCACGCCTCGGACGTTAGACCGGGCCAGCACTAAAGCGCGAGTCGGATCACACAGTGACCCTACGGCAGATCAACGCCGATAGATGAAACAGCGCCCGTCGACCGCCCCTTCTGGCAGCGGCACCTCGGTCAGTGTTTCGAAATACATTCGATCGCTGGAAACCATCAGTCCGCCCCGCGCCAGAAGCGGTTCGATCAAAGGTGAGACGAGGCGGGCAAACGCATCATTCTTTTGCCGGTTGTGTCCCCCAAGATCGGCATGGATCAGACTGGCCGACGCGCCAAATCGTGTGACCGAAGCAGGCAATGTTTCGCGCACATCACCGAGAATCACCAGATCATCGGGCGGTGTCGAATCGGGATGAGACGCAACGGCCCGTTCAAAAACATAAACAGGACGGTCCTGAATGTGCTTAACCATGTGGTGATATGTGCGCCCATTTCCCAATCCCAGCTCAAAAACCGGACCAGGCTGCCCAGTGGTCTGCGCGATAGCAAAGTCCAGACAAGCGCGTTGCGAGACCATTCGGTCAATGAACAGATCCAATCGGCTTTGTTGCTCGGACACGGGGCACCTCTTTCAAAATCATTCGACACCAGTCGGGGGGCGATTGCGCCTTTGATGGCAAAAACTCAAGACTTTGTGTAGCCATACGGCCCGAGTTTCACGATTCCGCGACAATTCGGGTGAAGAAGGTGTTTGACTACGCCGCCCCAACCGCGCGAAACTGCTCAAAAAAGACAGGGAGTTCACAAAGCCGATGTTTTCTAGCGGCCAGACGGGTGGAAAACCCGCATGAGTGCGTTGTTGTCCGTTCGGGATCTCAGCATCGGCTTCGGCACGGGTCCATCCGTTGTCCAAGATGTCAGCTTCGAGGTCGAACCCGGGCAGACACTTGCATTGGTTGGAGAATCCGGTTCGGGCAAAACGATTTCCTGTCGCGCTGCACTGCGTATTCTGCCGCGTACCGCCCAGATCCGTAGCGGAACGATCACGCTGAACGATTCCAAAGGCACCGCTAATCTGATCGAACTGAGTGAAAGACAGATGCGTGGTATTCGCGGCAATCGGGTTTCTATGATTTTTCAGGAACCGATGCGATCTCTGTCACCGCTTCACAAAATCGGAAATCAGGTCAGCGAAGTTCTTTGGTTGCATCGCGGCGCATCCGATGCACAGGCCCGCAAAGAAGTTCTGACCCAGTTTGAGAGGGTTGGTTTCCCCGACCCTGCCCGCGCCTACGACAGCTATCCGTTCGAGCTGTCTGGCGGCATGCGCCAGCGCGCCATGATTGCCATGGCCATGGTGTCCAAGCCTGAATTGCTCATCGCGGACGAGCCGACAACAGCGCTGGATGTTACCACCCAAGCGCAGGTTCTTGGGCTGATCAAAGAGCTGCAGCGCGAAACCGGTATGGCGCTGATCCTTGTCACCCATGACCTGGGTGTAGTTGCTAACATGGCCGAGCGGGTGGTCGTCATGCACAAAGGCCGCGTGATGGAAGCTGGCCCGGCAGCACCAATTCTGAATGATCCGGCGCACCCCTATACGCAGCAGCTGTTCGACGCTGCGCCTGAGATACCCGATCAGGATGCCGTCGGCATACCGATGCCCGACGAGGACCTAATTCTGCAGATGACCGGGGTCTCAAAGACCTACACGATGCGATCGAGCAAAGGTTGGAAAGCCGACAAACTGATCCATGCCTGCCGGGGCGTAGATATGAAGCTGGCGCGCGGCAAGACGCTTGCAATCGTTGGCGAAAGCGGGTCTGGCAAGACAACCGCCGCCAGAATCGCTCTGGGCGCTGAACTGCCCGACCCGGGCGGCGAAGTTCTGTTCAGAACAACAAGGGATTCCGAACCGATAACGGTTCACAGTATGACACGGACCGAACGCACCGCGTTTCAGCGCAAGGCGCAAATGGTGTTTCAGGATCCCTATAGCTCTCTTAGCCCCCGTATGCGCATTCAGGATGCCATGACCGAGCCGTTGGAGATACACCGCCTCGGCACCGTGGCAGAGCAGCGCGACAAAGCGGCCGCGATGTTGCAGCGGGTCGGGCTGAATGCCGATATGCTCAAACGCTATCCGCATGCGTTTTCTGGTGGACAACGACAGCGCCTGTCTATCGCCCGCGCGATGATGCTGGACCCGGCGTTGATTGTTTGTGACGAGCCAACCTCGGCACTGGATGTATCCGTTCAAGAGCAAATTTTGACCCTGCTCGAAGAACTGCAGGACAGTCTGAACCTGTCATACCTGTTCATCTCACATGATCTGGCCGTCGTCGCGCGCATTGCCGACGAAGTCGCCGTCATGCGCCGGGGTCTTGTGGTGGAACAAGCCCCACCCGAAACCCTGTTCTACAATCCACGTCATCCCTATACCAAGGCACTGATTGCCGCCCAGCCCGAACCGGATATCAATCGCCCGATTGATCTGAAACTGGTTGCGCTTGGTGCCGGTTCACCCGACAGTTGGGATGACGCCTTTCGATTTTCCGACTCCGTGATACCTTCTTTGATAGAGTTGGAGCCCGGCCATAAGGTACGTTGCCATGTTTAAGACCACTCACCGATTGATTTTGGCCGCGACGCTGGCCTTCGCAGGAATGCTGCCCGCTGCGGCAGAAATTCCGTCTAATCTTCAGGAAAACGCGTTCTGGCAAACCGAGGTTGAAAGCGGCGACCTGCCACCGGTTGCTGAACGTATTCCGCAAGATCCGCTGATCGTGGACTTAGCCGCCAAAGGTCGCGAATTCGGTGTACCCGGCGGTACACTGCGCACGATGGTCACCCGGTCCAAAGACATTCGGCAAATGGTGGTCTATGGCTACGCAAGGCTTGTGGGCTTCGATCAGGATTACAACATCGTCCCGGATTTGCTGGCTTCATTCGAAAATGAAGACAATCGCAAATTTACTTTGAACCTGCGACCCGGCCACAAATGGTCGAACGGATCCGCGTTCACATCCGAAGACTTCCGGTACTGGTGGGAGGATGTGGCCAACAACGAATTGCTCAGCCCCTCAGGCCCACCAGATTTCCTGCGGGTTGAAGGCAAAACACCCACCGTCACCTTCCCCGACGAAACAACGGTTGTATTCGAATGGGATGACCCCAACCCGAATTTCCTGCAATCACTTGCTCAGGCGCGGCCGCCCTTTATCTATCGACCGTCTGAGTTCCTTAAGCAGTATCACGAGAAGTTTGCAGACCCCGAAGAACTGGCATTCAAGGTCGAAGATGCGCGGGTAAAAAGCTGGGCGGCGCTGCATAACAAGTTGGACAATCTATATAAGTACGACAATCATGAACTGCCGACGTTGCAGCCATGGCTCAACGCAAGTTCGGGCAAGAAAATCCGGCACAACTTTGTCCGTAACCCTTATTACCATCGGGTGGATTCAAATGGGGTTCAGCTGCCCTATATCGACGTAGTCGAAATGGAAATCGTCGCACCGGGTTTGGTTGCGGCCAAAGCAAATGCGGGTGAAACTGACTTGCAAGGTCGCGGATTGGCATTCCGCGATGCCTCGATCTTGAAAAAGGGCGAGGCTGAAGGTGGATACAAGACGCTTTTGTGGAAAACAGGCGTCGCGTCGCAGATCGCGATTTATCCCAATTTGAACTACACTGACGATGCGTGGCGCGAGGTTCTGCGCGATGTACGTGTACGCAGGGCACTGTCGCTCGCCATTGATCGCAAGACGATCAATCAGGCGCTCTATTTCAAGCTGGCCCAACCCGGCGCGATGTCGGTTCTGCCCGCATCGCCCTTCTACGACGAAGCGAATGCGCAGGCTTGGGCACAGTATGACGTCGACAAGGCGAATGCTCTGCTTGATGAGGCTGGGCTGACCGAGCGTGACAAAGATGGTATCCGACTGTTGCCCGACGGGCGTCCGATGGAGCTGATCATCGAAACCGCAGGTGAGCGGCAAGAGGTTGAAAACGCCCTGCAGATCGTCACGGATACCTGGCGTGAGATCGGAGTCGAACTGGTCATGCGACCATTGGATCGAGACATTCTGCGCAACCGGGTCTTCTCGGGCAATACAATGGCGTCGGTCTGGTTCGGCTGGGATGACGGCATTCCGCAAAGCCACACATCGCCGGCCTATCTCGCCCCGACCGATCAGGTCTTTCTGGCATGGCCTAAATGGGGCCAATACTATCAGACAAATGGAGGGTCGGGCGAACCACCAGACATGCCCGAGGCCGAACTTCTCATGAAGCTTGCCCACGATTGGGAAATCGCCTCCACGGATGAAGAACGCGGCGCAGTCTGGTCTGAGATGCTGAAAATTCACGCCGACCAGCTTTATGCGATCGGTATCCTGAACGGCGCACCGCAGCCTATTGTCGTGTCGAACCGCCTGCGCAATGTGCCTGAGCAGGCCATGTGGGCATGGGAACCCGGCGCACATTTCGGCATTCACCGTCCCGACGAGTTCTTCTTCGCCGACTAATTCAGGAGCAGCTAAATGGTCATGCTGCGCTACGCGGTGTATCGCTTTTTCACGATGCTGCTGACATTGCTGGTGGTGTCGGTTCTGATTTTCGTGATCATCAACCTGCCCCCCGGCGACTATCTCAGCAACCAGATCGCCGAACTGCAGGCTTCAGGACAGTCCGCCGGTGTCGCCAAGGCCGAGTTTCTGCGCAAGGAATACTCATTGGACCGGTCGTTGCCCGAGCAGTACCTGATCTGGATGGGCTTCTGGCCCGGACCGCATGGGTTCGAGGGCCTGTTACAGGGCAATTATGGCTGGTCCTTCGAATTCGACCGCCCCGTGCGCGAGATCGTGGGCGATACGCTGTGGTTGACGGTTGTGGTCAATCTGGCCGCCATTCTATTCGTCTATGCCGTTGCTCTGCCATTGGGGGTCATCGCTGCGGCCAGATCACGGACGTGGATTGACTATACCTCGGCCTTTGTAGGCTATCTGGGTCTTGCGACCCCGAACTTCCTGTTGGCGCTGATCCTGTTCTACTACGGCCATCGCTATTTCAACCTGCCCATCGGCGGACTGATGGACCCTTCCTTTGAGGGACAACCGATGAGTTGGGACAAGTTGAAATCCATCCTTGTCCACCTGATCGTTCCGACCTTCGTCATCGGAACCTCGGGTGCTTCGGCCATGATGCAGCGCCTGCGCGCCAATATGCTGGATGAACTAGGGAAACCTTATGTCGAAACAGCAATCGCCAAGGGCATGTCCCCATCGCGGATGCTGACGAAATACCCATTGCGCGTGGCCTTCAACCCGTTTGTCGCCGACATTGGAAACCTGCTGCCCTCGATGGTTTCCGGGTCGGTTTTGGTCTCGGTAGTTCTGGGTCTGCAAACAATCGGCCCGACCCTGCTGACTGCCTTGAAAACGCAGGACCAGTTCCTGTCGGCCTTCATTCTTATGTTCGTGGCTCTGCTGACGCTGATCGGCACCATGATTTCCGATATCCTGCTGGTCATGCTTGATCCGCGCATTCGTTACGAGGGGCGCGAAGCATGACCGATAAACCCGATGGTCGCTATGTCGACGACGCGCCATTTGACCCGCAGGCCTCTATTCAGCAGCTTGAGCGCGCAGATCTCGATGCCCCTAATTGGGTGCTGGTCTGGCGCAAGTTCAGGACCCACAAGCTGGGTCTGATTTCTGGCCTCTTCTTACTGCTCTGCTACTTGATGCTGCCTTTTGCGGGCTTTATTGCCCCCTACGGCCCCAATGATCGGAACGGAGAGCACCTGTATGCTCCACCCCAGTCGGTCAACTGGTTTCATGAGGGGAAGTTCATCGGCCCCTACGTTTATCCAATAGTTGCAGAGGCGGACCTTGAAACTTTCCAGTGGAAATTCGTCGCTGACACGGAAGACCCGCGCCCAATCCGGTTCTTCTGCGAAGGGTCAGAATACAAACTCGCAGGCCTGATAAAATCCGATACGCACCTGTTTTGCGCACCCGAAGGGGCCACGCTGTTTCTGTGGGGCTCGGACCGTCTGGGCCGCGATGTATTCAGCCGCATCCTATATGGCGCGCAACTGTCGCTGACAGTGGGCCTGATCGGCATTTCGGTATCCTTCTTCCTCGGCATCCTGTTCGGGTCAATGGCCGGGTATTTCGGAGGGCGCATCGACTGGACCATCAACCGTGTGATCGAAATCTTGCGCTCTCTGCCGGAACTTCCCCTCTGGCTGGCCTTATCCGCCGCGGTGCCATCAAATTGGAGCCCGGTCGCGGTATTCTTCATCATCTCGATCATCCTCGGTATTCTCGATTGGCCAGGCCTTGCCCGATCTGTCCGCGCAAAATTCCTGTCTCTCAGGGAAGAGGAATACGTACGTGCGGCCGAGATGATGGGCGCAAGTTCCGGTCGTGTGATCCGAAAGCACCTGCTACCCAATTTCATGTCGCATCTGATTGCCTCGGCCACGCTATCAATCCCTGCGATGATCTTGGGCGAAACCGCCCTCAGCTTCCTTGGCCTTGGACTGCGGGCCCCGGCGGTCAGTTGGGGCGTGATGCTGAACGATGCGCAGAACCTCGCCTCAATCGAAATCTATCCATGGACCGCGATCCCGATGCTGCCAATCATCGTCGTCGTGCTGGCCTTCAACTTCCTTGGCGACGGGTTGCGCGACAGCCTTGATCCCTATCAGCAATGAGCTTGCTGTCCGCCCTCCCCTCACCTGACACCTACAGGGTCAATGGGGCGGGTGCGCGGCCCAGCGCCTTTGCGGTCTCGGAACTGGCGACGGCCAGTTTTGCGGCAGTCGGGCAGGAGCTGTCGCGCCTTGTGACAGCCTTGAACCTGGCGCCAGCGCCTCCGGAGGTGGCCGTAGATCATCGACTGGCCTCCTTGTGGTATGGCTTTTCCTTCAAACCCGAAGGGTGGGATATGCCCAGCCTTTGGGACGCGATTGCTGGCGACTATCAGGCCTCTGATGGGTGGATCAGGCTGCACACCAACCTGCCCAGTCATCGCGCCGCCGCCCTGAACGTTTTGCAAGTCGCGCCGGACCGTGCGCTGGTATCGCGCGCGGTTCGGGATTGGAGCATCTCTGAACTGGAAGCCGCGATTGTCGCCGAGGGCGGCGTCGCTGCCGCAATGCGCAGCCGCTCTGAGTGGCATGACCATCCGCAAGGACGCATATTGGCCCGCGAGCCGTTGATCGGATGGCAGGGGCCACGCAATATTCAACTACGTGATCGGCCTCAGGCGACTGCCGCGCGACCTCTTGCTGGGCTGCGTGTGCTCGATCTGACCCGCATTCTGGCCGGGCCAGTCTCGACACGAACACTTGCGGGTTTTGGCGCCGAGGTCCTGAGGATCGATCCACCCGGCTGGGATGAACCTGGCGTCATTCCTGACATTTCTCTCGGCAAGCACTGCGCCTATCTGAACCTGAAATCACCCGATGGAAAAGCAAAACTGCAAGAGCTGCTGGCCCAAGCGGACATACTTGTCCACGGGTATCGGCCCGGCGCTTTGGACGCACTCGGTCTGGGTAAAAACACGCGGGATCAGCTCGCCCCCAACAGGGTTGAAGTCACGCTAGACGCCTATGGCTGGCAAGGACCTTGGGCAGCGCGCCGCGGTTTTGACAGCCTTGTACAGATGAGTTCCGGAATCGCACATGCAGGGATGGGTTGGGCGGGGGCCGACAAGCCAACTCCGTTGCCTGTTCAGGCACTGGATCACGCAACTGGCTACTTGATGGCAGCCGCCCTGCTCTCGGCGCTCGCCGAAGCCGCATCCGGTCAGGCCGTCATGGATGCCCGGCTCTCGCTGGCGCGCACCGCCGAATTGCTGGCCACCCTCGCCAAGAGCGAGCCCGGTGACGAAATTACCGAGTCGCTGCCTGTCGATTATGCGGATGCGCTCGAACCTTCCGGGTGGGGGCCCGGCTATCGATTGAAGCCGGCGCTAACCGTTGGATCCGCAAAGATGCACTGGGCTTTGCCTGCGTCCAAACTGGGAACTTCACAGCCCACTTGGCCGTCACTTACCGCTTAAAGCTGCCGCCGCGCGGGACGCGCGGCCCGGCCCAACGCTTTGGTTGACGTCTCGCCAGAGACGCAAACCAAAGGGGCGGGAGCCCTCCTAGCGATCATCGCCACCGCCGGGGCCGATATCGTCCAGATAGTCTTCGTCAATCGCGGCCTGAACGGCCCCTGTGACAGCCTCGCGTTGTTTGGGAGTCAGGTCCTCGGCCTCTTTGTCATCCGCCAGTCGCACGGTGACTTCCCGATGCGCAAACCGGATGCCTTCACGGGCAAACAGCTCACGAATATCCTGATAGACTTTCTTGCGCACCAGCCACTGATCACCCGGTTTGGTCATGAACTTGACCCGGATAATCATCGCCGAATCCTGCATCTCGATCACACCCTGCGATTTCAGCGGCTGAATGAAGTTATCACCAATCACCGGATCGCTCAGCAGCTCCTGACCCAGCTTCTTGATCAGCTTCCGCACCTTTTCGACATCGGTGTCATAGGTCACCCGCAACGGCAGCTTCATGATTACCCAGTCGCGGGAATAGTTTGTCAGAACCTTGATCTCTCCAAATGGGATCGTGTTGAGCGCACCAAGGTGGTGGCGCAGTTGGAAGGACCGGACCGATATCTTTTCGACCGTCCCTTTCACATCACCAATGTCGATGTATTCACCCTTTCGGAAAGCATCATCCATCAGGAAGAACGCACCCGAGAAGATGTCGCGGACCAAGGTTTGCGACCCGAAACCAACGGCCAGACCCACAACACCTGCACCGGCAAACAGCGGGCTGACATTGATCCCCAGTTCCATCAATACAATCAGCGCGATGGTCACAACGACCACAGCCAGAATGGCCCCGCGGAACAGAGGCAACAAAGTTGCAAGACGGCTCTGCCCGCCTTCGCCTCCTTCGTCGCCCAGCTCGGCTTCAGCACCGCCGTCATCCGTCTCTTCCGCGATCTTGCTATCTATCCAGACGCGGAAGAAGTGAAACAGAATGTAACCCATAAACAGGATCACCATCACATCCAGCGCCCGCTCGATAGGCAAGTCATCCGACCAATTGGCCTGCGGGTTCCATATCACTACCAGCGCATAGAGCCCCACCACAAAGGCCAGAATGCCTGCCACACGACGGGCAAGGTCTTCGTACGTCAGAATGGCGTGTTTGCGCTTTTCGGCCTGCGGCGTATCAGCCACCAGCTCATCCTCGATCTGCTCAGCCGCTTCTGCGTCGGCATTCATCACCTCAATTCTGCGATTGCGATCAAAATACCTTTCAAGCAGATAGTTCATCGCGCCGTAGGCCACGACGACGGACATAAAGATGGCATAGCTGCTGGCCACGATCGGGATCGAATCCTGAACCTCGAGCACCAGATCAACGGCCAGTTTGAACCAGCTGAACACCATATAAAGCACCAGAACCGGCGCCCAGGCGAAAGAGATGAACTTCAGTATCCAAGACACCTGATCCGGAGCACGCCCGCCACGAATAGCGTTCGAAATCGCGCGTGCATTGAACAGGATCATCAGTATGTTGCCTAGCGCTCCGATCAGCGTCAGGCTGCCATAGACCATGGCATAGACGTTATAGTTCAGCCCAAAATCCGCTACCCATGTCGAGAACAGAACAACCGAGATATCATAGGTCGCCAGTGCTGACGCCCAGATATACAGGCGCTTGGCGTCCCGATCTGAAAAAGGCGGCAAGCGATACTGGCTGAGGTAAGGCGACAAAACCATCCGCCACAAGTCCGAGACGGTGCGCGACAGGAAGAACGCGGTAAAGATTGCCGTAACGGTAAACTGGATCGATATGTCTTCCGCTTCACCAAAGAACAGATAGCCGACGATCAGCGCCATGAGCATGGCAAAGACCGTACCGCCAATTCCCATCACGAAGCGGTAAACCAGGAAAGGCATCTTTTCACGATAGCCGACCGGGTTTTCCTTGATGCGCGCAACCACCCAACGCTTTGCGAAGCGCTTACCGTAGATTTCAGTCGACAACCAGCGCCCCAGCAGCAGGAACAACACGTTCAGGATCAACACTTCGACATAAGTCTGAATCCGTCCGTCCGGACTGGTCTGTCTGAGGATGTATTGGACCTCAAAGACCGAATAGGGCAGCGCCTCCATCCGCGAGCGTACGGAATCCCGGAACTTTGAGAACCGCTCTTGCGCCTTCATCAGCTGAGAACCCTCAGCCATGTGATCAATGCTATCTGCCTCTGGCGTCGCATCACCGCTATTGCCCGCAGCCGATACAACCTGCCCGGCGCTGTCGATTACGATTACGCTTGCGCCCGCCTCGGAAGCGGAACGAATGGCCGCCGCCAGATCGCTGTCAGCGGCAGAGCTTGAAGAACCGGTTTCCTCGCTTGATCCTATTGGGTATCCAGGAATAAGCGAAGTTTGCGCAACCGCGTCAGTTGCACTGGCCAGCATTGCCGCCCAAATCACCAAAATCAGCCCGGCCAGAACATTCATTTTCATCGTATATCGCATCCAATTCGTAGCTGCGTCCAAGACTATAGAACCTCAGAAGGCTGTTCAAATCATCCGCACACGCGGTGTCAACATCGTGAGAGCCCGTGTTCCTGACGCAATGGATGGGATAAAGTGTTTCCAAGACAACAAAAATTGAATATGACCACCTGAGGCGTCCAGCCTCCGAATTGGCTTGTGCATGAAGAACCATCGGCCTGCATATCGCAAGGTGCGCCTGTTGCCGGCGGTGGCATTATGCTGTTGCCAATTCGCAATGTTTGGCGCATTTGGACGGCGGAATCTGTGCCTTTGGCAAGAAGGTCTGGCAGAATTACGATAATCAGGTGCAGACGCGCGGAGTTGCACCGGAACCGAAACAGGCGAAGGCATGAGCCTAGGGATCAAAAACGAAAATCACGGCCGCGCACCGCGCATCCTGCTATATAGTCACGACACGTTCGGCCTAGGTCACCTGCGCCGGTCACGCGCGCTGGCTGCGGCCATAACACAAGCCGATCAACGCGCTTCGGCCCTCATATTGACCGGTTCACCCATTGCCGGACGGTTTACTTTTCCGCGTCGGGTTGACCATGTCCGTCTACCCGGGGTCACCAAACGCGCCGACGGCTCGTATGCTTCGCAGACCATTGGCATGGGCATCGATGATGTGACTGAGTTGCGCGCAAGCCTGATCCAGACATCTGTCGAACAGTTCGACCCCGATGTACTGATCGTCGACAAAGAGCCTACCGGTTTTCGCGGTGAGCTGCTGCCGACGCTTGAGTATCTTGAAAACTCCTGCTCAACCAAATTGGTTCTGGGCCTGCGCGACGTTCTGGATGAGCCCGAAGTACTGGCCGCCGAATGGGAGCGTAAGGACGCGATCTCGGCGACTGAACGATTCTATGATGAGATCTGGGTATATGGGTTGCGATCGGTCTACGATCCTACACAAGGCCTTCCCCTCAGCCCGGCGACGCAACAGCGCATTCATTGGACAGGGTATCTACGTCGCGATCTTGGGCCGGTTGGTGAGCCACCAGAACAACCGTATATCCTGATCACCCCTGGTGGTGGCGGGGATGGCAAGGCGATGGTCAATTTGGTGCTGTCCGCATATGAAAAAGACCCGGATCTGTCACCCCGCGCTGTGCTGGTCTATGGGCCCTTCCTGTCAGGCGAACTACGCGAAGATTTTGAAACCCGTGTCGCCGCCCTAAATGGCCGTGTGACCGCCGTTGGCTTTGAATCGCAGATCGAAACGCTGTTCGCGGGCGCTGCCGGTGTGGTCTGCATGGGCGGGTACAATACCTTCTGCGAGGTTTTGTCCTTCGACAAACGCGCCGTCATTGTTCCGCGCACGACGCCGCGGCTGGAGCAATGGATTCGTGCCTCGCGCGCCGAGGATCTGGGTCTGGTACGCATGCTGGATGAAAACCGTGACGGTCTGACGGCGGATGCAATGATCCGCGCGATCCGCGCCTTGCCCCATCAGCCGCTGCCTTCGCAGGCCATTCGCGCAGGGTTGTTGGACGGGCTAAGCTACGTCACTCATCGCATAAACGCGCTGCTAGGCGCGGAACAAGAGCGCGCCACCGGATGACGCGCGACCCCCCCAAGCTGGCGGTGCTGGTCAAAGGCTGGCCGCGCCTGTCCGAGACGTTCATCGCGCAAGAATTGGTGGCCTTGCAGGAGGCAGGGCACAGCTTCGATATCTGGTCGTTGCGCCACCCGACCGATACCAAGCGCCATCCTCTGCACGATCGCTTCAAGGGGCAGGTGCATTACCTACCGGAATACCTTTATGAAGAGCCTGAGCGGCTGGCGACTGCGCGAGACATTGCAGCTCGTCTGCCCGGATACGCGCAAGCTTACCAGGTCTGGCGGCAAGACCTTCGCCGAGACCCGACTCACAACCGAATTCGCCGGTTTGGTCAGGCCTGCGTATTGGCCGCTGAGCTGCCCGATCAAACGCAGGCGCTGTATGCGCATTTCATGCACACTCCGTCTTCGGTCGCCCGCTATGCGTCTATCATGCGCGGCCTGCCCTGGAGTTTTTCGGCGCATGCCAAAGATATCTGGACCTCACCAGACTGGGAAAAGCGGGAAAAGCTGCAACTGGCCTCTCACGGCGCCATCTTCGGGGCAACCTGTACTGCCATTGGTGCCGCACATCTGCGCGAACTGGCGGATGATCCTGCGCGGGTAGAACTGATCTATCATGGGCTGGACCTGTCGCGGTTTCCTGCACCTCCCCAGCAGTGTTCGCGTGCAGCGGATGCACCCTTTCACATGCTGTCGGTCGGGCGTCTTGTCGAAAAGAAGGGCTTTGACCGGCTTCTCCAAGCTTTCGCGCTGCTCCCCAGATCGCTGAATTGGCATTGGACCCATATCGGCGGCGGAAACCTGGGCGATGAGTTGAGCGCACAAGCCGATGCCGCAGGGATTTCCGATCGGATCACGTGGATGGGGGCTTGCGATCAACCGGAAGTCATTGCCGAGATGCGCCGCTCTGATCTGTTTGTCCTGCCCAGCAGAATTGCTGCCGACGGCGACCGCGATGGTTTACCCAATGTTTTGATGGAAGCCGCGTCCCAGCGCCTCCCGATCCTGTCAACGCCGGTGTCAGCCATCCCGGAGTTCATTGATTCCGGTGTTCACGGTCAGTTGTCAGCAGATGACCCGACCTCTCTGGCCTCGGCTATTGCGGATCTCGCCCAGAACCCGACCAGAACGGCCGAGATGGCTGAGGCCGCGTATGACCGGTTGATCGCCGACTTCCGGATGGACCCGGGCATACGTCGCTTGTCCGAGCGGCTCAGCGCCTTGTGCGCGGACGGACCCTGATGGCGCGGGTGGCTTTCTATGCACCGATGAAGTCCCCCGACAGTCCCAAGCCCTCGGGTGATCGCGAAATGGCCCGCAACCTGATGCAGGCCCTCGGCGCTCAGGGAGACATTGTCGACTTGGCCTCGCATTTGCGGATTTACGACAAAGCAGGCGACCGCGCGCTTCAGGACGAATTCCGCCGCAAGGCAAATGCCGAGGCTGCACGACTGGCTGAGGAACTGCCCTCTGACACGAACCTGTGGGTGACTTATCACAACTACTACAAGGCCCCCGACCTGCTCGGCCCGGCCGTGAGCCGCGCAAGAGACATCCCGTATGTGCAGCTGGAAAGTACCCGCGCCACCAGCCGGCTTGCAGGCCCATGGGCTGATTTTGCGCAAGCGGCGCACGACGCGTGCGATTCTGCGGAGGTGATTTTTTACCACACTGCCAACGATCTGATCACGTTAGAACGGGAAAGGTTCGGTACGCAGGCGCTCGTCGAGCTGCCTCCGTTTCTTCCCATCACGGAATTACCCCCTGTTTCGACCCGTGATGGGCCGATGCTGACTGTGGGAATGATGCGGCCGGGGGACAAGCTGGCCTCGTACACCATTCTGGCCGATACGCTGGAACATCTGACAGGGGATTGGGCGTTGGACGTGGTAGGCGATGGCCCGGCCCGATTGGAAGTCGAGGCGCTGATGGCGCGGTTCGGACCTCGTGTCCGGTTTCTGGGTCAGCTGGATCGGGACGCGTTGCAGGCCCTGTACCGCGAGGCCTCCTTGTTCGTTTGGCCCGGGGTCAACGAAGCCTATGGAATGGTCTATCTTGAGGCCCAGGCCTGCGGCGTTCCCGTCGCAGCACAAGATCGCCCCGGTGTTCGTGATGTACTGATACCTTCCGATCATCCCGATACCGGATCGGGTGCCAAAGGGTTGGCCGCGCGTATACAGAGGTTTCTGGACCATCCCGACCTGAGCCAGTCTGAGGGCAATCGCGCCCGCGCCTATTTCGCGCACCGCCATCTGATGCCATCCGCCACCGAGCGGTTCTGGACAACTGTGCGCCCCTTGTTGGAGAAAAGTTGATGACCCGCCTCGCCCTTCTGCGCCATGGACACACGGATTGGAATCGCGCGGGTCGCATTCAGGGGCGCAGCGACATTCCGTTGGATGCCGACGCTCGGGCTGAACTTGCGGGGTATTGCCTGCCATCGCCATGGAACGCGGCACCAGTCTGGTCCAGCCCGCTAAGCCGCGCGTCTGAAACAGCGCAGTTGGTATCGGGTAAAGCGCCCAAAACATCTCAGGCCCTGACCGAGATGAATTGGGGCGAATGGGAGGGACAGCGCGGTGCTGAGCTGATCGAGACACCCGATAGCGGTTACCGCCACATCGAAGACTGGGGCTGGGATTATCGGCCTCCGGGCGGCGAAAGCCCAGCCGAATTATGGGCGCGTATCGCGCCGTGGCTGGCGGGCTTGGACGGCGACAATCTCGCGGTCTGCCATATCGGCATCATGAGGGTGATCTTGGCCAAGGCGTGGGGCTGGAATTTTGCCGGCCCCGCGCCGTTCAAGATCAAGCGCAACAGACTGTTTATCGTAGACTTGGACGAAATGCGGCCTGAACCCGAACCCGTTCGATTGATTGCGCGTGAGGTTTGACCATGAAGGTGATGATCGTTGTTACCCATCTGTTAGGGACCGGACACCTTAGCCGGGCCCTTACATTGGCGCGCGCGTTCGCCGAACAGGACCACGAGGTGTTTGTGGTCTCGGGTGGCATGCCTGCGCCTCAGCTTGGCACACGTGGATTATCATTACTGAATTTACCGCCGCTGCGGTCTGATGGCACCGATTTCACCCGCCTGCTTGATCAGAATGGCGCTGTGGCCGACTTGGCCTACTTCGCTGCGCGCACAAACGCCCTGACGCAGGCGGTAAGCAGCTTCGGGCCGCAGATTCTGATCACCGAGCTTTATCCGTTCGGGCGGCGCTCTTTGGCCGCGGAGTTCAAATCTGCATTGAAAGCCGCACGAGACCTACCTCGGCCACCCGTCATCCTTGGTTCGATCCGTGACATTCTTGCGCCGCCATCGAAGCCCGCAAAGGTAACCCAAACGGATGAGGTTATCGCAGAGTTTTATGACGGCGTTCTGGTCCATTCCGACCCCAAGATCACCGAACTTGAAGTCAGTTGGCCTGTCTCGGATCAACTGGCATCGCGCCTGCATTACACCGGTTTCGTGGCCCCAAGTGCTGCGCCAAGTCATCCGGATGGCATAGGCCAGGGCGAGATATTGGTCAGCGCGGGTGGCGGGTCGGTCGGCCAGCCGATCTTTCAAGCGGCCATTAAGGCCGCCCGAAAGATGCCCAACTGGCGCTGGCGCCTGTTGGTGGGCGGGCAGGATGCCAATGCGCGGATCGCCGAGCTTTCGCAAATGGCCGAGGGTTCATCGGTTCTTCTTGAAACCGTCCGCCCTGATTTTCGCCAAATGCTGCCGCTTGCCGCCGCTTCGGTCAGCATGTGCGGTTACAACACCGCCATGGACCTGCTGCAAAGCGGTACCCCGGCGGTTCTGATCCCCTTCGATGATGGCAAAGAGGTTGAGCAATCTTTGCGCGCGCGATCTCTTTCGCAGTTGAACGGGATCGAGGTGCTTAACAGTTCTGACCTGACCGCCGGCTCGCTGGCCAATGCGCTGGAGCATGTCATTTCGAGTGTTGAACGCCCCCCGATGACTGAAGGGTTTGATGGCGCGCGCCGGTCAGTGGATATTGCAGTGAGCTTGTACGAGGCCAGCCGATGAGGCCTGATTGGCGCCCCTTGCAGTCAGAGTTGCGGCGCTGGCAGGATGCAGGATTGACCCTGCCCTTGTGGTGGCGTGATGACGATGCAGTTGCAGTGACACCACAGATAGAAAAGCTATCGGCCATGTCAGACGAGCTCGGCCTGCCAGTCCATCTGGCGGTGATCCCGCGTGATGCGCAAACGGCACTTGCAGAGTATGTGTCAGATCAGTCTGTTTTGATCCCGGTTGTGCATGGCTGGGCGCATCAGAACCACGCGCCTGCAGACGAGAAAAAAGCCGAATTTCGCCTGCACCGGCCCCTTGAAGCGGTAGTTGCAGATGCCGAGGCTGGATTGTCCCGGTTGCGAGAATTGTTTGGTGCGCACCTGCGACCGATGTTTGTTCCGCCATGGAACCGGATCGACTCCAAAGTCGCCATGCAGCTTCACGGGCTGGGCTATCGGGTTCTGTCAACGGCGACCCCCCGAAAGATACTGCTCGCAGCGCCCGGCCTCGCGCAGATAAACACACATCTCGATCCAATCGACTGGCGCGGGACGCGCGGTTTGATCGACCCTGACAGACTGATCGCACAGACAGTTGAGCTGCTGCATGACCGACGCACCGGTCGCGCAGACGATGCCGAAGCATTTGGGGTGTTGACGCATCATCTAGTCCATGATCAGGACATCTGGACGTTTACACAGGATCTGTTGCTCAGGCTGCTTGATGGACCGGGCACACCCTGGACCGCACCACGCAACTGAACTCGCAAGGAGAGCCCGAATGAGCCGACTGGATTCCATGCTGCGCCGCCTGACGGCGCAACGCGATGGGCTAAACTGGGCCGTCGCACAGATCGGCACCATGGAAGGGGACGTTCTGGACCTGGGGCTAGGTAACGGACGTACCTATGATCATCTGCGTGAGATCCTGCCCTCTCGGCGTATATGGGTGATGGATCGCGTCTTGCAGTGTCATCCCGACAGCACGCCACCGGCACAGGATTTCCTGCAGGGTGAGGCCGAGCCGATGTTGCGTAAACTGGCGGACGCAGGCCAAACAATCGCGCTGGCGCACTACGATTTCGGCCGCGGGATCAAGTCCGAAGATGTTGCGGAAGCGGCGCGCCTCAGCCCTCTGATCAAACAGGTCATGCGACCCGGTGGGTTGTTGATTTCAGGGCAACCGTTGACGGGTTTTGCTCAGATTGAAGGCCCCGAGACCATCGCGCCCGATCGATATCTTTTCTATCGCGCCTGAGCAGGCTTTGAACTGGCGGGTTTGTATATTGAATCTATCGATCAGATTCACCGCAGTCAGGCCTATGCATTGACGCGAGTCGAGGGTATACGCCACCGCAACAGCACACCCACATGAGGCCAGTCATGAGCTTTGACCGTTCCATCAAGATCGCTCCCTCGATCCTGTCAGCCGATTTCGCAAATTTCGGACAGGAGATTCAGGCCATCGAAGCGCAAGGGGCGGATTGGGTTCATGTAGACGTGATGGACGGCCACTTTGTCCCAAACCTCACTTTTGGTCCCCCAGCGGTCAAAGCGTTTCGTCCACATGTTAAGACCGTCATGGATGTGCATTTGATGATCACTCCGGTCGATCCTTATATTCAAGCCTATGCCGATGCCGGGGCTGATGTGCTGACCGCGCATGTCGAGGCGGGGCCGCATTCGCACCGCACGCTGCAGGCGATACGCGCTGCTGGAATGAAAGCAGGAATCGCGTTGAATCCCGGGACGCCTGCCGAGGCCGTCGAACATCTGTTGGACCTGACTGATCTGGTGTGCGTCATGACCGTCAACCCCGGCTTCGGGGGTCAAAAATTCATCGACATGACCGCAAAGGTTAGGCGCCTGCGCGAGATGATCGGTGACCGTCCTGTGCATATCGAAATCGATGGCGGCGTTGATCCTAAAACAGCGCCTCTGGTGGCCGCTGCAGGCGCTGACGTGTTGGTCGCCGGATCAGCAGTTTTTAAAGGCGGGTCAGTTTCAAACCTGTCGGTCTATGGCGACAATATTCGCGCTGTGCGGACTGCTGCCGAAGGTGCACTGGGTTAACAACAAACCCTCCCGCCAGTCGTCGACGTTTCTTACGAAACGCCTCCTCCTGTTGGGCCCGGCATTGCGCTTTGCGCGATGCCGGGCCCAAGGCGGCTAGCAATATTGGCGCAGCCAATGTTGCGCAGGCGCGGGAGCCTTTGCCCCGAGACTTCAGGCATCTTTGTTGAGATCATCAAAGCAGCGGTTCTCGGCCACCAGTTGTTCAAGCAGGGGTGCAGGTTGCCAGAAAAAGGCATCTTCTTCAGCCCACTTGCGAATATCGTTGAATACGCCCGGCAAACCCTGCAAATCTGCCCATTTCAGCGGCCCACCCCAGTAGCGCGGAAAACCGTAGCCATAGAGCAGCGTAACGTCCACATCCAGCGGTCTACGCGCGATGCCGTCGCCTACCACCTTCGCCGCCTCATTCACCATCGCGACCATATAGCGACGTATGATCTCCTCATCCGTAAACGCGCGTGGAGTTATGTTCTGGGCCGCACGCTCGGCTTCGATTAATGATGTCAGCTCGGGGTTCGGCTCTCCACCCCGCTTGCCATTTTCATATATGTAATAGCCCTTGCCGGTTTTTTGGCCGAAATGTCCGGCCTCGCACAGCTTGTCGGCATAGAAACTGTCGCGAACGCGTGGATCCTGGCCTGCCGCCCGTTTCCGCTTGCGCGCCGCCCAGCTAATGTCCAATCCGGCCAAGTCTGACACTGCATAGGGGCCCATCGCAAATCCAAACCCGGTCAGCGCAGCATCGATCTGGAATGGGCTCGCCCCATCCAGCACCATGTGATCAGCACAGTTCCGATATGTGCCCAAAATCCGATTACCTATGAACCCGTCGCACACACCTGCCCGAACGGCCACCTTGCCCAACCTCTTGCCCAACGCGAAACCCGTTGCCACAACTTCGGGCGCGGTGTGATCCGCCACCACGATCTCAAGCAGTTTCATCACATGTGCTGGGGAGAAGAAATGCAGACCGATGACATCCCGTGACCTTTCGGTCGATCCGGCAATTTCGTTGATATCAAGGTATGAGGTATTGGTCGCCAATACCGCACCGCTTTTGCAGACCGCATCCAGTTGCGCAAAAACCTTTTTCTTCACTGCCATGTCCTCGAACACGGCTTCGATCACCAGATCGACGCCACTCAGAGCGTCATAGTCCGTGGCCAGGGTCAGCCGGTTCTGCAGAATATCATCATGTTTGTCCTGGCTCAGCTTTCCGCGCCTCACGGCGCCAGCCAGATTTGCCGCGATACGATCTTTAGCGGACCGCGCTGCCTCGTGTGACATCTCAAGCAGCACGACAGGAAGCCCCGCCAGCAGAACTGAGGTGGCAATCCCAGCGCCCATCGTGCCGCCGCCGATGACGCCGACCTGTTGCAGGTCCCGCGGCTCGACCCCATTCAACTCGGGCAATTTTGCAACCGCACGTTCCGCAAAGAATGCGTGGATCAACCCTTTGCGCTGATCCGAGCCCATCAGGTCCATGAACAATTCCCGTTCGCGAGCCAAACCGGATGCAAAATCCTCGGCCTCGCAACTGGCTTGTATTGCCCGCACTGCAATCGCAGGCGACAGTTGGCCCCGGGCCTTCTTCAGCACCGCGTTATAGGCCGCATCAAAATCGATTGGGGCGGGCCGGTCCATATCGCAAACAGGACGCCGAGGTGCATCGGTTGCAAGCAGCTCTCTGACATAGGCCAGGCCGATCTCGCGCGGATCACCATCCTGAACTTTGTCCAGCACACCCATCTCAAGCGCTTCTGGCGCACGAACGTGCCGCGCCGTCGTGATCATGTTCAATGCGGCCTCGACCCCGGCAACACGCGGCAGTCGCTGGGTGCCGCCAGCACCGGGAATGATACCAAGATTAACCTCGGGCAACCCCACCTTCGCAGACGGCACGGCAACGCGATAATGACAGGATAAAGCAACCTCAAGCCCACCACCAAGCGCGGTTCCATGCAACGCAGAAACCACCAGCAAGGGCGACGCCTCAATCCGATCACAGAGTGCGGGCAGCCACGGGTCCTGTGGCGGCTTGCCAAACTCGCGAATGTCTGCGCCTGCAAAATAAGTCCGACCCTCACCATAGATCAAAACCGCGCGCGCGCCCTCTGTTTCGGCACGTTCGATCGCAGACAACAAACCCCGGCGCACATCCACGCCCAGCGCGTTAACGGGTGGGTTCTCAGCCGACAAAACGGCGATATCGCCCACTTTCTCATACCCGATGACTTGGGTCATATGATCCTGCCTCCTCAGACGAAATGCAATGCCAGTAGTAAATCGGGGAATCCCCGGACACGGCGCGATCAAAGACTGGCCCGGTCTGCGTTCGTATTCAACTACATTTTCGACCGATCGTTCGGTTTATTTGATTTTCTCGGATTTAGTACCATAATCACGCGGTTCATGCCCGGAACCAACCTTTTACGTTGCGGTAGAACTTGCTTCGCGACCTCAGACCAACGAAGCGCAAAGATCTGCAGTGCTTGGTCTGAACTCGCACGGAACCCGAGGGCGCGATCCAAATGGAAACGCAGCTAACAGGGCCTTAATACTTGTTTGGGAAGTTCTGGTAGCGGAGGTCCGTCTTGGACACAAACCCCACACATTAACACTCTGTAAAATATGCGTGCCGTGACCTTCAAGGGGTAAGCCGAAAGGTCAATTGTCGTAGCGGTGCCCTGACTGGCGAATTCGATCAAAAGAAATTCGCCTTCACCGGGGTGCTCTGCGTTGAAGGCTGTCGCTATTGCGGCAAGGGGAACGTCTTACATAGCCTCCAAGGTATGCTGGAGGCCATTTCGAATGTGATCTTCCAACAGCCTCTTCGCCGTGTCGGCGTCTCTGGCCAGCGCGGCATCGAACATGCCCTTGTGCTCCTTGACCGCCTCTTCGCCGCGATAAGTCAGCACAAGCATCTGATACCGCAAGTACTTGTCGTAGATGATGGAGTGCAGAGACAGAAGGTTTTTGGAGTTGCAGGCCGCGATCATCGCTTGGTGAAACTCCCAATCATATCGTTTCCAGGTTTCTTTCTCGGACTCGTCGCCCTTGAGAAGCTGCTGTTCCATCAGGTGCAGTTTGTGGTGTGCGGCAACGAGGTTGCCTTCCCAATCCGTGTCGCCATTCGCAATGGACAATTCCAACGCGTGGCATTCCAACAGGACCCGCAGCTCTGAAATCTCGGTCAGGTCTTCTCGTGAAACTGGTGTGACCAGGAAACCCCGTTGCTCGGGAGCTTCGACAAATCCGTCGCTGGCGAGCCTGTTCAGCGTTTCACGAAGTGTCGAAAGGCTTGCCGAGTAGCGTTCCTTCAAGGCGTCCAGCTTCAGTTTGGAGCCGGGTTGCAGCTCCCCGAAGATGATATCCCGCTTGATGCGCTGATAGGTGCTTGCACCTATCGTAGACGGCTGTTTCGCCATGCGTTTCACCCGATATTATCAGTTTCCTCGTTCAATTAGCATTTTTCAGAGACATCAGCAATCCAAACTGATGTATGGTAAAAATAAAAATATCATACATTATTGCGGAATCGCGAAAACCCCAATACGGTCGTGGCCAAGTTGGGCAAAGCAGCCCGATCGCAATCATCGGTTTCGGGATTTTCCGGACCCTCCGGAAGGAAGCAAAGTGTCTAAGAACTTTCGCATTGCCATTGTCGGCATTGGCCTTGTTGGACGCCGCCACGCAGACGCTATACGAGCGTTGCGCCATGTTGATCTCGTCGCGGTGGTCGACCCCAGCGATGAAGGTCGTGCTTACGCCGTTGAGCATGGGGTCGCATGTTTCGAAACCCTCGAGGAAATGTTTGCAAATCAGACGCCGGACGGAGCTGTTCTTGCGACCCCGACCACGCTTCATGTTGAACAAGGCCTCACGTGTGTTCGACATGGTTGTCCCCTTCTTGTCGAAAAACCGATCGCCGTGGAAGCCACCGCTGCACTTGAGCTTGTTCAAGCAGCGGAGAAGGCCAATGTGCCACTGATGGTCGGACATCATCGTCGACACAATCCTCTGATCCGGTCGGCTAAGGAAGCCATTGTCGGCGGGAAGATTGGCGATGTGCGCGCTGTCCATGCGAATTGCTGGTTCTATAAGCCAGACGAGTATTTTGATGCTGCGCCCTGGCGAAAGAAACCAGGTGCAGGGCCCATCTCAGTCAATCTGGTCCACGACGTCGATCTTCTGCGGTATTTGGCCGGAGAAGTCGTGACCGTTCAGGCTCAGTCGGCTGCATCGCAGCGGGGCTACGACAACGAAGATGTTGCCGGTGCTCTGTTGACGTTCGAAAGCGGAGCGATAGGGACCATAAGTGTGTCCGACAGCATCGTTGCTCCATGGAGCTGGGAGATGACGTCTCAGGAATATCCAATCTATCCTTCAACCACTGAGAGTAGCTACATGATAGGTGGCTCTCATGGTTCGTTGTCCGTTCCCGATCTTCGATTGTGGAGTTACCAGAGTGAGCAAAGGGACTGGTGGACGCCAATCTCATCAACCGCGCTGAAGAAGGGTGCCTCTGACCCTCTGGTCAATCAGCTTAGGCACTTTGTTGAAGTAGCTCGGCACGAAGCAGATCCGATTGTGTCTGGATGGGAAGGTTTTAGAACGCTTCAAGTTATTGAAGCTATTCAGAATTCCTGCAGGGCTGGCGAGACTGTTAGGATAAGAAGCCTTCAGGAAACGCAGCAGCAGAGATTGCAGGTAATGAAAAATATCTGATATTTTGTAAAAAATCTTGCAAAATGTCCAAAATAGGTCAAAACTCAGAATCGGAATAATGCATCATGATGTCTCAGGGAGGAGCAAAGTGATTACCAAACTTACCCGCCGGGCTGCTGTATCAGCCCTGGTTGCAACCGGTGTCCTGTTTAGCGCAACAAGCGGTGCGTTGGCGGAAGACAAAGTGCAACTTCGCCTCGCCACATCAGGATCGGAGACCGACCAGCGCTCGGTCGCTATGGCCGAGGTTTTCGCGCCCATGGTCGCTGATTTCGCAAGTTATGAGCCCAGCTATAACGGCACCATTTTCGCTCAGGGTACTGAGCTGGATGCCATCAGCCGGGGTAACCTGGAAATGTCGATTACCTCGGCGCAGGAACTGGCACAGTTCTTCCCCGAGTTTTCGATCTTTACCGCAGGCTATGTCCACCAGGACGCCGCGCATCAGGTGGCTGTCTTCAATGATCCCTTGATGGATGCCTTCAAGCAAAAAGCCGAAGAAGAGCTGGGCGTCAAACTGCTGTCGGTCATGTATCTGGGCCGTCGTCAGGTGAACCTGCGCCAACCCAAGGATGAACTGACCGTCAGCACTCCGGCTGATCTGGAAGGTGTGAACCTGCGGATGCCGGGCACAGATGCGTGGCAGTTCCTTGGCAAAGCGCTGGGTGCCGCCCCGACACCAATGGCGTTCTCAGAGGTTTACACAGCTCTGTCGACCGGTGCCGTTGACGGTCAGGACAACCCATTGCCGACCGTGGTTGATGCCAAGTTTTACGAAGTGACCAATCAGATCATCCTGACATCGCACTTGGTCGACTTGAACTATATCGCCATCGGCAAAGAGGTTTGGGACGGGCTGACACCGGAACAGCAAGCCAAGGTTCAGGAAGCTGCGGACGCAGCAGCTGAATCAGGCCGCCAGAAGCAGCTTCAGAAAGAAGAGGACCTTGTCAGTTTCCTAAAAGAGCAGGGCATGGAGGTCTACGAGCCCGACCTGGCGGCGTTCCGCGATCGGGTACAGTCGATGTATCTGGACAGCGAGTTCGCCGGATCATGGCCGGACGGCGTTCTGGAGCAGATCAACGCCCTGGGCAACTAAGTTCGTCTACACAAGGGAGGGAGAACCACAATGAAAGGCTTCATAAAGGGGTTCTCCCGACTGACCGAAGCGATTGCCGGCGGGATGCTGGCGGCAATCTTCCTGATCTTCCTTCTCCAAATTCTTCTGCGGTACTTCTTTACCCCCGCTGGCTGGACGCTTGAACTCATCGGCATCCTCTGGGTCTGGGTGATCTTTTTTAGCTGCGCCTTCATCGTGCGCGAGAGGGATCACGTGAAGTTCGACATCATCTATCTTTCGGTGCCGATGCGCGTGCGTCAGGTCTTTGCGATGCTGGCGGCCGCGGCGATTGTGGTCGGGATGCTCTACAGTTTCCTGCCGACGTGGGACTACATCGACTGGATGAAAATCCGCAAAACCTCGACTGTGCGCAATCCGTTCTCGGGTGAGAAGATACCGCTGCGCACAGTATTCTCGATTTACGCGGTATTCATGTTGGTCGTCGCAGCGCGCTACGCTTGGCTATTCTTCGACGTCATGCGCAATGGCCCCCCAAAGACAGAGTTGGAACTGGTTGTTGGCTACAACGTGGTTGACGACCATCCACGTGTCGACGTCGAAGAGGACGAGGAAGTTAAGAAATGAGTTTTGAACTTCTTTCCTGCCTGCTCGCTCTCTTTCTTCTGGCAGGCATCGGGACACCTATTGGCTATTCCATCCTATTGGCCTCATTAGTGTACCTGGGCACGGCCGGATTGGACGTCGCACTCGCAGGCGAGAAGATCCTGCAGGGCTTCTACAAAAGCACGATCCTGCTTGCCGTGCCGTTGTTCATCGTCGCCGCGAATATCATGAATGCTGGTTCGATCACGGACCGTCTGCTGAACTTCTGCGTAGCCGCTGTCGGTCGTTTCAAGGGCGGCCTCGGGCACGTCAACGTGGTAGCGTCCCTGATCTTTTCCGGTATGTCCGGCTCGGCTGTCGCGGATGCCGCGGGGATCGGCAAGATCATCATTGAGATGATGACCAAGGATGGCCGCTACAGCCGAGGTTATGCTGCTGCTATTACCGCGGCGTCGGCGACGATTGGCCCGATCATTCCGCCCTCGATCCCAATGGTTTTGTACGCGCTCGTTTCCAAGGCCTCCATCGGATCTCTGTTCTTAGCCGGTATTCTGCCGGGCCTGATCATGGGCGTCGTCCTCATGGCGATGAACTACTATCTGGCCGGAAAGCGGAACTTTGCATTGGAAGAACCTGTTCCTCTGCGCGAATTGCCGGCTAAAACCGCCAACGCGTTTCCGGCACTGCTGATGCCCGCAATCCTGCTGTACGGTATATATGGCGGCGTCACCACTCCGACCGAAGCCGCCGCAGTTGCTGCATTTTACGCTCTGCTACTGGCAGCGTTGTTCTACCGCGCGCTGACCTTCCGTGGCCTTTATCAAGTGTTCGTCGACAGCGCGCGCTCCTCCGCCGCCGTCGGGGTGGTCATTGGTGGCGCGTTCATTCTGAACTTCATCGTCATTCAGGAACAGATTCCACAGTCGATCTCGGCACTGCTGGAGGGTTCGGATGTTAGCCCGATTGTATTCCTGATCCTCGTAAACCTGCTGATCCTCGCGCTGGGATGCGTGTTAGACGCAACAACGATCATCCTGGTGATCGTGCCTCTGTTCATTCCAACCTGCGAAGCGCTCGGGATTGATCTGGTGCATTTCGGAGTGCTGGTCGTCGTGAACTCAATGATCGGTTTGATCACGCCGCCCTATGGCATTCTACTCTTTGTGATCAACGCCGTGACGGACATTCCGCTGCGCGAAATCATCTCCGAAATCTGGGCCTTCCTCGCGGTTCTCATCTTCGCCTTGGTGATAATGATGCTGATGCCGGATCTGGTCCTGTGGTTGCCGCGTATGTTTGGATATCAGGGATAATGTGCCTGTCGGTTTCGACAACGTCGATCCCCGGTGATCTGGCTGAAAAGCTGAGTGCTATCGCTGACGCGGGATTCGGGGGTGTCGAATTACACGAACCGGATTTGACCGCTTTTGACGGACCGCCATCGCAAGTCCGCAAGATTGCATCGGACCTCGGCCTGAAGATATGCCTGTTACAACCCTTCCATAATATTGAAGGCCAGCCCGAAGCCGGACGTGAGCGCGCCTTTGATCGACTGAAGCGCAAACTCGACCTGATGAGCGAGCTGGGAACGGAATTGCTGCTTATCGGGTCTGCCTTCGAGGTCGATGTCGCTGCGACCGAAGAACAGGTAATCGCAGATCTTGGCGAGGCGGCCCAAATCGCTAAAGAAATGGGGATGCGTCTGGCCTATATGGGCTTGCCATGGTCGGATCTTATTCACTCGGATGAACAGGCGTTAGGCGTCGTTGATGCTGTCGACAGCCCTAATCTGGGGTTGGCTTTGAATTCCTTCTTCTCGCTTGCCGACGGATCCAAACCAGCCCGCCTTCGGGACATTCCCGGAGAGCGGCTGTTCCATGTGCAACTGTCCGATGCACCCCGGCTTGAGATGGATATACGTCGGCTCAAGCGGCACTTTGGGCTTCTGCCGGGGCTTGGGTCGCTGAACCTTGCGGGCTTCGTTCGCGTGTTGTCCCGCGCCGGATACAAAGGGTCTTGGTCGGTTGCACGCGTCAACGAAGCAGCTCCTCAACCCGGTGGCCGAACACTGGCCCGAGACAGCTACAGGTCGCTGGTGAACCTCCTGGATGAGGTATCCCGGACCGAGCCGGGAACCGATTTCGGCATCCCGGACCTGCCGGAACGCGTCTATGCGTCAGGCTTCGAATTCGTCGAATTTACAGCCGACGAAACAAGCGGCGCGCAGCTGGCAGATATGTTGTCAGCAATGTGTTTTCGAATGGAGCGAAAACACGTATCCAAGTCCGTCGAGCTGTGGCGGCAGGGCGCGATAAACATCGTTGTGAATACCGAAAAGGAAGGATTTGCCCATTCGGCGTTCCTGGGTCACGGCCCCTCCGTTTGTGACATGGGGTTGCGTGTCAAAGATGCGGATCAGACGGTTCAGCGGGCGACCGCGTTGGGCGCGCCGAATTTCTCACAACCGGTGGGAACAGGGGAACTGGATATCCCGGCCATTCGGGGCGTTGGTGGCAACGTCGTTCATTTCATCGATGAGAAATCCGATCTCCATCGGGTATGGGACATTGAGTTCGAGCCGGTTGCGAAAACCAAAGCCACCCAACCTGCCGGTCTGCGTCGTATCGACCATCTGGCCCAGACGATGCGTCACGATGAGATGCAAAGCTGGCTACTCTACTACATTTCGACTTTCGAGATGGCAAAATCCCCTATCGTGAACGTCGCCGACCCGTCTGGTGTCGTGCAAAGCCAGGCTATCGAAAGTCCCGAAGGCGAAGTGCGCTTAAACCTGAATGGGGCAGTTGGGCGTCGAACACTGGCGGCGTCATTCCTTGAAGATGGCTTTGGGGCTGGTGTTCAGCACATTGCCTTCCAGTCGGATGATATTTTTGAAACTTCAGCCCAGTTGCTCAAGTCTGGCTTTCCCAGCCTGTCCATCCCGGAGAACTACTACGCTGATCTGCAAGCGACATTCGGATTGGATGACGATTTGGTCGCCCAATTGCGCAGGGGGAACATTCTCTACGATCGGGCGGCGGGTGCTGAGTATTTTCAGATATACAGCCGCCCCATCTTTAACGGCTTCTTCTTCGAAATTGTTGAACGCCGTATGGGCTATGCCGGTTATGGCGCGCGCAATGCACCCATTCGCCTTGCTGCGCAAAGCAAAACCCAGCCGGTGAAAGAGGTGCAGACGCAATGACCGCGCAGACGACAGACGATGAGCGCGCCGTTCGCCAATGGTGGCGTACCTCCATCATCGACATGAAACCCGGACAGATCTCTTTTCGTGGCAACGCCATAGAGGACCTGATCGGAAACGTATCTTTCCCGCAGATGATCTGGCTTATGGTGCGGGGCGATCTACCCAGCGACGCGCAAGCGCGCCTGTTCGAAGCCGCTTTGGTCGCAGGCGTGGATCACGGCCCACAGGCTCCCTCAATCGCGGCTGCGCGTATGGCCGCCACCTGCGGGGTAGGTCTCAATAACGCGATGGCGACTGCGGTGAACATGCTGGGCGACGTGCACGGCGGGGCAGGAGAGCAGTGTGCAGAGCTGTACTATGATATCGCAGCTCGCATGGATTGCGGAGCATCGTTGAATGACGCAGTGAAGGACGGTTTGGACAGCTGGCGCGAGACCTATGGCAAGATCGTCTCGGGCTTTGGTCACAGGTTTCACAAACCTGTCGATCCACGCGCACCCCGATTGATGCAACTTGTTCGAGATGCGGCGGCAGAAGGCACAGTTTCTGGCCGGTTTGCCGATATCGGAGAAGAGGTTCAAGCCGAACTCGGTCGTCAACGAGGCGGTCGGCCAATTGCCATGAATATTGACGGCGCGACAGCTGTGATCTTCTGCGAACTTGGCTTTCCTGCGCCCTTGTCGCGAGGGCTGTTCTGCCTGTCCCGCTCGGTCGGAATACTCGCTCACGCTTGGGAACAGATGAACCAGGGTGGCCGCAACAAAGGGCCGATGCCCCCTAATTACTTACCCCTCTACGAAGACAGGAATGATGACACGTGAGACATCGAAATCCTTCCGGGTCGGCCTTATCGGCTGTGGTCGTATCAGCGATATTTATCTAAAAACACTATCCAAATTCTCAAACGTTGAGGTCGTGGCTTGCGCAAGCCTTGACCCTTCGGAAAGCCGCACCAAGGCAGATCAATACGGTATCGCCAAGGCCTGTGCGCCAGATGGGGTGTTTGACGATCCGACGATTGACTGCGTTCTGAATCTGACAATTCCGGCGGCGCATGCCGAAATCAGCCTGCGTGCGTTGGAGGCGGGCAAGCACGTCTATTCCGAGAAGCCGCTGGTTATGGATCGAACGGATGGTAAGACGATTCTGCACATGGCCTCTGAAAAGGGGCTGCTGGTCGGTTGCGCACCCGACACATTTCTGGGCGGTCGTTGGCAAACCGTTCGGCGCTTGATCGATGAGGGTGCCATTGGCAAACCGACAGGGGTTTTTGCCCATGTCGGTACCCACGGGACGGAACGCCACCATCCCAACCCGGATTTCTACTACCAGGCCGGTGGCGGGCCCTTGCTGGACCTTGGGCCATATTACCTGACCGCCATGGTTTGCTGCCTTGGTCCGGTTGACCGGGTCGCCGGAATGGCTCGGCGCACGTTCGACAAAAGGATGATCGAAAACGGCCCTCGCAACGGTGAATGGATGGATGTCGAGGTCGACACGCATTCCCTAAGCCTGCTGCAGTTCTCTTCCGGGGCTATAGGGTCGATGACCATGAGCTTTGACGTCTGGGATAGCGAAACGCCGCGGTTCGAGATCTACGGTGAAAAAGGCACCATCAGCATCCCAGACCCTGACCCGGTACATGGTGCCAACATCTTTCAGGGGGATGTCTGGCTGAAAACGCGGGAGACCTCGCGCTGGTCTCATCAGCCGCGCCCATCCGGTCGCGAAGGCTGGCAGGTGGTCGTCAACAAACACGGGTTCAATGAGGACAGCCGTGGTCTCGGCCTTTTGGATCTGGCCCTGGCGGCGCAAGAAGGACGCCAACCCCGTGCAAGTGGAGCGCTCGCCTACCACGTTTTCGAGGTCATGGACGCGATCGAACGGGCACCAAAATTTGGCGCCTATCAGACGATAGAAAGCCGTTGCGCGGCTCCGGAGCCTTTGCCGGTCGATTTCCTTAACGATGAGAGGAAGGAATTGGTTCATGCCGATTGAGACACTCGACTTTGCTCAGCCATTCTTTCGCGTCCAGCACATAACTGACGAGCGCAGAATTTCTATCGAGGGTCGCGCCATCGTCCTTAACCTTGGGGGGCGAAATCTCTCTGTCGAGGATCAGACCATTGCACCGCTTTCCTCTGTGATCGTGCAAGACAGCACGCTTAGCGGCGTGGAACGTGCAGTCATTGTCCACGATTTCGACGCCCATGCCGATGACAACGAGTTGTTCGCATGGGTGAAAGATACATGGCCATCTGCTTTTGATGTTCGCCAAGAGGAGCGTTTACGCGGTGTCAGCCACTACATGTCGCCAAAGGTCTTTGTGGGTAACGTTGGGCTGACCATGTACCATTCCGGCTCGGTGCCGCTGAATGTCGGATTGCACAAGGATCATCCGTTCTGCCCGGTACCGGGGTTTCGCGAAGTGCATACACAAATCGTAGGCTTTGGGAAAATGCAGCAATGCCGTGAGCGGGATGTTGAATCCCTTTACCTCGAAGAATTCATGGCCCCCGGCACGACGCACAAACCGATGTATGACGCCGAAGGCAACTATCCCTGGCATCAGTACGAGACGATTACCCCCAGCATTTTCATGGCGGTGGAAATGCTGCCGGAAGGCGTACGGGTCCCGGAAATGGAGATTCAGAATGGCTGAGAGACTTTTTTCCGAAGACCTGAACTTTGACGGACCTTTCCCCCGATTGTCTCGCCGTTTGCGGCTGGGTGTTGTTGGCGGCGGACGTATCTCTGTCACGCAGGCAACGGCCGCGCGGATGACCGACCGGTGGGAGGTCGTCGCAGGAGCGCTCAGTTCTGACGCCATGCGAAGCAAGGCGCGCGGGGCCGAGTGGTTCCTGCCGGCCGACCGGTGCTATGCGTCCTTCGACGAGATGGCAAAGGCCGAGGCGGCACGCCCGGATGGCGTAGATGCCGTCATGATCACCACCCCGAACCACGTTCATTTCGAAGCGGCCAAAGCCTTTCTGGAGGCGGGCATTGACGTGCTGTGCGATAAGCCCCTGACCAACGAAGTCGCGGAGGCCGAAGGGATTGAGGAGATTACCGCGCGCACGGGACACATCTTTGCTGTCGGCTATGCGATGTCATGTTTTCCAGTAATCCGTCAGGCCAAACAAATCGTGGCGGAAGGCGGCATCGGTAAAATCAACCAAATCCACGTCGAGTTCATGCAAGACTGGATGACGCCCGATGATGTGGCTGATGCGCCCCACGTCAAATGGCGGCTGGACCCAAAGATTTCTGGTCCGACCAGCTGTGTCGGCGATATCGGCACCCATGCCGCGCATCTCGCCAGTTTTGTCTCGGGCCTGCCCTTGACCGACCTACGGGCTGAGTTTCATGTCTGCGGCGCGCCAAAGCCTTTGGAAGACACAGCATTCATGTTCACCCGCTATCAAAACGAGGTTCCGGGAACCCTGATGGCGACACGCCTTGCCCCCGGGAATCGGGGAGGGTTGCGGTTGCGCATATTCGGGAACGAAGGAGGTCTCGAGTGGGACCTGGAGAATTCGGAACAGCTGAAGTTCAATCGGTTCGGTGAGCCGGATCGTATCATCAGCCGAGGTCACGGGCATGGCATCGGCCCCGGCGCAGAACGTCTAATCCGGACCGCGCGCGGCTTCCCAGAAGGGATTATCGAAGCCTGGGCCAACCTCTATACGGAATTTGCTATGGCCGTAGCCGCGCGTCGGGATGGCGTTACCGTTCCGGATGATTGGCTTACTTATCCCAGTGTCGAACAAGGTGCAGATGGCGTCCGGTTTATTGAAGCCTCCGTGCGCTCTCACCAGTCCGGAGGTGACTGGGTCACTCTCTAAGGCTCTGCCAACAAGAATGAAAAACACGCCCGGGCAGTTGCCCGGGCGCTTTCATTTCCTGCTCAGTATTAAAAGTTGATATTTTAAAAAATATCAGATATTTTTTACTACGTGTGATGAATTTGAGATTCGCAGACACGTGGAGCTGCCGTTCATGGTGAAACCCGAAGAGGCTGGCGCAAGCCCCTCTCTCTATTCCTTGGCGCATCTGACGCTGATTGGCTGTACGCCGCCCGAGTTGGTCTATATCGCAGCGCGGGCCGGTTACGATGCCGTCAGCCCCCGCTTCATTCCGATGCATGTGCCCGGTGAATTCACTCAATCTCCAATCGACAAGGCACAGGTGCATGCCACCAAAACTGCTCTCTCTACCACTGGCTTGAAAGTCCTCGATGTCGAACTTGCGCGCATCACAGAAGATGTCGATCCGCGCAGTTTTGAGCCTTCTCTTGAGATCGGTGGGGAATTGGGTGCCAAGCGCATGATCATGAGCGCGTGGACCAATACCCGCGATGATCGTGACTTCCTGATCGACGTCTATTCGGAAACCTGCGAACTGGCGGCACCCTACGGGCTAACAGTGGACCTGGAGTTCCCAAGCTTTTCCCGCCTTCGTACTCTGGATGAGGCGCTTGACATTGTCCGCGCCTCCGATCAGCCGAATGGCGGTATTCTGGTTGATACGCTTTATCTGCATCTCAGCCGCGTGGATTTGGGAGAGTTGCTACACGTCCCCTCGGACCTGTTTCACTTCCTGCATATCTCTGATTGCCTGCCCGGCATCGCCGATACGCGTGAGGGCATGATCCAACTGGCCCGCGATGCGCGGCTATATCCCGGTGAGGGATGGATCGATTTCACCGGCATCATCGAACGGATGCCGCCCGTCGACTATTCCATCGAACTGCCCAACCAAAGCCGCGTTGCCGAGTTGGGATATGAAGAACACGCGCGTCGCTGTCTCAGCCACGCCAAGCGAACATTTGGCGAGGCGCGGTCACAGCGTCGTATGACCGATGCTACAATTCCAAAACACCAAGAGGATCATCATGGGCAAAGAGCTCACTGAAAACGACCGCAACATGGCGGCAGATATGCTGGCACGCGCCCGCGCTGCCATGGCCGAGATCGAGGATTGGGATCAGGACAGGCTGGACCGCCTGTCTCAGGCCATTGCGTGGTATGCCGGTAATGAGAAAACCTTCACGCGTCTGGCTCAACAAGGCGTGGATGAGAGCGGTATCGGAGATCGCGAAGGCCGCCCAGCGAAGCGCTTCAAGATTCACATGGTGCTGCGAGATGTCTTGCGCACACCCTCGACCGGCATCGTCGAGGTTGATGAGGAAAAAGGTCTGGTGAAATATGCCAAACCTGCTGGCGTCATCGCATCCCTGATCCCAATGACTAACCCAGCGATGACACCACCGGTGACCGGCGTTTCCGCCGCCAACGCCCGGAATGCCGTCATTTTCAGCCCGCACCCGCGAACCGCTCATACGACCTTCGAAATGGTCGAGGTTATGCGTGCAGCTTGTCGTGCTGCCGGTGCCCCCGAGGACTTGTTTCAATCCATTCGCAAACCCTCGATCCCATTGACGCAACATCTGATGGAGATCTGCGACTTGACTTTGGCGACGGGCGGCAAACCCATGGTCAAAGCGGCGTACAGTTCAGGGCGTCCAGCCTATGGTGTCGGCGCAGGCAATTCATCCATTGTCATTGATGAGACTGCCGATCTGGATATCGCCGCGCAGAATACCCGTATTTCAAAGACCTCCGACTTTGGGTCGGGCTGCTCGGCCGACGGCAACATCATCATCCAGCGCTCAGTTTACGACGATATGGTCAAGGCGCTTCAAGCCGAGGGAGGCTACCTGTGTTCGGATGAAGAGAAGGCCATGCTCGAAGCGGCCATGTGGGATGAAAAGGGAAACCGTACGTTTCCGACCATTGCCTGTCCGCCGCAGCAAACGGCCAAGGTCGCCGGTTTTAGCATCCCCGAAGATCGCAAGTTTCTGATGGTTGAAAATCAGGGGCAAATCGGGCCGCAGCACAAGTTCTCCAAGGAAAAACTGACCACGCTGATGGCGCTTTATCACTTCGAAACGTTCGATGATGCGCTGGAAACGGTCAGCCAGATCTACAACACCGGGGGCAAGGGCCATTCCTGCGGCATCTACAGCCACAATGACGATCACATCGACCGGTTGGCGCGTCTGGCTCCGGTCAGCCGTATGATGGTGCGACAGCCTCAATCCAAGGCCAATGCGGGTGCCTGGACAAATGGCATGCCTATGACCAGCAGCCTGGGCTGCGGCATCTGGGGCGGCAACATCACCAACGAAAACGTCACCATGAAACACATGATGAACTACACCTGGGTCAGTCGTCCGATCCCTGAGGATCGCCCCTCGGAGCCGGACCTGTTCGGTGAGTTCTACGGACAGGAGGTCGCGTGATGGACGGAGCGAAACTGGACGGCAAAACCGTTGCCGAACATATCGTTGACTTTCTCGAACGCCGTGAGGTCAAGCACGTTTTCGGCCTGTGCGGGCACACGAACATTGCGGTTCTGGCTGCGCTGGCGGAAAGTCCCATCGATTTCGTCACAGTACGACACGAACAAATCGCCAGCCACGCGGCGGATGCATATGCCCGCGTGACGGGCAAGGCCTCGGTGGTGCTGTCCCATCTCTCCCCGGGGCTGACCAATTGCGCCACCGGGGTCGCCAACGCCGCACTGGACTGTATCCCGATGGTCGTGATCGCGGGTGACATTCCCACGCATTACTACGGTAAACATCCGCATCAGGAAGTGAACCTGCATGCAGACGCAGCCCAATGGGAGATTTACCGACCCTTCGTGAAGCGCGCGTGGCGCGTGGATCGCGCCGACCTGATGGCCGAGATTCTGGAGAAGGCGTTTCACCTCGCGGAAAGCGGTCAGCCTGGCCCCGTGTTGGTCAATGTGCCGATGGACATCTTCTCGGAAGTCATCCCGTCGGACAGCTTTGATCGTATTCTCGGTAACACGAACGCGCTCAAGAAACCATCGATCGACGACAAAACCGCGCGTGAGATTGTCGAGGCACTTGCTAAGGCCGAAAACCCAGTAGCTTATGTCGGAGGTGGTATTCTTCTGGCACAGGCCAGCGAGGAGTTGCGAGAATTTGTTGAACATATGGGCCTTCCAGTCGCGCATTCCCTGATGGGTAAAGGCGCGTTGCGAGACGACCATCCGCTTGTGCTGGGAATGACCGGGTTTTGGGGCACCGAATTGGTCAACCAGTCCTGCTTGAATGCGGACTACATCTTTGCCGTGGGCACTCGGTTCAAAGAGGCTGATTGTTCAAGTTGGTACCCTGGCTACACGTTCAACATTCCCGGATCGAAGGTCATTCATATCGACATTGAGCCGCAGGAGATCGGTCGGAACTATCCCACCGAGATCGGAGTCTTTGCTGACGCCAAGGCCGCTTTGTGCGTCCTCAACCGGGTCGCCCGCGAGATGTATCCGGACGGCTTCAAGCGCCCCACGCTGGAGCAGAAAATCGCTGGCTTCCGGACGGACTTCAAAGCGCGCAACGAGGAAATGGCGACTTCATCGGCCTTTCCAATGATGCCCGAGCGTATTCTGGCAGATACCCGCAAGGCACTGCCCGAGGATGCCATCATCACAACGGACGTTGGGTGGAACAAGAACGGTGTCGGGCAACAGTTCGACATTTTGACGCCGGGTTCAATCCTGACCCCCGGCGGGTTCGCGACGATGGGTTTCGGTCCTCCGGGCGCGATCGGCGCGAAACTGGCGGCACCTGATCGCATTGTCCTCAGTCTGGTGGGCGATGGTGGCTTCGGTCAAAACCCGTCGATGCTCGCGACTGCCGTCGAACTCGATCTGGGCATCATCTGGCTGGTTATGAACAACAACGCCTTCGGAACTATCGCCGGCCTTCAAAAAGCGCACTACGGTCTGACCTATGGAACGACGTTCCCCGGATCAGCCGCCGCACCCGCAAACGGACCGGGCTATGCCGACATAGCGCGAGCCTACGGCGCGGAAGGGCACAGACTCAGCGCTGCTGACGAGTTGTTGCCTGCATTGGAAGCGGCAATCGCCAGCGGCAAACCAACCGTGCTGGATGTGCCAATGATCAACAACCCGACACCAACGACCGGTCATTGGAACATCCTGGACATTTATTCGCCGGACAAGGATGTTTCTCACGTCGCGACCTGACGATACTGAGCGCGGTAAGCCGCGCCAGTTTTTTTCTTTCAATAGGCCCAAGTCAGCCAAACCTTCTGAGAGCGTGCAGTGCCTCAAGAAGATCTAACTGGGTTTACAGCCCTAACAGCTCTCGATCTGAGTCGCGTGAGATACGTTCGTGCAGAAGCTTGAGCAACCGATCAGCTTTGTCTCTCTCAATTTCCTCGAGAAGCTTCAAAACAGCAGCGCCATAGATAATCTTTTTGCGCGTTTCATCGCGACGCCGTTGTTTGCTCGCCCGGGCCTGAAGGTCTCTGAGCCTCACGCGCGCCTGCTCGATTTGTTGATCCAGATCCGCCATTTCGTCCTCCCTTACTTGAAGTGGTCGAACAGGAAATGCGGCCCGGATCCCGGCTTCGCCACTCGGGCGCGAAAATGTGGCTCCGCCAAGCCGCCGTGTGAGCGGCCGTCCGCATGCCCGCTGGGCAATGCGCGCAGTTACGCAAACTTGGGGTTTGCCTGCGCGCCTGCCGCGGGCTTTTTTGTGCGGAGATCGGGTTGGTGCCCGATGTCCTTTACATGATACACCCCGCCAGCAGACTCGAAGTCATCCTGCATTCTCGTGCCGACGGTCGCTCCGCCGTCAAATCCGCCGCTTACACCGCGCGCACCACCTTCCGGGATGCGCGGGTTGGACGACGGTTTTCGCCGGGCAGAAAGGGTGGCCTCCTGTCGCATGAATTGATCAACTGGACAGGAAACGCCGAGGAGCTCTGGAACGCAGCCGAGCATTCTGAGCGCCGAAGGAATGCAAGAGTCATCCGCGAACTGCGCCCATCCTTGCCACGCGAGCTACCGCTTCTCGAGCAGGTTGGGCTTGTCCGCGGCTTTTGCCTCTGGCTTCGCGATGAATACGGCGTTGCCGTTCAAGCCGACATTCACGCGCCGCGTTTCTTGTGCCCTGAGGAAGAGAAACGGCACAGCGCGGGCAAACTCGAACTGACGCGAGAAGACTACGAGCAGAGGCTCTTCAATCCATCGAAGACCAACCTGAATTTCCACGCCCACATCCTGATGACGACGCGGAAGGTTGATAGGATCACTGGCGATTTTGGTGAGAAAACGCGTGTTCTTGACGACAGAACCTCAGGCCCCGGAGAAATCAAGCGTATCCGCGGAGAATGGGAAAAGCGGACCAACGCGGCCCTGCGCAAGATTGGCTCCCACGCGCGGGTTGATCTTCGTTCGTATGCCGAGATGGTCGAGACAGGCGATGCACCGCAAGGCCTGGCAAGACAAGATCATGTCGGGCCACGCAGATCCGCCAGGTCGCGCCGCAGACTGCAAGAAAGCGGAAACGACGACACAGTTGCCGGAGTGCGGCGCCAGGCTGTCCAAGAACACAATTCAACACTCTGGCACTCGTGGTTGCAGCTGCGCGCCCTGGAGCGTCAGAGAGACGACCTCGAAGCGGAGCGTATCGCGCGGGTGAGAGAGGCTGCCCGCAAGAAAACGGCCAGCGATGAGAAACGTCGAATGCTGGAGGCGAGATCCGAGCGCGAAGTGAAAGCAGCGCTGGAAGCTTCGTCGCAAATAGAATGTCTCAGAACTGAGACAGCATACCAGCAAGCGGTGCGATGGGCGACAGAAGGCATAGACGCCGATCCATCAGATATCCTCGATGAGGAATTCTCCTCTGATGTCGACCTTGAGGCGTATCACCCACCTCAGCTCCAGCGGAATGATCGGGTTTCCAACATACCGCGTGTAAGAACGCGCAAGCCGCGTCAGCGTACGCGATGACACCGATGCCAGTTTTTGCAGGGCGCAACACTTGATGCGATCTACAATGTTTGGACTCGAGCCGTTGATCGGTTGACGGGCATGGGGCGTCACCCGGGCCTTGCCTTTCTTTGCTTGGATTTTTCTGTGCCAACAACCGTAGAGCCAATTCCCGCGGATGAAGCACACCGATCCGCGCGACTTTGCCCCGCATTCAGATGATATCCACACCGTTTCGCCAGAGGAATACGTTCAACTCCTCCATCCGCAAGGAGTGATTGGGAATCCTGCCGTTCTGATCAAGAATTCCGAGAAGCCAAGCCAACAATTTTCACGTTGTCCGGATGGGATTGTAGCGTGTCTTCATGCGCTGCTGGATCGGACATCGTTTATCTCGCTGAACCGGTTTAAGGGCACACGCTGCAATTCAGGATTGGTCAGCCTGAATTCGCTTTATGTCGATCTGGACTATCACAATGATCCCGGCTGGCGCGCTGAGGGTGAAGAAGACGTTCAGGCAGCCGTCGCGGGCCATCTTCTGATGCGCGGTGTCTCTGAGCCATCATTCTATTTGCGAACGGGACGAGGACTGGCCGCAATCTGGCTGATCCATTCGATGCCACCTGCTGCACTATCCCGCTGGCAGGCGGCAATCAGGGCATTGATGGATCTGCTTGCTCACTTTGGTTCGGATCGTTCTTGCAATGACCCAGCTCGCGTCTTCCGCATTCCCGGCACTCGAAACGAGAAATCGGGCCGGGTCGTTCAGGTGTCTGGTGGGAATTGCCAACGCCAGGATTTTGATGTCCTTGCCGATCAGATTTTTGCCGCCGTCGGGCGGCCCACCCGTTCCGAACTCGCAGAGCGCCGCAAGCAGCGTCAGGATCGGGAGCCGGGTAGTCAGACAATGCCGCGGGGATTGACCCAAGCTGAGCGATTTGAACAGATCCTGAAAGATCTCGAGGCTTACCGGATTTACCACGGTGGGGTGATCCCGGTGGGGTACCGAAACACATGGCTGCACTTCTATGCCACCTGCCTGACCCATCAGTCAGACACCCAGGGTATCGAAGGTCACATTCAACGAGCGGCAGACATGGCAACGCCCGGGCTATGCCAGAACGAAACGAACGCCATTATCAAGCAGGCTCTTGCGAAGTCAAAGCTGCAAGCTTGCGACAATGCACGCGAGAGCGAGAGATATTGTTACCGCGGCTCGACTGTTGCGGAGCGTCTCGACGTATCAGCGGATATGGCGCGTCAGTTGAGCATGCGTCAGGTGATGCCAGCGGAAGAGCGCCACCGCAGAAAAGCTGAACGGGAACGAGCACGGCGTGCTGTTCAGGGGAGTACCTCGCGAGATCAATACCTGCTCGAAAACAGCGCATCGAGAAACAAGCCCTGGCTGAACTATGGTCTTGGTAGGTCCCAGTATTACGCGCGCAAGAAGGCAGGAACACTCCCAGAGCTGCCCGTTGCTCCGGACCGGACAGGTCCATGTCCACTACAGGGGAACCATTCTGGACACAGAGAACTCTGTGGCCCTCCAAAAGAGGCACAGCATTCGGAAACACCCGTCAACCGACCCATTGGAAACACTTCGAACACTCTGGCGGCAGATCGGAAAGCTGCAACAGACCAGACAACAGCGCACGGACGAGAACCGAAACAGCGGAAAAGGCAGGTCGCCCACCTTCGACTGCGCAGTCCGGATGTCGCGCAGCCGAAAGTGGGAACCAGCCCAAACACGGTGGAAGACGCGGCTCTTTTCAACTTCGATGAAGGATGTCTCATGACACTTCAAACTGAAATCGCGCTGCCCTCCGAGAACTGGAAATCCCGTTTGAAAGTTGGCGATGTCGTCGCGTTTCGCTTCCCCCATGAAACGATGGGAGAGGATGATCCCAAAGTTCGGCCGTCGCTGGTTATTGATGTCGAGGAAATGGCCGGTGAGCGCTTTGCGGTTCTGGCTTACGGCACAACGAACCCCTGTCCACGCAAGCAGGCCTATTGCGTCGATGTGCGTTCGGAAGAGGAGCGGGAACAGGCTTCTTTGAGGGCGCCAACACGCTTCAATGCGGCTCGACGTGTTTCCGTATCTGTCAACAACAGCGGCTTCGACAGAAACTCCGATGGAACGCCCGTATTGGGTGAACTCGCCGACGCAGCGCTGGATCGACTTCATCGCGTTCGCGCACGAATACATGCAGAACGCGATATCCGGCGCTCCCGTAGGTTCGGCAGCAGAGGCTCGGGTCGAAAGATACGCGCCGTCACGGTTGAAACGCGGCGCAAGGGACGGCCGGATACGCGGGAGGTGCGCTATGTATGATAGCATCGCACAGCAGCTATTGCCCATCGAGGCAGCGATCCTCGATGCGCTCAACATGGTGCCCTCAGCGTCGAAGGCACTCGACACGCTAATCGACAATCTGGAGCCCAGTGGCGCGCGCATTGCTTATCGTTTTGGCTCACGCCTCCGTGCGGGTGAAATGTTCGGTGATCGCGATCTCAATGATCTCGAATCCCTGCTCCAACCTGTCTTGGCTGAGATAGAAGCCGGATGGGTGAGCGAGGTGATTGCAGACGAGCATTGCCCGGGCGGTGCTTGGATCAACAAGCGGCTGACAAATCGAGCAGCCGAATTGAACCGGACCGTTGAACCTTTGGTGGCGCTTCAAAGATGTCTTCAACTCATCCAGAACCTGCGTCGAGCCGACCGAATAACACGTCGAGTGATCGCTGAAACGCAGACTTAGCCTGCAGCCTTCGGAGAGCGTTTCTCGCTCTCCGAACCGTTCGGATTAAACTGCGTTTCTAAATTTTCCAAAGGAGACCGATCTCACGCTCGTTGAAACATAAAGCGAGCACCATGACAGTTCAAAAACCGATCCAAACCGATTTTTCGATTTGTGAAGAGATCACCAAGTCCCCAGCAGCAAAGCAAAACCCGACGCCAGATGTTGGTTTGCTTGAGCTCGTCCGGGAATTGGCCCGGGCGGCAGCACAACAAGACGCGAGGAACTCGAGAGAATGCAACGCCGCGCTGCGATCTACGCCCGCTATTCGACCACGCTCCAGTCGGAGCGCTCCATTGAAGATCAGGTGGAGCTCTGCCGACGCTACCTGACAAGTGAAGGCTATAGGGAGGTCCGGACATTCGAAGACAGGGCCAAAACCTCTGAGACTCTGATTGGGCGAGTTGGTTTTGCTAATCTTCTCGAAGCGGCGAGTGCGGGGGAAATTGATGCACTGGTCGTGGAGTGTGTTGATCGGATCAGCCGGGACGCAGGTGATCTTCATAAGGTGCATAAACTGCTTAGCTACGCTGGCGTCGAAATCATTTCAGCCAGCGAGGGGGTACAGTCGGAACTCCAGATTGGCCTTCGCGGCTTCGTCGGTACGGTTTTCCTCAAAGATCTGCGTGAAAAAGTGCATCGCGGAATGTCAGGCAACATAGCCAAAGGTTTGAGTGCCGGCGGTAAGGCTTATGGTTACTCACCTATTGCGGGAAAACCCGGGGAGCTCCAGGTCAAGGCACACGAAGCGGAAGTTATTTGCCAAATCTATAAGGCCTACGCAGAAGGAGCCTCCCCGCGAGATATTGCTCATGATCTCAACGCTCGCGGTGAGTTACCGCCTCGTGGGACGAAGTGGAACGCGTCAACGCTGAATGGAAACGGCAAGCGCGGCTACGGTATTCTCAGAAATTCCCTTTATGCTGGCATACTCGTTTGGGATCGCGTCAAAATGGTACGAAACCCGACAACAGGCAAAAGGGTCAGCCGTGAAAAGCCGGTCAAAGACTGGAAATTTGCGGAAGTTCCGCACCTTCGTATTGTCGAAGAGGAACTTTGGGACGCAGTTCAGCGGCGTTTGGCCACGCAGTCTGCGGCCAAGCGATCGGGAAAATCGACCCGAAACCCTGTGCGCCCGTTCTCGGGGCTGATCAAATGCGGGTGCTGCGGTGGCGGCATGTCGATTCATGACAGAAACGGCAATACCATCCGCATCCGTTGCTCAACGGCCAAAGAGAGTGGCTCCTGCAACAATAACGGGAAGGTTCGCCTCGACAAGATCGAGAGCGCTCTGCTGACCGAACTGCGAAAGGAGTTGTCTGAGCCAACCTACATCGATGAGTTCATCCGCACCTACAATGAAGAACGTCGCAAACTCAACGCAGCGGACAAACCGGACAGGAAGAAGCTCGAACGCGCGGTAGCAGAAGCTAACAAGCTGCTATCGCGCCGTATTGAACTTTTCGAGATGGGAATTCTTGAAGGAGTTGAAGGAGAGGCAAAGTTGACTGAGGCCAAACAACGCGTTTCGGTTGTCACGGACGTATTGGCCAGCTTTGACGAGAAGGAGAAGGCGCTCGAATTCAATCCAGCGACAGCATCCAGGTATGTCACTGCACTGGATGAAATGATCTCTTCCATGCAGGCACATGACGGCAATCCGAACCCAAAAGCGCGTGACGCGGTGCGCGGCTTGATTTCGGAGATCGTTGTGTCTCCAACCGAGAAAGACGGCGTGCCAGTCGAGGTGAAGGGCCGCCTTAGCGCCTTGGTATCAAATCGTTCCAAAAAGCTGGGGGGTTTGGTGGTAGCGGAGGAGGGACTTGAACCCCCGACACGCGGATTATGATTCCGCTGCTCTAACCAACTGAGCTACTCCGCCACGAGTGAGAGGCGATTTAAGCGAGGGGCCGGGGAGGGTCAAGAGGGAAAAGCGTGCCTGCCGAGATTCTTTATTGCGTTATTCAATGCGCGTCCTGCTCTGCCAGCCGGGTGCGGGAATTCTCGGCGATCTGGCGGATGAAACGCGCGCAGACTTCGGGTTCTGTGATGAGTATCATGTGACCCCGGTGTTCCAGGACCTCAAAGGTCAGGCCGAATTTCGTCATTGTAGCACCGTGTAGCTCGGCGGACAGGATCGGGTCCTCTGTGCCGAACAGGATGCCTCCGGGCACGCGCAGGTCGTTATAGCGTGAAGTCAGGGCACCCATGCTGGCCTCTACCCCAACAACATCCTGTGAAGCGGTGATAAAGGCCGAGGGGCGAAGACCAAGGGCACCCCCAGCACGGTTCAGGAAGTCTGAGGGCGCGGGCTCGGGTGCGAAGACGTCTTTCAGGACGAGGGGTGCGGTTTTTCGGGCCATCGGGACGGCGATTGTATTGCCAATAAGGTTGCGCAGCCACTCGGTACGGATTTCAAGTGGTTTGAAAACGGCGGGCGGTTCCGGCATTTGTTGCGTCAAGGGGGCCAGAAGCGCCAACGCCGCCGTATTGTCGGGATAATCCAGTGCCATCGCAAGAGACACGGCGCCACCTAGAGAATGACCGACCAGTGTGGCTTGATCGACGTTCTTTATTTCCAGAAACTCGTGGATCATGCGGGCTTGTTCGGGCAATTCCGCCAACTGGGCAGCATCGCGCGTGGAATAGCCACAGCCCGGACGGTCAACCGCGAGAACGTGATAATCCTGAGCAAGATCATCCACCAATGCATACGTAAAATGCTGCAATTGGCCTGATAGGCCATGGATCATGACAATTGTCGGGTTGGAAGGGTCGCCTTTTTCGACATAGTGAATGCTGCCACCGTGAACGGGCACGATCCGCCCCAGTTGCGGCACCATTTCGGTGCCCTGCCGCGTTAGGCGACGAGTCCAGATGTGCATCCCCAGCAAAAGGGACATCAGCAACAAGACAATCGTTAGCAAAATCGACATCACGGATCTCCGGTAGGTTTGCTCAGGCGATGGTATTGCCCGGGGCCCGATTGCACCATGCGTTTTCTGAACGGCTGAATTGGCAGGCAGATAACCGCAACCTAATTATTGGTGTGTAAATTGGTATGACTTGGTCAGAAAAGCTCCCAGCACCCGGTATGTGCGCCGCACTGATAATATGGTTGAACAGACCGCTCAGCGTTCAACCACTTCCGCTCAACACATCAGCTGACGGTCGTGGCAGCAAATCAAGCAGCCCGAACACGCTATCGCGACAAGCAGGGCCAGCCCAATCAACAGGATAAAAAGCCAAAGGTAAGTCCGGCTGGCGTAGCACGACGCGCCGCCACCGATGCACCAGCAGGGTGCGCAGTGTTGCGCTCTGCAAGGGTGTAGGCGCCCAGCCTTCGGGACGGGACTTCGCGGCGCGTTCGACCGCGCCCAGAAGAGCCTTGCAAGAGGCGCGCAATTCGGGTGGACACAACCGATCCTGCACCCACTTGGGGGCTGCGTGCGGAGAGATGTCCAAGGCCAGCAAACCGTCCGACTGATCTGGAACGGGACCCGCACCCATCGCTACGTTGCGCCCAATGGGGATGTAGTCATCGCTGAGCATCACGTCCTCAAGCACCTGAGTGCCCGACCCGTCTTCGGCGATCAGAAGATGCCAATTTTCAATGGGCGAAGGACCGCGCGCATATATGCGCGGCGTGACGGCAGCGGATTGCGTCCGGCCGAATTCCGAGAGGACATGGCGCGAGACGCGGCCAATCCGGTCACTCTCGATCCAACCATCCTTGCGCAGCCGGTGCAGAGCGACGCGGATCGCTTCGGGTTTGATGCCCATCGGCTCAATTATCCGGGTCAGAACACCGCCCGAGATTTGCGCGCCGGGCTCTTGTGCCATGTCACCAAACAGCGAGACGATAATCGACCAGACCCGCTGGTCTTGCGGGTCCGCCAGTTCGGCCACAGCCGTTTCGAACCACGAGGTCTTTTCGGTCATGGACCCAGTTTAACCCATTAGGCCCAATAAGAAAAACAGGTAGTACAGCGGGTCAGCGGGCGTTCATGGTCAGAAGCTCGTATTCTGCGACCGGTTCGTCATCTTGATTGGTCAGGGACACGTGCCAGCGAACCTCGCCATAATCGTCATTGCGTGGGGTTTTCTGCTTTACCGTCAGGCGCACCTTGATGCTGTCGCCAGCAACAACGGGCTTCATGAACCGCAGCCCGTCCAGCCCGGTATTAGCCAGCACCGGCCCCTCGTTCGGCTCGACAAACAGACCAGCCGCAAAGCTGAGCAACAAATAACCATGCGCCACACGACCGGGGAAGAACGGGTTCCGCGCCGCCGCGTCCTCGTCCATATGCGCATAAAAGGTATCGCCGGTGAAATTGGCGAAGTGTTCGATATCCTCCAGCGTGATGGTTCGCGAGGCTGTGTGCAGCGTCTCTCCGACCTGCAACTCACCAAATTTACGGGTGAACGGATGTGCCGGACCTTGGATTTCGGGCGCTCCTGGCACCCATTTGGTGCTGATACCACTAAGCATGCGCGGGGAGCCCTGAATGGCCGTGCGCTGCATATAGTGTTTCACACCGCGCACGCCGCCCATTTCCTCACCACCGCCCGCACGGCCCGGCCCACCATGCACCATATGGGGCAGCGGAGATCCGTGGCCGGTCGATTCAGCCATCGAGTCGCGGTCGTTGATATAAATCCGCCCGTTATAGGCTGCGGCCCCCATCACTACGTTGTGCGCGACATTTGTGTCGTGAGTGATCAGCGACGTGACCAGAGACCCCTGCCCGCGATTGGCAAGTGCCACCGCATGATCCAGATCGCGGTAGCCCATGAGGGTCGAAACTGGGCCGAAGGCCTCGGTATCGTGCACGCGCTGCGCTTTGTCGGGGTCAGCACAGTAAAACAGCATCGGGGGAACGAATGCGCCGGTTTCAGGGCCGTGCAGGTCGAACGCGTCGGGGTTGCCATAAACCCGTTCAGCCTCTTGCCCGATCAGAGCTGCCTTTTCCAGAACGTCGGCTTTCTGCCCGTTCGACACCAGCGCGCCCATGTGGGTGGTGTCGGAACGGGGGTCGCCGATGGTGATCTTTGCCAATCGGTCAGACAGCGCGGCAATTATGGCGTCGACCTGCAGCTGGGGCGCGATGATGCGTCGGATGGCAGTGCATTTCTGGCCCGCCTTTGTGGTCATCTCGCGCGAGACTTCCTTGACGAACAGGTCAAATTCGGGCGTGCCGGGCGTGGCATCGGGCCCAAGGATGGAAGCGTTCAAGCTGTCCTGCTCGGCCACAAACCGGACCGAGTTCTGCAAGATCGCAGGCGTCTGCCGCAGCTTCAACGCGGTGTTCGCCGAGCCTGTGAAGCTGACCACATCCTGACAATCCAAGTGATCGAGCATGTCGCCCAACCCGCCCGAGACCAGCTGTAGCGCACCGGCAGGCAGGATGCCGCTATCCAGCATGATCCGCACTGCCAGTTCGGTGACGTAGCAACTGTTGGTAGCCGGCTTGACGATTGCAGGCACGCCAGCCAGCAGCGTCGGGGCCAGCTTTTCCAGCATCCCCCAGACCGGGAAGTTGAAGGCGTTGATATGAACCGCGACCCCTTGCAGGGGCGTGCAGATATGCTGCCCCAAAAAGGTGCCATTGCGTGACAACTGCTCGATTTCGCCGTCCAGACAAACCTGCGCATCCGGCATCTCGCGCCGGCCTTTTGAGGCAAAGACAAACATCGTGCCGATGCCACCATCGATATCGATCAGGTGGTCCTTCTGCGTAGCTCCGGTTTCGAAACTCAGGTCGTAAAGGGCTTGTTTATGCGCCGAAAGCTCTTGCGCCAACGCCTTGAGCATCCGAGCACGGTCGTGGAACGTTAACTTGCGCAGCGTGGGGCCACCGGTATTGCGCGCATAGTCAAGCATCGCCTGCACGTCGAGCGCGGCATTGCCAGCGCTTGCAAACGGTGCGCCAGTGATGGCGGACGCGATGGTGCGTGCGCCTTCTCCAGGCGCGACCCAAGTACCAGCGGCGAAGCTGGAAATCTGATGCAGGGACATGGTGTTCTCCTGTTTGATGCGGTGGGACTAGTGTCCCAAAGCGCCCATTTGCTGCGGCAGATACAGCACCACGATGGGCACCAGCACGATCAGCGCGAGGCGGAAGATATCGGCGATCCAGAACGGAGTGACGCCACGAAATATGGTGCCGGTCGAGACGTCACCCACCACGCCTTTCAGAATGAAGACGTTCAGGCCTACGGGTGGAGTGATCAGCGAGATTTCGGTGACAACCACGACGACGATGCCAAACCAGATTGGGTCATAGCCCAGAGACGTGACCAACGGGAAGAAGATCGGAACCGTCAGCAACAGCATCGAGAGAGATTCGAAGACGCAACCCAGAATGATGTAGATACCAAGGATCATCAGGATCACGACAAACGGAGCCACATCATAGGCGGTCACCATCGCGATCAGGGCTTCGGGCAAACCGGCCAGATTGATGAAATTTGAGAATATCTGCGCACCAATCAACACCGCGAACAAGGCAGACGCGGTAAAGCAGGTCTCTTTCAGCACCTCGAATGTCGAGCCAACCGTGAGACCCCCACGAAAGAGTGCAATCAGAAAGGCCCCAGCGGCCCCCATACCTGCGGCCTCGGTGGGTGAGAATGTCAGGTTTAGGGGCTCAAAATCGAAGGCTCCATAAAGCCCGCCAATCACTAGGAAGAACAACAACAGCACCGCCCAAACCGAACCCAGCGCACGGATGCGTTCGGACCATGTGGCACGCTCTCCGGCTGGGCCGGCCTCGGGGTTGCGCCAGACGGTCCAGCGCACGGCGAAGAGGTAGAACAGAATGCCGAGGATGCCGGGGATGATGCCCGCCATGAACAGTTTCCCGATCGAGGTCTCGGTCAGCAACCCGTAGATGACCAGAATGACCGATGGAGGGATCAGAATGCCAAGCGTGCCACCGGCGGCAATCGAGGCGGTCGAGAGTTCATCGGAATAGCCGTAACGCCGCATCTGCGGCATCGCGACCTTTGACATCGTGGCGGCGGTTGCCAGCGATGATCCGCAGATAGCCGAAAATCCGCCACAGGCCGCAACCGTTGCCATGGCAATACCACCGCGCATGTGGCCAAGAAAGGCGTTGGACACCGCATAAAGCTCGCGCGCCATGCCGCCCTTGTTCACGAACAGGCCCATCAGGATGAACAGCGGCACAACCGACAGACCATAGTCCTGCGCAGTGTCGGTGATCTGTCGGCCCACCATGGACATGGCAGCCTTCATCCCGCGCTCATCAAAGATTGAGCCGCCACGCTCATAGGCAAAGCCCAATGTGCCGACCAGACCCATGGCAAAGACGATAGGAAGGCGCACCAGCACCAGGGTCAATACAATCGCAAATCCGATCAGTGCTGCGGTCATTACATAGGCTCCGACAGAGTATTTGGGGCGAAGGCCTTTAGCAGCCCGGTGGCGATCATCACCAGTGCGGTGATGGCAACTGACAGGGTAATGAACCAGCCGATCAGGTAGGTGGGGATTGAAAGATACTCAGTCACATCCCCATAATCCCGCGCCCGCTCAGCCAGGACCCAAACGCGTTGGACTGGCCAGAACAGCATGATGCCGCTAACCACATAGATCACCACGTCCCGCGCGCGCGACAGGTGCAGACGGTGGAAGAACCCGTCTGTCAGATCAACCGCGATATGGCCGTTGGTGGTGGAGACGATCGGGAGGACAGAAAACACCAGAATTGCCATCAGAATGCGCGTCAGCTCGGTGGCGGCCTCAATGGGCGCATTGAAGACCGAACGCAGGATCACGTCGCAAAAGGTCATTACCATCAGGATAAACAGTGCAATGCAGGCCACGATCACGGGAAGGGCGCTGGCACGGCGCACAAGCTGAATAATAGGGGTCATGGGAAACTCGCGCAGGGTAAGTCAGGGCGGCGCAAGAGCCGCCCTGCAGTCGGATCAGTTGGAGGACATTTCCGATTTGATCATGTCATATGCGGCCTGAGCGTCGACACCTGTTGCGTCAACCTCGGCGATGACCTTGCCGCGGATGTCTTCGGCGATGGCCGAGAACTTCTCCATATCCGCATCTGTGGCAGCGTTGATCGCATTGCCCTCCGCCGCCTCGGTTGCCTCACGTCCAGTGGCGTCGATCTCATCCCAGATTTTGCCGATCTCACGGCTCAGCGGTTCACCGAATACGTTTTCTTCCAGCGCCGTCTGCAGCTCGGGTGGCAGATCTGCGAAGGTGTCTTCGTTCATGATGAATGCAAACGAACCACGATAGAGGCCACCGGGCATCTCATAGACGTTCTGCGCAACCTCGGTCAGCTTGAAACCCTTGCGCGATTCCAGTGGCATGACCACGCCGTCAGCGGCTTTCGATGCCAGTGTTTCATAGACTTTCGGAGCGGGCACCTGGATGCCGGTCGCGCCAAGCGCCGCACCAACGTCTCCGCCAACGCCACCCGGGATACGTACTTTCAGGCCCGAAACCTCATCCAGAGTGGTTACTGGCGCGCTGGAATGCAGCTGCGCGGGTCCATGCGTGTGCAAGGCGATGACTTTGACACCACGATGCTCGTCAGCAGCTTTCAAGTACTTGTCGTAGGCGCGCCAGTAGGCAACCGAAGCGTCCTCGGCCGAGCCTTCGTAACCAGGCAGTTCGATCAGCTTGGTGGTGACGAAGCGTCCCGGTTGATAGCCGTGAAAGATAATCGAGGCATCGGCCGCGCCATCCATAATCAGGTCCATCTGCGCAGGCGGTGGAGCGATACCCAGCTTAAGCTCTGCGGTGACCTGCCCGTCAGTGGCCTCCTCTACCATTTCGACGAATTTGGGCCACATCTTTGCGTTGATGCCGTGGGTGGGTGGGGCCCAGCTGGAAATTGTCAGGGTGTAGTCAGCCGCAAAAGCAATGGTGCCGGACACCGCCAAGGTTGCAGACGCCAACAATGTGGTGAGCTTGGTGAATTTCATGACCGGGTCTCCTCCTCAAAATCGCAAGTCGTGAATGTGTTAATGGTACGTTTTGTAACTATCAACGACGAGAAATGCTGTTCCGCCCGCTGGCCAAATGGCATTTCCGATCGCCGAGTCACAAACGGCTATAGAATTTATTGACCAACCGTTCGGTTTATGCAAGAAGTTTGTTGTAACTTATGAAAAGCGAACCGGGCATGTCCGACACGATTATTTCGCAGAATATGGGTCAATGGGTTGAAATTACACTCAATCGCCCTGATCGCCTGAACAGTTTCACGGATGAGATGCACCATGCCCTGCGCGCTGCACTTGAGGCCGCGCGTGACGGAGGTGCACGAGCGGTGCTGTTAACCGGCGCGGGGCGCGGGTTCTGCGCAGGGCAGGATTTGGGCGATCGAAACCCTGCCACGATGAAGGGTCCGCCGGATTTGGGCTATACGGTTCGCACCTTCTACGCGCCTTTGGTCCGCCTGATCAGGTCCTTGGAATTACCTGTTGTCTGCGCCGTCAATGGCGTTGCCGCCGGGGCGGGTGCGAATCTAGCCCTGGCTTGTGATGTGGTACTTGCCGCTGACTCCGCCAAGTTTATCCAATCATTTTCCAAAGTGGGCCTGATACCTGATACCGGCGGCAGTTGGCATCTGCCACGTTTGCTGGGTGAAGCCCGAGCCAAAGGGCTGGCCCTAACTGGGCAACCCCTGCCAGCAAAGCAGGCTGCGGATTGGGGGCTGATCTGGAAAGCAATTCCAGACGCTGAACTAATGACCGAGGCGCGCGCACTAACGGAACAGTTCGCCAATGGTCCAACGCTGGGACTTGGCCTGACGAAACAGACGATACAGGCGGCTGCCACGAATACCCTGACCGATCATCTCGAGATTGAGGCGGACGCAATGAAAACCTGCGGCGAAAGCGTCGACTATGCCGAGGGCGTTACTGCGTTTCTGGAAAAGCGCGCGCCAGTATTTCGGGGAGAATGAGATGACGCCGAAGGAACGCGCCCAGAAAGCCGCTGCTGCCATGTGGGGGCGGGACAATGCCTCGAAATGGGCAGGCATGGAACTGGTCGAGATGGATGAAGGCGCTGCGACGCTGGCGTTGCAGGTGGCTGACCATCACTGCAACGGGCACGGGATCTGCCATGGCGGCGTGACATTCATGTTGGCCGACAGCGCCTTTGCCTTTGCCTGCAATAGTCGCAACCAGTCCACGGTCGCCCAGCACAATGTGATCAGCTACGTCGCGCCCGCGCGATCCGGTGATCTGCTGACGGCCCGCGCAACGGAACTGAGCCTGACAGGGCGCAGCGGTATCTATGACGTATCCATAACCAACCAAGCCGGACAAAAGATCGCAGAATTTCGGGGCTTTTCCCGCGCGGTCAAAGGTCCGGTGTTTGACGAGACCTGAGATGAGGGGGATGGCATGAAGGATCTTACTCCGAACAAGGCGGATCTTGATCCGATCGAGATCGCCTCGATTGATGAAATCCGCAACCTACAGTTGGATCGGCTGAAATGGTCGCTGCGCCATGCTTATGACAACGTGCCTATGTACCGGCAGCGGTTTGATGAGGCCGGTGTGCATCCTGACGACCTTCAGTCCCTCAGTGATCTGGCACGGTTTCCGTTTACCTACAAAAACGATCTGAGGGAAAACTATCCCTTTGGTCTGTTTGCAGTCCCGCGTGAGCAGATCATTCGTGTTCATGCCTCGTCGGGAACCACGGGCAAGCCAACCGTCGTGGGGTATACGCAAGGCGATATCGATAATTGGGCGGATCTGGTGGCGCGGTCGTTGCGTGCCAGCGGTTTGCGCCGGGGCGACATGGTGCACAACGCCTATGGCTATGGCCTGTTCACCGGCGGTCTGGGCGCGCATTATGGAATCGAACGTCTGGGGGCCACGGTCGTCCCGATGAGCGGTGGGCAGACCGGCAAGCAGGTCGACCTGATCACTGACTTCAAACCTGACGGGATTATGGTAACACCATCCTATATGCTGAACATTCTTGAGCAGTATCACAAGATTGGACTCGATCCGCGCGAATGTTCCTTGGCTGTCGGCGTCTTTGGCGCTGAACCTTGGACGGATTCGATGCGCTCCGAGGTTGAACAAGCATTCGATATGCATGCCGTCGATATCTACGGCCTGTCCGAGATCATGGGACCGGGCGTCGCCAATGAGTGCGTCGAAACCAAAGACGGGCCCGTGATCTGGGAAGACCACTTCTACCCCGAAATCATCGACCCGAAGACCGGCGAGGTCATGCCTGATGGTGAGATTGGTGAACTGGTGTTCACCACGCTGACCAAAGAAGGTCTTCCGATGATCCGCTATCGCACCCGTGACCTGACGCGGCTTTTGCCCGGTACGGCTCGGTCGATGCGTCGGATGGAAAAGATCACGGGCCGCTCGGATGACATGATCATTCTGCGGGGTGTCAACGTCTTCCCCAGTCAGATCGAGGAGCAGGTTCTGGCAACCGGCGGTCTGGCGCCCTACTACCAGATCGAACTTTACAAAGCTGGCCGGATGGACGCGATGCGCGTGCATGTCGAAGCAACGCCGGATGCAGCCGATGAGCTGAGCAAAACCGCCGCTGCTCGGATGCTATCTCGCCGGATTAAAGAGGTGGTTGGCATCTCGACCGAGATCGATATAGGCGAGCCGGGCGAGGTAGAACGCTCACAAGGCAAGGCCCGGCGCGTGATTGACAATCGGGACAGCTAAGCGACAGACGGAGGGTCAGGATTTGGCGCGCACGATAGCAAAAGACCACGACCATAAACGAACTCGCATCCTAAAATGCGCCGCCCGCGTCTTCGCGCAGGAAGGATTTGATCGGGCGTCAATGTCTCAGCTGGCGCGGGAGTGCGGGATATCCAAGGCCAATATCTATCACTACTACGACAGCAAGGACGCCATTCTGTTCGATATTCTCGACAGTTACCTGCTGCAATTGCGTGACCAGGTTTGCGGCTTGGACCTTGACGGGATGGAACCCGCGGATCGCTTGAAACGGGTGGTGCGGGAAATCCTACTGGCCTATCAAGGCGTGGATGATGAGCATCGCGTGCAAACCAGCGGCATGTCCGCATTGCCCGAAGAGCAGCAGTATCTGCTGCGTGGCTATCAGCGGGATCTGGTGGTGTTCGTCAGTGACATCATCGCCAGCATCTCGCCTGCAACTTTCAAGGATGATGCGGCCAAGCTTCGGGCCACGACCATGTCCGTTTTCGGAATGTTGAACTGGTTCTACATGTGGAATGCCGGGGCGGATGCCGACGCGCGCAGCGATTACGCCGCGTTGGTAAGCAATCTGACATTATCAGGTGTTGATGGCCTTTGAACCCTTGTTGGCACAGAGTTGATTTGGCTCTGCGGTCAGGATGAGGTTCAATATGGGCGGAGGTCACCCATGCAACGCCCTGATCGTTTCGATAAATTCTATTTCGCCAATGTAGGTCTGGGCGAAGCCTGTGGCTGCGCCGAGCGGGTGATTGACGTTTTTGAGTTCAATCGGAAATGTGGTGCTAAAGCCCAGCAGTCATTGAAGAAAGATCGGCGAAAGCGTCGCACGCTTCGCGGATTGGCCGTGAAGTATGGGTTGCTGAGCCGTAAACGCCAACTTTGAAAGCTAGGGTACTTTAAGTCCCAGCTTTTCGATCTGTTCGGTCGCTTTTACTGTCCACTGATCTTTCATCTCAATCCCGGTTAATTGCCGCAGCCCCAGCTTGCGGAGCGTTTCGGTTTTCTCGGCTGTGCCCGCCCCAAAACTTGCCGCGACCCGGGGCCACCAATATTCGACCGACGCTTGCATTTCTGCAGCCTTTCCCTGTTCTATCAGCTTGCCCGCACCCTCAAGCGCAAGCTCCCCATGGCGCGCCTCGATTGGGGAAATCTCGCGGAAGGCCTCGGCCAGAGGCTGATAGGATAACTGCGAAAACTGGGCGAGTTGGACGTCAACCGCCTGGCTCATCAGCAGGTTCATAACCACGGCATCTTCCCATCCTTCGATCGGATAGTTGAATACAGCAAGGCGCATGTCGTGTTCGGACCGCGTAGCCCCGATATCCGCATCACGATCCAGACGTGTGGTCCAGGGATGGTGATTTGCATAGCGGTCAGTGTTGGCTCCGAACTCGCCCATGATTTTCAGGACACGATCTGCGTTGTCGGTCTTTTCCAGCACAATCTTGGCCGCCGCGATGCGTTCCTTTATGCCCGGGCCCAGATTTATGATGTCGGCAAAGCCCGCTGCGCCGGCCAGTTCGCTGTCCACGAAGGTCGCCATCAATTTCATGAGCTCTGCACGATAGCGCGGAGGCACGTTGGTTGGATTACTCAGGACACCACCCGCTGCCAAATAGCTCTCGATTGTCATGTCTTCAGCCATCATTCCCTCCGTCTACTGATCGTAGTCCACGACTACAGTGTCGGTCAGCGGATAGGCCTGACAGCTCAGGACGTATCCTTTCTCGACTTCGTAGTCTTCCAATGCGTGATTGGCGACCATCTCGACCTCGCCCTCAAGCACCCGGCAGCGGCAGGTTGAACAGACCCCGGCCTTACAGGCGTAAGGCGCGTCCATCGCATTCTCCAACGCGGCATCGAGAATCGATTGATCCTTCGGCATGGTGATCGTTTGCGTTGCCCCGTCCATGGTGATTGATGTTTTGGTCTGGTTGTCCTGAGATGCCGTGTCCGCCCCGCTCACTTTGCGCTTGACCCGACCGGGTTGAGCGCTGGCGAAGAGTTCAAACTTGATCTGCCCGTCGTTCAGCCCATGCGCCCGCAAGGCTGAGGCAATGCCCAGCATCATCGGCTCGGGGCCGCAGATAAAAGCCGTGTCGACGTTCTGAATATCGATCCAGTGTTCAAAAAGTTCGGCACATTTGTCTTGCGTGACCAGACCTGTAAAAAGCTCGATTTCTTGCGCGTCTGTTTCCAGAATATGGATCACGTTCAGACGCCCCATATAGAGGTTCTTGAGGTCCTCAAGCTCCTCTCGGAACATGATCGTGTTCACGCCCTTGTTGGCATATACCAATGTGAACCGCGAATGTGGTTCTCGGGCAAGCATCGTCTTCAGGATCGAGAGAACCGGCGTGATGCCCGACCCACCCGCAAAGCCCAGATAATGCTTTTCGGCGGAGGGATCGATTGCGGTGTAAAAGCTGCCCATCGGCGGCATCGCCTGCACCGTATCGCCCACCTTTAGATCGGAGTTGGCCCAGGTCGAGAATGCGCCGCCATCCACGCGCTTGATCCCCACCTGCAGAATGCCCTCATCCTTGCCCGCGCAGATCGAATAGGACCGGCGCAGTTCTTCCCCGTCGAAATCGCGGCGGAAGGTCAGGTACTGGCCTTGGGTAAAGTCGAATTCATCGGCTGAACCGTTTACAGGTTTCAACGTCACGACCACCGCATCGCGGATGGTTTTGTGAACATCGGTAACTTCCAGATCATGAAAGCGTGCCATCCGGTGATCCTCCCTCAGATGCACTTGAAATAGTCAAAAGGTTCCAGGCAGTCGGTGCAGCGCCAATGGGCCTTGCAAGGGGTCGAGCCAAACTGGCTGACCTTTTCAACCGCCTTGCTACCGCAATGTGGGCAGCGTTCAGGTCCACCTGCAGGCTGCGGCGGGGCGATGCCGTAATCCTCGAGCCGAGCACGGCCCTTGTCGCTGAGCCAATCGGTGGTCCAAGCCGGTGCGATACTTGTCTCGATCCGCAGATCGTCGATTCCATGATCACGCAGCGCAGTTTCGATATCCATGCTGATGACCGAGGTCGCCGGGCAGCCTGAATAGGTCGGCGTGACGGTAACCGTCAGAGTGTCTTCATCCCATCGCACATCGCGTACAATGCCCAGATCGACGACCGAGATCACCGGAATCTCAGGGTCTGGTACAGCGTCCAGCCATTCCCACACCTGATCCGTTGAAGCCCGCATTGATCCTTACCACTTCGCGCCGGGATATGCGCGCTGCAACCACTGCATCTGTGTCAGAAGATGGCCCAGATGCTCGGTATGCATGCGACCGTCGCGCCCGCCCTTATGGGCAAAGCGGCTTTCGGGAATGGTTAGTGTCGCCTCGGACAGCACACGCTCGATCAGAGCGTCATATTCTGCGCGCAGATCTGCCGGGTTCGGGGCAATCCTCGCCGTAACCATTTCTTCATCAACATCGTCACTGGCAAACATCTCGCCGACATATGGCCAGAGATAGTCCAGCGCCTCTTGCATGCGGGCATGACTTTCCTCGGTCCCGTCACCAAGGCCCACAACCGTATCGCCCGAACGTTCGAGGTGATAGCTAACTTCTTTGCTGGCCTTGGCGGCGATCGCCGCGACACGTTCGTCAGAGGATTTCATCAGATGCCCCAGCATGATCGAATGCCAAGCATCAAACAGGAACTGACGCATCAGCGTGCGGCCGAAGTCGCCGTTCGGCACTTCGACCAGCAGCACATTGCGGAAATCCCAGGCGTCGCGCAGAAAGGCCAGATCATCGGCGGATTTGCCGCCGTCGATCTCACCCGCAAGACCCAGCCACATCTGAGTCTGACCGATCAGGTCCAGCGCGGTATTGGCCAGCGCGATGTCTTCCTCCAGCACAGGCGCATGGCCGCACCATTCGCTGACGCGATGGCCGAGGATCAGGGTATTGTCCCCCATCCGAAGCAGAAACTGCAGCAAAGCGTCATTGGAAACCGGAACACTCATTACATCGCCCCCACTTCTTCGGGAATATCGAAGAAGGTTGGATGGCGGTACACTTTGCTTTCGCTGGGCTCGTACAGCGGACCTTTGTCGCTGGGCGATGAGGCCGAGATGTTGTTGGCCTCAACCACCCAGATCGAAACGCCTTCGTTGCGGCGCGTGTAGACATCGCGCGCGTTCTTGATCGCCATTTCCGCGTCCGGGGCGTGTAACGACCCAACATGGCGGTGGCTCATGCCATGTTGTCCGCGGATGAAGATTTCCCACAGGGGCCATTCGTTGTTCATTTGGTATCCTCCTCAGGGCAGTCTTATTCTGCAGCCAGATTTGCGGCGCGTTTCTTGCGGGCATGAGCCAGCAGCCCGTCGCGAACCCATTTACCGTCGTCCCACGCCTTGTTACGCGCGGCCAGCCGGTCGACATTGCAGGGGCCGTTGCCCTTGATCACATCGAAAAACTCGGACCAGTCCGGGTCGGTGTAATCATAATGGCCCCGTTCTTCGTTCCATTTCAGGTCCGGGTCAGGGATACTCAGACCCAGATATTCGGCCTGAGGCACGGTCTGATCCACGAATTTCTGGCGCAGCTCGTCATTGGTGTTGATCTTGATCTTCCACGCCATGGATTGCGCCGAATGCACGCTTTCCTTGTCCGACGGCCCGAACATCATCAGCGACGGGTACCACAGTCGATTTATTGCATCCTGCGCCATCTTACGCTGCTCTGGCGTACCCTCTGCCATCTTGCGGATCGCATCATAGCCCTGGCGCTGGTGAAAGCTCTCTTCTTTGCAGATGCGGATCATTGCGCGCGAGTATGGTCCGAAGGACGTCCGCTGCAGCGGAACCTGGTTCATGATCGCGGCACCATCGACCAACCATCCGACCGCGCCGATATCAGCCCAGTTCAGGGTCGGATAGTTAAAGATCGACGAGTATTTCATGCGCCCGTCCAGCAGCATCTCGGTGATCTCATCCCGGCTGACACCCAGCGTTTCTGCCGCGCAATAGAGATACAGCCCATGCCCGGCCTCATCCTGCACCTTGGCCAGCAGGATCGCCTTGCGCTCCAGCGTTGGCGCTCGGGTGATCCAGTTTCCTTCGGGCAGCTGGCCTACGATTTCAGAATGTGCGTGCTGGCCAATTTGACGGATCAGTGTCGCGCGATAGTCGTCGGGCATCCAATCCTTGGGCTCGATCTTGATATCGGCGTCGATCTTGTCCTGAAACGCACGTTCCTGCTCGGTCATCTCCTCGCGGGATTTCACGCCTGTTCCGGCTGTTTTAATCATCTGAGCGTACATGTGAGGTCTCCTCCCTTACACACGTTCAAGAATAAGTGCGGCACCCTGCCCTACCCCGACACACATGGTGCAGAGCGCGTAGCGGCCTCCGGTGCGGCGCAGTTGATAGGCAGCAGTCATCACTAGCCGCGCACCGCTCATTCCAAGCGGGTGGCCAATGGCGATTGCCCCGCCATTTGGGTTCACATGCGGCGCATCATCGGGCACCCCGAGTTCGCGCAGCGTGGCTAGGCCCTGCGAGGCAAACGCCTCGTTCAATTCTATCACATCCATCTGATCGATGCTGAGCCCAGCCCGTGCAAGCACCTTACGGCTGGCTGGAACCGGGCCGATGCCCATCACGCGCGGCTCCACTCCAGCAACGGACATGCCAACCACACGGGCAATCGGGGTCAGGTCGTTCTTTGCCGCAGCAGATTCATTTGCCATCAGGATCGCCGCCGCGCCGTCGTTAACACCCGAGGCGTTTCCAGCGGTCACAGTCTTGTCCACCCCGTTGATGCCCTTTAGGCCAGACAGTTTCTCTGCTGTAGTCCCCGGACGTGGATGCTCGTCCGTATCGACCACCACCGGGTCACCTTTGCGCTGGGGGATTGTGACCGGGGTGATCTCCTCCTGAAACACCCCGGTCTGGTGCGCCGCGGCCCAGCGGGCCTGGCTGCGTTCGGCAAACGCGTCCTGATCGGAGCGACTGATACCATAAGCTTCCGCTACGTTATCCGCTGTTTCGGGCATCGAGTCGATACCAAATTCCTTTTCCATTTTCGGGTTCACAAAGCGCCAGCCGATCGTGGTGTCGTAAACGGCATTGGCACGAGTAAAGGCGGATGTTGCCTTGGGCATCACAAATGGCGCACGCGACATGCTTTCGACCCCACCCGCTATCGCCATGTCATAATCCCCAGCCTTGATGGCGCGCGCAGCCATGCCCACCGCATCCATGCCAGACGCGCAGAGCCGATTGATTGTCGTTCCCGGTACATCCACCGGCAGCCCTGCCAGCAACGCTGCCATCCGCGCCACATTGCGGTTGCTTTCACCAGCTTGGTTCGCATCGCCATAAATCACGTCGTCCAGACTGGACCAATCCACCTGTGGGTTACGCGCGACAAGCGAAGCGATTGGCAGGGCGGCAAGATCATCTGTGCGCACCTGGCTTAGTCCACCACCATATCGTCCGATCGGGGTGCGCTGGGCGTCGCAGATAAAGGCGTCCATAGGTCGATTACTCCGAATTTGAATTCACATCATTAAGTGACCGATAGGTCGGTTAATAAGCCTCTCATCGATTCGCAGCAAGCTTTATGTTACTTCATATACGTTTTCTTGTTTTTTCCGTAACGCTTTGGCTCGCTGCGAGTAACTTGGTCGTGTGAAACGTAGTCTTTGCCGGCTTACCACCTGCCCCAATACCGTCTCAGACCTTTGATAAGGGTTCCTTCAACGCGAAATTTGACAAAGCGAAAACGTACTTAGTCCACTTCGAATAGGCAGTTTGAAATGTTGCCATTCTGAGATTGGAGTTCCGGTAAACGTTTGTATCTGCGGCAGACATCGCACCAGATTGTCTGGTTTTGACCTGTAGCGTTTAATGAATGACACTTAACAACTTTCGTCCCAAAAGCCGCCTTCAGTCATCGACAATCATCAAGTTAACTTTGAAAAGAAGCGTTGAATGATCTATACACAAAAGCCGAGGTGATGGCGATCATCCGCTGCCTTCTGTCGGAGACCCAGTAGGTCCCCAAAGAACGGAAGTATGCGATTAAACTTGTTGGGGAACTTGCGGATTTGCTTACTTTGGGGGCGTCCCAGAATGAACAAAACCGCCCTAGGGCGGTGCGTAAACATCTGATGTTGCACGGTGTTTTGTTTTCAGCATTAGGAATTGAACCTACGGCCTTCATGTTATGAGCCTGACGAGGTTTGATCGTTAATCGAACAGTCCGGTGGACTGTTTGTAGTCTGCGCGGGCTGCTCTGGGATTTTCTAAAGTTGGTTGCGGGAGCAGGATTTGAACCTGCGACCTTCAGGTTATGAGCCTGACGAGCTACCGGGCTGCTCCATCCCGCGACACTTTA